>NZ_JBIUXY010000001.1:0-662601 GCF_044744225.1 Glutamicibacter sp. NPDC087344 | reverse complement strand
GGTTGATAGGCAGGATGTGGAAGCAAGGACCCAAAGACTTGTGTAGCTGACCTGTACTAATAGGCCGATGACTTACAACACACTATAAAACAGTGCTGCTGTGTGTGGTGTCGACAAAATGATTTTACTGTTCGCGTTCACTATATGGTTACGAGACAACAACCTCGGTAACACCAAAAGACTTGCAGGACGAAACTACTGGACCGCTGGATGGTTTGTGTGTTTCGTGATTGTTACGGCGGTCATAGCGTGGGGGAAACGCCCGGTCCCATACCGAACCCGGAAGCTAAGGCCCATTGCGCCGATGGTACTGCACTCGTGAGGGTGTGGGAGAGTAGGTCACCGCCGGACTTAACTTGATAGATGGGGGAGGGGTTCTGACACATTGTGTGTTGGGGCCCTTCTTCTGTTTAACCCGCAGGGTGGGGTGTTGCTCTTTGTGGGGTGTGGGTGGGGGTCCTGGTGGGCCCCCTTTTCCTGTTTAACGGGTCAACTGTTCGCATGGAGATGTTTCCGTAGTCTCGGCGCTGACGGCGAGCATAGAATATTCGGCAAGATTCGCGGCCACATTGCTAGTTCCTGTTCTGAGGCAGACCTTTACCATTTGTGTTCACATGAGTGTCTGCACACATTAGATGCGTTTCCCTATGGTATGAGTGTCGACTCCCGTAGACTGGACGTAGACGTACATGCCGATGTTGCATGGTGATTTGTAAATAGTGAAGTGTTCCGTTTATGCGAACACGAAGGTTGCGGTATTGAGATATCCGCTGAAGGGGACATTAAATGTCTAACGATTTCCGCCGTAGTTCCGACAACGGACAGGGCGGCTTCCGGAACTCAGATTCAAACCGCAACAACTCCCGTGACGGATTCAAGCGTCGCGATGAAAATAACGGTGGTTTCAAACGCAACGATGACCGTGGCGGCCAGCGTCGCGATGACAACCGCGGTGGTGACTTCAAGCGTAACGATGATCGTGGTGGCTTCCGCGGCGAACGTCGCGATGACAATCGCGGTGGTGGCTTCCGTGGTGATAACCGCGGTGGCGATTTCAAGCGTAACGATGATCGTGGTGGCTTCCGCGGCGAACGTCGCGATGACAATCGTGGTGGTGGCTTCCGTGGTGATAACCGTGGTGGCGATTTCAAGCGTAACGATGATCGTGGTGGCTTCCGTGGTGATAACCGCGGTGGTGATTTCAAGCGTAACGATGATCGTGGTGGCTTCCGCGGCGAACGTCGCGATGACAATCGTGGTGGCGGCTTCCGTGGTGATAACCGTGGTGGTGATTTCAAGCGTAACGATGATCGTGGCGGCTTCCGCGGCGAACGCCGTGACGACAATCGCGGTGGCGGCTTCCGTGGTGATAGCCGTGGCGGTGACTTCAAACGACGTGATGACAACCGTGGTGGTGATTTCAAGCGTAACGATGATCGTGGCGGCTTCCGCGGCGAACGCCGTGACGACAATCGCGGTGGCGGCTTCCGTGGTGATAACCGCGGTGGCGATTTCAAGCGTAACGATGATCGTGGCGGCTTCCGCGGCGAACGCCGCGATGACAACCGCGGTGGCGATTTCAAGCGTCGCGATGATAACCGTGGTGGCGATTTCAAGCGTCGCGATGATAACCGTGGTGGCGATTTCAAGCGTCGCGATGATAACCGTGGTGGCGACTTCAAGCGGAACGATCGCGATTTCAAACCACGCGGTGAGAAGAAATTTGAAGATCCGCAGGGTCACGACAAGAAGGCGCATAACCCGGGAGATTTGCGTATCTCTAATCGTGCAGACCGTTCGCAGTCCCCAGAGATCGATGAGGACGTTACCGGTAAGGAACTTGACCGTGTAGCTCGTGCTCAGTTGCGCTACCTGGAGGATCGTTCCGCTAGCTGGGTTGCCAAGCACCTGGTGATGGCAGGACGTCTGTTGGAAGATGATCCTGAGCTGGCATATGAGCACACCCTAGCTGCATCCCGTCGTGGCGGTCGTGTGGCAGTTGTGCGCGAGGCCGTGGGCATTGCTGCATACCATGCTGGGAAGTATGCTGATTCGTTGCGCGAGTTGCGCACCCACCGCCGCATCTCCGGTTCGGACTACAACCTGCCGTTGATCGCAGACTCGTTGCGCGGTCTAGGCCGCGTCGAGAAGGCTATTGAACTGGCTCAGTCGGAGGAATCCGCCAACCTTGAACCGTCGGTCAAGGTCGAGATGCAGATTGTTTTGGCTGGTTGCCTTTCCGACCTAGGCAAACAGGACGAAGCGCTGGCAGCCTTGGAGACTTTGGAACAGTTGAACTTCAACCGTGCATTCTCCTTCAGCCCGCGCCTGTTCGCTGTCTACGCAGAACTGCTTGAATCTGCAGGCCGTTCCGAGGAAGCCGCTCGTTGGGTGAAGCAGGTTGCCGTGGCCGAGCGTGCACTAGGTATCGAGGAAGAGACTGAGTCTTTCATCGTTGATCTTGCTCCAGAAATGGACGACGAGGAGGAATCACCCCGCGCTCGTGACTTGGTGGAGTCTGACGCTGCCACCGAGACTGAAGAACCAGCCGAGGAAGCCGCCGAGTCAGTTGTGGACGCTAACCAGACCGAGGAAGAATCCGACGTCGAGGTTGAGCAGACGGGACACGACGAAGAAGACGGTTTGGTAGAGGTTGATGCTGATCACATCTTCTCCGAGGTCTCGGAGATCACTGACGAAGACGCCGCCAAGTAGACTCGCAGTAGTACCCGTCCTTTGATGAAGTAGGAACCACCACCACATGCTGATTTCTGGATTTGATGCTGTCCTTTCCGACTTGGATGGCGTAGTTTACGCTGGACCCAACGCGATTCCCGATGCAGTGGAGTCACTGAATGCGCTAGCCGAGGTAAACGTGGCACACGCATTCATTACGAACAATGCTGGGCGATCGCCAATGTCTGTTGCGGCGCACCTACGCCAGTTGGGTGTGAAGACTACCGCTGAACAAGTGTTCGGCTCGGCAGATGCCGGAGCTGAAATGCTGGCTCGCGAATTGAATCCAGGAAGCAAGGTATTGGTGGTGGGTTCCCCATATCTGCGAGAGTGCATCGCAGTGCGGGGATTAGAAGTTGTGGAGTCGCACAAAGATGAACCGGCAGCGGTGATTCAGGGTTTTGATCCTGAAGTCTCCTGGAGCAATCTGGCCGAGGCGTCTTATGCAATTCACAATGGCGCCAAATGGGTTGCCACTAATACGGACTTGACCATCCCGCGCGCCGAGGGAATCGCCCCCGGCAACGGATCTCTGGTTCACGCGGTGAAGCTGGCCACCGGGGTAACTCCACGTGTGGCCGGCAAACCCGAATCTTATCTCTTCTCGCGCGCCGCGGATCGTTTGGATTCCAAACGTCCTCTGGTGTTAGGGGATCGACTGGATACCGATATTCTCGGAGGATTCCATGCAGGATTCTCTACGGCCATGGTGCTCACCGGCGTTGATACCCCAGTCACCGCGCTAGGTGCGCCGGTGGAGCAACGGCCGAATTATTTGATTGCCACCTTGGCGGATATTTACCGCCCGTACCCGACCATTAAGGTACTAGGTTACGGGGTCCAAGTCGGTGATGCGGTCGCTCGTGTTGATAGCGGAAAGATTGCTGTAGATGGCAATGAATCTGATCTCAACGCGTGGCGGGCAGCCTGCCATGCCTGGTGGCTTGCTCATCCACGGCAGAGCACTCACGCTACTCCAGACATTGAGTTCACCTCTCGCGGACTTCAGATGCTTCGTCGTCAGAACAGCGAAAAGCAGTGAGTGATTTCTCCGCCACTCCAGGCCCACACCCCGGTATGCCAGCAGGACGCGCGGAACAGTTGGACGAGCAAGATCTTGAATCCGTGCTGTCATCTTTGGCTGGCCACGATATCGCCGAGCATGCCCGGATCTATGAGAAACTGTTTGGAAGCTTGCAACACGAACTAAACCGTTCGGAGAATGGTTGATGAACCGATTAGATCAGGAACTTGTTGTTCGTGGCCTTGCGCGATCACGTACAGAAGCAGGCAAGCTTATAGATGCCGGACGAGTTTCGGTGGATGGCCTGGTCACCAGTAAAGCTTCTAAGAAAGTCGACTGCACTACACCGTTGGAGCTCAGTGCGCTTGAAGGGGAGCAGTACGTTTCTCGTGCAGGCCACAAACTAGCTGGTGCCCTAGATGTATTTACTACTATTTCTCCTAAAGGTTTGCGTTGTTTAGACGCAGGAGCCTCTACCGGAGGTTTTACCGACGTTTTGTTGCGTCGAGGTGCTGAGCATGTTGTTGCTGCAGATGTGGGGCACGGGCAATTAGTTGACGAAATCCGGTCTGACTCAAGGGTTTCGGTCCATGAAGGACTGAATGTACGTTATCTGACCCCTCAAGATATTGGTGGAAAAGTCGACCTGGTGGTAGCCGACTTGTCGTTCATTTCATTGCGCCTCGTGCTCGATGCGCTTGCAGGAGCAACCAAGTCCGGTGGCTCGCTCGTGCTGATGGTCAAACCGCAGTTTGAAGTAGGCAGAGAGCACCTCAACCGCACAGGTGTTGTCACCAACGCAGATCTGCGCCGAAGCGCTGTGGAAGCCGTTGTCGAGAAGGCCAGTGAGGTTGGACTGGCATTACGCGGGCTGGCTCGAAGCCCCTTGGCCGGACAAGACGGGAATCTTGAGTTCTTCCTCTGGCTAAGCACCGGCGCAAAGTCGCTGGATGGCGCGGAGAGTACCGCATTGATCCATGCTGTTGACTACTCTTAGATTAGATATGCTTCAATTTCGGAGATCCCCGGAGAGTAGTTGCATGTTGTTGAGCCAATCACTCGTCATCACTGAGAGGGGCACTCCGCCTTGCGCAAGATCCTAGTCTTCGCCCACACCGGTAGAAAAGAAGCGATCACCGCAGCACTCGAAACCTGTGAGTTGCTCAGCAAAGCCGGTGCGGTTCCGGTAATGCGCGCCAAGGACCATGAAGCCGTAATGAGCGCCACTGGTGCTCCGGTTCCCGGAGTTGAAATACTGCATGACGATTGTGCAGTTGAAGACATTGAATTGGGTGTGGTCCTCGGTGGCGACGGCTCGGTGTTGCGGGCAGCTGAACTGGTTCGTGCCGCTCGTTTGCCTTTGGTGGGGGTGAACCTCGGCCATGTGGGCTTCTTGGCTGAAGCTGAACGCAGCGAATTGGCGGCAACCGTCAACGCACTGGTTGAAAAAAACTACACCGTTGAAGAGCGAATGGCCATCGAAGTAAAGGTGTGGCAGGACAACGTATGTCTCGCAGAGACCTGGGCTTTGAACGAAGCCGCGGTGGAAAAAGCAAACCGTGAACGGATGGTTGAAGTGGTCATCGAGGTAGATGGCCGCCCGATCTCCACGTTTGGGTGTGACGGAGTGGTTATGGCGACGCCTACAGGTTCCACGGCTTATTCCTTTTCGGCAGGTGGGCCTGTGGTCTGGCCGGATGTGGCAGCACTAATCATGGTTCCGATCTCTGCGCATGCGCTTTTTGCCAAACCCCTGGTAGTTTCCCCGGACTCTGTGATGGCAGTCGAAATGCTCACCCGAACGGATGCGGGTGCGGTCCTGTGGTGTGATGGCCGACGAACAGTAGATCTACCGCCGGGTGCCCGTGTGGAGGTCACACGAAGCGAGTCACCTGTGCGCTTGGCAAGACTCAATACCACTCCGTTCTCCGAACGATTGGTTAACAAATTTGAGTTGCCGATTGCTGGATGGCGCGGTCCGGCAAAAGAAGACAGCCGACGGACCGCCACAACGGCGTTACCGGTGATTGGTCCCGGGTTGCAGAGTATCGAGCCGCATCACAAAGATGAGCCAGGAATACCCATGGTAGGTGGCGAGGAACCCCATATGTAGCTGGTTGAGCCCTCTGGATCGCAGAAAGTTATCCTCATTTTCGAATCTAACTACGAAAGTGCGCTTAGAACACATATACTAATCGTGCACGTTTGAACTTGAACTCGACTTTCGGGAGCAGGCCATGATTCAGGAAATCTCGATCTCCAACCTCGGTGTCATCACCAATGCGACATTACCGCTCGGCCCGGGATTGACTGTCGTCACCGGTGAAACCGGTGCCGGTAAGACCATGGTGATTACCGCGCTCTCATTGTTATTGGGACGCCGTGCGGACGCCGGTGCGGTGCGCAATGGAGCCGACCACGCCTTGGCCGAAGCTGTGATCCATCTAGAACCCGATCACCACGTGTTGGATGCGGCTGCGCAGGCCGGTGCCTTTATTGAGCCTGCCGGTCAATGTAGCGAGCTACTTCTCTCGCGTTCTTTGTCCGCACAGGGGCGCTCTCGCGCCACCGTGGGTGGCCGTAGCGCGCCCGTGGGTCTACTCGCCGAGTTGGGGCAAGAACTCGTCGCGGTACACGGCCAGTCTGATCAGATTCGCCTGAAAGAACCCGGTGCCCAACGTGACGCCTTGGACCGTTTCGCCGGCAGCGGATTAGCGCGCCTGCTTGGCAGCTATCAACGCAGCTACCGCCAGTGGCGGTCGGCAAGCAAGGAACTGACCTCGTTGATGCAAGACTCGCGCAATCGGGTGCGGGAAGCAGAGAACCTTCGCCTAGCGCTGGACGAAATTGATTCTTTGGATCCCCAACCCGGTGAAGACGAGACTCTGCGTGAGCAGTCGATGAAACTGGGAAATATCGAATCCCTGCGCAACGCGAGCCTGCAGGCCCAAGCGGTCATCGATTCCGAAGACTTTGAAAATCCTGGAATCACCACATTGGTGGAAACCGCTCGGGGTGTGCTGGCGCAGGCCAGTGGTGACGACCCATTGCTTTCCGGATTCGCCGAGCGCGCTGCTGAACTCGGCATCCTCGCTTCGGAGCTTTCAAGTGACCTCGCAGGCTACGTCGCGGACCTTGATGAAGAAGGCCCTGAACTCCTTGCGCAAGTCGAGGCGCGTCGTGCGGATCTAGGAAAGCTGCTGCGCAAGTACGCGCCGAGCGTCGACGAAGTTATTGCTTGGGCTGAAAATGCGCGTAAGAGACTGGAATCGCTTGGCGGTGACGACTCGCGTATTGAGGTGCTGCAAGAAGAAGTTGTTGCTCTTGAACAGAAAGTTGCTGCGCTTGCCTCAGATCTATCCGATGCCCGCCGTAAAGCGTCCAAGAAATTGTCGACCCGGGTTTCGGCCGAGCTGACAGCCCTTGCCATGCCAGATGCCAAGCTGGTGATCGAGGTAAACGAACTTGAGGAACCGGGCGCATTTGGCCAAGACTCAATTTCAATGTTGCTTGCACCGCATGCAGGTGCTGCACCTCGTCCTTTGGGTAAGGGGGCTAGCGGTGGTGAATTATCGCGTGTGATGCTGGCTATTGAGGTAGTGCTCGCCGCAGTCGATCCTGTGCCAACTTTCGTTTTCGATGAAGTGGATCAAGGTGTTGGCGGTAAGGCCGCGGTTAGCATTGGCGAACGGCTGGCAATGCTAGCTAGGCACGTGCAGGTCATCGTGGTGACGCACCTGCCGCAGGTGGCGGCCTACGCCGACCGGCACATTCGAGTCATCAAGAACTCGAATGCCAAGTCCAATGATGGTGCTGGATTCACCGCCAGCGATGTAGTTTCCCTAGACGGTCCTGCGCGAATCCGTGAACTAGCTCGGATGCTCGCCGGACAAGAGGAATCCGACACCGCTCAAGCGCATGCTGAGGAGCTTTTGGCAGATGCCCAGAAATTAGTGTGTTCGCTCACCGCGGCAGAATCGAAAAAAGTCTGATTACGTAGGTGAACACGCAAATCGTGAAGCAAACTAGGGCTTCGCTAACCCGTGCATTACAGTGAGTGTGGATGCTTGGTACAAGAATGGTGATAGGATGAAATCCCGTGGTGCAGCGTAAAAATACTCGTGATTCTCGGTCGTCTGAAACGACAAAGCATATCTTCGTCACCGGCGGTGTGGCCTCTTCCCTGGGTAAGGGATTGACGGCATCCAGCCTTGGACATCTTCTTCGGGCTCGTGGTCTTTCTGTGACCATGCAGAAGCTCGACCCGTACCTGAACGTTGATCCAGGTACCATGAACCCTTTCCAGCACGGCGAAGTTTTCGTCACGGATGATGGTGCAGAAACTGATCTGGACATCGGACACTACGAGCGATTCTTGGACGAAAATCTTCCAGGCAGCGCTAACGTGACCACCGGTCAGGTTTACTCCACGGTCCTGGAACGTGAACGCCGCGGTGAATACTTGGGTGATACCGTCCAGGTCATCCCGCATATCACCGACGAAATCAAACGTCGTATGCGTTTGGCGGCGACTGAACCGGGTGACGGAAAATCAGCTCCCGACGTGATCATCACCGAAATCGGTGGCACGGTAGGAGATATCGAATCCCAGCCATTCCTCGAAGCTGCACGTCAGGTTCGCCAGGATATCGGACGCAAAAACGCTTTCTTCGTACATGTTTCGTTGGTCCCTTACATCGGTCCAAGCCAGGAACTGAAAACCAAGCCGACCCAGCATTCTGTCGCGGCTCTGCGTTCGATCGGCATCCAGCCGGATTCGCTGGTTATTCGTTCAGACCGTGAGATTCCTGAAGAGATGCGCGCCAAGCTTGGCCGCACCTGCGACGTCGATACCGAAGCGGTTATCAACTGTGCCGATGCTCCGAGCATTTACGACATCCCTAAGGTGATTCACGCCCAGGGTCTAGATGCCTACATTGTTCAGACTTTGGATTTGAAGTTCCGCGACGTTGACTGGGAAGACTGGGACCGTCTGCTCGATGTTGTCCATAACCCGAAGACCGAACTGACCATCGCCTTGGTCGGTAAGTACATTGACCTGCCAGACGCCTACCTGTCGGTCACCGAGGCGCTGAAGGCCGGTGGCTTTGCCAACCAGGCCAAGGTTAACATTCGCTGGGTTCCATCCGATGAATGCGCCACCGAAGCCGGTGCCAAGAAGGCACTTGCTGGCGCTGAAGCAATCTGTGTTCCAGGTGGCTTCGGCATCCGTGGTTTGGAAGGTAAACTCGGCGCACTGAAGTTTGCCCGCGAGAACCAGCTTCCGACCTTGGGCCTGTGCCTGGGGCTGCAGTCGATGGTCATTGAATACGCGCGCAACGTTGCCGACCTGCCGGGCGCCTCGTCAACCGAGTTCGACCCCGAATCCTCCACCCCGGTCATCGCAACGATGGAAGAACAGCTGGATATCGTTGAGGGCAAGGGAGATCTGGGCGGCACCATGCGTTTGGGCTTGTACGACGCCAAACTGCTTGAGGGCTCCGTTGTGGCTGCAACCTACGGCAAGACCGATGTTGCAGAGCGTCACCGCCACCGGTACGAGGTCAACAACGCCTACCGTGCTCAACTTGAAGAGGCCGGGCTGGTCTTCTCCGGTACGTCACCGGACAACAGCCTCGTTGAGTTTGTTGAACTGCCGAAGAACGTGCACCCATACTACGTTTCTACCCAGGCGCACCCAGAGCTTTCCAGCCGCCCAACCCGTCCACACCCGCTGTTCGCTGGTTTGGTCGAAGCGGCAATTGCTCAGCGTAGCTCCTAAACCGTGCGGCTCCTGCGGCTGATAGTTGAATTGTAGGAGTCAAAACGTCAAAACTAAGCGCGCCAGTCATTCGTGACCGGTGCGCTTAGAGTTTAAGCTGGTCATAGTGCAAGTCAGCTTTTTGGATATCAGCGCAGTGCAGGAGAAACAAATTTCATGAGCAAAGACCATAGTGTGCATAGTCAGCGGATCACTGATGAATTTTCCGAGCGGACGCTGCTTGCACGCGAAACGGTGTATTCGGGTCGAATTTGGCACGTGGTACATGATTCGGTCCAGCTCTCGAAAGATGGCGTCACCATTGAACGCGACTACATCGTGCACCCAGGCGCAGTGACCGTTCTGGTGATGGATGATGAGGATCGTGTTCTCATGGTCAACCAGTACCGGCATCCTGTCGGAATGCGCCTGTGGGAGCTTCCCGCCGGACTCTTGGACGTTGCCGGGGAGCCTCCCGTTGAGGCAGCTAAGCGCGAACTTTGGGAGGAAGCCGACCGTACCGCTGAGCACTGGTCGATCCTGACCGATGTGTTTTTGAGCCCGGGCTCATCATCTGAAGCCGTGCGAATCTACCTTGCCCGGGGTGTGAAACTAGTTCCCGAGCACCTGAGGCACACGCGCACCGAAGAAGAGGCAGAGATGATCATCCAGTGGGTGCCGCTCGATGACGCGGTAGCTCAAGTGCTGGCCGGAAAAATTCACAATCCCACCGCGGTCATCGGGCTGCTGGCCGCACATGCGGCCCGCCTGAGCAACTTCTCTGCGCTACGCCATCCCGATGAACCTTTTGACGTGCACCCGGGACTCCGCAATCAGTAGGGCTGCCGAGCTCACGCTGGGGCCGAGTTTCGCGCCGGGGTTGCGTCATTATTTGCAGCATCTGGCTATCGAACGCGGCTTGGCAGAGAACACCCTATCCTCTTACCGGCGGGATCTGACACGCTATTTGGAAACCTTGGAAGCAGCGGGTGTGGTTTCTCCAGCGTCAATTACGGAGGCCCACATCAACGGCTACCTTCAGCACCTGGCGCGGGGAGACGAAGAACATCCGGCGCTGGGTCCCCGCTCGGTGGCTCGCCATACGGTAGCGGTGAGGCAGCTGCACAAGTATTGGGAACTGGAGAACATTTGCGCCCCTAACCCGGCGCGTGAGGTACAGCCACCGGCGGTTGGCCAGTCTTTGCCCAAGGCCATTTCAATTGCTGAAGTCACACAAATACTTGATTCGATTGCTGTGGACACCCCCGCTGGATTGCGAGATCGGGCAATACTTGAGTTTCTCTACTCGACCGGCGCTCGAATTTCCGAGGTTGTGGCCTTGGACGTGGACGACCTGCATTTCGCCCAGGACGCCGTGGTCAGGCTTTTCGGTAAAGGGTCCAAGGAACGAGTTGTTCCGGTGGGCACCTATGCGCAGAAGGCTGTCAGCGATTATTTGGTCCGTTCGCGCCCTGGTTTGGCCGCTAAGGGGAAAGGTATCCCGGCGTTGTTTCTCAACCAACGCGGGGGTCGGCTCTCACGGCAATCCGTGTGGTTGATTCTGTCCAAGGCCGCCGAACGGGCGGGCCTGAGCATTGACGTCTCGCCTCATACCCTACGGCATTCATTCGCCACGCATCTGTTAGAAGGAGGCGCTGACGTTCGTGTGGTTCAAGAACTGCTGGGGCATGCCTCGGTGACCACGACCCAGATTTATACCAAGGTCAGTGTCGATTCGTTGCGCGAGGCCTATCAGCTGGCGCATCCGCGCGTAAATTAACCGTTGCGAGTAGGAGAGCAGTCATGAAGGTGAAGCGCACCCATCCTCAGCCAGTGGTGCTGATGCTGGTCCTGCGGGGATTCGGCGCGCAACGGGAAGTGTTGCTGGGCAAAAAGCTCACCGGTTTCGGCGCCGGAAATGTGGTTGCACCCGGTGGAAAAATCGAGCCAGGAGAGCTGGCTTCCGGTGCCGTGGTACGGGAACTGAAGGAAGAAACTTCGCTCACGGTAGATGTGTCCCATCCGGTGCATCGAGCGACGATTCTTTTCCGTTTTCCCGCACGTCCCGCGTCGGATATGGATTGCCAGGTCTTCTGGGCCACAAGCTTTAAGGGCGAACCTGTCGCAAGCGGGGAACTGGAGCCTCAGTGGTATCCGGTGAACGCGTTGCCAGTGGAGGACATGTGGCAGGACGCCGAGCAGTGGCTTCCACGTATCATCGCGGGTGAGATGTTTACCGCAACGGTCCTGATGGCCCCGGATAATCTAGGGGTGCAAAGGATGGAGATCAGGCATTGGTAGTGCCTACGGCATTTGCAGCGTCCTCGGTTTGCGGATCATCGGATTCAAAGACGAGTAGGTCGCCTGGCTGGCAGTCCAACACCTCACACAATGACTGCAAAGTAGTAAAACGGATGGCCTTGGCTCGACCGTTTTTGAGGACTGCAAGATTCGCCGGGGTAATTCCAATTCGTTCGGCGAGTTCGCCAACGGCCATCTTCCGCCGGGCAAGCATGACATCGATATCAACCCGGATCCCCACTAGATGACACCGCCGAGCTCGGTGCGCAGGGCGGCGGCTTGAGCTTCGGTTCTGGTCGCTTGGACGAGCAACTGGCGTAGAACGTAAACGATCACCGAAATTCCTGCCAGCAAGATGCCAAAACCGCCAATGAGCAGAACGATCCCCGGGGCAATATCTTCGCCAGGGGCAAGCAAGGCAGCTAGGACAAAGGTTGCCGCCGAACCAGAGGCTACAGACACGATGATCGGTGTGACGAACTTGAATGACGCTGGGTCAAATACCGTGCTGCTCACAACTCTGGTAGCCAGTTTCCAGACACAAATCGCGCAAATCTCGACGACAAATCCGGCAACTCCCAAGTACGCCAAGAACGCGATCGCAGGTACGTCAACCATTCCCGGACGCGACACCTCATTCACGGCGATCATTGGAATCATCACCAGTTGGACAAAGAGCGCTCCGATGAAAATTGCAGTCAAAATGACCCGGAGCGACAGGATGCTGAATCGGCCCACAACTCACCTCACTTATCGATTGACAGGTATAATCTATCGTTAAACGATAGCTTGCGGATGGGTGCGCGGCAAGCTTTGATGGACCTGAACCCCTGGAATGTCGGCGACACGACAAAACCCTCGGTCCGAACGTGAGGGGTCGGACCGAGGGTGAGGAAGCGAGCGTCGAATCTCCGATGCGCTACAGGGCGCGCTGTTCGGGACCGTTGTACGCGGACAAAGGTCGAATCAGGGCGTTTGAGGCGCGTTGCTCCATGATGTGTGCGGTCCAACCCGTGATGCGTGCCGCAATGAAGATCGGGGTGAACATCTCGGTGTCAAAACCCATCAGGTGGTAGGTCGGGCCCGCCGGATAATCGAGGTTCGGCTTGATCGACTTGGCCTGATCCATGGCCGCTTCCAGCCCATCGTACAAGCCCAACATTTCCTGGCGGCCGTAGTGTTCGATCATTCGATCCAAGGCGGCTTTCATGGTCGGAACACGGGAATCGCCATGCTTGTAAACGCGGTGACCGAATCCCATCACCTTCTTCTTGGCGGCCAGGGCGTCTTCCATCCACGCCTTCGCGCGTTTGGCGGCATCTTCCCGGGATTCCTCCTTGTTGATGCCGATCTCGGTGAAAGTGTGCATCACGGCTTCGTTGGCACCGCCATGCAAGGGGCCTTTGAGTGCCCCGATGGCCCCGGTGACTGCAGAATGCAGATCGGACAGGGTTGAGGTGATCACACGTGCGGTGAACGTCGAAGCATTAAACGAGTGCTCCGCGTAGAGCACCATTGATACGCGGAAGGCATCAACAACCTCCGGGGCGGCCTCCTCGCCGAAGGTCATCCACAGAAAATTCGCTGAGTAGTCTAGATCGTCACGCGGCGGGACAACGTCCAGGCCGCGGCGCCGGCGCTGGTCGTAAGCCACCACGGCAGGGAAAGCCGCGAAGAGCTCTTTGGATTTCAGCAATTCGGATTCAACGGAAGAGTTTTCCGACTGCGAGTGGTTGGCCCCGATCACGGAAACTGCGGTCCGGCCAACATCCATTGGGTGGCAGTCGGCTGGCAGCAGGTCGATGGCGGCCTTGACCGATGGGTCTAAGGTGCGGTTCGCTCGCTCGAAGGCGGTGAATTCTGTCAGCTCGCTCTGGGAAGGTAGCTCGCCGTTCCACAGCAGGAGGGCAACTTCTTCGAAAGACTTGTAGGCTGCCAGGTCCTGCACCGGGTAGCCGCGGTAGAGCAGGGAATTGGTCTCTGGGTTGACCTTGGATACGGCAGTGTAGTCAACAACGACTCCAGCCAGACCCTTTTTGATTTCTTCGGTGGTGGTCATGCTCGTACTCCTCTTCATTCACTCACATCGTTGATGCTTCTTCAGGTGCCAGCCGCCAGTTGGAGGCTGGCACCTTGAGGCAGCTTTCGCCGCAGGGTTGCGGTGTTAGCTTAGAGATTCGCGCTGTTGGAATCGATATCCAGGGTGGGGACCTGGAAATTAAAGATTCCGGTGTCGAATCGGTTGTAAGCTTCGTAGTCCACCAATTCATACAATCGTGACCTGGTTAACATGTTATCCACTTCACGCTGTTGCGTGCCGTCTTCACTGATGGCATCCAGCACCCGTTCAGCTGCTCCCATGGCGCTGCGCAACAAGGTGACCGGGTAGATGATCAGGGCAACACCTGCATCTGCCAGTTCTTGCCGGTTGAACAATTCCGACTTGCCGAACTCCGTCATGTTCGCCAGCACCGGGACATCGACCGCGTTGCAAACCGCTTCAAACTCGGCCACATTTTTCATGGCTTCGGGGAAGATTGCATCCGCACCGGCGTCAACCATCGCCTTGGCCCGGTCAACCGCGGAAGCTAACCCTTCGACCGCGCGAATGTCGGTGCGGGCCATGATCAAGAAGTTCTCATCGATACGGGCATCAGCGGCCGCGGCGATGCGTTTGAGCATGGTGTCTGTATCCACCACGTTTTTGCCATCCAGGTGGCCGCAACGTTTCGGATTGAACTGGTCTTCGATATGGCATCCGGCCAAACCGGCGTATTCAAGCTCCTGAATGGTACGGGCCACATTCATCGGTTCGCCGAATCCGGTATCTGCGTCCACAATCGACGGGAGATCGGTCATGCGGGCGATTTGCCCGGCGCGGGTGGCGACCTCGGTCAACGAGGTCAAGCCGATGTCCGGGAGCCCCAGGTCATTGGCCAGCACCGCGCCGGAAATATAGACACCATCAAATTTTTTCTCACCGATCAGCTTGGCCGACAGCGGGTTGAAGGCGCCGGGGAACTGACGGGCGGCGCCGGGGGTTAACATCTCGCGCAGCGCACTGCGCTTTGCGGCGGGGGTCTTGGTTGAATACAGCATGTTAGAACAGTCCCCGAGGTGCGTTGGCAGCGTCGATGACACCGTCGGCGGCCTGGATGTTCAGCTGATCGAGTTCACCGGCGGCCAGGTTTTCCAGGTTCTGTGCAGCAGCGATAAAACGGTTGATTTCGGTTTCTTCAACCAAACCTGCAGCGAGGGTGCGGAACTTATTGATGTACTGGTCACGGGCGAATGGACGGGCGCCGAGCGGGTGGGCATCGGCTACGGCAATCTCGTCGGTGATCACGGTTCCATCGTTCAAAGTGATTACCACCGAGCCGCCGAAGGCCTTCTCGGCGATGTCCAGCGAGTGGTACCGGCGGGTCCACTCGGCATCTTCTTCGGTGGTGACCTTGTTCCACAGCTCCACGGTATCGGCGCGCGATGCACGTTCGGGGGAGTAGGAGTCCACGTGATGCCACGCGCCATCTTGCAGCGCAACGGTGAAGATGTACGGGATGGAGTGATCCAGGGTTTCGCGTGATGCGGTCGGATCGTACTTTTGCGGATCGTTCGCCCCGGAGCCGATCACGTAGTGGGTGTGGTGCGAGGTCTTGATCAGCACCGAAGCCACATTCTGCGGGTCGGTTGCTTCCGGGTGCTCACCGTGCAGCTTGCGGGCCAAGTCGATCCAGGCCTGTGCCTGGTATTCGGCCGAATGCTCCTTGGTGTAGGTGTCCAGGATTGCACGTTTGGCTTCACCGTCGGCCGGCAGCGGAACTTCATAGGCTGCGTCCTTGCCATCCAGCATCCAGGCGATCACACCGTCTTCACCCTCATAAATTGGTACCGGGGAAGTCTGTCCGCGCATGGCACGGTCGGCGGCTTCAACCGCCATCTTTCCGGCGAAGGCCGGGGCGTGCGCCTTCCACGTGGAGATTTCGCCCTTGCGCGACTGGCGGGTCGCGGTGGTGGTATGCAGACCCTGACCGACCGCTTGGAAAATGGTTTCGACATCCAGGCCCAGCAGGGTGCCGATGCCGGCGGACGCCGAGGGGCCGAGGTGAGCCACATGGTCGATTTTGTGTTTGTGCAGGCAGATGGCCTTGACTAGATCAACTTGGATTTCGTACCCGGTGGCGATGCCGCGGATCAAGTCTTTGCCGGACGCGCCGGTGTGCTGTGCCACGGCAAGGATTGGCGGAATATTGTCTCCCGGGTGGGAGTACTCGGCGGCCAGGAAAGTGTCGTGGTAATCCAGTTCGCGCACGGCGACACCGTTGGCCCAGGCGGCCCACTCGGGGGAGACCTTGGTTGAAATACCGAATACGGAGGCGCCCTGGCCGCCGGTGGAAGGTGAGTGCGACAACGCTTGGGCTCGTGCGGCAACGATCGGTCCCCGGTTGAGCGAGGCAATGGCGACCGATGCATTGTCGATGATGCGGTTGATGATCATCTCGGTGACTTCGGGGCTCACCTCGACCGGATCGGCGGCAACCTTGGCGATCTTGTGGGCGAGCTGATCCTCGCGGGCCAGGTTCTCTTCGGAGCGGTAGACGCGTACTGGGTGGTTAATCATGCAGATGTTACCTTTCGGATCCAACGGTGTAGGTCTTGATATGAGTTAAGGAATTGTGCAGGTGTACTGTGGTGGCGGCCGCGGCGACCTCTGCGTTCCCCGCGGAGATGGCCCACGCGATGGCCGCGTGTTCCCTGGCGGACTCTCGTAATCTGGTGGGGTTGTCCTTGGCCAGCCTGCGCACCCTTTGCAGATGGACCCGGAGGGTGCGAAGCGCGGTGGCCAGATAGGGATTGTTAGCGGCTGCGTCAACCGTGTCATCGAGGTGTGTGACGAGCTGGTAATAGTCCTCGCGGGAGCCCGAGAGGTCTGCGAGGTCCACGGCTTGATCAAATTTTTGTGCCAGCGAAGCGAATTCGGCCCGGTTTTCAGAAGCTGCGGCTTGCCTGGCGCTGGTAATTTCCAAGGCTCGTCGCAAGACAAAAAGATCTTCCAGATGGTCTTCGCTGACCTCTGAAACCACGACACCTCGACCGCGTTGTGCAACCGCCAGCCCGTCGGCCACCAATCGTGCAAGCGCTTCGCGCACCGGGGTGCGGGATACACCAAGCCGTTCGGATTGTTCAACTTCGGCAAGCACGGTGCCCGGGTGCAAACGCCACTCGACAATGTCGGTGCGCAGGCTCTCGTAGACCTTGTCACTGGCTCTCATGCTTCGAGTGTATACATAAATTGCCAACTCTGGGGAAAATTTGCGGATTCTTTTGAATAAACCGATAAATTTGTATACACGAGGGTTGTTATTGTGTGACTGGGCTCATAGGCTTAGTTGCACGAGGACGAGTCCTATATCTAACAGGCCGCCGGGCAGCGAAGCCCGACGCCGGAGGAGAACACCATGGCGCAGACCTACCGCCAGGCCTTTGAGCAGGCGAGCACCGATCCGGAAACCTTCTGGCTTGAAGCTGCCCAAGAGATCCAGTGGGACACAGAACCCACGGTGGCCGTCGATGCATCTCGCAAGCCGCTGTACAGCTGGTTTCCCGATGGAATGTTGAACTTGTCGGTCAACGCACTTGACCGCCATGTGGCGGCCGGTCGGGCAGATCAGACGGCCTTGATCTACGACTCCGCCATGCTGGGAATCACACAGGACTTCACCTATGCCCAGCTGCTGCACGAGGTAGAGCTGTTCGCCGGGGTGCTGACCGAACGCGGAGTGAAGGTCGGAGACCGCGTATTGATATATCTGCCCATGATTCCGCAGGCGCTGATTTCTATGCTTGCTTGTGCCCGCATCGGTGCTGTCCATTCGGTGGTTTTTGGCGGGTTCGCTCCCAAAGAACTTGCTGCCCGAATTACCGACTGCCAACCGGTGGTGATTGTGGCCGCTACCGGGGGAATCGAACCCTCGCGGCGCATTGAATACCTGCCAGCAGTGGCCGAGGCGCTGAGCCTTGCCGAGCCAGCGGTAAAAGACGTAATCGTCGCGCACCGCGAGGGCTTCGCCCATTCGCTGGAAGACTATCAAGGCAAACCCATCAACGGAGCGCCGATTAACTGGCTTGATTGGGAGCAGCTGGCCAAGACCGCCGAACCAGCGGCCCCGGTGTCGGTGCCGTCCACGCATCCGCTGTATGTGCTGTACACCTCGGGGACCACCGGCGCCCCCAAGGGTGTGGTGCGAGATACCGGCGGCTATGCCACCGCCCTGCAGTTTTCCATGAATGCCGTGTATGACGTCCATCCGGGAGATACCATGTTCACCGCCTCGGACGTAGGCTGGGTGGTAGGGCATTCCTACATCGTTTACGCGCCGTTGATCGCCGGGGCCACCACGGTGCTTTACGAAGGCAAACCGGTGGGTACCCCGGACGCCGGGGTTTTCGGGCGAATTATCGAGGACCACAACGTCACCACCATGTTCACCGCGCCCACCGCCCTGCGAGCCGTCCGCAAGGCGGATCCCGGCGGCGAGTTGATGACTTCCTATGATCTCTCCAGCCTGCGGGCGTTGTTTGTCGCCGGTGAACGGCTGGACCCGGACACCTACCATTTTGTTTCGGAGCTGTTGAATGTACCGGTGGTAGATAACTGGTGGCAGACCGAAACCGGGTGGCCAATAGCCTCCAACCCGTTGGGTTTGGAACAGTTGCCTGCCAAAGCAGGCAGCCCCACCACTCCCGTGCCAGGTTTCGACGTGCAGATCCGTGACGCGCTGGGCGAAGCACTGGGGGTGGGCGAAGAAGGAAATATTGTGGTGCGGCTTCCGCTGCCTCCGGGCGCGCTGGTCACCCTCTGGGGAAATGACCAACGCTTCATCGACACCTATTTGAGCCAATTGGAAGGGTACTATCTCACCGGCGACTCGGGCTACCTCGACGACGACGGATACCTTTTTGTGATGGGCCGAACCGATGATGTGATCAACGTTTCTGGCCACAGGCTGTCCACCGGCGCCATGGAACAGGTCTTGGCAAGCCATCCGGCTGTTGCCGAATGCGCGGTCATCGGCCTCGCCGATGAGATTAAAGGCCAACGCGCCAGCGGCTACGTGGTGCTGAAATCAGGGGTCGAGATTGACGAATCGAGCCTTGCCAAGGAAATTGTGGCCCTGGTGCGTCAGCATATTGGCCCGGTCGCCGATTTCCGTGAAGTGACCGTGGTGACGGCGCTGCCGAAAACCCGATCCGGCAAGATTCTGCGCAAAACCATGCGCCAGATTGCCGACGGCAAGGACTATACCGTCCCGTCGACCATTGAAGACAGCACCGTACTGGAACAGCTGTTGCCGTTGCTACGTCCACAGCCTTAGTGCTCGCGGGGCCCGGCTGAAAGTGTGCCCTGCAGAGTCTTGCCGGGCACACGGTCAGCGGGAAGATGTCAACGATGAGCCCACGGCGACACCGAGGCCCAGGCCTAACGCCGGCGCACTACCGTCCTCGGCCCCAACACCCCGGCGCGCAGCCAGTTCAGCCGTTAACCCTAGGGTTCTTCGCCGTGCGCTTGTTCCACACGATGTCCTTCCACGGGAAGCGGCTCATAAAATTCGCTCATACGCCCCTTGCCTCGCAGTACTCCGCACCAGGTCAAGGGCCTATGACACCTGGGGACTGTCGGGATGGTTTAGCTCTCAGCAGTGGTTCAGACCGAACGGTACTCGTACTCCGGGCGGCCGCGGGTTCCATGCCGAGGTTGTTTAACGGCGGCCCGTGTATCGGCCAGATATTCCAGGTAGCGGCGTGCCGTCACCCGGGACATACCCAGTTCCTCGGCCAATTCCGTTGCCGAGTAGGCGGTACCGGCACCAGCGTGCAGATGCTCGCTGATCTGAGCCAAGGTTTCAGGGATCAATCCCTTGGGTAAGGTTGTGGACGCGCTCGCCGTGCGCAGAGCTGAGAAAGCCGTATCCAAGGATGCTTGACTGGCATCGGGGCCGGTGGAACGCATGGAAGCGATGAAACGTCGATGGTTTTCCAATTTCTCGGCGAAAACGGCGAAGGTGAACGGCTTGATCAGGTACTGGGTTATGCCCGTCGCCACTGCTGAACGCACCACAGCAAGATCTCGCACCGCAGTAATGGCGATGATGTCGGTAGTCAGGCCGCGTCCTCGCATTCGTTTGGCCACATCGATTCCGTGCAAGTCCGGCAACGTCATATCCAGCAGCACCAAGTCGAACGGCGCCCCCTGCTGATGGGCCGTGGCGAGCAAATGGAGCGCTTGCTGTCCGTTGCCGGCTATCGCGGCAGCGGTGAAACCAGCAACCCGGTTCACGAAGGCCGCGTGGGCCGCGGCGGTGTCCGGTTCGTCGTCAACCACCAGAACCCGCAGCGGGTTTTCGGTCTTGGCGCCGGGGGCGCTATCGGCGTGCAGGGTGCTCATCGGCTCCTCCCAAAGTCAGGGTTTCTGGGTAGCGGTTCAACGACGAGGGGTGAACGGCAAACTTACGGTGAAGATCGCCCCGGCATCATTGTCAACATTCATTGTGCCACCCAGCCGCAAAACCGCCTGCTGCACCAGGGCCAGGCCTAAACCGCGCGGCTGGCTACCGGACTTCGTGCTGACGCCAAAACGCAGAAGGTTCTCCAAAAACTCCGGGGCGATACCCGGCCCGGAATCCGCTACCGAAATAATCAGCTCATCCTCCAACGCGGTCACCTCCACCCACACCGTGGCCTCCTCGGTACCCACCGAGACGTCCAACGCATTATCCAGGAGGTTTCCCATGATGGTCACGAGGTCGGTAGCCTGAAAAACATTCGCGGGAATGAGCCCCTGGGCGCTGATTTCCAGCTGGATGCCGCGTTCGTGAGCCTGGGCGGCCTTGGCGACCAGCAAACTCGACAGGTACGCATCATCGATACTGTGCACAATCGCATCGGTCAGTTGCTGCGAATGTTGCCGGTCATCCACGGCGAAAGCCAACGCTTGATCAACCTTGCCGTTCTCGATCAGGGTCGCGATGGTGTGCAGCCGGTTGGCATGTTCGTGCGTTTGCGCGCGCAAGGCAGTGGAAAAGGTTTTCAGCGACTGAAGTTCGCCAGCCAACTCTTGCACTTCCGTCAGATCCCGAAGGGTCAAGACCTGGCCGGTGACCGGCTGAATACCGAACCAGCCACGCCATGCACCACCGAGGCGAGGCAGGCTGGCATTGGTCAGTCGCGCCGGACCCTGGGAGACCGATAACACCGTATGCGCCCCCAAATGAATCTCATCCTTGCAGCTTCGCCCGGTTCGCATCAGTTCACGCAGGGTATCGGGCATTGGCAATGACAAAGGGTCCATGGCCTGGGCTGGGACTTTCTCCGGGAGGCCGAGCAACCGGACTGCTTCTTGGTTATACAGCACAATGCGGTGGTGGCGATCCAACAAAACCAACCCTTCACGCACCGAGTGCAGGGCGGAGAAATAAAATGCGTACAGCCTTCGCAAACCGTGCGGTCCGAACCCCAACGTGGCTTGGTGGACATAGCGGGAGAAAAACCACGCGCTGAAACCTGCCAAGAGCAGCGTTGAAGCGGACACCAACAGGATTTGCGGCAACTCGCTACGATAAATCAGCTGCAGGTTGTGCAAGGTGATTCCCGTGGCGACCATACCCACCAGCTTGCCGTCGTGGTAGATCGGCGCGATGGTACGCACCGAGTTTCCCAAGGTGCCAACGGCAATCTCGTCATAGACCACTCCGTTCAGCGCCTGTTCCTTGGACCCCGAGTACGGTTTGCCGATTTGGTTCGGATCGGGGTGGGTCACCCGAAGACCGTCGGGTGTCATGATGGTGATGAAGTCGATCAGCGGCGCGCGAAGCAAGATCTCATTTGCGTAGGGCTGCAACAGCGCGCTGGCGTCTTCACCCGCCAGGGCGCCGCTGACGAATGGATCGTTGGCCAGGGTGATAGAGATCGCGGCGACCGTTGACTGTTTGTCATCTCGGATGACCCGGTTTTGCTGTTGATAGGTCGCGAAGGCCAAACCGGCGACCACCAACAACACCACCAGCATCTGCGCGGAAAAAATCAATACCGCAAAAGACCACCCGTCACGGGTCAGCGGTGCCGGGTCGGATGTCGAATTTAACGGGCGGGGCAGGGGACGATCCGCAAAATCATCAGTCACTTTTTCCCCTTAGCGTCATTGCTGCACGGATGGTATTTCCGGATTCCGGAGGTGTGCGTGACCAATATGAACTCAACGGAGACGAAAATCACTTGGGCGCGCAGGATGGACATATCGATTCTACGGAATGCCATCCGGCAACGAAGCCGCGCTGGTTCCCACTGACAAGACAGGCCACCCCATGACTATCACCGAGCACGATTCGGCGGCAACGGACAAGCCGCAACAGGTCAAAAAGAAGGACCGGACCCATTGGTTATACATCTCGGTGATCGCCGCGGTGATTCTCGGCGCCATTGTCGGCCTGGTCGCCCCGGAACTTGGCAAGGCACTGAAACCGCTGGGTGATGGATTCGTCTCCCTGATCAAGATGATCATTGCCCCGGTGATCTTCTGCACCATCGTGCTGGGTATCGGATCGATTGCCAAAGCGGCAACCGTCGGCAAGGTCGGCGGGCTCGCGCTGCTGTACTTCATCAGCATGTCGACCTTCGCCCTGGCGTTGGGTCTGATCGTTGGCAACATCATCCACCCCGGCGAAGGCCTGGACCTGAAACCGTACGATCCCTCCAAACCAGCCACCACAAATTCAACTGTCGAATTCTTTATGTCGTTGATCCCTGGCGACCTGCCGGTATTGCCCACCTTGGTAGTTGCCTTGTTGGTGGGATTCGCCCTGCAAGGTATGGGCAAGAGCGGAGAGCCAGTACTTCGCGGCATTCAGGGAATCCAGAAGGTAGTTTTCCGAATCATGATGATGATCATGTGGGTTGCTCCTTTGGGTGCCTTCGGCGCTATCGCCGCAGTGGTTGGCGCAACCGGCTGGGCCGCCATCGGTTCGATGGCGATCCTCATGGGCGCTTTCTATCTGACCTGCATCATTTTTATTGTGTTTGTCTTGGGCACACTGCTGCGCATCGTGACGGGCCTGAACATCTTCCTCTTGCTGAAGTACCTTGCCCGCGAGTACCTGCTGATTTTCTCAACGTCGTCCTCGGAATCAGCATTGCCACGACTGATCGCCAAGATGGAACATGTTGGGGTTTCGAAACCTGTAGTTGGCATTACCGTGCCGACCGGTTACTCATTCAACCTTGACGGAACCGCCATCTACCTGACGATGTCGGCACTGTTTGTCTCCACGGCAATGGATATGCCGATGAACCTCGGCGAGCAGATCGGCCTGCTGGTCTTTATGATCATCGCTTCGAAGGGCGCCGCCGGTGTCACCGGTGCGGGTCTGGCCACCCTGGCCGCCGGACTGCAAGCGCACCGTCCAGAATTGCTGGGCGGCATGGGCGTGATTGTTGGTATCGACAAATTTATGTCGGAAGCCCGAGCCCTGACGAACTTCACCGGCAACGCGGTGGCTACCTTGCTGATCGGAAAATGGACCAACGAAGTGGACCTGCAACAAGCCAAAGCGGTCCTTTCGGGGCAGCGACCGTTCGATGAAGCGCTGATGGAAGAAAGCACACACTAGCCGGCAACGCCATACCAGAGTCTAAAAATCCGCAGTCCCAAGTTTCTGAGGGGCTGCGGATTTTTTGTTCTTGACAACTCACCCGGTGGTTGGTCGGGATGCGCGTCGGCCGGCGGTTAACCACGCGGAAATCGGGGTGAGCAGCCAACAACAGATTCATTCGAGCAGATGCCGAGGCCATGAAGAGCATACCCAGCGTCCATACAACATTTGAGTTAAGGTTCAAGGTAAAGGCTCGCCGTGAAAAAGTTGAAAATACCCAGAATGTCGTTGCTGCCCGATAACCTTTAAACGAGCCAAAAGCTCAAGATTTTAGTCAGAAAAAACGGGAAGTGTGGTTGACCCATCGTGAGCGAGGAACAGGCAAACAAGGTCCGCGGCGCCGGGATGCTCAAAGAGCCCCAGCCGTTAGGCCCCACCGGCAAACCCCTCTCGGAATTTCCTGTACCAGCCGCCCTGCCTTCGCATGGTCCTGCCCGCGTTATCGCCATGGTGAACCAAAAAGGCGGCGTGGGTAAAACCACCTCGACGATCAACCTGGCCGCGGCGCTCGCCGAGTACGGCCGCAAGGTATTGTTGGTGGACTTCGACCCGCAGGGCGCACTATCTGCCGGTTTCGGCACCAATCCGCATGAGATGGACGTGACCGTCTATAACGTGTTGATGGACCGCAACGTCAAGATCACCGACGCGATCCGCCATACCGAGGTGGAAAACATCGACCTGTTGCCGGCTAACATCGACCTTTCCGCCGCCGAGGTGCAGCTGGTAAATGAAGTCGCCCGCGAGCAGGTGCTGGAGCGCGCGCTGCGCCATGTCATCGATGACTACGACGTGGTGCTCATCGACTGCCAGCCCTCGCTGGGTCTGCTCACCATCAATGCACTGACCGCCGCCCACGGTGTGATCATCCCGCTGACCGCGGAGTTCTTCGCGTTGCGTGCGGTTGCCCTGCTCATGGAAACCATCGACAAGGTCAAAGACCGCCTGAACCAGGTTCTTGAACTTGATGGTGTGCTTGCCACCATGTACGACGCGCGAACCTTGCACAGCCGCGAGGTGATCACGCGGCTGGACGAGGCATTTGGCGACAAACTGTTTGAAACCGTGATCAAACGAACCATCAAGTTCGCTGACGCGAACGTGGCCGCCGAACCTATCACCACTTATGCTGCCAACCACCCAGGTGCAGAGGCCTATCGCAACCTGGCCCGCGAGCTGATTTGGCGCGGTGGTGCCCCGTAATGAGCACCATGCTCAGTGACGACCAACGCGAACAAACCGCCACCGGCGCTCCCGAGGATCACCCAGAAATGGGTCCGGGAGAATCGGCTGGCGGTTTTCGCCTTGCCCTGACTAATTTTAACGGGCCCTTTGATGTGCTGCTGCACCTGATTACCAAACGGGAACTGGACATCACCGAGGTAGCCTTGGCGGAGGTGACCGACGAATTCATTGCATATCTTCGCCAGCTCCAGGCCAGCGCCCACGACACGGAAAACGGCGGGATGAAAATCCTGGATGAAACCACCGAATTCTTGGTGGTTGCTTCCACGCTGTTGGATCTCAAAGCCGCACGTTTGCTGCCCCGCGGAGAAATGGCGGATGAAGAAGACTTCGAATTGCTCGAAGCCCGGGACCTGCTTTTTGCACGGCTCCTGCAATACAAGGCTTTCAAGCAGGCTGCCGCGTTTTTGGGGGAGCGCTACGACGCGGAGTCGGCGCGCCGTCCCCGCGAGGTGGCTTTGGAACCGGAATTCGCGGCCCTGCTGCCCGAACTGATCTTTTCGATTGGTGCCGAAAGGTTCGCGCAGATCGCCGCCGCAGCGTTGTCTCCGAAACCCGAACCCATCACCGAGGTAGGTTTGGGGCACCTGCACGGCGCCAATGTCACCATTGCCGCCGAAGCCCAGGAGATTGCTGACCTGCTGGCCGAGCACGGGACCATGGACTTCACCGCGTTGGTTGCCGACGCGAGCGAACATCTGGTGGTTGTTGTGCGTTTTCTGGCATTGTTGGAGATGTTCAGGCAGAAAACGATCGTTTTTGTCCAGGAAGATCCGCTGGGGCAGCTGCTGATCAGCCTGGCCGGGGACGCGGACTTTGATGCGCAGGCGGTTCAAGACGACTACGAGGGCAGTGGTGAGCTGGATCATGAGTGAGATTGCCCCCATTGACCAGCTCCCAGGCGGGCTTGAATCGGGTTTGGAAGCGGTGCTGATGGTCGCCGATACCCCCGTATCATCGGCGCGTTTGGCCGAAATCTTTCAGGTGCCGATACCCCGAATCGCGGCGACCCTCGAACATCTGGCGAACGAGTATGATAGTAAGGATCGCCCGCGCGGATTTGAACTGCGACGTGTCGCCTCCGGGTGGCGCTTGTATTCGCGGGCCGATTACGCCGATTTCGTCTCCAGTTATGTGCTCGACGGGCAAACAGCACGCCTGTCACAGGCCGCCCTAGAAACCCTGGCTGTCATCGCTTACCGACAGCCGGTCTCGCGTGGACGTATTTCGGCGATTCGAGGTGTCAACGTTGATTCGGTGGTGCGCACATTGCTCACCCGCGGATTGATTACGGAGTATCCGGAGATGGGCGACGGTGGAGCGACGCTCTACCAAACAACCGAATACTTCCTGGAACGACTGGGACTGGGCTCGCTGGAAGAGTTGCCTGCGCTGTCCCCGTATCTGCCCGGGGTAGCTGATCTCGAATCGCTCGATTCGGCAACCTACGACGATTAGGCAACGAAGCTCCGCAACGTTGCCCGACAGGACCAACGACGTGTCAGGCCCACCGGCCAAGCACGCGCGAATACGTAACAGCAAGGGACAAGTCTTAGCATGAGCAGGGGATCCTCCTCCGGCCGCAACCCACGCGGCAACAATTCAAACTTCGGCGGCAAGCCTGCCGGGTCCCGTTCGGGCCAGGGTGGCAAACCCGGCACCGGCGGCAAGTCTTTCGGCAAAACCGGCGGACGTCCGGGCTCCGGCTCGGGCAAACCCGGGGATGCAAAACCCTACGGCAAATCGGCCGGCGCCAAGCCAGCCGGCGCCAAGTCCGGCAACGGCTCGGCCAAACGCAACACGTCAGCGGCCCGCAAGAATTCTGAGCGCGCCTTTGGCAGGGAGCGTTTCGGCACCTCGGTGCCGACCAACTACGCCCGCCCAACCCAGCGCGCCCGGGCCCAGGCCCGCGCCGAAAACCAGGCCGCCCGCCTGGAGCACGGCGAGGCCCAGGACGGCATCCGCCTGCAGAAGGCCATGGCCAACGCCGGGGTCGCATCGCGCCGTGTCTGCGAAGAAATGATCTTGGAAGGCCGCGTGGAGGTTAACGGCAACCTCGTGGTCGAGCTGGGCAGCCGCGTGGATCCGGAGAAGGATTCAATCCACGTGGACGGCATGCGCATCCAGCTGAACAAGGCCGCACGCTACTACGTGTTCAACAAACCTAAACACGTGATGTGCACCATGGACGACCCCGAAGGCCGCCGCACCATTGCCGACTACTTCAAGAATGAACACCACTCCCAGCGGCTGTTCCACGTAGGCCGGCTGGACTACAAAACCGAGGGCCTGCTCATCCTGACCAACGATGGCGAGCTGGCCAACCGTTTGCAGCACCCCAAGTACGAGGTTCCCAAAACCTACCTGGTGCAGGTTCCCGGCCCGCTGCCACGCACCGTCGGCAAGCAGCTGCGCGAAGGTGTGAAGCTGGAAGACGGCTGGATCAAGGTTGACGACTTCAAGCTCATCGACATGAGCCCCAAACACGTGATGGTGGAAGTGACCCTGCACTCGGGCCGCAACCGCATTGTCCGCCGGATGTTCGACGCCGTGGGGCACCCGGTGGAGCGGCTGGTGCGTGTGGGAATCGGCCCGATCCAGCTGGGCGACCAGAAGCAGGGAGTAATCCGTTCGCTGGGCAACCAGGAAGTCGGTCACCTGATGAAAATGGTAGGGATGTAATCCATGGCCACCTCACACCTCGCCGGGCCGGTGCTAGTCATCGGAACCGGACTGCTGGGCACCTCCGTGGGACTTGGCCTGCGCGCCAAGGGCGTGAGCGTCTACCTGCAGGACATCTCGCCGACCGCCCAGGGTGTAGCCCAGGACATCGGTGCCGGCGTGGTGCTGCACGGGCAGAAGATCGCTCCCGAGCTGGTGGTGATTGGCGCCCCGCCGGATGTGACCGCGCATCTGGTGGGCGACGCGCTGTTGGCGTACCCGAACGCCACCGTGGTGGACATCGCCAGCGTCAAGGGCTCGATCCTGCATGCGGTGCTTGCCGACGAACGGCTGAGCACGGCTGAAACCTCACGCTACGTGGGAACCCACCCGATGGCCGGACGTGAAAAATCCGGTCCCGCCGCCGCCCGCGGCGAGCTGTTCACCGCCATGCCCTGGGTCATCTGCGCCCACGAACTGGCGCAGCCCGAACGGGTGGTGACCGCGGAATCCTTGGCCGTAGACCTCGGCGCCACCATGCACCGGATGTCGGTGACGGAACACGACGAATCGGTTGCGCTGATCAGCCACTTCCCGCAGGCCGCCAGTTCGATGATCGCCTCACGGCTGCTGAACGCGCAAAGCCACCAGCTGGCGTTGGCCGGCAACGGGCTGCGGGATACCACACGGATTGCCGCCAGTGATGAGAAGCTGTGGATCCAGATCTTCGCCCACAACGCCGCCGCGCTGATCCCGATCCTGACCGGCATGAAGGAAGACCTGGACCGGTTGATCACCACGCTGCAGCAGCCGGAAGCGCCCGGTGCGTTACTGGACCTGTCGCAGTTGATGACCGAAGGCAATGCCGGACGCGCCCGGATTCCGGGCAAGCACGGCGCCCCGCCGCAGGCCTTCGCCTTGGTGACCGTTGTGGTGGATGACAAACCCGGGCAGATCGCCGCGCTGTTGGCGCAGATCGGCGAGGCCGGGATCAACCTGGAGGATCTGCGGATGGAACACTCCGCAGGGCACCAGGTCGGCCTGGTTGATGTCTCGGTCTTGCCTGGACGCCGCGATGAACTAGTAGACGTATTGACCCACAATGGATGGAAGGTTGCCCAGTGAGCATCGAGAACAACCAGACCCGCAACGAGCGCACCTTGGTGGTCGCCATCGACGGACCGAGCGGTTCGGGCAAGTCCTCGGTCTCCAAGGCGGTGGCCCGCAAACTGCACGCCGCCTACCTGGACACCGGCGCCATGTACCGCGCGATCACCTACTCGGTGCTGGCCGAGGGCACCGACCTGGATGACGCCGCCGCGGTGGCCCAGGCCGTGCGCGATGCCCAGCTGAGCATTTCGGTGGACCCGGATGCTGAACGTGTGGTGATCGGCGACCTCGATGTGACCGAGGCGATCCGCGAGCCGCGTATTTCCGAGCAGGTCTCCACCGTTGCAACCAACGTTGAAGCCCGCGCCGAGCTGGTGCGCCGCCAGCAGCAAATCATTGCGGCCAATGCCCGCATCGTGGCCGAAGGCCGGGACATCACCACGGTGGTCGCCCCGGATGCGGACGCCCGGATCCTGCTGACCGCCTCGGAGGAGGCCCGCCTGCGCCGCCGCGGCCTGCAGCTTGGCGGCACGCAGAACGAGGCGCAGCTGGCCACCCAGGTCCTTGAACGCGACGCCAAGGATTCAACCGTAGTGAATTTCACCCAGGCCGCCGACGGGGTCATCACCGTGGATTCCTCGGACCTGGATTTTGAACAGACCATCGCCGCCGTGCTCGACGCCGTCGACTCGGCAACCACCAACTAGCCACAAGCTGGTGCCCATCCTCGGCGAGAGCCGATGAAGATTACCGATCGCTGTGAAGGGAAAATCATGAGCGAGAACAACTCCATCAACGACGCGGACTACATCCCCGTTGGAGACGACGATATCGCCGAGCGCCTTGCCGAACTGAGCGAAGAAGACGCCGAGATTCGTACCAAGGCCCTGCTCTCGGGACTTGACGACTACGACCTGGACGAAGAAGACGCCGCGTTGCTCGCGGGCCTCGACGAGTTCGACGACGATGACAAGGATGTTGTCATCCCGCCGGTGCTAGCCGTCATCGGGCGCCCCAACGTGGGCAAATCCACCCTGGTCAACCGCATCATCGGCCGTCGTGAGGCGGTCGTGGAAGACACCCCCGGCGTGACCCGCGACCGCGTGTCCTACTCGGCGGAATGGATGGGACGCCCATTCACCATCGTTGACACCGGCGGATGGGAGCACGACGCCAAGGGCATCCACGCCTCGGTGGCCGAACAGGCTGAAATCGCCGCAGACGTGGCCGACGCGATCTTGTTTGTGGTCGACTCCCATGTGGGAGCCACCGCCACCGACGAGGCCGTGGTGAAGATGCTGCGCCGCAAGGGCAAACCGGTGTTCCTGGTTGCCAACAAGGTCGACGACTTCAACCAGGAAGCCGAAGCCGCCGTGCTGTGGGGTCTGGGCTTTGGCCAGCCCTGGCCGGTTTCCGCACTGCACGGCCGCGGCACCGCGGACCTGCTGGATGCGGTCATGGAAAAGCTTCCCACCCACTCCGCCTACGGGGGAGTCATCCCCTCCGGCGGGCCTCGCCGTATCGCGTTGATTGGCCGCCCGAACGTCGGCAAGAGCTCGCTGCTGAACAAGGTCGCCGGCTCCCAGCGTGTGGTGGTCGACGATTACGCCGGAACCACCCGCGACCCGGTGGATGAACTGGTTGAACTCGGTGGTGAAATCTGGCGGTTCGTTGATACCGCTGGTATCCGCCGCCGTCAGCACATGGCCGTCGGTTCGGATTACTACGCCTCGTTGCGCACTCAGTCGGCACTTGAAAAGGCCGAGGTTGCCGTGGTGCTGCTGGCCGCCAATGAGACGGTTTCCGAGCAGGACGTGCGCATCATCCAGCTGGCCATCGAGGCCGGCCGCGCGTTGATTGTTGTCTTCAACAAGTGGGATGAGGTGGACGAAGACCGCCGCTACTACCTGGAGCAGGAAATCGAACGCGACCTCGCCCACATCGAATGGGCTCCACGCGTGAACATGTCTGCCAAAACCGGGTGGCACAAGGACAAGATGATCCCGGCGCTGCATACGGCCTTGGAATCGTGGGACAAGCGTGTTCCGACCGGCAAGCTCAACGCGTTCCTTGGCGAGCTCGTGGCGGCGCACCCGCACCCGGTGCGCGGCGGCAAGCAGCCCCGTATCCTTTTCGGCACCCAGGCCTCGGCTCGACCGCCGAAGTTTGTGTTGTTCACCACCGGATTCCTCGACCCGGGCTACCGGCGTTTTATCACCCGCCGCCTGCGTGAGACCTTTGGTTTCGAAGGCAGCCCGATTGAAGTGTCGATGCGAATTCGTGAACGACGCGGCCGTAACCGTTAACGGTTCGAAAACTCGGGCCGACTTGGTGTAGGCTTATCTAGGAGCTTTTCGCAGACGGCACCCTTGGTTCTCACGACTTGGGGATAACGGCTGCGAAGGCATCGGGCTATGGCGCAGCTTGGTAGCGCGCCTGACTGGGGGTCAGGAGGTCGCAAGTTCAAATCTTGTTAGCCCGACCACAACGGATTGATCAGGACAATCGTCCTGGAGATCTTGCAAGTGAATACATCAGAGGTGGCACCGGGAAACCGGTGCCACTTTTTTTATTAAGTATCCGCAAGCTCCCGGGCCCGGGTTTTGCACCTGATCGAAAGGAATCACATGCGCCGCCGATTCATGCAGGTCGACGTGTTCAGCCACGACCCGTTTAAGGGAAATCCCTTGGGTGTTGTGATCGACGGACAGGGTTTGAGCACCCAGCAGATGAAGGACTATGCCACCTGGTCGAATCTGTCGGAAGTTACCTTTGTGCTTCCACCCAGCGAGGAGGTGGCGGATTTCCGCTTCCGGATCTTCGCCGGAGATCAAGAATACCCGTTTGCGGGGCATCCAACGCTCGGCACCGCCAGGGCTTGGCTGGCGGCCGGAGGGCAGCCAAAAAACTCAGGACACGTTATCGCCCAATGCCAAGCTGGACTGATTCCGGTTCGGATCAACGAATCTGTTTTGTCCTTTCAGAGCCCCGCACGGGTACGCTCCCACGCGCTCGACCAGGCGGAGCTTCAACCGATCTGCGAGATCCTAGGCATCAGCGCCGAACACGTGGATGCAGCATTCTGGGCCGATAACGGTCCCGGATGGGTAGCCGTCTTATTGAACAGTGCGCAGGCCGTCCTTGAACTGAGCCCGGATGCTTCAAAACATCAAGGACAATGGAAAATCGGAGTCCTCGGACCGCTGGAGCCGCAGGATGCCAATCGCCGGGGCGGTTTTGAAGTGCGTGCACTGAAATTTGCGGATGGTGTTTTACTCGAAGATCCGGTGACCGGCAGCTTGAATGCGGCGGCTGCTGAATGGTTGATTGAAAATGGCCGAGCGACCGCACCATTTACCAATCACCAGGGAACCGTTCTCGGGCGCCGAGGACGTGTGGATTTTGAGCTGGTTGATGGAACGCTGTGGACCGGTGGCGCGACGCAGGTGCTGATTGATGGCTATTTCAATGTGTGACTCGTGGCCTTGTCGCGGCAATCGTCTTTAGGCTTGGCTGACATCGAGTTCTTCGACCCGTGCCACTGCCGATATGTCGCTGCCAAGGACGGTCACCGTGACGGATTTGAGAGAGGGAGCGTCAAATTCTTCCAACATTCGCAATGCGAAATTCTTCAGTTGATCATCGGTCACCGACCCATAGTCATTCAGGGTCAAGATCAATTCACCGGGCTTCGAAGCGCCCCATGCCATGATGCTCGCCGGCTGCGGCTCGGTGATCCCCTCGATTGTGTAGGAGTCTTCTCGCAGCCAGTAGGCGTTCATTAGATCATCCGCCCAATATTGTCCCTTGACCGCATCGATGCGCTTGATTTCTGCTTCTGACTGCTCGCTGGGGGAGAGCGCCGGTGCGGTAGGGGAAGCCTGTTCAAACTCCAAGGGTGCGCAGCCGGTGAGTGCGCAGGCAAGCAACAGTGCGCTGGGCACAATCAACTTGCGCATGAAGAGCCTTCCGATGAGTTACACCCAAATTCTAGCCGGTGCCGGTTCTTGCAGCGTTGCTCGCAGTAACGGCAACGAGTAGGCTGAAACCATGGGTACGTTGCATCCGTAAGTCCTTCATCATGTTGAGCCGAGCTCCATGATGGATTGATCAGCGCCGCGAACATCGAATCGCGGTGAGCACCCTTTACGCCTAGGCTTCGCTGTTTTGGCGAGCCCTCAGCAGATTTCGGATGACCATGATTCGACGACATGAATATACCTCCCACGCCGCTACCGCATCGGAAACGGATGCACCTATCCCGGAATATCATTGCCAACTCATGGAAGTGAGTGTGAGTTTTGCCGACCGCGACGTTCTGAAAAGTATTGATGTGAATATCGGTCCCAGAGACCGGCTCGCAGTGCTCGGGGACAACGGTTCGGGGAAAACGACGCTCCTTCGTCTGCTGGCCGGAGGTTTGACTCCAGATCGTGGCGAACGGGTCGTCACCGTTCCGGGTGCAATCGCTTACGCGGAACAGAATCCTCAGTTTCCGCGTGAGGCCAGCATAGGGGAGGTGATCGACTCCTACCATCACAGGCTCAGGCAATTGGAACAGCTGATTGCTGCGATCGGGATGAGGCTTGAGCGGGCCGCAGGAGCCGAGGCAGACAAGCTGCTTTCCCAGTTGGAGCAGGTCACGGACCTCTATGAGGCGGCGGATGGATATGCGGTGAGCTCGCGGCTGAATCGGTCGCTGGAACAATTAGGGCTCGGAAGCATTGCCCGCGATACTCCGGTGTGGAATCTCTCCGGTGGCCAACGATCCCGTTTGGCCTTAGCCTGCGTACTTAGCTCCGGGGCGCAACTGCTGCTTCTCGACGAACCAACCAATGACTTAGATGACGACGCGCTGCGATGGTTGGACGCTGCACTGCAGGGGCATCGAGGTGCATTGGTTGTGGTCAGCCACGATCGGGTGTTTTTGCAGCGTTATGCCCGGCGTATCGTCCTGGTGGAAGACGGCGCGGTGAAACACTACGCGGATGGGTATCAAGGTTTCCTGCGGGCGAAGGCAAGCGAGCGGGCTTCGGCCATCGCAGCCTTTGAACACTGGACTGAAGAGCTGGAGCGATCGGAAACACTTGTTGCCAAAAATGCGGCACGGGTTGCGGCGATTCCACGTAAGCAGGAAAAGGCCGGCTTTGGGCACGGAGCGTTCAGGCTGCGTAGCCGGGCCCACGGCTCAACCAGCAAGATTCGTCAAGCGAAAGCCCGGATTGAGGAACTTGAATCCAGCCCTGCCCCTAAACCAGCCGAAAAACTTGAGTTCAGATTGCCTAGCGTGGCAAACGTCGACGAGAAGCTAGAGCCACTGTTGCAGGCCACCGATGTTGCCAGGGTCAACGATCCGCAGATTTTTGTTGAGGGAATCACCGTCCGACCTGGTGAACGCTGGTTGGTTGGTGGAGCCAACGGCGCTGGGAAAAGCACTTTGCTGAAGGTCCTTGCCGGCGAGCTTCCGGTTGAGAAGGGAGAGGTTTCACGCCGTCCAGACCTCCGTATTGGTTGGCTTCGGCAAGAACTCAGCGACTTGCCGGGGGATACCGTCATTGAAGCCTACGCAGCAGCGCTGGACTTGTACCTGGATGAGGCGGTTGAACAGATGTTCTCACTAGCCTTGTTTACCCCACGGGACTTGTTGGTACATCCCCGCGCATTGTCCGTCGGGCAACGCCGTCGCCTGGAATTGGCGATCGCCGTAGGCAAAAACGTCGACTTGTTGCTTCTTGATGAGCCGACCAATCATCTCTCACCGGATCTCGTCGAGCAGTTGGAAGAAGCGTTGGTGGACTATCCAGGCACTGTCATCACGGTGACCCACGATCGCCGGTGGCGCAACAAGCTGGCTTCTCATTCAGGGCTGAAGCGTCTTGATGTCGCCGGTGGTGTAGTGAAGTGCGAGGAATGAAGCATTTGGAATCGCAGCCTTTCAGGCGGTGAGCTGGTTTGTTTGTGCGCTGACTCACCCCTCGGTTACAGTAGGAGTGCGATATATGAACATTGAGTTCGATTATAGAACGCGCTAATATTTGATCTCAGTTGAATGGGGAGAAACAGTGCAGTTTCATCACAATGGGTACGTCTCAGAAGATCCACGCATAAAACCTGCTGCAGGCACCGGGGTTGACCGATCCGAGGATCTGCCGGACACCATGGACGTGCTCATTGTTGGTGCCGGTCCAGCAGGAATTATCACCGCTGCCCAACTCTCCCAATTCCCTGAGGTGCACACGCGGATCATCGACCGACGGCCGCACCGTTTGCAGATCGGGCAGGCTGACGGCATTCAGTCGCGCACTGTTGAGACGTTCCAGGCATTCGGATTTGCCCAGAGCATCACCGAAGAGGCGTACCGCATTGCCGAAACAACCTTTTGGAACCCTGATCCTGAGAACCCCGGGCAAATCATCCGCACCGACCGCACGCCTGATGACCCAACCGGGGTCAGCGAATTCCCTCACCTGGTAGTGAATCAGGCGCGTGTTATCGACTACTTTGCCGACTTTGCCCGGAACTCATCGGCGCGAATTGAACCAAACTATGGCTGGGACTTCCAAACCTTGTCGGTCGACGAATCGCAGGAGTATCCGGTCGAGGTAAGCCTCGTGGGAACCGGAAACAGCAATCACAAAGAGGTCCGTGTAGTTCGTGCCAAATACGTGGTCGGCGCCGATGGGGCACGCAGCGGGGTGCGCCGCTCAATCGGTGCCACCTTGTCGGGGGACAAGGCGAACCATGCCTGGGGTGTGATGGATACGCTGGCATTAACCGACTTCCCCGACGTCCGCACCAAATCGGCAATCCACTCAAACAGCGGATCAATCCTGTTGATTCCGCGAGAGGGTGGCCAGCTGTTTAGGCTCTACGTCGATTTGGGTGAAGTGCCGGAAGATGACAAAGGCAAGGTGCGCCAGACCTCGTTAGAGGAAATTATCGAGCGGGCGCAACGGATCCTGCACCCTTACACCTTGGACGTGAAAAATGTTGCGTGGCATAGCGTATACGAAGTTGGGCACCGGCTGACCGACCGTTTCGACGACGTGCCGCTGGAACACCTCGGCGTACAGCATCCGCGCGTTTTCATCACCGGGGACGCCTGCCATACGCATTCAGCCAAGGCTGGCCAGGGTATGAACGTATCGATGCAGGATGGTTTCAACCTTGCCTGGAAACTGGGTTACGTGCTCTCCGGCCGATCGCCGCAAAGCCTGCTGAGCACCTATTCGGCCGAACGCACGGTCATTGCCAAAGACTTGATCGATTTCGACAAACAGTGGTCATCACTCATGGCGGCCACACCCGAAAAGCTTGTCGGAAAGGAAGGTGTGGCCGAATTCTACGTGCGCACCGCAGAATTCCCTGCCGGTTTCATGACCGAGTACCAGACCTCTGAGCTGACGGCGGCTAAATCCTTCCAGCATCTGGCCGCAGGATTCCCGGTCGGAAAGCGGTTCAAATCAGCTGAAGTCATGCGTCTGGGCGATAATAACCGGGTTCACTTGGGACACCACCACCGGGCCGACGGCCGGTATAGAATTTATGTTTTTGCTGACCAAGACCGAGCTGGTCAAGAAACAGCGGTGTCGCGACTCTCGGACTGGCTGCTGACGAACATCGATTCTCCGGTACTCCGCTTTACTCCGGCCGGTGCTGATATCGATTCGTTGTTTGATATCAAGGTGATCTACCGTCAGGACTACACCACCATCAACATCAACGATGCGCCACCCGTGTTCCGCCCCCAGCACGGTGAATTCGGCCTGATGGACTACCAGAAGGTGTACACAGTGCTAGACGAGGTGAGTATCTTTAGCCAGCGAGGCATTGCTGATCAGGGAGCGATTGTCATTGTTCGTCCGGACATGTATGTCGCCAACGTCCTGCCGCTATCCGGCTTTGATCAATTACGAGATTTTTTTGCTCCGATCTTAAACGAACAGCGCTAGATTTTCAGTCTGTCATCGGGTGTGGTTGGCGCGCCCGATGGCGGTCCCAGGAATTTTCCAATCGCGTTCGCGGTTGTACCTGGAGAATAGCGAGACATTTAGGGGGAATCTCAATGAGCCAAGAATTTTCGTTTAATCTGCAGAACGTGGTCGAGTCCGATATGGCCTGCGTTGATGGGGTTTGTTTTGTTCCAGCGCCTACGAACCAAGCTGGGCCAGCAGATACTCCCGTAACACCATCGCATGATTAGCCGTTTCGTTTTTCGCTCCGTAAACAAACGTCACTCTTGGGTGTTGAGCAAGTAGCTCCAGGAATTCGTCGACCGCAGGGTTCTGATTCAATTCGTCGCTGTAGAGGGTTGAGAACTCCGAAAAACGCGCGGGATCGTGATGCCAAGCCTTTCGAAGCTCCGAGCTTGGAGCTAGAGCCTTAGCCCAAAAGTCGATTTCCAGCTTTTCTTTGGTCATACCACGTGGCCAGAGCCGATCAACCAAGATTCGGAACCCGTCTGAAGGCGCTGGATCAATGTATGCCCGCTTCAGTTCTATTTGTGTCATATGGCTCACCCTTTCACCGCCTGAGGCGGGGTCGGCGGACGAATCAAGCTCCGAACTCTCCGCGATACTTGAATGTTCCCATGATTGTGCATGGCGAGAGCTGAAAATATCCGCTTTTCCGTTATCGCTGACCGCTTGAGTAGGCTAATCTGGAAATAGTTTGATAGAGCGTATCGGACTAATGTTGAATTCAAGGTCGTCTCGCACGAACTTAACGCAGAACCTTCTGGAGGACCACAAATGTCGGAAAATGGGCCGGTAACCCCGCACAACGAGTCTGCGTCCGAGACGACGAATATTTCTCTACCCTCATTCCAAAGCTCGGCGGAACCTTCCGTCATCTACACGCTGAATGAAGATGAGAAGAACGCGGTCGCTGCGCTACCAGCTGGTTCAGCCCTTCTGGTTGCCCACACCGGACCCAACAAGGGTGCACGGTTCCTGTTGGATACCGATGAGAGTATTGCAGGACGCCATCCGAATGCCGATATTTTCCTGGATGACGTGACGGTGTCGCGTCGCCATGCGAAGTTCGTTCGTACCGACAACGGATTCACGCTCAGCGACATCGGTTCGCTGAACGGTACCTACATCAACGGTGATCGTATCGATTCCATCTCGTTGACCAACGGTGTTCAGGTGCAGATCGGAAAGTTCCGACTTAATTTCTACCAGAGCGTACCTAACCTTTAAACTTGTTCAGTTAGAGGTTTTACGGCTGGCACTGTTTGTGCCGGCCACCATGTAGTCACCGAGGTGTTTGTTCTTTGCCGATGTTTAACGCAGCCAGTAGCCCACGACTCGAGACGGTACGTCACGAGGGCGTGCGGCAGGCTGCGCTTAACATCGGCGAGGTCCTCGCGGAACTGAAGGATGAATTTCCACGGGTAACCGCGTCGAAAATCCGTTTCCTTGAGGACAAGGGACTGATTATTCCGCAACGCACCTCGGCCGGCTACCGCAAATATAGCGCTACGGACGTGAGCCGGCTACGTTTTATCCTTTCCGTTCAACGAGACCAGTATCTGCCGTTGAAGGTCATCAAGGACCATCTGGATGCGGTGGACCGTGGCGAGTCGCCAGCGGCATTGCCAGGCGGAGCCCCGGTCGCTCCCGTGGCTGTTGGCACGGAGCTTACCGAAGCCGTGGAGAATCATTCGCGGTCCGTGTCGATTTCTGAGCTCCAGGGCATCACCGGTGCCAGTGAATCGTTGATTCACGACCTGATGAAGTTCGGATTGATCGAACCGCTCGGCGGACTATTCGACGCCAACGGCATTCGGATTACAACTTCGGCCGTTCAACTCGCCAACCACGGCATCGAGCCTCGCCACTTGCGTCAGTTTCGCACCGCGGCAGAGCGAGAGTTCTCGTTGATCGAATCCATCGTGGGCAATGAGTTGCGCAAACCCGAGGTCTCTGCCCGGGCGCGCGCTGCCGAGGAAGCCCAAGAGATTTCCCGTCAATGCCTGGAATTGCATGATGCTCTGGTGCAGCGTGCTATTTCGCAGATCGATCGCTAAGCTGTAGTCAGCGACGAGTTTTCAACCCTCAGGGGGCTATTATGCTGGATCTGGAGTTTGCGGGAATTCGCATTCAACTACCGGCGAATCAACCGCTGCTGTTGCTGAAGCAACAAGAAAAAGATCTATATCTGCCGTTATGGATCGGTGCACCCGAAGCCTCGGCCATCGCCATGTCTGAACAAGGATTAACCCCTCCGCGTCCAATGACCCACGACTTGATGATCAATGTTTTCGAAGCCCTGGGTATCACCTTGGAACGTGTGGAGATCGTGTCCGTGCAGAATGCGGTGTTTGCTGCAGAACTTGTCCTGTCCAACGGCAAGCGGGTGGACTCCCGTTCTTCCGATGCGGTGGCGCTCGCGGTTCGTGTGCAGTGCCCCATCCGGTGCACCGATGAAGTGATGCAGGAAGCTGGCATCATCATTGAGAGTGCCTCCGCCGATGAGGAAGCACCGGAAGAGCAGATGCGGGAATTTCGTGAGTTCCTGGACACGATCGACCCCGAAGACTTCTCTTCGTAGCGTCCAATCACCCGGTTTCCGCCCGCCGGCTTCACCATGATTTTCTGCCGGTGGACTTAGGTAAATTCCGACACGGCTTAAAGTTAAGCTTGAAGGTCTTTGACCCTTGTTGAATATCGCCGTACCGTCAGTGTATGGGGATATTTTCCGTTCACCCGATCATGTGAACGTTCACCACTCATAAGCAAGGCAGCGGTGAATATTCTCGACACTCGCAAACGGTACGTGCTTACACGCAAGGAGCAATTGGATGGAGACAAGCCAGACAGGCCCACATCACGGGGCTCACGGCGCAGTTCAAAGATCCAATGTCCAGGGTTTGCTCTTCACCGACGACCTGCCAAAGTTGGATGAGTACGCGGGGTATCGCGGTCCGGTTGTCTGCAAGGCGGCCGGAATCACCTATCGGCAACTCGACTATTGGGCACGTACCGGTTTGGTTGAGCCAGCGGTTCGTGGGGCTCAGGGATCGGGCAGTCATCGGCTGTACTCGTTCCGCGACATTTTGGTCCTCAAAGTTGTCAAGCGCCTGCTGGATACCGGTGTATCGCTGCAGCAGATCCGTACGGCCGTCCTGCACCTGCGTGAACGCGGTGTTGAAGACCTGGCCCAGATCACCTTGATGAGCGACGGGGCGTCCGTTTACGAATGCACCAGCGCGGACGAGGTTATCGATCTGGTCCAAAAGGGCCAAGGGGTATTCGGTATCGCCGTTGGCCGTGTCTGGCGCGAGGTCGAAGGCTCGCTGGCCCAGCTTCCCTCGGAAAGCTCATTGGAGCAGTCTCCGGACGACGAACTCGCGGCGCGTCGCGCAGCCAAGGCCGCCCGCCAGGTGGGATAGCCGCAGCTCTTGAGCCCTGGCTCAATTATTTAGTCTTAAAAGGTTTGGTCCGAACTTCCCTGATGAAGTTCGGACCAAACCTTTTGTGTCTCGGTGTCGCAGCCCAGCGGCGCTTCAGACGGGAACCCCTAGGAGTTCGGCAGTCCGGCCTTATCCATGACGTCCTTGAGCAGACCGTCGAATTGCGCCAGCATGGGCGCGGTGCCCTTGGAAGGCCACAGGTGCACGGCGTAGGCCGCGCCTTGGATCTGCTGCCATTCTGGATGTTCGGGAATCTCGGGCTTGACCATTGAGTCGCCGAACATTTGACGCATTTCCGACAAGCGGAAGACATGCTCGGCCGAATCCTTGCGGACACGGTTGGCGACAACGCTGACGGGCCCCAAAGATGGAGCGAATTCGCGGCGGAATAGTTCCAAAGCGCGCTGCGTGCGCTCGGTGCCGGCGACAGAGAACAGGCTCGGTTCAGCAACGAGGAGCAGCTGATCGGAAGCGCTCCAGGCCATACGCGTCAAACCGTTAAGCGACGGCGGGCAGTCGATGAGCACCAGCTGGTATCCGCTGGTGCGGCTGAGCAGCTGGGTGAGGCGGCGCAGGTCCCTGGTGCGCAGATCCGGGCGATCGTAAATTCCGGTGAAGGCGTCGCCAACGGCTACATCGAGAACGGGAATACGCGTGCGTGATTTCTTCTCGGCCGCTTTGGTTTGCCATGCGGAGGCAACCACATTATCCTGCAGTTTCACCCGCCGGGCATTCTTCAACATTTGACCAATGGGTTGTTTGCCGTTGGCGCGCACACCCAGGCCGGTACTTGCGTCGGCATGGGGGTCGAGATCGATGACGAGGGTCGGAATCCCTGCGGCCAGTGCTGCTGAAGCCAAACCGAGTGTTACGGAAGTTTTCCCTACCCCACCCTTGAGGCTGCTGATGCTCACTACGTGCACGGACCAGACCACGCCTTTCAGTGTTCGAAGCTTGAACGTCCCGCCGAATATTTTAGTCTCTCCTCATCATAGTGTGCCCGCGGCTGAAACCCTGCCTTTGCAACGGCGGTTTTCGTGGTTTGAGCCAACTTAGTGATTAAAACTTCAAGAACGGCGAATATTTCTTGTGGTCTGACCACAGGAAGAAATGTTTGGGTGATCTGCGCCTCGTCCGTGTAGGGTGTTTGAAGAACGTGCTCGAACGAGCATTTTTGAGAGACCCGACACACTGGTCTGAGATGGTCGATACTCGCCGGAGCCGCATTGGCGAGTTGCCGCCTGAGGCCTTGTGTGCTGATTCGATGTAGGGACACTATGTTTGAAAAAATCTTGGTCGCCAACCGCGGTGAAATCGCAATCCGCGCTTTCCGTGCTGGCTACGAACTAGGCGCAAAAACTGTTGCAGTCTACCCGCACGAAGACCGCAACTCGGTTCACCGTCAGAAGGCCGATGAGGCCTACCAGATCGGCGAAGAGGGCCATCCGGTCCGCGCCTACCTGAACATTGAGGAAATCATCCGCGTTGCCAAGGAAGCCGGCGCCGATGCGATTTACCCAGGCTACGGTTTTATGTCGGAAAACCCCGACCTGGCCCGTGCCGCCGCCGAAAACGGCATTAAGTTTGTTGGCCCGAAGGCCGAAATCCTTGAACTTGCAGGCAATAAGGTTGCCGCACTGAAGGCGGCCAAGGCCGCTGGTATCCCAGTGCTGGCATCCTCCGAGCCCAGCGACGATGCTGAGACGCTCATTGCCGAAGCCGATAAGATCGGTTTCCCAATTTTCGTGAAGGCTGTTGCCGGTGGCGGCGGTCGGGGCATGCGCCGCGTGGACAAGCGTGAAGACCTGCCCGAAGCACTTGGCGCCGCGATGCGTGAAGCGGGAACGGCTTTTGGCGATTCCACGGTTTTCCTTGAGCAGGCGGTCTTGCGTCCACGCCATATCGAGGTGCAGATCCTGGCCGATGAGCAGGGGAACATTGTCCACCTGCACGAGCGCGACTGCTCCTTGCAGCGCCGCCACCAGAAGGTGGTGGAGATCGCTCCGGCCCCGAACCTGGATGAAAACATCCGCCAGGCACTGTTCCGCGACGCGGTGAAGTTCGCGCAGGCTCTGGGGTACCAGAACGCCGGTACCGTCGAGTTTTTGGTCGACACCGTCGGCGAGCGTGCCGGACAGCACGTGTTCATCGAAATGAACCCGCGTATCCAGGTCGAGCACACGGTGACCGAAGAAGTTACCGACATCGACCTGGTGCAGGCTCAGATGCGCATCGCCTCCGGTGAATCGCTGGCCGACCTGGGCATCAGCCAGGACACCATCCAGGTGCGCGGCTGGGCCCTGCAGTCCCGCATCACCACCGAGGATCCGGCCAACGGCTTCCGCCCGGATGTTGGAACCATCACGGTGTACCGTTCAGCCGGCGGTTCGGGTGTCCGCCTGGACGGCGGCACCATCTACACCGGCGCCGAGGTTTCTCCGCACTTCGACTCGATGCTGGTCAAGCTCACCTGCCGCGGTCGCGACTACGCTACCGCCGTGGCGCGCGCCCGCCGTGCGCTGGCCGAGTTCCGTGTTCGCGGTGTCGCCACCAACATCCCATTCATCCAGAATGTGCTCAACGACCCGCAATTCATCGCCGGCGACGTGGCCACCGACTTCATTGATTCACGTCCGGATCTGCTCACCGGCAACGAATCCCAGGACCGTGGCACCAAGGCGCTGAACTACCTGGCCCACGTGACGGTGAACCAGCCAAACGGCGAGCGGATCGAGGGCATCGACCCGCGCAAGAAGCTGCCGACCTTCCCCGGGGACAAGGCAGACGAGCCTGAGCGTTCACCATTCGACGGCCCCTCGAAGACCGCGCACCCGGCCGACGGCTGGCGCCAGAAGCTCCTGGAACTAGGCCCGGAAGGCTTCTCCAAGGCACTGCGCGATGCAAATGCCGTAGGGATCACCGACACCACCTTCCGCGATGCACACCAGTCGTTGCTGGCCACCCGTGTACGTACCCGGGATCTGCTGGCCGCGGCCCCGGCTTACGCGCACACCGTGCCGCAGCTGTTCTCCATGGAAGTCTGGGGCGGGGCGACCTACGACGTGTCGCTGCGATTCCTGGGCGAAGATCCGTGGAAGCGTTTGGAACTGCTGCGCGCCGAATTGCCGAACATTCCGCTGCAGATGCTGTTGCGCGGTCGGAACACCGTGGGTTACACCCCGTACCCCACCGAGGTCACCGACGCGTTTGTGAAGCAGGCGGCCTCCGCCGGCATCGATATCTTCCGTATCTTCGATGCGTTGAACGACGTCTCGCAGATGGCGCCGGCCATCAAGGCCGTGCGTGAAACCGGCACCGCAGTCGCCGAGGTGGCCCTGTGCTACACCGGCAACCTGCTGGATTCCAACGAGAAGCTGTACACGCTGGATTACTACCTGAATCTGGCACAGCAGATTGTTGATGCCGGCGCGCACATCATCGCGATCAAGGACATGGCAGGCCTGCTGCGCCCAGCCGCGGCCGCCAAGCTGGTCACCGCGCTGCGTGAGCGTTTCGACCTTCCGGTGCACCTGCACACCCACGACACCGCCGGCGGCCAGCTGGCCACGCTGATGGCCGCCATCAACGCCGGGGTGGACGCGGTGGACGTGGCCAGCGCGGCCATGGCCGGCACCACCTCGCAGCCTTCGGCCTCCGCCCTGGTGGCGGCGCTGGAGAATACCGAACGCGATCCGGGTCTGTCCCTGGACGCCGTGGCCTCGCTGGAGCCGTACTGGGAAGCGGTGCGTGCCATGTACAAGCCGTTCGAGTCCGGGCTTCCAGCGCCAACCGGCCGGGTATACCAGCACGAGATCCCTGGCGGCCAGCTCTCCAACCTGCGCCAGCAGGCCATCGCCTTGGGACTGGGTGAGCGCTTCGAGGCGATCGAGTCGATGTACGCCGCGGTAAACGACATGCTGGGCAACGTGGTGAAGGTGACCCCGTCCTCCAAGGTGGTCGGCGACCTCGCGCTGCAGCTGGTCGGTTCCGGTGTTCCTGCCGCTGATTTTGAAGCGAACCCGCAGAATTACGACATCCCGGATTCGGTCATCCAGTTCCTCTCCGGAGAGCTGGGCAACCCTCCTGGCGGCTGGCCGGAACCGTTCCGCACCAAGGCGTTGCAGGGCCGTAACGTGAAGGCTCACATGGAAGAGCTGAGCGAAGAGGACGCCGCGGCGTTGACCTCCGACTCGGACACCATCCGGGCAACCCTGAACCGGTTGCTGTTCGCCGGTCCAACCCGGGACTTCGCCGCCTCGGTCGAAAATTACGGCGACCTCTCGGTGCTGCACACCCGCGACTACCTGTTCGGTTTGGTCCGTGGCCAGGAGCACGTGATCTCGCTGGGCACCGGTGTGCGCTTGCTGGTGAAGCTGGTTTCGGTGTCCGATGCCGATGAGAAGGGCTTGCGCACCGTGGTGGTCAACCTCAACGGCCAGTCCCGCCAGATCAAGGTCCGCGACGAATCGGTGGAATCCACCGTGAAGTCCGCGCCAAAGGCAGACCCGAACAACGCCGGTCACGTAGCAGCACCGTTCGCCGGGGCCGTGACGGTCAACGTCCAGGTCGGAGACCTGATCGAGGCCGGACAGTCGGTGGCAACCATCGAAGCGATGAAGATGGAAGCCGGCATCACCGCCAACGCCTCGGGTGTCGTCACCCAGGTGACTCTCAGCGGCACCAGCCAGGTGCAAGGCGGAGACCTGCTGCTGGTGATCGATCCGAAGTAACCTTCACGGGGTGAGTCCCCACCGCATCAATAGGCCGTGGCCCGCGACGCAAGTCGTGGGCCACGGCCTATTGATGACATGATTTATGTGGTGCGCCATTCGAATGCATCGGCACCGCAACAACCCAGGAGATCAGATGAAAGCTGGCCGGAATACCTCCGACGGCCTCCCCACCGGGCTTCAAGAGCAGGCCAAGGCGATTACCGCGGTTCACGCAGAACTGGGGGTGCTGCTGTTCAGCCTGTCGGCCGGGCTTCCGCAGGGGCCCGTTGCCGAACGCTTGGCCGAACAGTTTGCCGAACTTGAGTTGAGCTCCCGTGTGGTCTCTGCCGGACCGGCACGTGTAGGCGCGGTCCTGGACGGCAAATTCACCGGGATTCACGTGCTGGTGGTCCTGGGGGACTCCGGTAGCGATACCGAAGACCAGCTGATGGACTTGGTGCACTGGCTCCTGGCCAATGGGCGCCAGCAGCTTGCCGAGAACCTGATTTTCGCCCAGACCGGCAAGCAGAAGGCCAGCGGCTCCACGGCACCGGCCTTTGCCCGGGTCATGCTTGAGCAGAATTTTGTGAGCGCAACACGAAAAAGCGGCCTCAGGTTTCCCTGGGCCGCCTCATCGGATAAGTCATGGGCACTAGCTGGTGCTGTCTTGGACTATGCCACCGGCTTAGCCGCCGAATAGATCTCCTCGATCATTGAGCTGTAGTCGCTGAGCACGACGGCCCGTTTGATCTTCATCGAAGGGGTCAAGTGGCCCGAGGACTCGGTGAAGTCTTCGGGCACCACACGGAATGCACGAATGGATTCCGCCCGGCTGACCGAGGTATTGGCCTTGTCGATGATTTTCTGGATCGTCTCCAAAACGACCGGATGCGCCGACAGCTCACCGATCGAAAGGTTCTTGGTCAGGTGGTGGCGTTCCAGCCAGCCTGGCACGGCTTCTGGATCCAAGGTGACCAAGGCTGAGATGAAGGGGCGCCCCTCGCCGACAACCACACACTGTGAAACCAGGGCGTCGGCGCGAATCTGATCTTCGAGCATGGCCGGGATCACGTTCTTGCCACTGGCGGTGACGATGATTTCCTTTTTGCGGCCGGTGATCTTCAAAAAACCGTCGGCGTCCAACTCGCCAATGTCGCCGGTACGCAGCCAGCCGTCGACGAAGGTTTCCTCGGCCAGGTCCGGGCGATTGTGGTAGCCACGCATCACGCAGACTCCCTTGGCGAGGATTTCTCCGTCGTCGGCAATCCGCACGGCGTTGCCTGGCAATGGTTTGCCCACGGTGCCGATCTTGATGCGCTCCAGGGTGTTCACGGTGACCGGGGCGGTGGTCTCGGTGAGGCCGTAGCCTTCCAAGACCGTGACGCCGATGCCGTTGAAGAAATGGCCGAGCCGTTCGCCCAGCGGGCCGCCGCCGGAGACCGCATGACGGATATTTCCACCCATGGCGTTGCGAAGCTTTTTGTAGAGCAGGACATCAAAAAGTTTGTGTTTCAGGCTCAGTCCCAGCGGGACTTTCCCGTCCTGCTCGGCGCGCGAGTACTTCACCGCAACATCAACACCGGCATGGAAAATTTTTGACTTGCCGCCGTCTTCGGCCTTGAGCATTGCCGAGTTGTAGACCTTCTCGAAAACGCGAGGGACCGCCAGAATGAAGTTCGGCTTAAACGACTGCAGGTCTTCCAGGAGATGTTTGACATCGGGGGTGTGTCCGGTGCGGCAGCCCGCGGCCACATTGAGCACCGAAATAAAGCGGGCGAAAACGTGGGCCAGGGGTAGGAACATGATCGTTGAGGCGCCCGGATACACGGCCTCGGGGAGTTCAGCGGCGGCGTTCTCTGCCAGCTCTACAAAGTTCGAGTGTGTCAGCTCGCAGCCCTTGGGCCGTCCGGTCGTGCCGGAGGTGTAGATGATGGTGGCGATGTCGTTCAGGCTGGCGGAACTGCGACGCTCTTCAAGCTGCTCATCGCTGACGTCTTGGCCGTCCTTGGCCAACTGGGCTAGGCCTTCGTCGAACTGCCACACATGGTTGAGGCCTTCGAGCTGTTCTTGGTGAGCGGCCTGTCTCACGACGGCTTCGTGGGCGGGGGTTTCGACCACGATGGCCACCGTGTTGGAGTCTGCGGCAATCCATGCGACCTGGCTGGGGGAGGACGTCTCATAGATCGGAACCGTGACACAGCCGGCATACCAAATCGCGAAATCAACCAGCGTCCACTCGTAGCGGGTCCGCGCCATGAGTGCGATGCGCTCGCCTGCCTTGATGCCATTGGCGATAAATCCCTTGGCGATGGCTGACGCTTCGGCGGCAAACTGCGAGGCAGTCACGTCCTGCCAGGTTCCTCCTGCCGAGGGTTTGGAGAAAAGCGCCGGATTGGCAGCGGAATTTGCATGGCGCAGCAGCAAATCGGTGATGTTCGACTCTGCCGGCGAGTGGATGCGTAGCGGTGTGCTGTATTCGCGCATCTGTGTCTCATCTCCTGAACTCGGTGTGACCGGGTTGGCAATGCGAGGTAATCCGCATCACATTGTTATTACTCTACAGTAACCTAGTGATCCTCGGGTACAAAGTCGATCAGACCCTTGCTCCATCATCTCCCGGATCGCGCTCGGTCGGTAGCCTTCGAAGCAGGTAAATCACCCCGGCAATGGACAAAGCCACCAGGGCTACATAAACAAACGTCGGTGCCGAGCGGAAAAAGATCACACACAGCAACAGGCCGATGGGACCGCCCACGGCCGTGGTCCATGCCAGGTTGAGCATCGGATTGCCCGAGCCAAGAGCCGCCGGCTCCTGCGGAACAAATTCTTCCTCGGTATCCTCAACCTCGTAATCGCGTGGGCCGGTGACGGCGCCAGGCCCGGTAGAGAACAGGTGGCGCAGCTGAGCCTCGCGTTCGGCGGCGCTTGGTTCACGCGGGGTGCCTTGATCCAGGGTGCGGAAGTTTTCCACCAGCTCGTCCCACCGCGGATCATCGGCCCCCGAGGGTTTGTCATCTGCTGGGGTCATGGCCTGCCCTTCGGTGACTCGGCGACCTGCGCGGCCACCTGGTGAAAGAAGCGTGCGGATTCCTCAAAAATCTGCGCGGCGTCATAGTCAAGGGTCGCCACATGCTTTGAATGCAGCAACTGGTGGTGCTCAACCAGGGTTCCGGGGGTAAGGCCGGCGGTTAACGCCCGCACCGAGGCATCGGAAACGACGTTGTCCACCGTCGAGCGGAACAGCTGTACCGGCGCGGTGACCAGCGCGAGCCGGCGTCGGGTTTGAGCGAAAAGTTGATGCAACTGGTGAACGGCCGCCACCGGGGTGCGCTCGTAGGCGTTTTCATCCGCGCCGCGCTTGGCGATGTCATTGCTGATGGGGGCGACCGAACGCACAACGTGCCGAAGCCACTTGGTGTAGGGGGCAAGTGAGCTGTCGACCACCAGTCCGGGATTAACCAAGGACACGGCGGCGACATTGCGGCGGGTGGCAAGGTGCAGCGCCAGCGCGCCGCCCATGGAGAGCCCCGCAACAAATACCTGATGATGGGTATCAGCGAGCTTGTCGAATGCCTGCTCGGTGGCGTGGATCCATTCGGCGTACGGTCGATTGATCATGTCGTGCCACGTGGTTTCGTGCCCGGGCAACACCGGGGTGAGGGTGTCGAAGCCCGCAGACTCCAGCGCTTGCGCCCACGGTCGCATGGCCGTTGTTGATCCGGTGAATCCGTGGATCAGCAGTACGGCTGGTTTGTCGGCCGGACGACCGGTTGCCTCGGACTGTCCTTCGTGGCTCATCACGTCCCCCTTGAGGTGCTGCGTTGTACTGCATTCTTATTCGAGCGTAGTGCACAATTGAAGGGTGTGGACCCACACCGGGCATCAGGGGTGTGGGTGTGTCCGCCGGCACCACCTGAAGACAAGAAGAAGGAACCACCCATCGTGCTGTATGACTTTCTGAAACGTTTTGCGGTCAGACCGCTGCTGCGGATCTTCTTCAAGATTGACATCCAGGGCATCAATAATATTCCCGCCCAGGGTGGAGCAATCCTGGCCTCCAACCACCTCTCGGTCAGCGATTCGGTGTTCCTGCCGGCGATGCTTGAACGTCCGGTGGTGTTTTTGGCCAAGGACGACTACTTCAACGGCAAAGGACTCAAGGGCCGCATCGTCGCGTGGTTCTTCCGAAATATCAACCAACTGCCTATGGACCGTTCCGGCGGTCGGGGCTCCGCCGCCTCGCTGGCAAGCGCCAATTCAGCCCTGGCCGAAGGAAAACTGCTGGGAATCTATCCCGAGGGCACTCGTTCTCCCGACGGCCGGCTGTACCGCGCGAAACTCGGGGTGGCCAAACTGGCCCTGGAATCCCGGGTGCCGGTGATTCCGATCGCCATGATCAACACCGATCAGGTGCAGCCAATTGGCCAGCGGCTGCCGCACCCGGGACGCATCGGAATCAAGATCGGCAAAGCCCTTGACTTCAGCCACCTGGCCGAGCGCTCCGATGATCCCGAGGTATTGCGCCGGGTTGCCGATGACATCCGCAAGGCCATCAACGTGCTCTCCGGGCAGATCTACGTGGATGTCTACGCGCCGAGCAAGGCCAAAAAGAAGTAGCCGGCCTTCCGCGTCCGGAGGTCGGGCCGGCGAGCTGGCCTGTGTTACGCCCGGTTGTTACATTTCACGCGGTGCTTTCCGCGCCGGGCACGTAGACTTGTCAAGGTGAGCGAAGTAAAACGAACCCCATTGCCAGGCTCCTCTGTAGCCGGCCCCGCCACCGACCCCCAACTTGATCTGTGGCGTGATCTGCCTATTGCCCAACAGCCCACCTGGAGTGAGCACCCGGACTATAGCGCTTCCATTGCTGAACTGGGTTCGCGTCCGCCACTGGTTTTTGCTGGCGAAGTCGACGTTCTGCGTGAACGTTTGGCCGCCGCGGCCCAGGGCAAGGCCTTCCTCCTTCAGGGCGGAGACTGCGCCGAGACCTTTGCCGACGCGACCGCGGACAAGATTTCTGCCCGTGTGCGGACCATCTTGCAGATGGCCGTGGTACTGACCTATGGCGCTTCGATGCCGGTCATCAAGATGGGGCGCATGGCCGGGCAGTTCGCCAAGCCGCGTTCCTCGAACGATGAAACGCGCGACGGAGTGACCTTGCCGGCCTTCCGCGGCGACATTGTCAACGGCTACGAATTCACCCCCGAGTCCCGCGCCCATGATCCCAAGCGTATGGTCGAGGCATACAACACCTCGTCGGCAACGTTGAACCTGATCCGTGCGTTCACCCAGGGAGGCTTCGCCGACCTGCGCAGCGTGCATTCGTGGAACCAGGGGTTCATGGCCAACCCGGCGCACTCGGCCTACGAGCAGCTCGCCGGTGAAATCGATTCCGCCATCCGCTTCATGGACGCCTGCGGGGCCGGTTTCGAGGGTCTGACCCGTACCGAGTTCTTCGCTTCCCACGAGGCGCTGCTGCTGGACTACGAGCGCGCATTGACCCGTACCGACTCGCGTACCGGGTTGCCGTACGACACCAGCGGCCACTTCCTGTGGATCGGTGAGCGTACCCGCCAGTTGGAGAACGCCCACGTTGATTTCCTCTCACGGGTGCGCAACCCCATCGGCGTGAAGCTCGGCCCGAACACCTCGGTCGAAGACACCTTGGCTTTGATCGAGAAACTGGATCCAAACCGCGAACCTGGCCGCCTGACGTTCATCACCCGCATGGGTGCGCAGAACATCCGCGAAAAGCTGCCGAACCTGGTGGAGAAGGTGACCGCCACCGGTGCTCAGGTGCTGTGGGTGACCGATCCGATGCACGGCAACACCGTGACCAGCAAAAACGGCTACAAAACCCGCAACTTCGATGACGTGATGGATGAAGTCCGCGGCTTCTTCGAGGTCCATGATTCGCTGGGAACCAACCCCGGCGGTCTGCACGTGGAAATGACCGGCGACGACGTGGCTGAGTGCCTCGGTGGTGCCGATCCGATCCGCGAAGAGGACTTCGACGAACTTTACGAGTCCGTCTGCGACCCGCGTTTGAACCATCGGCAGTCGCTGGAAATGGCCTTCCTGGTCTCTTCCGCGCTGCAGAGCCGCGCACGCCGCTAGCCGCTGTACTCGCAGCTGAAAAATCTCTGGCCCAGCATCCCGTTGTGGGACGCTGGGCCAGAGATTTTTTGTTGTTCTACCCAGGCTGCCTAGAATGCGTAGATGCTGATCTGGGTGCCCAGCTCAGCTTGTTGGTTCAGCGGCGATTGCATCCGCACGGTTTGTGAAAAACCACCGAGCACATTATGTGTTTTGACGGTGAATCCGGCTTCTTCCAAAATCCTGCTCGCCTCCTCAACACCGAGTCCGATCACCGATGGAATCTCAACAAATTCTGGACCTTGAGAAAGATTCACGGTGACAGCGCTTCCAACCTCGGCGGTGTTGTTGTGCGGTGACTGAGCGGCAACACGCCCCTGTGGTACATCGCTTGAATGCACCGGATCCGCGATCTCCAGGCGCAACCCGACAGATTCAAGCGCGGCGGCGGCCTCCTCCTGGCTCAAACCCAGTAGTTGGGGAACCTCCACCGGTGCCGGCCCCTGAGAAACCGTCAAGGTGATGGTGTCCTTGCGTGCCGCGCTCTTTCCGGCCGCGGGGGAGGACGAAATCACTTTCCCCTTCTCGATGTCGGACGAGTATTCGCTGGTGTTTTTGACCTTGGTTAGTTCGTGCTGCGCCAGTACCTCGGTGGCGGCTTCAAGGCTCTTGCCCTTGAGCTCCGGGATTTCGAACTGCTCCGGGCCCTGGGAGACGATGAGTTCGACCCCCTGGAACTTCATGATGTTCTCACCGGTGGCCGGGTGCGAATTGACGACCCGGCCGATGGCAATGTCGTCGTCGAAAGCTGAACCCAACCGAACCGGTATACCCTGCTCGGACATTTGAGTCACCGCCTGATCCTGCAGCAGGCCGTTTAACGACGGGATGCGGATGACCGTTCCCGGCCCGCGCCCGAAGAACCAACCGGCACCAGCCAATAGTCCTACGATAAGGATCCAGGCCACCACCACCCCGGCCTTCTGCGCCGTGGTTTTCGGTTTGTGCAGGAGGTGGGTTGGCACCTGAGCTTCTTTGCGCCACTGTTTTTGCGCGGCCTTCTCCGCCCGCTTCTGACCGCGATGGGACAGTTCGGATGGTGCTCGCTCTGGCTGTCCGTGGTTACCCTGTCCAAAAGAATCCAGATCACTGCGTGAGTACGCGGCGGTAGCCTCCGGTGCGCCCGAGCTGGCGCCGGAATGGGGAGAATGCACTACCGTGGCCTGCGAATCTCGCAGGTCCAGTACCTCGGTCGCTTCCGAAGCGGCAATGACCGTGGTGGCTTCGGGGTCGACGTCGGTATCCAGAGAATAGTCCTGGACCCCGGCCGAGGCCCCGCGCAGCTGCCATTGGCGTTCGCGTTCCTCTTCGCGCTCGCGCTGCATCGCATCCAGGCGCTGCTGGAGAGTCGTCGGCATGTGTGTGATTGCCCCGGGAGTCAGGTCATCGATCCCACCGAGGGTCTCGGCATCAAAGTCCAACTGCTCGTCACTGAGCGTGGAACGGATCTGGATCACTTCATCAAGAAGCAGCCCTGCATTCTGCGGGCGCTTTTCCGGATCCTTCTCGGTGCACCACTGCACCAGTTCGTCCAGATCCGTGGCGAGACCGGGCACGACGTCGGAGGGCAACGGCATGGGGGAGTCCAGATGGTGTTTCATCAGTGCCGCCGCGTTGGTTTCCGAATAGGGCAGGCGGCCGGTGAGCATCTGATAAATCATGATGCCGACCGCGTAGATGTCGCTGCGCGAATCGGCAGGGGCCCCGGAGACCAGCTCCGGGGACACATGGGAGAGGGTCGCGACGAGCGTCGCCGACTGGGTGTGGGCGCTGGCTGCCCGGGCGAGCCCAAAATCGGTGACCTTAACTTCACCGGAATCGGCCAACAGGACGTTGGCCGGTTTCATGTCGCGGTGGATGATTCCTTCTTGGTGGGCGGCGCTCAGGCCGTTACACACCTGTTCCAGGACGCTGAGCATCTGGCGAGGGGTGAAACGACCACGTTCGGAGATCACCTGTTCAAGGTTCCGCCCGCGGACATATTCCATCACCAGGTAGACGATGTTGTCCGTGACATTGTGGTCGCGGATGGAAACCACATTCGGGTGCGTGATGTTCGCGGCGATCACCGCCTCGGACTCGAATCGCTCACGAACGGTCGCTTCACTGGCGAAGTTGTCATTAAGGATCTTCACAACAATCGCACGGTGGAGCCGTTTGTCCATGCCGCGGTAGATGCGCGACATGCCGCCCAAAGCCAAAAGATGGTCGATCCGGTAACGGTCGTCGAGTGTCGTACCCAGATTAGGGTCGGCAAGAGCAGGGCTCATCGTGCGTGCACCCCTGACTTGGGGTGGTGCGCCAAGTAGGAGAGATTCACCCATGGCTCCTTTCGAACATTATTACTACCTTTTAATGTACCTAGCTGACCTGAGAATTTCCGGTTTAAAGCCGAAATCCGCCAGTGGTGTCTACCTCTGGCGGAATTCGTGTAGCTTCCCGGGGTTGCGAGATCTACCTCGGGAGCGGTTCTCTTAGGATGCGCGGCGGGCGCGTGCAGCGCGGCGCTTCAGAGCGCGACGTTCGTCTTCGCTCATTCCACCCCAAACGCCAGCGTCCTGACCGGACTCGATGGCCCACTGTAAGCAGGTTTCGGTCACTTCGCACCGACGGCAGACGCTTTTGGCCTCTTCGATCTGTAAGAGGGCCGGACCGGTGTTGCCCACCGGGAAGAAGAGTTCCGGGTCCTTATCCAGACACGCCGCGCGGCTACGCCAATCCATGCTTATTGATGCTCCTTGAAATCTTTGAGAGGGACGATAAGCTCTTGATCCGAACACACGAACTCCCACTTTCAATGCTCAGTGGGGGACGGTGATTCGGCCGTAGTGCTTTTCGCATCGTCAGGCTTGAACGACGGGGTCATCGTTTTACCAACCACATAAGGTTTTCATGTTACGGGAAAGTAAACAAGGGTCATTGAACCGAAATATGTCGTATTGCCTGAGTGCTTTCTCACATGGAAAACGATAATGGCTTAGGCTAGTTGGCGCTGATGTGGCGGGGGCTACAGGGGCGCCGGAGTCTCGGCGTTTGAGTTCCTGAATATCCTCAACGAAAATGGTTGGGGTGAGCAACAAAGAAACTATGACCCCACGCCCGAGAAGCGTTATTGCCGTAGCAGCACTGGTGATGTTCGAAGCTTTGGCGGTTATTGCCTACGCCGTTAGCTACACGATCCAACTCAGCTCGGATGGTGCGGTGAACATCGGCGGTCGACTTTTTATGGTCGCCTTGTGCTTGTTCCTGGGTATCTGGCAAGGGTCGGTGGCAATCAACTTTTATCGGGGCAGGGCCTTTACCCGTGCCCCGATCATCGTGTGGCAGTTGTTCCAGCTGATCCTCTCGGTCTCCTTCCTGCAGTCCGATATTCCGTTGGTTATTTTTGCCGCTGTGCTTTCCATCGTCATTGCCGGCGCCAGCGTGGTGTTGCTGTTTGCACCTAAGACGACGGCTTTCCTGGGCGACCGGCCCGCGCAATAGTCACGACTCGATGATGATGGCGCGCGGATGACCAGCAATACTGGTAATCGTGCGCCATTGCTTTTGCTGGTGTTTACCCCCGCGGGTGGCCGGTGCTAACGGGCGCCAGGACAGTGGCAGCAGGTCTTGCGCACACTGGGCTTCTACCGCAAATGCCCGACGATCATCGAGCATGAATCCGGGCAGCCCCAGATCGTAAGCCAGCCGCGGTGAGGGAGGAACAAGCAGCACCATTCGTGAACCCAGTTCCAGAGATCTCTGAAACAATAACGCGATCTCCGGCGAACCGGTGCTCTGTAGATACACGCAGATGGTTGCGCTCCGCGGCCCGGCAGTCCCATGTTCTTCAGACTCAAGCCAGGCAAACCATTGCCCTGCGCCATCCAGGAGTTTCGTATGCCAACGCGCAGCGAGAAGTTCTCCTAGTCTTTTCCGGTCGCGCTCCAACGGGCAAATGAAAAACATGGGCTCGAACGAATCGAGATAGCAGGGGCGACCGAGCAAAAGACTTCGCCCAATCTCAAGTTTCCATTCATCGGCACCAAGCTCATCAGCCGGTGGAATGGCCCAAAAGTCATCAGAAGCAGGCTGTGGTGCGACGCGGAGATCAGGGGGCAACAGCTGAATGGTCATCGGTGCGGCTGTAGGACCGAACCTGATGCCGCGGCCCGGTAACGGGCTGGTCGGCGGCAATTTGGGCCACGCCATTCGCAATTGTTCGGTCGAGTTCAGCGGAAAATACCATTGTTCCGCGCAGAGCCCGGCTGCCTTCAACAAATTCAGGTCTCGGTCTGCCATCACCACAAGCTGCACATTGCTGGCAGAACCTCGACGTAAAACCTCGATCAGCAGCTGGTCGAGTCGCTGAAAAACCAGTGGCTCCAACAGGGACTGCAACCGCGCGATCCCGTGCACCAGCACAAGCAATTGACGATCACTGGGCAACGATTCCAAATAATCGAGTGCTTCCAGAAACAGGTACTGGTCCTCACCCGTCACGGTGCGCAATCCTGGTGCCGGATCGTGGTCGTTGCCGATGGTTTCTCCCAAACAAAGCACCTGTTTGTCTTGTTTCGCCAGATGCTCGAAGAGCTGACGACCGCCGGCATCCGGGAGACCACACACCAAGAGGCCCTGACTGGGATCAACGCATAAATCCGTTAACTGTCCGGCTGGAAGGTCGTCAACCACACCACAAGTCGGCTGCGCTGAGCCAGCGACGGCAGTGTAAACCTGATCGGCCTCGGCGCCAGGTTGTGGCAGTTGCGGGGCGAAAGGGCAGCAAGGAAGCGGGGTGTGTTCCCAGCGTTTTGATACCAGCTGGACGCCACGTTGCAGACTCTTGCCCTGCTGTGGGGCCGTTGCGGTGCCAAAACTGTCAAGCGGGTGCAACAACAGGTTGCCCGGCCCGCGTTCGGAGATGTTTCCCGTCAGGTCGGGATTCACCGCTAATGCGAACTGGAATTGGTGTGCGCTATGGCCGGGCCCGCAAATTACCGCACTGCCCGGATTTCCTAAGTGCGCAGCGATTGGCGATCCCACCAACTCCGTCGATTCGGCCGCATCTTTCACCCGCAGGGCAATAACGGTATTCACGTTGGCCCGGGTTTGCCCCGAGAGCGCCCCGGCCGCCCGTTGGGTGCTCAACAGGAGGTGAATTCCCAACGAGCGGCCCACCGCGGCCAACCGGTCAATCCGTGCGGACGCCTCGCTGAGCGACTCGACAAGCACCCGGAATTCGTCGACTACCACCAGCAATCGAGGCAAGGGTGCAACATCGGGTAGGCGTGAATACTCATTCCGGTCGCTGCATTGATGTTCGGCCAGCATCCGTTCGCGACGGACTACCTCCAACTCCAGTTGGGTTAAGGTGCGCTGTGCCCCCGCAGCATCCAGGTCGCTTGCCGAAAGCTGCACGTGGGGGAGTTGTTCAAAAACGGCCAAACCTGCGCCGCCCTTAAAATCAACCAAGGCAAATGCCAGGTCTTGGGGTGAATAGCGAGCCGACAAATCGGCAATGATGCGCCGCAGCGCTTCGGACTTGCCCGAGCCGGTGGTGCCGCAGATCAGCACGTGCGGCCCGTCCTCTTCAAAGTCCAGCACCTGTTGGGTGTGGTGCGCGTCCTGCCCGAGCACGGCGATCAATTCAAAAGGGTTCGGTGCAGCCAGGTGCGAAGGACCGGGTGTTTGACCTGGAAGCAGCAGCCCTGGGACCCGCATCAGACAGGTCTGGATGATGCGCGAAAGCCGACCTGAATCAAGCTGCGCCGGGGTGTCGAGTCTCAGCTGCTCATCGGGCAAATGGGCCGTTCGCCGCACCGGATCCACCCAGTACTCGGTTAGGTCCGACAGAACCGGGTGCAGGCTGATCACCAAGGTCTGCGCTAATGCCAAGGGGCTGCGTGCGGTGAGGAAAACCTGGGTGATTACCGGTTCTTGCCCAATTTTTTGCCCCGAGTCGATGCCGTTCCTGTTGAGCATTCCGGTGGGAAGGGCCGGAAACGGGACAGTGCGTGCCAGCTGGTCACCGGCCTCCTGCCGGACATTGCGCAACAGCAACAACTCGGCAGGCAAATGGGTCACCGACGGGTCGATGACCAGCTCCACACGCCCCGCCGCGAGCTGCGGCACAAGTCGTGCAATGAGCGAAGCCAGCAGGTTGTCCACCGCCTGATGATCCCCACCCAGGATCTGCCACACTCCGGCGGCCATGGGAGCGAAAACCGGAACCTGGTGCAGCCAAGGGCCTCCTCGGCGGCCGGGGGTCCGCGGTTGGGACAACCGGCGCCGAAGCGCTCCAGGGGAGGAGGGGCCGCTTGCCGGTTGCCAGTTGCCTCGCCCGAAAACCAGCGGAGGCGGACCCACAGGAAGAACTCCCAAAACAGCGCGGTCGATCCCCGCGACGAGGCTGGTCCCCAGCGGACCCGCGAACCGTTCGCGAGCGGCCAGAACACTACGTTGCCGCTCGACCACGGTACGCTTCCACCTCCGACGCTCGCCCAGCAGCTGAAACGCCGGAAAAACTCCGAGCAAGGCCGAAATTCCGGACACCGCCAAAAACAGCATCGACCCGGTTAACAACATCAACAGGACCCCCGAGAGCACCGGGACCAGGGCCGCAACGCACAGCATCACCAGCCGGCCAAGCTCGGGCCGTTGGGGAACGTCGAATCTCAACTGATCGCCATCGATCGCTTCACCCACCCCGCTGCGCGCCGGGTCGCCAACCTCGAAGACCGTTTCGCCAAGTCGGAACCGGCTACCGGACCGAAGCTCCGCCACCCCCTGCAGGAGACGAAACGCTCCCTTCGAATAAACGCTTACCTGCTGCCCCTCCACCCCTTGAAGTCGAATTGAGCGCTCATCAACCACCACCCGTGCGTGCACCCGAGATACCTTTGGATCATTCAGATGCAGCGGAGCGCACCGTCCAATTGGCAAGGAACCGCGTCGCAACGAAACCCAGGCACCAGCGTCCTGTCCCTCGGGAACATACAGTTTCAGCCGCGTGTGACCACCCACCGAGGGCTCCACCGGATGGGGGACATCGGTCAGCAACAACGGATCCCCGGGAGATAAAGCCCGGACATCCTCAAGTACCGTCTCTCCCAGATACCAGCGAGTGTTCGGAACCTGTTTCGCCAAGAGGCCAGCCAACTGCGTCCCGCTCAACGCCGCAGACACCTGCAGCTGCAACTGCAGGGGACGCAACAAGGTGTGAGCCGACAGCAACACTTCGTACTGCAACATTCTTCTCTCCCCGGCAGTTGGATCACCTGTTGACTCAGCCGACCACAACACCGAGCTTTCATGGATCTGAACGCTCCGAGCTGGGGACAACCCGCAACGTTTTATCCACAATTTTGCACAACATCTTGAAAGCCTTTGAACTCACGGCTAGGCTCCACAGTCATAGCCGTAAATAGTCCTCGGAAGCTGCCCGAGGCTCACCGTTGCACCGGCCCTGCGCTCGCCGATGGACCCCGAACCTTACCGGGAACGCCGAACCCCCAATAGGCCCAAAGGATCTTGACGTGGATGCCCTGTCCATCGTGGAAGATGAAGTGCGAGAATTGGTCCGCCGTCGCGGCCTGGACCCAGCCAAGCAACCCGCGTTGATGAAGTCGTTGATCGAGGACGTGGTGCGCGACTATGACGAACGCGCGCTCCTGGGTGCGGTTCCGGCATTGGGCCCGTTGGAACTTGCCCGACGCACGGTGTACGACAATGTTGCCGGCTTTGGCGCGCTGCAACAGCTGCTTGATGACCCCAGTGTGGAAGAGATTTGGTTGAACTCCCCGCATCAGGTGTTTTGCGCTCGGGGTGGCCAAAGCGAGCTGACCCATATCCGCTTGGACTCGGACGAGGTGGCCTCGCTGGTCGAGCGGATGCTTAAATCTTCGGGACGCCGGCTGGATCTATCGCAACCGTTTGTCGACTGCCAACTGCCCGATGGGTCCCGGTTGCATGTGGTGATCCCGGACATCACCCACGAACACTGGGCGGTGAACATCCGCAAGTTCATCGCCCGGGCTTCACGGCTTGAGGATCTGGTGGAGCTCAAGTCGCTGAGCCCCAAGGCTGCGCTGTATCTAGGGTGGGCGATTTCAGCCGGGCTGAACGTCATCGTGACCGGTCCGACCCAGGCCGGCAAAACCACCATGCTAAATGCGCTGTCATCTTCCATCGGCTCACGTGAACGCGTCATCACGATCGAGGAGATCTTCGAACTGAACTTGGCGTTGCGCGACGTGGTGGCGATGCAGACCAGGCTGGCGAATCTGGAAGGTACCGGAGAAATCACCATGCGGCGGCTGGTCAAGGAGGCCTTGCGCATGCGCCCGGATCGGATCATCGTCGGCGAGGTCCGCGAAGCCGAATCCCTGGACATGTTGATCGCCCTGAACTCCGGCATCGCGGGGCTGTGCACGCTGCACGCAAATTCCGCCCGAGACGCAATCACTAAAATCTGCACCCTGCCGTTGTTGGCCGGTCCCAACATCACCTCTGACTTCACCATCAAAACCGTTGCGGGCTGCCTGGACCTGGTCGTGCACTGTGTACGCGACGCGTCGGGAAACCGTTTTGTGAACGAGATCCTCGCGGTTCGCAACAGGGTGGAGGGCGGTGCGATCGAAACTTCCACGCTATTCGAACGCCGGTCTGGTGAATTACTTCCGGCATCCGGCGCGGACTGGTCGCATGAAAAATTCGACCTGGCCGGATTGAACGTCGCCGAACGGCTTGGGCAGGAATCATGAGTATCTTCCTCGGGCTACTGGGCGGATTGGGGATCGCGGTCTTGGCCGACTGGTTATTGTTCGCACCCTGGAAACACTCGCGCAACAGGCATTCGAAAATCGCGCAGGCCCTGCTGCGCGCAGGGGTCACCAGTGTCAGCCCGGCCAAATTCGTGTTGATTTGTTTCGCCAGCGGCGTGGTGTTCGCGCTGGTCACCCTGGGGCTCACCGCATCGTGGTTGTTCGCCAGTGTTTTCAGCATTTTTGGGGTATTGGGGCCCTGGGTTTACCTTCGGCATCAGGCGGCAAAACGCCAAAGCGCGTTGCACGAGCAGTGGCCGGAAGTGGTTGACCACCTGCGCAGCGCAATCCGCGCCGGGATGTCGTTGCCTGAATCGCTGAGCCAGCTGGCCCACATCGGGCCAGAGACACTGCGGCCGGTATTTCGTGATTTCGCCCTGGACTACCGGGCCACGGCGAATTTCAGCACGGCACTGGACCAGCTCGGTGAACGTCTGGCGGACCCGGTGGCAGACAAGATCTTCGCCACCCTGCGCATCACGCGGGAGGTTGGGGGTACCGATCTGGGTGCGACCCTGTCAACCCTGGCCGCGTTTTTGCGCGATGACGTGCGCACCCGCGGCGAACTGGCCGCTCGTCAATCGTGGATTGTTTCCGCCGCCCGGCTTGCCGTCGCCGCCCCCTGGATCCTCCTATTGGTGTTGGGAACCCAACCGGCGGCGAAAGACGCCTACATGACACCGGCCGGGGTGTTTGTGCTGCTGGCCGGGCTGGTCGTGTCATTCCTCTGTTACCGGGTGATGCTCCGGCTTGGCGCACTGCCGATCGAAGAGCGGGTGCTCTCATGAACAGCTACTCGGCGTGGGCCGCATTGTGCGGATTGGGCATAGGTGCCGGGCTGTGGCTGATGATCTTGCGTGTTCCGGCATGGCGCCCCATGTCCTTCACCGATCGGGTCGCCCCGCACATCAGGGTCGGTGTGCGTAGTTCGCGGATGCTGCAGGATTCCTGGCACCAAGATGCTCAGGCTCCGGCGCTCTGGCAACTGCTCCAACCGCTGTTGGAACAGGCGAAAAAACTAGCCAATGTGCATAGTCCTTCGTCAACCACCGTGCGTAAACGCCTGCAGGCTGCGGGTTTGCACCTGAGCCTGGTGGACTACCGTTCGCAAGAACTGCTGTGCGCCTTTACCGGCCTGGTCATCGGCTCGGCGTTAATGGCGGCGTTGGCCTTGCGCCAGTCGGTGGCGCTGCCAATGGCGGTCACCGTGGTTTTGGGTTGCGCGGTGATGGGCTACTTCCTGCGTGGCTGGTGGCTTGGGGAACAGGTCAAACGCCGGGCTCACCGGATCCTGACACAGTTTCCCACCGTCGCGGAGGTGCTCGCGCTGACGATTGGCGCCGGTGAATCAACAACCGGAGCCGTTGAGCGTATTTCCCGCATCTGCCACGGAGAGATCGGTGCAGAATTCACCCACACCCTCAACGATATCCACTCCGGCACCAGCATGGTGCAGGCCATGTCCAACATGTCCGACCGGGTCCAGATCGGCGCGATGACCAGGTTCGTGGACGCGATAGTGGTGGCCACCGAACGTGGCACACCGTTGGGCCAGGTGCTGCGCGATCAAGCGCAAGACGTGCGCGACGCGTCGAAGCGAGAGCTGATGGAAATCGCCGGCAAACGCGAGATTTCCATGCTGGTACCCATCATTTTCGGGGTGCTTCCCTTGACCATCGTTTTCGCGATCTTCCCCGGACTAGCGCTATTGGAGATGAGTTATTGACGACGATCAAGCTATTGCCTTCTCACCGCACCATCTAAACAAAAGGAGGGGCCCGCCATGTCACGGCTCCACATCATGATGTTCAACGTCAGCCTGCTCGTTGTTGATGCAGGCCGGCACCTCTGGGACAAAACTGCCGCCCGGGCCCGCGACCAACGCGGAGATGTGCCCGGTTGGGTCATGATCTGAACTTACCGATGTAGAAAATTCTGTACGTGTGTAGAGATACGAAGAAGCCTGGGGAGTATTGCTCAACCCCGGCCACTTCTAGCTACATGCGATCCAAAAGTTCTTTGCGCTTCGCGTCAAACTCGGCATCGGTGATTAGTCCACTCTTGCGCATACCTTCCAACTCTTCGAGCTTCTTGGTTGTGCTCGGCGCTACAGGTGCTGGAGTCGGAGTAGCCATTACTACAGTCTTGTTCTGGGAACTGCGGATGATGACGGCACTGATTATGAGGAGCACAGCCAGAACTACGAATATCCATGGCCCAACCGAAGCGCTCGTTCCTGCTGTGAAGTTCGGCCCATCGGCTCGGTTATCGGAGAAGGAGCCGCTGAAGATTCCTAGAGCACCGAAAAGGATTCCTGCTACTAGGAGTCCTATCCACAGACAACCACCCTTGGCGGGTTTGGTCTCAGGAGCCGTTCTCGTAGGCTTGATACCTGCGCGACGGTTTGCGAGTTCTTCGCTGTACATATTCGGCTTATCCGGCGTGGACATGGTGCCGCCTCTTTCTCTGCGAGTGATTCCCACTGGTCAAGAGTGGGTTTTGAATCAATATATACGAAAATCATCCGGTTAAGAACTCTGTTTTGGCTTGATGTACTAGTCAGGCCCGTTCTTGGCGAAGCTAGGGTCTAAGGCGTTCTTGTCGGCGTTTTCGGATAAACTTCACCGAACACTCGTAGAAAGGTTTCCCGATGAAACGTAAGGCCTTGTCAGTTGCTCTTCTTGGTGGGCTGTTGCTTACCGGTTGTTCTGGTCTAGCTAAGACCGGCTCGGACATGAACTCCGATGTTCCTGCACAGTTAGGTTCATATAAATTCATCACTTCCGAAGATGTAGCCAAGACCGGGTTCTGTACCGGAAACCTAGGCTACGAGAAGGCCACCGAGAAGGCCGGGGTCACTCAATATGAGGGTGTCTTCCTCTACGCGAAGAATCCTGAGACCCTTCCACGCCGTGACCAGAATTGCTCCAATGTCTCGCCGGTACATGACACCGTTGATGGAATGCTGTTCACTCAGATTTGGCCAACCCCTCACAGCTCCGAGAATTGCCAAGTCTTAGACAGTGGCGCTTATGACTGCATGTTCAATGCTGAGAACACCGGCTTCCGCATGACGATGACCGGCGACGTTGACCAGTCTGCGGCTCTAGAACAGATGAAGGAGTACGCTTCTAAGCTCGTCACCGAAGCCAAGTTCAATATTCCTGAGAATGCCAACGTCGGCTGGAAACACTAAGGCCTTAAACGCCCCTCTGACGGCCTTTAAACCTTTTCCGTGAGCGTTGTTCCGCCGGTGGCTTTGAGGCCGTTAGTCGAACTCTTGAGGCCTCCTGCCTGACTTTTCAGCATATAAAGTCTGCCTAGTAAGCGTAGAAATTGCATTGAACTTCTCGACTGGTCTTCACGCACGACCTTGAGCTGGAGAAAGGTGCCGAAGCTTCCCAAACGGAGTGCGGGCGCTCCAACAGAGGTGTGCGGACAGGGAGGTGCGGTACAGCGGAGACTGGGCAGCCTGAGATTGTGATCATTGTCCAAGATGCTTCATCCAGCTATGATGTCTCAGCATCAGGTCGTCGCATGTAAAGTGTAAGCTGTGCTCGCCGGATCTGGGCAATTGTAAACAGTGCCCCCATCTGGCAAGAGTTGCTAGTGAATGAAGATGCTGGCCAGTTATGACATTAAGGAGACAACTTGATTGAAAAGACCACAGACATGTGGGTGTTCAATGAGCTCATCAGTAAGGGCTTCATTGACGCTTCGTTTAATCCAGTTGATCCAAAAGTGCGAGTGTGGGCTGAGAAATCAGATGTTAAGCTTATCTCTGACTCACTGGCCGTGGCATCGAAGCGAAAAAGTGGCCATGTTGGACGCCCCGAATTTATCATTTTTGACGAAGTTCATAACCTAGTCGTTGTAGTTGAAAACAAAGCCTCGACGAAGAAGCATATTTTCGAAAATGACTTAACCGAGAGAGTCGACGAATACGCAGTAAACGGAGCGCTTTGGTATGCAAGTTTTCTGAAGGAGAACTTCAATGTTCTAGCCGTTGCCTGCTCAGGTATAGATCAGCTAACTAGGCGAATTGATACCTTCGGCTGGAAGCAAGGTGTGGATACCTTCACGAACCTCAACGTGCATGAGATGTTAACTGTTGACGGGTACCGTAACTTGACCGCATCGCCGTCTAAACTGAGCGAGGCTCTTAGTCAGGGTCGTTTGTTGTCTTCTGCAAATGAGATTAACTCATTTATGCATCATGAAATGAATATAATTGAACATAATCGTCTTTATGTAGTCGGCGCAATCCTTTTTGCATTGGAAGACCCTGTATTTAAGACCGCATATTCTCAATATAATAGAAATCGGGATATTGCAGATGTTCTTTGGAATACCCTTGAGCGTCGAATTAAGGGATCTGTTGTGCCGGACAAATCCATTCTCATTGATGAGATGCGCCCGAGGATTTTGTCACTTGCGAGTGATGAGAAACAAGCAATCCGCGATAAATACCCTAAGGGAACTGTTCACAAGCTCATTTCAGACGTTGATAGAATTCTCTATGAACACTACCAAGACAGTGAACTCGATTTAATTTCATTGTTCTTCAACGTTTTTCTTTCGTATTCAACAAAAGGCGGGTCTGATTTAGGGATTGTCCTCACCCCTGGACATATAACAAGGCTGTTCACCGACATTGCTGAAATCGACCTGAACTCTAAAATACTTGATCCGTGTGTTGGCACGGGCGGTTTCCTTACGGCAGCGTGGCGTCGCATTGCCTTATCGGAAGACTATTCTCTTAAAGAAAAGAAAAACTTCAAGGAGAACAATCTTTTCGGCGTAGAACTTGAGAAATCTGTATACTCAATTGTTGCGTTGAACATGTTCCTGAATAAAGATGGCCAATCGCATTTGACAAACACTGACTGTTTCTCAATTGCTGCTGAGATGCGAAAGTACGATTGCAATGTTGGATTCATCAATCCTCCGTATTCAAATGCAACGTATTCGGAGATCTCGTTCGTTGAGCTTATGCTCGATTCGCTTTTGCCAAATTCCATCGGCATCGCCATTGTTCCTGTGAACGCGGTTTCTTCACGAACCAAAAAACATGCTGACAATGACTTTTATAAGGAACGAATTCTAAGTAAGAACAAACTCGTTGCATCAATAGAGATGCCTAAAAATCTCTTTTTCCCTAAAGGTACGGAAACGATAGTTTTGGTCTTCGAAACCGGAGTGAAGCATTCCGGCAAGACATGGATGGCGAAATTTGACGATGCTTTTAACCTAGTAAAACATCAAAAGACTAGAACTCCTACTGGTGGCAGCGAGTTGGCATACCAAGAGTTTATTGATGCCTATCGCAGCAGGCGTGACGGTGATTTTTCTTTCCATGTCGACCTTTCTTATGAAGATCAATGGGTTTACACGCTCTTTAATGAGGAAGATTATGAAATAACGACTGCGGATTTACAAAAATCAGTCAACGAATATATTGCCTATCTGTTTTCAAACCAATATTTGTGAGATGAAAATGCAACGAGTTCCATTAATTGATTTTTTCGAAATTAAGTCGTCGCTACAGGACGACAAGATCAATTTCACCGATGCGGACATTAACGATGTCGACTCACTACCTTTTGTATCTCGAACCGCGCGCAATAACGGTGTAACTGCATATTGTGAGACTGTTGCGGAGAAGGTGAATTCTGGTGGAGTAATAACGCTTGCATTGGACGGAAGCACCGGATCAACGTTCTATCAACACCATTCCTTTTTGAGCGGTCAGAACATCTGGTTACTCATACCGAACAAGGATCGTATCGGAGAGTTAACTCCACAAATTGCTTTATATCTGATTGCAAGTATACGTAAAGCTGTATCTTCTTATACATACAATTTGAGTTTGACTAAAACCCGTCTCAATAAAATTCAGCTTATCCTTCCACTGACAATTGATTCGAAACTTGACAGAAAGGCTGTCGTAGATGCCATGTCTCAAGTGCGCCATGTTGAGTTGATAGAAGAAGTTCCGGAAGAACGCTATCAAATTCTTACTTAGAGAAATTCAACTATCGTATTGTGCGCTTTAGTCAGATTGGGAAAGTGGATTCTTTCAGTTTGAGATCTTTTCGGGCGACTTGAGCTGAGTTAGCTGGGAATATTGTTACGAACTGGATTCAGATCTTTGACCAAATGTCGGACTCCAGCACCTTCTTTATGGTGCTGGGGTACCAACGTTTGCCGCCCTGTGCTGTGGGTACGTTGTCATCTGTTAGACCTTGGGCGATTGCTGAGAGGGTGGAGCCTGTGGCGCGTTCCTGCTTGATGCGTTTTACGATGTCCACAGGCAAAGAAGCCCGCCGTCCTAGCTGTACTCCCTCGGCTTTGCGTTGGGCAAGGCCTGCTTTGGTACGGTCACCAATTAGTCGGCGTTCGTACTGGGCTACGGAGATTTGAACGTTGGCCATGAACTCGCCTTGTGATGTCGTGGTGTCTAGATCCATCTCTGATAGAACCATTGCCCACCCCTGTTTGCGTGAGATGGTCATCAATCGGGCGAACTCTTCGACGTTCCTGGAGATGCGATCAATGCGGACAGCTAACAGATATTGAGCTTCGCCATTTGACAGTTCCTTCAATGCCACGTTCAACAGTGGGCGTGCTCGGGGTGTCATGGACTTACCGGAAGCCTGTTCTCGAATGATTCGAACATTCCAGCCGCGTTCCTCGGCAACCTGAGTGAGGACGTTCACTTGAGCATCGAGAGATGCACCATTTTTTGCCTGCTCCTCAGTGGAGACTCTGGCATAGACGATTGCTGTCTGCTTTTTCATGTCTCCAATTTACACCAAATGACCGTTTGGTGTACGAGGTGGTATGTTTACGCAAAAATTTCACGTGGCCAGTGAGCAGGTTGCCGAGGTCTAAACGGGGCTACGGCCAAAGTTTCGAACAGGCTGACCGCGCCTAGATTTAATGCGGAAAATGCATCGGGGATATTTCTCCCAATTGGCTGGGCGTGGATTAGAGGAAGGGGGTAGGGGGATACCCCCTTCCCGCCCGTTGTGTTCTCTGCCACGGCGATTGAGATTTTCTCCCCACGCGGAAAACTAAACGCCCTGTGCTTCGTTGTAAGCGGTCATTGCCGCTGACTTGAGCACGTCGTTAGGTTGAAGCCAAACAATCAGTACAAAGCCAATACAGCCTGTCTCGTAGCCTGATTTGGTGAAGGTCTTCTCTAGCATCTTCAAGGCTTCTGAGTTCTTAGATTTAATTCGTAGCAAGTAGTCTGTCTGGCTATCCAAGATGCTGAACTCTGTTGTGCCTGCCTGCTTTGCAACGTAGTAGGCGATTGCTTCGATCATCGTTCCCACCGCCCAATGGACGTGAAGGTGAGCAGTGAATCTGAATCTAAGAATCCCTTGGTTGCCCAGTCCTTGTAGACCTGAAAAGTTAATGGGCTGTTCGCCCTACATAGCTCGAAGTAATAGCAAAAGATGTTGTACATCTGATCGTTGGGGAATACATAAGTTAATGGAGGCATGCAAGAACCTGATTGAAAATTGCCGACCCAATAGCCGTGATGGTGAAAGTACCGAAAGTTGAGGATGTCCAAGACTCTGTAGGCGGATTCTTCAGGATAATTGCCCAGCTTCTCCTTCAGGTCTACGGGTGCATATTCGATAGCATCAATCAGTTCTGGAAAGTACTTGTGCAAGTTCTCGAACAGTTCTTCTGAGCGTGGGTGTCGGTGTAGTTCTCCGGCAACTCGCCAGTTCCAATCCTTGACTTCCAGTGACGTGAAGTTTGCCGGGGTTTGTGTCGTGTCGTTCATGTTGAACCTTTCTATTAAATGTGAAGATTGCCGGGAGTCCGGCTCTGAAAATGTGAAGTGATTTGCCGTGGGGAGCGCCGTTTCGAGTGGCGTATGACTTTATGACTTTATGACCCAAAAAAACAAAAGTTTTTTATTTTCATGTCCGTGTTCAGATTCCTGCTACTACTATTTATTTTTAGAAGTTTCATGTAAAAAGTCATAAAGTCATACAGACAGGCTGAAACCCGCGTAAACAAAGGGAAGTAGGCGTATGACTTTTGTATGACTTCCGTATGACTTTAGGACTTTGAGGCAAGAAAACAGGGGTTTTAAGGTGTGCCGGAGCATTCGACGTGCAACAGGATAGGTTGCTACCCCGGCACACCACAGGAGAATTGCTGGATTCAGTCAGCTAAAGTCATAAACTCATACGAAATTGGCGTGACACGTTCCGAAAAATTTATGAAGTGAAACTGAACATCAGGCCAGAAACTCGAACCGTGCCGCCGCCAGAAGTCTTATCAATGACGGTGTATCCCAGACGCTCAATTCGAATTCTGAACATCTTTCGATTGAGGGTTGCTGACTTCTCACCATTCACAGCACACCACTTGTTGTACGCGGTTCGAAGATTGGAGATGCCAACATATTTAGAGTTAATGCCGTGGTCGTTCGAAAGCACTTCGCCCGATTCATCAATGTAAGCCTTGAGGGTATCCTCATCATCGGTCTCAGCCCGGAGCTTGGCTTCCATACCTTCTGAACGGTCGATGCCTTGTTCGAGGGCTAGCTGATATCCGTGGGCGAGAATGTTGATGATGCCGCTGGCTTCGCCCTTGAGCTTTTCCAACAGTAGAGGGTCTTCCGTGTATACCGGATCGTGCTTAGAAAACTCATGTGGCATCTCAACGATTCCAATTCGGCGGTTCAACTGGGATTTGGTCTTGTCCAGCAATAGTCCATCGTTGGATACCATGATCAACATTCCCTGCGGCTTAACCATAATTGGGTTCTTGTACAGCTCTTTGACGTTGTACTCGTCGCCGCCAGAGTAGTTTAGGATAAATCGTTCATCCAACGATTCGGTCACTTCGAGGGCGAAGCCGATGCGAGCATCTGCAAGAACTGCCCTGTCCTGATTCTTCATGTTGGAATCCCCGTACTTGAAAACTGCGTCACCACTTACAGCCACGACATGCTGGGGGAAAAGGTACTTCAGCAGGTCAACAATCATTGATTTGCCAGAATTAGTTACACCCTGCAACGAGATGATCGTCTTGGAGCGGGTGCCGAAACCATGGAATATTGCTGTTCCAAGTGCTTTGAGCAGGTAGGTTCCTTCATCTTCCGTCGCCACAGACTTATGAATGAACTCCTTGAACTGCGGGGCAGTTGCCTTGGGGTCGAAGTCAAACGGGCAAGAGCGATACATGCGCCTGCCGGAGTCATGCGGCACCATCTCGGGAATCGGTTCACCTGCAACAAACGCCAGGGTATCAATAACACCATTGGCGAAGGTGATGTACTGGGCATCATTGGCCTTCTGCGCTTCACGATACAACGGCAGTGCCCTAGACAACATCTCAGCGAGGGACTTCTGACCGGCGTTACCGTTCAATCGTGCAATGAGTTTCTGAATAGGCCTAAGAGTAGTCGCATTCTGACTTTTTACTGCCTTGAGTGCGGCCTGTTCGTCTTCGGTCGGATCCTCGCCTAACTTCGGCAATTTGTGGTGCTCGTAAAAATCTTCGCGGATACCTTCCAGCAGTTCGAGGGCGTAACCCTTGGTCACCACGATTGAAGCATCATCTTCGATTGGACTGTGCACCTGCCCGTTCCAGACGTACCACTGCTTGTCTGGCTTGTCGTAGGAAACATACGGCTTCAACAGCTCAGCAACCAAAGTGGCCAGTGAGTCTTCGCTCCACGGTGCGGCCTTCTTGAAGTCCTCATACGACAGTTTGCCTAGGCGGTCGGTCGTGACATCGAGGCCTGAAAGGTCGATGAGCTGGCTAAGTAGTTCTTGGTTCGTAGCTTTCATTCTGTTTAAAGTTCCTATCTAACATAAAACCTCCTAGTGAGGTACTTGATTTGTTTTTGAATTCTTGAAGTAGCTTCGTGATGTCATCGTTAAAGTAGAGACGCAACAGAACACGAAACTTGGTGAGTGGTTGGCCTGACTGCTTCAAGTCCAGTAGGCCGGTGTCCTCCGAAGAGGAATACAACGACATGACCACGGAGATTTGCCCATCTTCCGGGCGCTCATAGTCTGTCGTAGCGCTTTTTTGCGTGGAGCCGGGGCGAGTCCATTCTCGGGTACCAGAGGAGGTATCCCTAGACTTCCAGCCCAGCGGACGAAGGATTTCGCCCCAGTCCATCGAGTTAATGCGTTCCTCCAACAACAACCGTTGTAAAGGACTGGTAAACGCACGGTCGATGCTCTTGGACACCCGGCGAGCGCTAGAACGGGATTCTTCACAGGCAGTCTTGTAAGAGCTGAAGGCCTGCCCTGCAATGGTTTCGATAGCATCTAGAGGCACCTGCTCGAAAGTGCCACCAGCCAATGAAACAGAACCGTTTTTAGCATCAGCTGTTTTTGGCCAGTAGGTCATGCCGGGTAGTCGGGCAAGCCGGGTGCCAATGTCTGTGAGCCGATCAATGGTTATGCGCTCGCCGTGCTGGTTGAGCGGTGCCTGTTCCTGAAGGTATGCCCACCACATTTGCATGTGGCCGCTGTCGTTGGTGAGCCTGTGGAGGTCTGCATCTAAGATTCGCCAGTAGGCGTGGATGCCGCCGGAAACACCGTTGCGAACAATGGCTGTTGGCTGGACTGGAAGAGTGGCTAGCCAATCAAGGATTTGTTGCTGGGAGTCGAAGGCGTTTTCTTTGCCGATGTCCAAGTCTGCCCATAGTCCACGGGGATTGCCGGTGTTGTCTTTGCCGGGAGACGTCGGCGTAACGAGCTTGGAACTCTTGGCGGGAGTGAAGCGGAAGTACATATCCCGCCGGCCGGTGCTGTTGACTTCGTAGATGTCGCCGGAGTTGGCTAGGAGGTCTGCAACTGAGAAGGCAATCCACTCTCGGGGCTTACCATCAGCCAGTGTGCTGTTTGGTGCTCTGAATGCTCCGAGCACTATTTCATCATCAGGCTTGAACCATGCCCGGATGAATTTCTCTAAGTCACTGTGCTTGTGTACCTGTTCGCCTGCGTAATCACTGAATCTGACCATGTGCTAGCGCCTTCTCCTGCTGGAGCAGGTCTACTAGAAGCCGGTCATTTTCGGCAGTCTCAAGGCGTAGGGTGTCCTGCCTGTTCTTGGCGTGGAAGATGCGTAGTCTCACGCGATTGAGTTCTGAACGGTCATGCTTACCACGAAGGTTGGCACGAGAGTTGAAATTTTGGTTTGACATTATAATCCTTAGTTTTGGGTACACGCTGTTAGGGCGCACCCTAAAAGTGTGTAAGAAGATAAAAGAAAAAGAGACGTTCACCAGACTTGACGTTTTAATAGGCAAAGGGTGATCTGCTGCCGTCTCAAAACAGCGGATCACCCTAGAGCAAGAATCAAGTGGGTAGATAGGGTTGAAAACCTTATAGGAGTATTATATCACACTTTTGAAGTACTTTGCAAATAAGTATTGACAATTCCTGCGTGAGGGGTCTAGAATTCCCTCTAGTCATCCATGAACGGGGTGAGATTATTACTCTCGAACCACGCCCGATACAGCCGTTCGCCCAGTTCTGTGTACTCAAAACTGATGAACTCGGAGACATCAGCCCTGCTACCTTGTGGTCTACGGCTCACCGCGATATTAGAGAACAACGCCTGAAGAAGCTTTCGACGTGCTGAAACATCAGCCGCATTCCAACCGGTCAATTCCTCGGGCACGGGAACTGAGAAAGACTTAGCCTTCTGGTCGGTTACATCCTCCTGCAACACAGTTCGATCTTCCATCTCACCTGTAAACGGATTCAACACCTGCCCAGCACCAGCAACCACAACATGCTTAGCAGGTGTCACCGGCCAATCCCGGCGAGCGCTCGCCGTAGGTGTTGCCGTAGAACCGCCTGTAACGAAGATCGACAGCATCATGTCCTTGTCGAGTGTGGCGAGTTGTGCGTCAATTCTGGAAAGGTCTGTGGTGTGCTGGGCTTCGCGTTGTGCAATGAGCTTGGGGGAGAGGCTAGCTTCGATGGCTTCAGCTAACCATTCCTCCTGCTTGGTTACTAGCTCGGCACGTTCTTTGCGTAGCTTGATGCCGTCTGCCTTGGTGCGTTTGTTGGCCTTATGAAGCTCTGCATCTTGGCTGAGCAACTGCAATGCGTGTTGGCTGATGTAGTACTCACTGCTTTTAGCAACGATGGAAGTGTGTCCAGTGGTCGGGCATTTGTAGGCCTTGGTGTTGTACTTGCCGCCGCGATATGCAACGTTCATGCCCCGGTTGCATGTGTAGGTTTGCCTGGTGGCTTTGTCCTTGACTGGCTCAGTGCATTTGAGAATGCCCGTGAGCAAATGGATGTCGTGCCGTATGGGACTTCGTACGCCTCCACGATTCTTGGCGCTGTTGGACTGTATATAGACCTGCACTGCATCGAATTCGTCTTTGGTAAGCAAAGGTTCCCAGTCGGCCAATGGGTAAAGGGTGCCCTTGTAATCTTGGTAGCCATAGAGTCGTGGCCGGGTGAAGTACTGGCGAACTGTTCCTGCTGTCCAGCTCTTCCCACCTTGCTTGCCAGTCTGCGGAGTCTTAAGGCCTGCATCATTCCACAGCTTGGAGATGCCGTAGAACGTCATGTGGCTTTCGTCGGTGGCAAGCATAGATTTCACTGCATCTTTGACGGCTTGAGCTTCAACAGGCACCTGTGAGCCGTCCCGGTTGTTTCCGAATGGTCGGATACTGCCGCGATACGTGCCCTGTTTGGCTAGCTGGCGATTCTTGGCCAATTGCCGTTCGGTCTTCTGTTCTACTTCATAGGTGGCCATGGTTGCAGTAACTCTTGCCTGCATCTTGCCGGTGGGGGTTTGCAGATCCAACTTACCGGCAGTCACTTGATACACAGTCAGTTCTGCATCAATCACCTTTTGCAGGTCTGTGAGGACTCGCAATAGGCGGTCTTGGTGCCACACCACAACATTCTTATTGGAGTGTTGGAGCAGTTTCTCAAATCCGGGGCGTGGTTTGCCGGAGTAGGCGCTGATGTCGTTGTCAGTGATGACCTCGGCAATAGTATGTCCGTTCGCTGTCGCCCAGTCTCGGATGTCTTCTTCTTGGCGCTCTACTGCTAGGCCTGCCCCGGCCTTGTCCTGCGAGATGCGGCAGTACGCAACAAATTCAATCCCCATGGCTTCAGCATACAGTGGTAAATCCAAATTCCTGTTTGGGTGATGATAACTCTCGTGACTGACCCAAATTGCTCCTAGTCTCTGACTAGGGGATATCTGCCCACATCGGGACAATCTCTACATGAGAACGTGGACGATCCGGAGTCACGACAATCTTTCGAACCAATTTCCCAAGTAACTCGCGCTTGTCGGTAGCTGACATGGAAGGCCAGCGCGTCATTAGGTCAGCGGGTACTTTGACCGGATCTTCACGAATGACCACACGCGCAGCCATCAACTGGGCAGATAATGATGCTTTCTCCGCCATTAACTGATCACGCATCGGCTCATACACCTCCCGCGGAATCACATCATCAAGTAGCTTCAGCGTCAGAGCCTCCAACCGCGCTTCAACCTTGATCAGCGCTCGCCGTAGGTGTGGTGTAGCGTCAACCGGCTTAGGTAGGATCGGGGCGGCTTTGTCGGCCGCCTGGTTGATATTGATTGCAAGTTTGTCGAGCCAGGGGAGAAGTGCCTTCTCAAGGGTGCTCGCCATAACGTAGCCGCCCGTATGTAATTTCAGAGAGGATGTTCCGTGACAACGATATTTGAGGGTGCCGTCGCTTCCGAACCTACCGGCGTACATCGCATGCCCGCAAATACCGCAGAAGATCAGCCCCGTATAGGGGTATTTGTTTTTTGTTGATGTCCGTTGAACGCGCCTGCTGTTTCGTCGGACCTGGTAGGCTTCCCATACTTCTTCGCTAATCAGTGGCTCGTGGATGCCTTGGTGGATCTCGCCATTGCTCGTGAATCGTCCGCTGGCGAAAGGGTTGTCCATCACACGTCGCAATGTTCGAGTCGACCATCGGCCGGGCTTGGGCCCGTCGTAGCCAGAGCCTGGAGCTGTGGGGCCGGCATTTAGGTAGTCTTGAATCTCGTAGAAGGACTTACCCGACAGGTAGAGTCGGTAGCACTCTTGGAGTACTGGTCCTTCTATAGGGTCGGGTGTGAATCCATTCTCGCGGTCGTATTGGTAACCGAACCGTGGTTTACCTGTAGCTGGCCGACCGCTTTCGACGCGCCGTCGGTGAGCTTCCCGCCATACGTCACCGATTCGCTCTGACTCGAAGGCAGCGAACTCAGCGAGCATGCCGCGTGCAAGGCGACCCGTGGACGTGTTGACATCCACTTGCTCGGTAGCAGATTCAATTCGCCCACCCGCAGCTTCGACTTTGTCTACTGCAATGGCCCAGTCCAGTCGATTTCGTGAGAGACGAGACCATTTCCACAGCACGATCACGTCGGCTTCTTGACGCTCGATCATGTCCATGACTCGCTGTACGGCGGGACGCTTCAGCCATGTGCGACCACTGATGCCTTCATCGGATTCGACAGCAACGACGTCGTAACCCATAGCGGTGCAGTATTGGCGCCCAGCGGCTTCTTGCAGCTCCATACTGATGGACTCTTCACGTGCAATCGACTGCCTGAGATAAAGAACTGCCTTCATAGATTGTTTCGTATTCATGGTGGATACTCCTGCGAGTGTCGGATATATATTCAGTTTGCGGGTACAGGAATACCCATGCGGAAAAGAAAATCTGGATGTGGATAACGCGCTATGCGATGAATTCGGAGGGGGGCCAAAGGGTTTGCACCTGGTCGCCATTCAGAGTCTGAATCCGCAGAATCACGAATTCCTCCGTGACGCCGAGCTCGTCAGCCATTTCTTCAGGGCACTTGGACCATCCCGCGACGCGCTGCAGATCCTCAAATGAAATGAGCCGTCGGGCCGCCTCAAGTTGAACGTCTCGCTCAACCGTTGGCGGCTGACACCCCTTGTGGCCACGCTCGAGATGAATGAGCTCGTGGACCAACGCGCACAGGGTTTCATCCTGGGCTAGATCGGGGTCAACATAAATGGCCTTGCCGTCAGTGAAGGCCGGAACTGTCGAGTGCGGACGACTCCAAACAATGAGAGACGTTGCCAGCTCGCGCACGACCCCCCAAGAAGAAAGTGAATGAATCATAGTTCGAATATATGTTCGAGCTAATGCTTATGCAAATCTAACAACCCTGATTTAAATATGTCGGTTACGGCAGAGAAGATGACGGGTTATGGTCCGTCATATTTATGCATTTGTCGAGGCAGTAAGGCGCGTGGAAACGTCTTAAGAGCTTAACGCTTCCAAAAGTGTTTCCTTGGCGTCGGGTTGCTCGATATTCACCGGAAAGGAGCCGGCCTCCAATGGCCGCAACATATCTTCCACGTGTCTAGTCTCCGCTTCCGAGTCGTTAAAACTCGTGATAGCCACGAACATGGCTTGCTTATTGACCCGGTGAACAGCATCGACAGAGGCCTTGAAAGCGTACACCTGATTGTGACGCAACGGAATCGGGGCAATAACCTTTAGTCCTTGGCGAGCCTCTACGCCAAAAGGGAACTCCAGAGCTTGGACTTCGCCGTCATCATCCCACCGACCAGTCAAGGTGACGCGCTCTTGAATTCCGAGTTCAGTGCTTTCCAGGAACCGTCTAACACGATCGTTAAATGATTCGCGACCCTGCGTGGATGAATCCACCATCTCAACGAAATAAGAGTCCGTGAATCTAGCCCAGTCGTCTGTTTCTCTTAGGCTGACCCCAACGCTTCTAGCGATGATATTTGACGGTTTACCGGCCTGAAATTGCAGAACCTCATCCCAAGACCGGGTTCTCGCTGAACGCTCCAAGAAACTCCGCCATTGGCCATAATAGCTGCGAGTGAGATTGAACTTGCGTAGCCACCGAGTATCAATCCCACCGGTGGCGTCTTGCCCACCTAGCCGCAGGTGAACCGTGCCATCAGATTCCTGGACGGCGACACCGATATTTCGTCCTTCATGAAGTCGCAGATCATGAAAATGCTGGATCAAGAACAAGTTGGCTGGCATCGTGGCACCCCTCTCAAGATGTTAACGGCAGTAAGACTAGCCTACGCAACGGACACTTAGAATAGCTGAGGATCGTCCGGCGCGGGTATGGCGCGTCGTGGTGGCTTTCCTGTGATCCCTCTTTTCAGGAAAGACTCGATTAGCTTGGCGCGACTGGTCAGAAAAGAAATGTACTCACGCGAAACCCTCTGAGATACCAGCCCCCGCTTATGCGCCGACTTCAAGGCGCGTTCAGCATAGGACTTCCCATTCGTTCGAATAATGGAGATCCAAGGGGCAAGGTCTTCCTCAGTTAGACCAAGCCGCCGTAAGTGTGTCATACCCAAGGGTTGCAAGGTACATTCCCCGAACCATTCCGAGCGTTCCTCACCCTCTCGATCGCCGCAGAATGCAAGCTCATGGTCAATGGCCCAAAGGCCAATGTCCTCACTCCACACCAAGTTCATTTCATGGCGATCAGCATTGAAGATCCATTGATCGAAAACGAAAATCCCAGTGAGAATATGGCGATCGCTCTTCATCAGCTCATCATATGTGGATGGAGGAAGGACCTTTCCATCCCGCGAAGTAATCCCCGAAACCCAAGCTTCTCGATTTCCTGGAAGAGAAGAAATCTCACCAAAAGGAACGGGGATGCCTAAGTAATTGGCCAATCTCGCGGCAAGGTATTCATGGAGAATGAGCCTCGAACCAGTAGTTCGTTGAGCCTTGACGAAAACATGAGCCAGTCCGCGCCACATGTCGTTTGATGACTCAGCCTCAGCCTCAGGAGTATCTAGCTGCTCGACTCGCAACCCAGTCTTTGGCCTAACCATCGTGATCCCCCAAGTCTTGGCTCTCTTCCCCGCGCTCCCCGTATTTCTCTTCCCACTTCTGGCGCTTGCTCTTGAAGTTGGGATGGGCCGCAATTTGATCGACTGGCGGTGCTTTGGAAGTGTCGATGTTGGCGTCCCAGGGCAGAAGGCCGAGAACTGGGCCACCTGCGGGGTCACTCTTCTGTTGCGAGCCAGGGTGATTTCCGTCAGAATCCACCGATCGCAATTTAGTGCGTGTCGTATCTTTGGGTTCCATTGCTTCTGCATGATCTGCCTTACGAGAAAGGTTGACCAGCTCGCGACCAATTGACCTCAAGGAGTCTGCTGCTGTTTTCGGCAACGTTGATATACCGTCAATGAAGATTAGATCCATGGGGTCCGACTCGATGTTCAAGCCGAGCGAGCGGGCAGATGCAAGGATGATTTCCCTCGTTGAGACTCCGGTTCCTTTGGCGAGATTTCGAATCGACTCAGGGTCGGGAAAATTCTTCAACGAATCGGTGACGTACTGCTGCAGGCGTGCCGCTGTTGGCTTTCCGCCGCAGAGCTTTGATAGCGCCGCGTAAGAAAGTGATTTCTCACCGCCAGAATGACGAGCGCTTTCGATTAGGTCTCCGAGAGTTTTCTCTTGCATCACGAGTCCTATCGTTCGTCGGGCTGATTGCAGATGTCCACCCAGCAATCTTAGGCAGTGCCTAAGGTTAAAAGCTCGTATAACGTCGCTTGATGCCTAAGAAGTTATTTAAGTTTTTTCGCGTTCTGCGTGATTCTGCCGGTAAAGGACTTGCGCAAACGCATTGTGAGTGCCTAATATCGCTTTATAAACATAAAGCGGTACTTGCCAAAAGTGCCTAAGGGAGGGCAAGATGGATATGCGCCAAGCAAAGAACTCGGCAAGGACGAACAGAAGGAGGTGGCCGGCAAAGATGAGAATGAAACTGATCGTCCCTCCGGCAATACTCGCGGATCGCATGGAGGTGAAGGGCTTCTCGAATCGGCGTCTCGCGAAGTATGCCGAAGTGGCACCTGGAACCATTGACAACTTGTTGCGCGGCGCCACAAAGTCGGTAAATAAGGGGCGGACCGCGGAGTTGATTTGCGAAGCTTTGGACGCTCAGCTGGACCTTTATTTTTTGCCTGAGATTTCAAGTGTCGCTGTCGAAAAGAAAACCAACACTGTTCGCGAGGTGTCGGGTCGTTCTAAGGCTCGGGCTGGAAAGTTGCGTGTCGCATGAGTGCTCCAACTCGTGGCGGCCAAGCCGTTCGATTCATCCGGACCGGCGAACTCGGAATCACTACTGACGAGCCGGCGAAGCGTAGTCCGTCAATCGCGGTGCAGCTCCTGGGCCGGCACTACCCGGTGTACCTGGGGCTGGAAGAAATTGAGTTGATCGAGATTGCGGAGTTGACGGCATGAGCGGGTATTGGGAAGAACGCCAGAGGCATGAGAAAGCCTGCGATGCGTCTCGTCGGCTGGCTGAAGACGCTTTAGAAGTTGCGCACCTCGCGGCGATGGATATCGCGGAGTTCGTGATTGCGGACCAGGAGCCCCCGGAAGGTGCGCTGGATACCTACAAGCTAGCGAAAAGCCGCGAAGCGGAAGCCCGGAGCAAAGCCCAAGAAGCATGGAAGAGCTACATCGATTGGGCTCACTCCATCTTGGGGCAGGACAAAGAAAAGCCCCCAGCGGTAGCAGCTGCTGAGGGCAATGAAATTCGAACTAACTGGTAAGAAAGGCAAGCCATGGACTGGAACATTCCGAACAGGCTCGTTGATCAGCGGGTCAAGGAAACTTTGATGCGAGAAGCCCAGCGCGAATTGCGCGATGAAATCTGCATGCGCGACAAGGAGCATTGCCGTTCTTGTGGGAACGAAGTGGTTGTGGACGCCGGTCCACGAGAACGACGCAGCCCAGCGATCGCCGCCCTTGACGACAGCACCCCACCGATTGTTGAGAATCTGGTTCTGGTTCACCGCGGATGCCTTGAACGGCTGCGCGAAGGTGGCGTGGAGCTTAGCGCCAAGCTCCTGAAAGAGAATCGGGGTCTTGCAGCTCGCAACGGATCGCCGGTCGGGCACGGAGGCGTCTGGATCAAAGTACCTGCGAATGTCGTAACGGTTCTGAGCTTTCACCGACTTGTAATCGAGGAAGAGATCGACGGGAAACGAGTACCATCTTCCGGTTTCAATTCTGAATCGTATATTTCGAAACTCACCAGCAGGGTGAAGAACGGTCCTGGTAACGAGTTGATGCCTATGGACCTCGATAAGAAGTTTCGGCAGGCACGAGAATTCCAGAGGGAGCTCGCAAAGGCAGAGTCAGGTCTGCCGCTCCTGCCGGCCGAGTTGGAAGACCGCCTGACCTACTCCGAACAGGCGGAATATGTCAAGGCGGTCTCCGAAGCAGTGGCTGAATCAGATTTCGTCAGTGACATTATCTGGCCAGCAAACCAACAAGAAGCCAAGAAGCCTTCTGGCGAAGCGGCAAAGCAGGTTCCATGCACGGGATACGAAATTTCTCATGCGCCGGTGGGTGATGGTGGGTACGGTGAACTTCTGTCCAGGATTGATTTGACGCTTCGAGAAATCGCTAAGGATCAGCGAGTTATCAAGCGGATCGCGGAAAACCAGCACACCGGGCTTGGCGACTCTCTTGTGTCTCAGGAGGAGCCATACCCGGTGGGTAGCTCGCAGGTTTCATGGAGCATCAGTCAGGTGCCGGGGTGGGAAGGGGACAACGATTTCTCGGTGTCCAGAGTTATCACACGGTTTGAAGGGCTAGGCGTTCTTAATAGCAATGGGTACGCCCGGTGCTATGAGCAGTTCGTAGTGGCCTGTCGTGCTCTGAACATTGATCCACTCGGGTTCGCCAGATTTAAGGATGTCCTCGATCTGCTTGCGGATGGAAAAGGATTCCTCGTTTTGACGGAGCACGATTTGCATCGAGCCATAAAAGAGCTTCGTAGCCATAAAACTTCCTTCTCGGTAGATGGTGCGTCGAGAGACGCGGGTGTAGGAACCTCTGAGTCTACCGAGAAGGGCTAAACCGGGTTGAACTTCCCGGAAATGAAAGGTGCCCCCAGCAGTAGCAGCTGCTGAGGGCAATGAAATCAAAACTAACTGGTAAGAAAGGCGTGATTTCAATGTCTAGTGTATCGAACCTACAGAATAAGGTCGAAGTTCTCTCGCCGGCCGCGCAGGCTGTCAAGGATCGCTGCGTGGCGGAAGCGGGTGCTGTGTTTGCTCGCATCTGTGCGGAGCTTGCTGCGGAGCATGTGGAGGCGGCGGCGTAATGGTCAAGAAAAAGTCAGAGGTGCTTGTGCGCCCGATCCGCTCGGCAAAGATTTCACAGCGCCTGGTCATCGAGCACAGCGACTACCCGAAGTCTGACCGCATCCACAAGGCTGTCAAAGCCGTTGAGCTTTGGGCCCGGGCTTACCCTGCCTACCGAGGGAAAGTTGTCTTAGTCGAAGCTGGCTCGCTTGCAGACAAAGACCAGAGTGAAGGGCTGGGGCGGCTCAACATTGACAGCGTGACCGTCTCTCACTTCTCGGTGATCGCATTGGAGGGGCAGTAGTGACCTCCGCTGAAATCTACCTGTACGCCAAGCGCCGGAGCTTCATCTTGTGGCTTCCGCTAATGAGTGCTGCCGTCATTGGTGTTTACCTCACCGCGCCCATGCCTAACGGGCTTAGTGTGCTCCTCACGATGATCAGCGGGTTGATCGCTTTCGGCCAGGTAGTCGATTGGTTGACTTCCGAGCGTAAAGCGCTCGATACCGAAGCGCAGATCTAGCTTCATTTTTCGCGGATTCTCCGCACGTACTAAACGCATTAAACACACCCTTTGGAGGGCTACGTGTCTCAAAATCCAGGTGAACTGAGAATGGTGCCGACCACGGCAATCCATCCAGATCCAAACAATCCCAGAACCGAAATGGGCGACATTGACCAGCTGGCGCACGAATTGAAACAGCTGGGCCAGATGGACGCAATCACCGTTTACCCGCACCCTACGCTGGCGGGAGACTACAAAATTCAAGGTGGCCACCGCCGCCACGCGGCCGCTCTACGAGCAGGGCTCGAATCAATGAAGTGCGTCATCGTAGACGCTCCGGAGAACGCCACGCTCGACCTCTACACCGAAGCCATGTCCACCGGCACCAATCACCTGCCCCTGGATACCCTGGGCCAGTCCAAGGCGCTGCAGGGAATGCTCACCGAGGGCAAGAGCGAAGCATGGATCTCTAAGAACTTCCACATCGAAAAGGCCGAGGTGAAGCCACGGGCAAGCCTTGCAAGCAACGCCCGAGTGGCGAAGCTCCACGAGACCGGAGTCATCGACCTTCTAGGGGCCGCGCCACTGCTTGAGCTCGAAAAGGAGACCGGCGACGGATCACTTTTTGAGTCCACCTTGGAAGCGTTGGAAGGATCGCGCTACTCCAAAGACCAGACGGAAATTGACCGCCTGATTGAGCAGAAGAAAGCGAACGCTCTTCGCAATAAGGTGCGCTCTGATCTGACCGCCGCCGGTGCGGTGGAGATCGATTCCCAAAACCGATACAGCGGGAAGTGGACCAAGTCCGAGCTTGTACTGTCCGTTGAAGAGCATGTTGCGGCCGGTCACCAATTCGATGTGAGCGCTGCCGATGAGGTGCATTGGTGGGCCAAGACCCGCACAAGCAAGGCTCAAATGTCAGAGGAAGAAAAAGAGCACCGCGAGCGTGTGCGGTACCTGGATACGCATCTGAACATTGCTGCCGAAGCCCGTCGAAAATTCGTTATGCGGAAGATCCAGGACAAAAAAGGGCTTGAGGAACGCAACGCACGTGGACTGCTGATCGACTTGATCTTTCAGCAGGGAGTCAACCGTCCAGCCGACGATGGGGCCATGGCAGTTGGTGACGCCGTGCATATCCCATACCCGAAATTTGACCCAGCTGAAAGCAACTGGTCAGAGCATCGGGAAGCCAGGGGCCAGTGGGCGGCCAAGGTGCGTGTCGCGTTGCAGCGCATGACTTTGCCTCAGCTGTCCTTGCTTCTTGCCTATGCGCCGATCGCTGATGTGGATAAGAAGCTGGCCAAGCATAACTTCTATCTGCGCGATTCTCCCGACAAGGAAGCTCGCTGGGCGCCAATCTCACGGTGGTACCAGCAGCTGATCGACTACGCCGGCTACGTCCCGTCAGATGATGAAGCCGAGGCAATCCGCCTGGGTGAAAAAGATAAGAAGTACGCGGAAAACGACGTTCATCTGAATACTGCGACGTGCAAGAACTGCCGGCAGGAAGTCGTGAAAGACACTCGGTGGACCGGGATCTGCGACGAGTGCGCCCCAGCTATTGACGGAATCGAGGTTGTCTAATGGTGTGGTTAGTGACTAGCCAGGAGACCACTGAGCAGATCGCCAAGCGCAAGTGTCAAGCGTCGCACCCCTCGACGGCCGGCACGGCACCAGTCATCCGGATGGTGAATCTCATCCGCGGGTACGAGCAGATCCAGCCAGGTTGGAAGTATTGGACGGATTACCCACGAGTCACGATCAGGCCGGTGCCAGGTATGGCAGAGGGTGAAACCTTGTGGGTTGCGACTCTCTGGTTCATCCCGGGAAAGCCGGTCCTGGTCAACGGCACGCAGGTTTCGAAAATTTCATCGCACCGCGACGAGCTGTTCTGGTGGGCGCAACGCACCGTGGAGGAGTTCAAGAGCATCAGTGACTTCTTCACCACGGGACAGCTCGGCAGCAAGAGTATGCGATGGGCACCGCAATGGTGAGTAGGCGCATCCCCTCGATGATCCAGCAAGCTCCGGACATCTCGACAGATCCCAGCGCCTGGATGGACGAAGCTGCCTGCGCTGTCATGGCCAGAACATGGAACTTCCGAAAAGACGGAGACCCCTTCTTCCCGATAAGCAAAGCTCCATTCGCTGCCGAACCCGCAAAGAAGATCTGCGCAACCTGTCCTGTAATGAGCATTTGCTACGAGCACGGCGAAGAAACCGGAAACAGCCAAAACTACGGGATCTACGGCGGCCTAGATGAACAACAGCGTAAGAACCGCCGCCGCTTGAAAAGACATGCCGAAGCAAACGAGAAGAAGAAAGCGAGAACGCAATGACTACCACCCTAGAGCGCACCGAAGCTACAACCGACGACCTGAGCCGTGACGCGAAGCTGACCTTGCCGGCACGTGAGCTGATGTCCATGTTGAAGAAAGTCAAAGTGCCAGGGCGCCAGCCGGCGCCGCACCTTGCGCTGACGGCATTGGAGTTTCAAGAGTCTGGTTTCCTCAAGGCTGAGACGTTCGACTACTACACCGGGCTGTGCGTCACTCGCGGCGAGTTAGCAGACGGGCCAACCACCCGCCGGCTGGTGCAAGGCGAGTTCATTATTTCGACGTTGACCACCATTGCGCGAGGCGCTGAGAAGGATCTGGAAGTCACGCTGAGCTGGACATGGATCGAGGAAGACCGGCAGAGCCGTTTGACGATGATCGCTGACGGTTTTGAGATTGGTGTCCCGTCAGTCCTGGCAAACGATTCCCATGAGACAGTTTTCAACGATTTATTGAAACAGCCAGTTCAGCCTCGCGGTCCGCGCCACCAGATCAACCTTGATGTTCAGGCGTTCAAGAATGTCATCGATCAGGTAATGCACGCGATTTCAAAGGACGAGGCACTGCCAGTGCTCACCTGCGTGCTCGTTGAATTCTCAAATGATCGCATTACGACCTGCGCCACCGACCGATACCGTGTCGCCAGAGCATGGGTGCCGACCCGCTGCGATTTCAAAGGGAAAGTTCTGATTCGGCTTTCCGACTGGAAGCGAATTCGACCACTGCTGGATAAGCCCGGTGACATGAAGTTCACAGTGGTCAGCGAGTGGGAGCGCCTGGGCAATTTCCAGCAGATCACGATGCGCGGTGAGCGGTTCGCCGTTTCAGCCATGGGTGTTGAAGGGGAATACCCGATGCTGGGCAGTCTGCTGCAGCGTGAGGGCGAAGCGCACACTGTGGTCTCGGCGGCGTCCATGCTCAGGGCGGCTGAAGTCATCGGCTCCACTTTGGCAAGAAACATACCTCTGCAACTGACCAGCACCAAGGATCGCATGGCGCTGCAGATCACCGGGACGCTGGACGGCGAAAATGCAACCGCGAAGTCCCCACTCATCCCCTCCGACGGTAGCGAAGAAATTCGGACGGCATTCAATCCGACCTTCTACGGCGCGGCGCTGAAGGCAATTCATGGGGACAAAGTCCGTATCAGCACGACCGAGAACGGCAAACCGGTTCGTCTGACTTCCGCGGTCGAACCGCTAGACCAGGTGGTTCTAGAGCAGCTGATCATGCCGGTTCGAATGCCTGTGAACGATCAGTAAACAGAAAAACATTGTTTTCGAATAAACAAACTAAAAGCTTTGTAAGGAGGGGAATGTGAACGACGTTCAGAAATATGTGTTCGAGGGTAACTCGGTTCGCACGTTGCTGGTCGATGGTGAGCCGTGGTTTGTCGCTGCGGACGTGGCAAAGATTCTCGGATACCGAATGGCATCAGATATGACCCGCCGCATTGATGCTGAAGACAGGGGTACGCGTCCAGTGCGTACCCCCTCAGGTGAGCAGCAGATGACGGTGATCAGCGAGCCGGGCCTATACCTCGCAGTGTTGGGTTCGCAAGTGGAAGGCGCGAAGGCCTTCAAACAGTGGATGACTCGTGAAGTGTTGCCGGCGATTCGACGCACGGGGATGTACGAAGTCAAACCAAAGACCTTGGAAGAACGCGCACTGGAAATCGTGGGCGAGCTGCAGTCTGTCGTGGCTAACCAGGCTCAGGAGCTGGAAGCGGCCCGGCCGAAGGTGGCTCAAATCGACATGTACCGGCAGGCCGAAGGATTGCAAACAATCAGCGATCTCGCAAACCAGTTGAAGGTCTGGGCACTGTCCAATGCACCGTCGGTGAAGGTGCTGCATCAGGATGTTTTCGATCTTGCCGGCGAGCTGCACATCATCATCCGCGGGGATACCGTCCGCCGCAACCAGGCCACCGCGCAGGCGGTCAAGTCGGACTGGGTGAAAGTCAAGGAATCAATCATCGGTAGTGGGGACAAGGAGCGTGTTGTGTTCTCAGTCAGACTCACGCACCGCGGGGCCGGGCGTCTCTGGGATGCGGCCGTGGCCAGGATCGCCGCCGGTGAACCAATCTATGGAAAGAAGGCAAGCTAATGACCGTTGAAGAGCTGATGGGAAGCGTGGGAGGGCTCATTGAGCAGTACGGTCCGATCATCATCGTGCTGTACTGCGTTTTCGCTGCCGTAGCGCTCGCCCTGGTAATTGCCGTTTTCGCGTTCGTGCTGAGGCAGTTCTCCCGCATGAATCGTGACTTCGATGATTTCGACCGTCGCCACCGGGGGTGGCGCCGTTGAGTCGCCAAGTCACTGTGTATACGAAGGATGGGTGCGGTGAGTGTGTCCGCACGACCTCCCTCCTGAATCGAAAGAAAGTCCCGTTCGCGACGGTGCACGTCGCAGATGATGACGAAACGATGATCGCAGCACTCAAGGCGGTAGCTGAGGCACAGGGCGTTGCGCCGTCCATGCCCCTGGTGGAAGTTACGGATGACGAATCCGGGGATCGGGTTCAGTGGTTTGGGCATAGACCAGACTACGTCCTGTCCGAAATCTTGAATCCGAGTCGGGGTGTTAGGGCATGACGTGGGAATCCTTGGCCCTTTGGGTGCAGGTGTATGCGCTAGGCGTAGTGGCTTGCTTCGTCGTGCCGCTCCTTTTCATGGGGCTGGTTCTGGTGACTAGCGAGAGCGTTCGCTTTGCGGAGAAGGCTTACCGGATTAGTTCGCGAATCGTCTTGGCTTCGTGGGCATGGCCCCTCGTTGCGGTCGTGCTGGGCGCTTTGGGTATTTGGAAGTTCGCGGAATTCATTGTGGCGACTGCGGACCTCCCGTCGCTGTGGAAGCAGGGGAAGTAATGGCGAATCACATCAATGTCCATGAGCTAGGCGAGGACGGGAACCGGTGGATTGTCATGGGAACCAGCGAGCCGAAGATAGCCGATGAGGCTGTCCGTCAGTTTGTGGAGGGAAAGACCGGTGGCACCCTGGAAGCCTTTTTTGACGCTGACGATCTGGTGGAGCTCGTTCTTTGCCGGCGCGACGATTTGGCCTGGACACCTGCGGACCCTAAGGGCAATCGGGTTCGTGGCTCTGCCCTGATCATTGATTCGACGGGGCGAGCTGCACGACAGTTCTCGGGCTTCTTGGTGGAGGCCTGAGAGGCATGAAAGAAGAAAGGAGAAATCGGTGAGCACGAACATTTCACGGGCCATTGAGCTGGCCAGGAAGAGCGCTCATGCTGAGGCGACAGGGCAACCGCGCTTGAAAGCTTTGTATGAGAAGAACCTGATGCAGGCCTTGCAGGATGCACGGCAGGAGGTTCGCCGGGAGCGAGTCAAAGGGAAGCCATGGTTGGCCTTCAAGTTTCTCGCGGAGGACGTCGAGGAGACCCTAATCAAACCTGCGTACCAGGCATTGAGAGCGATCCGTGGAGATTTGCCGCAGCAGTCGCTCAAGCGTGATTTTGTTTTAGTTGGCCCTTGGGCCACTGGTCAGGTTGGTGCCCTGTGAACGCGAAGCGAGAGCCACGGTTCAGTGAGCAGGTTGTTTCAGCCTACGCAGAGTTGACCAAGCACCAAGCACGCCCGGATGGTCGCGGATGGATCTGTGAAGAATGCGGTTTCAAGGATCAGCGAGGCGATGATGAAAGTTTCGGGTTGCATCAGATTGAGGCGATCCTTCCCCTCTTGCAGTTAGGGGCCGGGGAGCAACTGAAGACCTTCCCAGCGCGAATTCAGGCGGTGGGGGTTGGTGACCGAGAGGACCGGCTGAAGATCGAGCTGGTTGCTCGCACGGGCATCCATCAAGACATGTGGCTTCTGGGCGAGCTGGTTCTTCACAGACTCGTCAGGGTTGAGCTCACCGGATACCGGCAGTAGTCGAAAGGGGAACGTATTCATGAACAACCGTACTCAGAAGTCCGCCGGAGTCGAGGCAGGGGAAAAGCTTCTCGAAAGTTTGGCTGCCGCTGACAGCGGAGTGGATTTTGCGACAGGAATCCGTCAGAAGTTCATCGCGCAGGGCTGGGGCAAGAGCAACGCAGAGAAAATGGTCATCGCAATTTTGGAAAACCAGACCGCAGCCATGCTCAGGGGTGAAGGGTGAGTAGTCTCGCGGACTTATTGGCTCTCGTTTTTGAGACGGATAGCTGGGAGCGCGAGATCTTCCGGCGAGCTTTCAACGACGTGAAGGTAGCTCCGCGAGCCTATCTGGAAAGAGGTGCAGTAATTGCTTTCCACCAGGTGCATCCCCGAACCGCAGTGCCCAGGCATGTTGGGCGCGGCCGGCATGCGCGAGTTCCTAAGCGCCGTTCTCGTTGGCGTTGAGCTTCCCGTGATCTGTGCCAGCACAGAAACGAACAAACCCTTTGGAAACGATCAAGTAAGGAGAGAACTAATGAATGAACCGTTGAAGTTCCGGAAGAAGCCAGAAGTAGTTGAAGCGGTGCAGGTTCTTCCAGAGAATGTCGAGTTGCTGAGAAATTGGATGCCTCAAGGCGCGAGCATTCATATCAAGGGCAACGAAGATCTTTGGATTGAGTGGCGGACGATTTTAGGTCCGACGCGAGTGCCGTCTGGCGATTGGGTACTGCGGAGTGAATCAGGGTTTTTCGAGACCATGAAGCCGCTGCCTTTCGAGGCGAGATATGAGCGTGATGTTTCGGTTGCGCAGCTGACTCACGTTGAGCAGTTTGGTGAAGATAATGAGTGATCACAAGATCAGCGCGGATGGTCTGCGTATCGAATGCCACGCCGCCCAGAACGCGGATTGCCGGACGCGTCCAGGCTGTGAAGCCGAAGGATGGGGCGAGGAGTATTGCATAGGGCATGATCCTGGCCACCCTGTAGCCGGCGGTCATGAATGCTGGCAACTGGCATGGGTGAACAACACGTCGCTAGAGGAGACCTACGACGGCCCTGGCGCACCGGTAACCATCTATCCCGGCCGGGCCGTCCGGATTGTATGGAACGGCTACGAATGCACCTGGGACTACAAGAGGAGAAATGCCAATGCCTGAGTATCCAATGAATCCGGCTTTGCTTGAGCAGGCAGCGCAGGCAGAATACCCGCACTTGTATAACGGGAAGTTCGAAAAATCACTGGCTAAGCTTCCAAATTTCACTATCGAGCAGGCCCGTGAGGGCGTAAAAAAGATGCGCGCAGAGAAAGTCGAAGAAATTGCGCGTCATGCTAGTGCTTACCTCACTGCGGCCAAGCGAGAAGTGACCAAGGTGGAGCAGCTGGAAGCGCTGCCCATCGCAACGGTCGCGATGTTCACGATACCGCCGCTTGTGCGACGTGTGCCGTTCGAGCTATGCACCATTGGTGGCACCGACAGGATCTGGATGCAGGCTGGTGACGGTGCCGGATATCAAAGTGCGTTGATGGCCCGTTATTTGCCTGCCGTCGTTATTCATGAGCCGGGGGTGGATTCATGAAGACGAGGAATATCACTGGGGCGCTTTTCTGGGGTGCAAGTCTGACAAGCGTTGCCACCACTCCTGTTGCAGATTTTGCAGAGGTCGATGGATTCAGCGCTTGGCTTGCTCTGAATGTTTTGCGCCCGGGATCACTTTTGTTGCTTGCGTGGCTGACGGCAAACCAGATTCAGGAAATTTACAAAGCTATTAGACCGGAGGTGGAATCGTGAAAATTCTCGAAATCCTCGAAATGCATCTGCGCGTTATGGGTCAGCGTGGGATCGGTGTTCTGTGTATCTGCGGGTGGCATTCGGGAGCTATCGGCAAGCGGCCGGAAGATCTTCATCGCGCTCATGTTGCTGAGGTCCTAGAACGGCACGTGAGGGAGCAGAAACGCCGCGCTTGGTATGAAGGCTGGGGAGCAGAAGATGCTGACACCGAAAACCCATACGAAGGCGCACCTGATGAGCAGCACGAAGCGACGTGCAGCGGGGAATACACGCCGACAACGGCAGTCGCCCGCGGCACCTACGAGGTGGCATGGGACTCAGTGACAGATCCAGCAGACCTCAAAGAAGTACGTAGTCAGGCACGCGCCGAATTCGACCGTTGGTTGGCCGGGATACGCGCCGTAGCGAAAGCAGAAGCGTTGGAAGAATCGGCCGCGAAGATTCGCTACGTTTACGAATTGCAGTGCCCGGTGAAATCGTCTGAGGACTACGTCCACCCATCAGTGCGCGTAGCCCACCTGTGGTGGCAGAGGGTATTGGGCGGCACGCTCACTGAAATCGAACGCCGCGCCCAGCAGATCCGGGGCATCCAGTGATCGGTTCTTGGTTTTGGGATTTCATCATGACCGCCTACACACACTGGATGCATTCATGGCTGTAGACGACGAAGCGGATAGCAACGAATTGAATTGTGCGCCGGCTGAGCCGGTCTATTTGCTGGACGGCAATCTTGGATCCTCAACTATGGAATACCTGCATTTGTGGGGCAAGGGGCTTGACTACGAAATGGGCTACTGGGCCGGTAGAGCCCGAGTCCGCGGCGGTGCTGCCAGGCTACGTCTGCTGGATCTCGCACAAAGGCGCGGGGGCCAGTATCTGAGAGGTTTCGAAGTTGGCCGGCTGGTCACGAAGAAAGGCGTGCGGCGAGCGCTGCATGGTGTGAGGAGGTGGTGGTGGCCGTGATGGCTAGGTCTTGGGCGACGGTGTGCTGGTTCTTGTTTGGTTGTGTTTGTCGGGTTTTGATCAGGGTTTTGACTTGGAAGGGGAATGGGAGAAGTGAGTAAGTTGCCAGCTTCGGGGAAGCCGCGGCCGCCGGTTGGTTCGTGGGATGTGGTGCAGAAGGTTGATGCGCTGCGGGACATGGAGGAGATCCAGATGGGTCGGTTGAATTTGATTGATCATATGGGGTTGCAGATTCGGGTGACGGGTCGGGATGCGTGGCACGGGATCATTACTGAGGTGTTGCATGGCAACATGTTCACGCATGTGAAGGCGCGGTGGAACGGGAATTTGTTGGAGTGCCGGAATGATCCGCGGATGGTGGTTCGGGTTGAGTCGGTTCTGCCGCGGCCTGGTGATGATCCGCCGTCGTCGCGGGAGTTGCTTGGTTGTCAGGGGATGTCTGATAGGGATTCCCCGAATGATGTTGAGGCGTTGTGATGACGCGGTTAGATCCATTGGAAGATACGAGAAGGACCACCACACATGTCTTGGTTGAAGCAGTCGGATATTGCGGCAGATCATCCGTTGGTCATGCGTATCTTGGAGTGGAAAGACTACGATGACCGGCTGCTGAATGAGATGTATGGGTGGGTGAACCGGTGTGCTACGAAGTCGGCAGCTCATGACATGGATTATGTGGTGCCGACGGGTATTGCCAGGAGTATGGCCTTTGGGCGGTACGAGGAGCTGAAGGCGGCGGCGGTTTTCTGTGGGATCTTTTTTGAGCGGGTTATTCAGGAAGAAATCACGGATGATAAGGGCAATGTGACGGGCACTCAGCCGCGGAGTGTGCTGAAGCTGGTGGAGGAAAAGGACCTCTTCCACATGATTCTTCGCTCTGAGAAGGAGTGGGAAGCGCAGCGTCAGTACGATAACCGTAATTCGGAGCGTACGGGACCTGTGCGGTTGCGTGATGGTGATGAGTGCCGGTGGTGTGGGCGGATTACTCGGTGGGATGCAGACCGCAGATCAGCGCGGATGGGGACTATCGATCATTTGAAGCCTGGTGAAGACGTTTCGACGGATGATCTGGTTGTTGCGTGTAAGTCGTGTAATTCTTCGAGACAAGAGGGTGATAGTTGGGATAAGAAGCTTAGGTCGGTTCCGAGTTCGCCGTACTATAGCGTGGCGACTGCGAAGTGGCTGTTTGAGAAGTGTGGTCATCGCGTTTTAGCGACTGAGCATCGTGTGGAAACTGAGATTCCCGTGGCGCCTGTGGTGGCTGGGAAGCAGAAGGCTGTTGAATCTCCCGCTCAGGCGGTTGAGGTTCCGGCTGAGGCTGTTGAACCTCCCGTGCGCGGTGAGGCTCCGGCTGTTGTTGCTTCTGAGTCGGGCAAGGTTGCTGTGGTTGAGTCTCCTGGTGCGGCGGTTACTGCTGTCCAGGATTACAGATCGCATTCGGATTTGTTGGCGTTCCCGACGGTTGCTGAGTTGGACGATGATCAGCAGGTTGTGAGCTCAGGGTCTCAGGCTCCCGAACCAGGGCGTGCGGTGGAAGCTGCCGCGGGCCCGGGTGAACGGTTGAACCAGAGCGTTGATGTTGGACCTGCTGCGACCGCTGTTGAATCTCCCGCTCCGGCGGTTGAGGTTCCGGCTGAAGCTGTTGAACCTCCCGTGCGCGGTGAGGCTCCGGCTGAAAGCGCTGTTAGAGCGTCAGAAGATCAGAAAGCTATGGATCCCGAACCAGGGCAGGCGATGGATGATTCCAGCGGCCAGGGCGAACGGTTGAACCATGTTGGCGATCAAATGCCGACCGAACAGCGATCAAAACCCGATCAAATGCAGACCACAGGTTCAAGCTATGTCAGATCTGGGTTTGCCGGGTCGGGTAGGGACGGGATGGGTCGGGCTGGGTCTGGTAGGGCCGGGCACGCTGATTCTGGGGCTTCGGTGTCTGCTGATGGGTCTAAGCCTTCTCGTAGACGTAAGAGACCGCGTAAGAGGAAGAGGTGACCTGTGGCTACTGATTGTTCAGGCAGGTCTGGTTGTGGTTGTTGGGGTTGTGTTCAAGAGTCTTTGAGTGGAGTAAGCGTGGAATCGTTGCAGTTGAGTGTTGATCAGCAGTTGAAGCGTGCTAGGACTTGGCGTCTGCGTGATCGGCTGTTGGAGTGGTCGCCTGAGATGTTGCAGGTTGAGGATGAGGGTCTGCGTGTGGGTATGCAGAAGCCGTTGCTGTTGGAGCTGCAGGAGCAGATCAAGCCTTCGGGTGAGGTTGGTTCTGGTGGTGGTGGCGGTGTTGAGCCAGGGTTGCCGGTGTCTGCTGATGCGTTGTCACTAATGCAGGATATTGAGCGTGAGATGAATGAGCGGGTCTGGTTGCTGCCGAATCCTGAGGCGAGACCTGACAAGCTTGCTCCACGTATCCGGTTCTGGGTTGATGCGTTGAATGATCATCCGGAGCTGATCGATGAGTGCCACAAGGTGCTTGGTTCGTGGGTGCGGTCGATTGATGAGCTATTCGATCCTCCGACGGTGGTGCAGATGCGTCGCGTGTGCCCGGCCTGCCATTCGTCTCATGTGATTGAGGATGTGGCTGGTGAGCCGGTTCGAAATCGTGCGGTGGTCGCGGTGATTCGTCCTAAGTCTGATCCGGCGGTGGTGATTGAGTGCAAGGTCTGCGGGGCCAGGTGGCAGGGGTCTAGTATCCATGAGCTTGAGCAGGACACCAGGGAGCAGGACTAGGTGCGGTGTTCTCGGTTTGCATACTCGATGGGGTGATGGTGTATGCTGAAGCCACTTGCTACACGTGTATCCAATACACAGTGACGTGATACTGAAGGAGGGCTGGCCGGATGGCCAGCCCTCCGTTTCGTTAAGGCTCATGTCGTGGGAGGTGCGCATGGCAACCTCCCGGACAGGTACTGCCGAGTGGCGCCGCTTGGTGAAGCGTGTGCGGTGGCGTTGCAGGGTCAACGAGTCGCAGACCAATTGCCCGTTCTGTGATGTGGTGTTGAACTGGACTGTTGCGCAGGTGCCTAACAGTGCTGAGGTGGATCACATCATCCCTTATGCAATGGGTGGCACTGATGACGAGAGCAACCTTTGGGTGATCTGTCGTCGCTGCAATCAGTCGAAGGGTAAAAAGTCGAAACCGGCAACGATCGTTCATCACGCGCCGTTGCGCAATTCCGGGCGCTGGTGATCAGGCATTCCGGGCCGGCGCATTTCTGAATCTGGGGCCTGGGGGGCACCCCCTCCCGGGGGTCCGAACCTCGCCCACCCCGGGCATAGGTTGATATCCCCCCGAGCTTCTGACTTGGAATTTTAGAATTCTACCCCCGGTTGACTAGGTGTTTTATGGTGAGTTTGCGCGCTCGCCGGTGTGCGAGGTGCTGACCTGGGGTTTTGGTTTGAAAAACCGCGTAATTCCGGGCTTTTTACCGTTACAGTTTGGTAGAATAGTCTCATGAAGAAATGCGAGCACTGCGATAAGGATCTGGCGTCATGGCGTAGCAGCCGCGCCCGGTTCTGCTCCGTGCGTTGCCGCGTTTCTCGCCACCGCGCCAGTCGCCGTATGCCGGCCGAACTCAAGAAGCGCACCTGCTGGGTACGCCGTGACGCGATGAAGCGACCGCTGACCACTTCAGGCACCCTGGCATCAGTCAATGCTTCGGACGGTTGGACCACCTACCGTGAGGCCAAGGCCTCCACGGCTGGTGTCGGCATGGGCTTCGTCTTGGACGGCTCCGGAATCGGCGTCATCGACTTGGACCACGCTTTCGACTCGGCCGGCAAACTGCACCCATGGGCTGCCGAAGTCCTGGAAGCGAACCCCGGCACGTTCACCGAAATATCCCAGTCCGGAAACGGTCTCCACATCTGGGGCCATATGGCTCCACGCCGCGGCCAGCGACTCCGAGACGGCCGAAACATCGAAATTTACTCCATGGGTCGATACATGGCCATGGGAACACCGCTTCGTGGCACCACCGCCAAGCTCAAACCGCTCATCATCCCGGTCTAACGCGCCTGCTGTGGCGCTCGCCGGTGCCGCCAGGAGGTTGTGATGAAGAATCGAATGATCGGTAAGGCTCTTGACTTCTTAGAGAACACCGCCGAACGCTTGCGCGCCATGGAACAGAGCAAGCAGATGCTCAAGCACATTGAAGCTCCCGGCTTCCGCGAGGGGGTTGTGCACGTGATCACAGGTTCGCGCCAAGAGGGCAAGACTAAGCTGGCGCTGCAATGGCTCATGGAAGACGAACGCCGCGTGCTGATAACCTGCGACGCTGGCATAGCGCAGTACCACGCCCAGCGCGCCGGTCTACCTCGCAAGCAAGACCGCGTCATCTCTTACCGGCAGCTGCTCCATCGTGGACCTGTCCCCGGTGCCGTGTATGGCATCGACGAAACCGTAGAAATCTTGACCAGAATGTTGGGCCTGCGCGAAGACCTGCATCTGATCACCGTCGCGACCTGTGAGGAATGGCAATGCTGACCGAGAAGGAGAACACTCCTACTGGTCTGGGTGAGCGCGGTTCAAAGCTGTTCCGGTCGCTGACTGAGGGAGAAAGTAATCCGCTGGTTGTCGAGGTGGCGACCGAAGCCGCCCGAGCCGCTGACCGCCTCGATGACCTGGACAAAGCAATTCAGGGCCAAGGTGTCCTTGACTTGATGCGAGCCACCATCGAGGACATGGAGGAGTTCCCCGAGAAGATCGAAATCAAGCTCGACTTCCGCGGCGTGCTCATGGAAGGCCGGCAGCAGCAGGACAACTTCCGCAAACTTGCGGCTGAAGTGCACCGGCTGAAGGCCGCGGCCAGCAAGAGCAATCCAGACGCTCAACCTCAGAATCAACCAACGCCAGAAGCTCCACCATCTGTGGATGACGAACTGGCCGCCAGACGCAAAGCGCGGGAGGCAGCACGCAACAGCGGGTAGGCGGTGAATCATGCTCCTGGGCTCACAAATCCCACGGTTCAACACCACCCCCGAAGGCGCGGAGCTTTCCGACGAGCACGGCGAAGATGCGATCTGGTACGCCCAAAAGTACGGTCTGACCGCTGACCCGTGGCAAGAGACCGTCGTGTGCTCCTGGCTGCGTGTCACAACCGATCAGATGTGGGCCTGCGCAGTATCTGGAGTGACGGTGGCCCGTCAGAACGGCAAAAACGGCGCGTTGGAAATCGTTGAGCTGTACCTCATGGCCCAACTGTCCCGAAAGATTCTGCACACCGCGCAGGAAGTAAAGACCGCCCGTAAAGCGTTCCTGCGACTCAAGCACTTCTTCGGAAACGAAGCCAACGACAAGGCCGCGAAGTTCCCCGAACTCAACGCCATGGTCTCGGAAGTCCGAAACACCAACGGCCAGGAAGCAATCTTCCTGAAAAACGGTGGTTCCATCGAATTCATTGCCCGTTCGAAGAACTCCGGCCGTGGCTTCACCGTAGACGTCTTGGTGCTCGATGAAGCACAGGATCTTCACGAAGACCAGCTGCAGGCCCTCCTGCCCACCATCTCGGCCGGGCCAGCCCAAAACCCGATGACCATCTACATGGGAACCCCACCCTCAACAGAGGAGCTAAGTAAGGGAAACGGCCTTCCTTTCATGCGTGTGCGAACCAACGCGCTCAAGAAGAAGGAAAAGGTGGCCTGGGTAGAGTTCGGCGCTCGCGGATTCGTGGAAGACATGACCCCCGAAGAGTTGGCCCAGTTCGTCCAGGACGTCGAGAACCACGCGAACGGCAACCCCGCCTATAACCGGCGTATCCTGCCCTCAACCATCGCCGGTGAGCTCTCCCAGTTCTCAGCGGAATCATTTGCCCGGGAACGGCTGAACATCTGGCCCAAATCCTTGGACCACATCTCAATCATCCCGGATGAACGATGGAACGACCTTGCCACCGAACCGCCAGCGAAAGCAATTGCCGAAACTTGGCAGACCGGCGCTTTCGGTATCGACATGAGCTTGGAACGAAACAAAGTCTCCATCAGCGTAGGCTCCTACGTCCCCGACGACGAACAAAAGATCGTGGTGGAACTCATCGCCGCTGCACGCTATGACGAGGGCGGCACACCCAAGCTTGTCTCCTACCTCTGGGATCGAGCCAAACGCATCCACCCAATCGTCATCGACGGGCGCTCGCCGGCGGTTTCGCTGGTGCCGCACTTGAAGAAAAAGAAGATGAAAGTTTACGTGCTGGCCGGTTCGGAGTTTGTGGAAGCGTCGATGGGTTTCTATGACGCGGTGATGCGAGATAAGACAATCGAGCATCACAACGAGCCACGTCTTGACCAGTCGGTGGAAGGCCTCGGCAAAGCCAACGTCGATAAGACCGGCAAGCAGTGGAAGTTCGTGCCGATGGACCTAACCAAACCGTTCCACCCCGTCATGAGCGTGGTTTGCGCGCATTACGGAACCGTGAAATTCGTTCGCCGTCGCGTTGGCGAGCTGGCACAGCAAGAAACCGGACATGGATTCGGATAATGAAGGAGGTGGCCAGTGGTTCGGTCCTTGACAGAGGATGAAAGCCAGATTCATTCTGAGCTTCGAAATCGCATCCAGGTGAAGTATCGCCGTAACAAGCTCAAGCTTGATTACTACGATATGAAAAACAAGCTCGATTACATCGGCTTCTCCATACCCGATGACATGAAGAACCTGGAAGTCGTCATCGGTTGGGCCGCCAAGGCCGTGAACGTGCCCTCAGCACGCATTCGCCGCACAGGCTTCGCTGGCGCGCAAAGCGACACTTTGACCGCTCTGCAAGAGCTGGATGAAATGACCGAGTTTCGCCGCCTGGAAAGCTTGGCACAGCATGCGGCCGCGCAGACCTCCTGCAGCTTCATGTTCTTCACACCCGGAGACACGGAGAACGGGGAGCCCGAAGCGATCACGACCGTTCGTGACGCAACCATGGCCTCAGCCATGATCAACCCGCGCACCCACCAGGTCACGGCGGGACTCGAAATCGTGGACCGGAACAACCATCTGCTGTACCTGCCCTACGTGACGCTTAACTTGGAGCTACGCGGCCGCAAATGGGTCGTGGCAGACGAGTACGCCACCAGCACCCGCCGGGTGCGTTGCTCGCCGTACATGTGGGCGCCTGAGCTCCGCCGCCCGTTCGGGTCATCCCGTATCAATCGTGCGGTGATGCGTCACATTGACCGGGCCGTGCGCACGATCCTCCGCCAGGAAACAAACGCGGAATTCTACTCAGCCCCGCGAGGTGTCCTCGAAGACGCTCACCGCAGCGCCTTTTACGACAAGAAGGGAAACCGGATTGACCCCATGCGCGCTATCGGCGCGATCTGGGGCATTCCTGGCTACCGTGACGTCGAAACCGGCGACATGCGCACCCCGGCTTTCAAACAGCTCAGTCAGGCCTCATTCCAGCCTCACTCCGAGCTGCTGAAATCGGTGGCCATGAACTTCCATGCTGAAACCGACATCCCGCTGGGCCAGCTTGGCGTGGTGCACGACAACCCGTCCTCCGCTGACGCGATCCGCGCCGCAGAGGATGGGCTGATCGCCGTGTGCGTCAACCAGAAGGACTATTACGCCTACAGTGCCAAGCGCTCCGCCTTGTCGCTGCTGTCGTTCGGTAAAACTGACAAGGAAATGCAGGACATCGAAAAAGAGATGTCGAAGATCAGGCCGAAATACTCTAACCCGGCAACCCCAACCCCGGGCGCGCAGGCAGACTCCGGCAGCAAGTTCGTGAACGCATTCCCTGATTTGCAAGGCTCTCGCGTGGCCTTGGAACGCTTCGGCATGGACTCCGAAGAGATTGCCGAGATTGACGAGTTTCGCAAGCAGTCGGGACAGAAAAGCATCCTGCAGCAGGCTTTGGAATCAAGCGCCGGCCGACCAGCCCAGCAGGGCGAAGCGGCCAAGACCTTGCATCCGAAGGAAGAGCTCAAGATCAGTGCCGAGATCCTTGGCAACCTGCGTCGCGCCGGCGTCACAGCCGAGTCCGCGGCACAGATCGCCGGAATCACCGGAGCCGAGTTCATCCCCGGCGCACCGGTCACGATCCGCACCACGGAGGAATAGATGGCCAGCCGCGAAGAAGCCGACCGCCTCAGGGAAGCCAATAAAGAGCTGGTTTTCTTGGTCACCGAGGAGCTGGAAAGCATTTTCTACGCGCTGAACCTGAGCAGGCCAGAGCAAGTCCGAGACTCCATGATCGAACTACTCCCGCTGCTAGTGGACAAATACGGCCCACTAGCAGCGGCTGCCTCCGCCGACTGGTACCGGCAAATGATGCCCGGGTCCAGACCTGAGCACATCGCAGGGCCAGCTAACCGCGAGCAGATCGCCGCCACCGTCAGATGGGCCGCCGGTGATCTTTTCACCGACAACCCATTCGCCACGCTCCAAAAGCTTACGGCCTCACTTGGCAAGTGGACCCGCCAGCCAGGTCGAGACACCATCCAGATCAACGCCAACCGTGACAAAGTCGGATGGGCGCGCCAACCCACCGGCGCCACCACGTGCGCTTTCTGCCTCACGCTGGCCAGCCGCTCAGCAGCGTGGCTTTACAACAGCAAAGAAACAGCGCTCCACAGCAAAGACGGCGGCAAGTACCACGGCGAATGCGACTGCCAGCCAATCCTCGTTCGCGGCGCTAACGATCTGCCAGACAATTTCGACCACCAAGGCGCCTACGTCGCCTACACCAAAGCTCGTGAATCCACCGGTTCAGCTAACCCCTCAATCGATGAAATCACGGCGGCGCTACGCCGCATGTACCCCGACATCCTCACCGACGGAGTACACGAACTATCCCACTGAGCTAACCGGGCGCGACGCCCGGACGGCTACACGTCTCGCGATGAGACACCCACCCACAAGGAGTACACCATGCACAAGCGCACCCCAACCTTCTGCGAACCGCTGCCCTACTACATGACCGCGATGGGAATGCAGGGAGCACGATTCATCGAAGCCGGCACCACCGGAACCACCGGAACCACCGGAACCACCGGAACCACCGGAACCACCGACACTACCGGCGCCGCGGGAACGACGAGCCCCGGCGACCAGGGCAAGGCAGCCACCGATGAAGGTGCTAAAGGCGGCGAAAAACTCGAAGAGCCAGGCAAGAAGGCACTCGAAGCTGAACGTAAACGAGCCAACGACCTGGACAAACTACTGAAAGCCGAGCAGGCCAAAACCAAGGCCTTCGAGGACGAAAAACTCAGCGACACCGAACGCAAAGAAAAGCAGCAGAAAGAACGCGACGCAGAGCTAGAAGAGCTTCGCCGAACGAACCTGCGACTTACCGCGCTCGCCGAAGCTGAGAAGCCGATTCCGGCGAAGTATCAGGCGCTGGTGCAGGGTGGAACGGCCGAAGAGCTGGCAGCGTCCGCGGCGCTGGTCGCTGAACTGCTGGCCGGCAAAGAGACCCAGTCCACGAACGAGGGGTACCAGGAACGCCGAAATGGTGACCCTGTGCCTGGTTCCGGCACTGGGAAGGGGCATGACGGCAAGAGCTTTGCTGCCGGCCAAGATCTTTACAACCAACGACACAAGAAGGATTAGGAGAGAATCCCATGGACCTCAACATCAAGCGCAGCTCGGTAGGTAACGAGAACCAGTCCTGGCTAGGCTCCGCGCACGGCACCAACGCCGCCCAGAGCATCACCTTGGACGTTTCGACTTTCACCAAGGCCACCCACTACCCAGACGGTTACCTGAAATCAGGTCTGCCACTCATGGACTTGGGTAATGGAAAGTACGGACTGCATACCGGGCCCGACGCTACACCGGAGGACACCCCAGTGCTGGCCGGTTTCCTGTTCACCACTACTCGTGCACCGCAGGACGTTGCAACGCCAATCGGCGCGGCACTGTTCGAGCATGGCCGGGTGAAGCTGGCAAACCTGCCGGTGGCCCTTGACCCAGCCGTGCAGGCAACCGCCTCCGGCCGAATCATCTTCGCCTAGAAAGGACTATTTCTCATGGCACTAATTCTTGACGATAAGTACGTCTCGCCAGCCGAGCTGACCGGGTACGTTCGAAAAGCGCTGGAAGACCTCCCGCAGAATACGTTCAGCCTGAATCGGTACTTGCCGGATAAGCCAGTTGATGACATCGACTGGCGCGGTCAGACTGGTGGCAATGGCCTGACCCAGGTTGCGCAGTTCCGCAGCTTCGACACGGAATCGCCGATCGGTAGCCGTCCTGGTGTTTCGACCATCTCAGGTGCACTGCCTCCGATCTCGGAGAAGATCCGCTTGGGAGAGTACGACCGCCTCAAGCTTCGCAAGTCCGTTGACGGCATCAAGGACGCGATCCTTGATGACGGGGTGCGTCAGGCACGAAAGATCCTGGCTCGCGCCGAAGTGGCGCGTGGTGAGCTGTTGATGACCGGTAAGGTCACTATCACCGAGAACAAGCTTGGCATCGAAGCTGACTTTGGCCGTAAGGCCTCGCACAGCCCAACGGCTGCGATCTTGTGGTCCGCCGCTGGATCAACTCCGATTGACGATCTGCTGGCATGGGTTGAGGTGTACCGTGCGACGAACGGCATCAAGCCAGAAGTCACTTTGGTGGCTCAGCGGGTCGTGTCCGTGCTGATGCGCAATGCGCAGATCCGCTCCCTGACGCTGCCAGAGAACTCGACGGTCCAGATTGTCACCCTTGACGCGATCCAGGCGCTGTTCCGATCCTTTGGTATTCCGCCTTTGGAAGTCTACGAAGCTCAGGTAGCAGGCGCTGACAACAGTGCAATGGACATCCTGGACCCGACCAAGATCCTGTTCCTGCCGCCAGCAGGAAACGACATCGGCGAAACCCAGTGGGGCGTCACCGCAGAGCAGCAGTCCGAGGACTACAAACTCGACAGCACCGTTGACCCGGGCATCGTTGTCGGCTCGTACTCGGATAACGATCCGGTCGCGCAGTGGACTAAGGCCTCTGCAATCATGCTGCCGATCGCTCCAAACACCAACCTGACCCTTGCCGGCAAGGTGCTCTAGTATCTGACCGGCTCAACGCAATGGCCAGCCCGTTTTCATGGGCTGGCCATTGCAGTTTAAGGAGTACAAAACATGCCGAAGTTTACCGATCATGTTGCACTGCATGACGAGACTGGCAAGCTGCATCAGTTCTCGCCCGACGATATTGCCCCCAACTGGGTTCGCAACCGCGTCGGAGAGCACGTCTTGGACAAGCCGTTTGGCAAGCCTTCAGGTCGAGCGGCCGCGAAGACCAGCCAAAAGCCTGACCCGAAAAAAGAACCGGAGAAGGAGCCTGAGAACCCCGCGGAGGGAAACCAAGAAACCGGGGACCCGGAAGGTGAAGGCTCAGGCGAAGTGGACTTCACCGGCGACGACGATTCCAACGACGAAAAGTAGAGCCTGAAAATGGCTGTACCGTTCGCGACGATCGAGGATCTTCGGAATCACTGGAAAGCGCTGCCAGCTGAGGATGAAGAAGAAGCCGAGCAGAAGCTCAAAGAAGCTTCGCTGATGATCCGCTCAAAGGTCGAAGACATTGATTCCAGGATCGCTACCGGTGACTTGGACCTAGATCTGGTCATTCTCGTAGTGTGCCGCATGGTCAAGCGAGCCATGGATGTGCCGGAAGAAGTTCCGGAGAACATCACACAAATGAGCTTCACCGCAGGCCCGTTCGGGCAGTCGGCCACGTTCCGGAACACTGACGGTGCCCTGTACGTAGGTAAGCAGGATTTGAGCCTACTGGCCCCGAAGAATGACGACGAGGGAACATTCTTCAACCTAATGCCGAGGTGATCCCATGTTTTTCAAATTCGGGGAAAAGATCATTGTGCACCGGTTCAGCGGGGAGCAAGTCAACGGCCACGGCAAGATCACGAAGCTCTTCACCGACGAGCAACTAGATCACGTGGCCGTAGCGCCGTACCAGGTCGCTGAACCTGCCGACGGCGGCCGCGAGCAAATCACCACACGATTCAGCATCTACCTTTCACCAGGCGCCGGCATTAGCCCTCTCGACGAGGTCACGGTGCGCGGTGTGCGATGCGAGGTTGACGGTGCCGTGCCAGGTGAATGGGTGAACCCATTCAACGGGTGGGCGCCCGGTGCAGAAGTGCGACTCAAGGAGGTGGCTGGCTAATGGCACGCAAAGGAATCAAGTGGAAAAAGCAAGCACTTGAAGAGATCCGAAAACTGCCAGAAGTACGTGCCGACTTGAAACGCCGCGGAGAGAAAATAGCCGCGGCCGCCGGTGGCGAGGCCATGGGGTACAAAGTCACCGAGCTTGTCCTTGAAGACCCACGCGGCGCGGTGTCGGTCATGGCCACGGGCAAAGCACGAGCCCACAACCAAAAGCACCATTCATTGATCCGTGCAATCGATGCGGGGCGAGACTGATGCCGGAAATACTGCTCTTCCAAGATCCTATCGCTAGAGCCGTTTCATACCTGTCCCAGTGGGTACCAGCTACCGCTGGTCCGCATCTGGACATTCCGCCGAAATGGAAATGGGGGCCCTTGCTGGTCACTGTGACCGACACCGGCGGACTGGGCGAGAAGGACGTAGTCCTGGACCAAGCCAGAATCACCGTGGACGTGTACCACGAGGATTCGGAGCAAGCCAGTGACGTGGCGCGCAAGCTCCACGGTCTGATCCGGGCTTGGCACACACAAGAAAAGGGCGTCCGGTTCATCTCGACGCTCACCAGACCAACCTACCGTCCGGAAGATGCCAGTGGCACGCCGGGCTTCTTCTTCACCGTGGAGCTGCTTTTCAAAGCAGCTCCTTTCAATTTAACAAGCCTTTAGGAGGCCACCATGGCAATCTCTGCCATTATGACTGGCGCACCGATCACCGCAACTGGTGGCCTGTGCTTCGCAGATCAAAGCGTAGCGTTCCCCGACGACGCAGACACCGCCCTCGACGCTGCCTGGATTCGCGGCGGATACATCGGAGAAGACGGCGTCACCCGCACCACCGACGCGTCAGACGAGAAGATCCGGGCCTGGGGTGGCGACGCGGTCAAGATCGTACGCACCGAGCATTCCATCACCTACACCTGGCAGTTCCTGGAATCCGCCAACGGTGACGTTCTCAAGCTGATCCACGGCGAAGAGAACGTCACGATCACACCGCCAACGTCCACCGTCCGCGGCAAGATCGAGATCAAGCAGACCGCGAAAATCCCGCCACGCAAAGCCTTCTGCTTGGACATGCGCGACGATGAAGCCAGCCTGCGCGAACTGATCAAGGACGGTCAGATCACCACCTCCGGCGACGCCGTATTCGTGCACTCGGACGTGATCCGGTACGAAGTGAGCGTTGAAGCCTTCCCCGACGCGGAAGGTGTCAAGGCGGTTTCCCTGATCGGTATCCCTGTCACAGCCTAACCAAAGCTTCCTGCGCCCGGCCCAGTCGTCAGCTCCGCCGGGCGCAGGACCCCACACCACGGAGCTGACACCCTTCCAAGGAGCTGACCATGTCCACACTATTGGGCGAAATCGAAATCAACCTCTACGCAGGAATCGAAAGCGGAGAAATCCAGCACATCGGTTCCTTGGCCGTCCCCGTTGCCGGCGGCAAAGTCGTGCGCAGTACAACGGGCGTCTCGGTCCCCATCGACGTGGACCGCGCCAAATTCATCGAACGATTCCACAAGTTCGTAGACGAACTAGGCGAACAAATCCACCAAGACCTCACCGGCAACTAGCCGGCAGGACCCCACCACCAAAACACACAGGAGCTGACATGCCAGTATCAAAGAAGCGCAAGTTCGAACGCAAGACCGCCAAGCGCTACGAATTCGTCAAGTTCGAATCCGAACTGTTCGACGGGGAATTCGAATTCCCCAAACTCGACCTAGCGCCGCTACGCGTCGTGGAAGCCATGAACACCGGCGAAGTCCAGAAGGTCTCCCAGTGGCTCACCGAAGCCGGCGTAGACCCCGAAGCGATCGAGGCCTACCGAGACCTTAACCGCAACGAGTTGCAGGACTTCATTAATGCCTGGCAGGACGGGCAGCTGGCCAGCGTCCCAAAATAATCGAACTGGTCGAACTGCACAAAAAACACCCGGCCGCGTTCGAAGCAACACTGATCGAACGCGGCCTGCGGTGGCGGGACGTCGCCACCAAACAGTTCACCTGGTCCGACTGCTACGCACTCATGTCCACGCTGCCCTTTGACGCCCCAATCAACAAAGCGATCAACGGCAAAGACTGGTGGTGGTATCACCCGGTAGTTGACCACATCGTGGGGATCTTCGACTCCCTGGGCGTTATCGCCACAATCATCTCGCAGCGCCCCAAGATCAAGCGCAGCGACGTCCCGAAGCCGACACTCAGGCCCTGGGACAAAACCAAAGAAAAAGAAGTACTCAAGGTCAAAGCATCGCCGATCAGCGCCATGCGCAAACGGCTGGGCTGGGACTAACACCAGAGAGGGCACTAACCAACCGGTTAGTGCCCTCTCAGCTCTTTAAGGGAGGTACACGTGGCCGCTGTCGAACTTGGTGTCGGATACCTGACCCTAGCCGCTGAAACCTCCACGCTTGGCAAGCAGATCGGCGGAATCTTCAAGGGCGTCGAATCCGACGCCTCCAAAACTGGCATCGCCATGGGCAAAGCGATCTCCAAAGGCTTCGAGCAGAACAAGCCCGACGTTGAAAAGCTCACTGCATCCGTCGAGCTCGCTGAAAAGCGAATCGCCGCTCAAGCTGAAGTCTCTGCCCGAAAGCAAGAAGCAGCCAAGCGCAAAGTCGAAATTGCGCAAGCCAAAGTCAACGAAAGCACCGAGAAGTTCGGGACGAAATCCTCCCAAGCCCTCTCCGCCGTGGACCGCCTGGCCACCGCCGAACAAAAACTTGAGATGGAAACCAAGGCGGCCGCAGACGCACAAAACCGGCTGCAGTCCGAACTGGACCAATCCGAAAAAGCACTCAAAGACGCCAGCAAATCCTCCGAAACAGCATCCGCCGGCTACGCCAAAGGCTGGAAAGGCGTAGGCCAACGCCTCAAGGCCGAACTGTCCCGCGGCATGAAGACCGCCACCGACTCCGCCGAAGACCAAGCAGAAGGCGGCGGACGCCGCGCCGGAGGCGGATTCAGCCAAGCCTTCAAGGGCGCGCTCGCCGGTGTAGTAACTTATTTCTCCATTGATGCGATTGCTCGCGGCGTTGGGGAAATGGTGAATCTGGCCGGTCAAGCTGAGCAGTCCGTGGGCGCAATTGACACTGTTTTCAAGGAAAATGCTCAAGTCATGCATGACTGGGCTGCCTCAGCTTCGCAGGCTGTAGGCATCTCATCTAATGAGTACCGCGAGTTGGGAACCCTTCTGGGTTCGCAGCTGAAAAACATGGGAACTCCCATGGATGAGATTGCTGATAAGACCAATGGTCTGATCGGCATGGGCGCGGACATGGCATCGATGTTCGGTGGAACCACTAAGGAAGCGATCGAGGCAATCTCATCGGCCCTGAAGGGCGAGATGGACCCGATCGAGCGGTACGGCATTACGCTGAGTGCCGCGTCCTTGGAAGCTGAAGCGCTGTCCAAGAACATCATCAAGCCGGTGGTCGATTCCGAAAAGGTTGAAGCCGCTGCCACGAAGATGACTCTGGCGCAGAGCAAATACAACGAGGTCATCAAGAAGCATGGCAAGGACTCAGACGAGGCCAAGCGCGCTCAGCTGGCTCTGACCTCTGCTGAGAATGCCTACGAGAAGGCAACCGCCGGCAAGGTGCCTCAGCTGGAAGCCGAGACGAAAGCCTTGGCGGTTCAGTCATCGCTCTATGCCCAGTCAGCTGACGCGCAGGGCAACTTCATGCGCGAGGAAGACACTTTCGAGCATCAGCGTCAGGTGGCTTTGGCCTCCTGGGCGGATCTGAAAGAGACCATTGGTAAGGCTTTCTTGCCGGCGCTCACCAGTGCTTTCCGCTTCGTGAACACCACCGCCATTCCTGCACTTCAAGCATTCACCGGATGGGTGAAAGAGAACCAAGCTTGGCTGAAGCCGCTGGCAATTACGCTTGCTTCCGCGGCCGGCGGATTCATGCTGTTTCGTGGTGCGATTACCGTTGTCACTTCGCTGGCGTCGGCCGTCAAGCTGCTTCAGGGTGGATTCGCGGCGCTGAACTTGGTGATGAAGGCGAACATTTTCGGCTTGATCATCAGTGCTATCGCGGGTCTGGTTGCTGGGTTCATTTACCTCTGGAACACCAATGAAGATTTCAGGAACTTCTTCATCAACATTTGGAACGCTATTTCGGGGTTCTTTGTTGGTATCTGGGAGGGGCTACTCAAGCCGGCGTTTGAGGCCATTGGGCAAGTTTTCGGAGCTGTTGTCGGTGTACTCGTCGGCTTCTGGAATAACACCCTCAAGCCCGTGTTCCAAGCCATAGGTTCAGTATTCAAAGCGATTTGGGAAACTGTAGTCAAAGTTGCCCTCATGGCACTGTCCGTGTACTTCGGAGTGGTGTTCTATGCTCTGAAAACGCTATGGGACAAGGTTCTCAAGCCGGTATTCCAGGCGCTCGGTGACTTCTTCGTTTGGGTTTGGAACACATTACTCAAGCCGGCCGCAACCGCGCTCATGAACTACTGGAAGAACACGTTGGCACCGGCGTTGCAGAACGCCTGGAACAACGTCATTAAGCCGGTGTTCAAGGCCTTGGGTGACTTCTTCAGCTTGGTCTGGAATTCAGTATTGAAGCCAGCGTTCAGTGCGGTGATTTCGTTCTGGCGCGACACTCTTTCGCCAGCGGTCAGCAACGTATGGAACAACGGCATCAAGCCAGTGTTTCAAGCGGTAGGTGACTTCTTCAAGTGGGTTTGGGAGAACGTCCTCAGTCCAGCTTTCAAAAATGTGAAGGCTGGATGGGAAGTCCTCTCGGACGCTGTCAAGTACGTGTGGAACACCTACATTAAGCCCGTATTCCAGGCGCTCGGTGATTTCATCAATGACACGGTCAAGCCAGCCTTTGAAAAAGGTGTCGATGGAATCAAAAAGGTTTGGGACACGGTCAAAGATATCGCGTACAAGCCAATTGATTTTGTCGTAAACACGGTCTACAACAACGGCCTGCGAGACATGATCAACACCATGTCTAGCAAGCTCGGACTTGACTGGACCTTGCCGACAGTCACTCTTCCTGCGTTCGCCAAGGGCGGCCAAATGAAGAACGGCTGGAAGCTCGTTGGTGAAGAAGGCCCTGAGCTTATCAACACTGGTCCGGGCTACGTCTACACCGCCACTGAGACTCAGAAGATGCTCAGTGGCGGTGTGCAAGCGCCAATGGCAGCCCTGCCAGCGATGAACGGTGGGCATGATGAGAAGTCCTCGAAGATGCCTATCGGCGGCTTCTGGTCTAACGTCTGGGGAGGCGTCACCGACACTGTCGGCAAGGTCAAGGACTGGGCTGTTGGCATGTTGTCAGCAGGTGTCCGCGCAGTCACCGAACCGCTGAAGCAATCAATTTCATCCTTCATCCCTGGTGGAGGGTTCAATGAGTTGATTCGCGGTGCCGGGTTCAAGGTGCTGGACGGGCTGACTGGTTGGGCCACGAAGAAAGACGGAGAGGCTGTCGGAAGCGACGGCGCTCTGGTCTTTGACGGGCCGCTGGGGTCCTTTGCGAAACCAGCGTCCGGGCCAATCACCTCAGGATTCGGAACCTCTCGCGGAGCATACCCGCACGCAGGCATCGACTTCGCGGTAGCCATTGGCTCCGCGGTGCATTCGATGCTCAACGGTGTGGTTCGCAAGATCGGCGAAGGGATCGTGACGGGGCGCACCGGCCGGGGAATGGTCGTTGATCACGCTAACGGTATGAGCTCCTACTACGGGCACTTGTCCGGGTGGGTTGCTAAGCCAGGCGATCAAGTGACTGCCGGACAGGTCATTGCCAAGTCTGGAAATACCGGACGCAGTACCGGACCTCACCTGCACGCGGAATTGTGGAAGAACGGTAGCCCGTTCAACTTCATGTCCTACCTGCACGATGAGGGCGGCTGGCTTGGCCCGGGAATCTCCATGATCGAAAACAAGACTCGGAAGCCGGAAGCGATCCTGAATCCCTCCCAATGGGATGCAACGATCAAGGCAATCGAGTTCACCACCAGCCAGGGTGAGAACACCGCAACAATGATCGTCAACGGGCCACTGGTGAACGTGGAACACCAAGAAATCCGTGACGATGACGATCTCACCTTGACGGCACAGGAACTGTGGACCAACGCCCAGCGCGCTTCGCGTGCGCAGGGCAAAAAGAATCTGGAAGGTGTGACGAGCAGTTGAGTTTCATCTACGGAGGAACATCTACAGGCACCCTGGCCGGTGTGACGGCCACTCTTACCGAGTGGCCGTCACTGGCTGGTCTCTCATTGGAGACAACGGACAAACCAGGAAGCGGACGGTACTTCGGGGCCGCCTCACGCACGCACAGTGCATTCACCTTCGACGTACTCATTGAAGGAAGAACCACAACAGAAGTTGCTCAACGACGCGATCAATTCGTGGAGCTGCTAGACCCAGAGCGTGGGCCACGAGACCTCATCGTGGAGATCGACACCGACTGGAAGTATCCAGAGGTCATGGTCTCCGCAGGAATCCAGTGGAGCCGCATGGTGTGGGAGCGCGGGACAGGATTTGTACTGCGCGCCGATGTGAACTTCGAAACGGTGGGGCAGGCCGAAGCCCGACAAGTGACACCCGCGGCGGTGCCCTTCACCACCTCCACAAGTTACACGTTGGCTTTAGGTAACACCGCGGCATACCCGACGATCGAGTTTCCCTCTGGCGCGCAAGCCACAATCACCATTGGATCATTCCAAGTAGTTGTGGCTGCCACACCAGCCGGATTCACGAACGTGCTCAATTATCAGGACTTCGAGTTCTACCGCAAAAACAGTAGCGGGGTGAAGGTCGGCAACCTCATCGCGCAAATGTCCCATTATCGCCGCGCCCAGATCCGCAAAGGCACGGCAACAACGGTCAGCGTCACCGGGGCACCTGCGGGAACACGCAGGCTCTATCCGAACGCTAGACGAATCTAGGAGGCTCATATGTGGGATGACCGTTTCGGCTGGTCTGGTGAAATCCCAACCTCATTCCCCGGCCTGAACCCCGTAGCGTTGCAACGCATCACACCAGGGTCAGGCCTGAATTACTCCGACTCGATCACCCCCTCACGCAACTGGCTGCGCGTCGTTGGCGGCGCCAATGACGGATACGTTCAGGGCAAATGGGGCTATCAAATGGGCCTCAACACGGTTAACCCGGCCACGGACAAGGGCGGCTTCAAGCTGGCGAACTTCGCCGGCCTGTGGCCGTCCTCCGGGAAGCTGCTGGTCGGACTGTGGACTCGACAGAATTACGTCATGGCCCACAGCCCACTCATGTCCACCCGCGGCAGCAACCCGCTGGTGTACCTGGCCACCTATGCCTCCGGCCGCCTACGACACCAGGTGTACAACGCCGCCGGAACAGCAATCCTCGACCAAGCCGAAGATACCCCCTGGGTCCAGACGCTTGAATGGCAATTCGTTGGCCAGCTGCTAGACATGGACGCCAAAACCAGCCAGCTGTTCTCCGTCAACCAGAGCACCAAAGCCACCTGGCTAGGCCCAGTGCGTTCCTTCACCGGAACACCCAACCCAGCCAGCACCGCAGACCTAGACATCTACGCGCTACCCTCCGGCGCAGTCTGGACTACCGGAGTATTCGATGAAGCAGTCGTAGCCCATCCCAGCGCAAGCTTCGACCTAGCCGCATTCACCGACGCCATGTCCCTAGGCCTCTGGGCTGACGGGCAGCTCAACGCCAACAGGACAAACTTCACGCTCACCGAAATTGGCATCACCGCCAACGGCGACCGCGAACTGTCCACCGGCGCAGAACGCGTCTCCTGGGCCACCCTGCCAGTCGTGGACGGAGCACCAGCAGGATCAACCCCCTACTGGTCAAACGACAACGGCGCATCCTGGCAAACCGGCGCGCAGCTACCCGCCGCATTTACCGGACTCCTCCGCTGGACCGTGCCCATCGGCAACGGGCAAACCTTCTCCGGCTTCAACGTCGAAGAACCAGCAGAGCCAGCACCAACGCTGAACCCCATCCCGAACCAAACCCTGGAACAGGGCGGAATACTCAACATCCCGCTGGTCTACAGCAACCAGGGCGCACCAACCTGGACCATCGTCGCACCAAGAATCACCGTCGCAACGATCGCCAGCAGCACCCTCACCCTGGCCGCAGGATTCGAAGTCGGAACCGGCGAAATCAGCATCACCCTCACCGACGAAATTGGGCGGCAAATCACCCGCACATTCATCGTCAACGTCACCGCACGACAATGGGAGGACACACCACCGCCAAGATACCCACACGCCCCAGTGATCCTATGGAACGACGACACCCCCGAAGCCGGAATCATCGACGCCCTCTCAGCGATCATCACCAACGAAGTCAACGGCGAACAAAAATTCGAGCTACAAATCCCGGCCAACCACAAACACGCCCCACTACTCGAAGCCGAACGCCGCATCACCGTCGCAGATGAAACCTACTGGATTCGACGCATCACCAAAGCACGCGCCGGCCGACGAATCCTCCTGGACGTCTACGCCGAAGCCCGATTCTACGAACTCGCCACCAAAGGCCAAATCAACGCCCAAGAATTCCAGCAAGTCACCGCAGGCGACGTCATGACAAAAGCGCTCGCCGGTACGGGGTGGGTTGTTGGAATTGCGAATGTGACAACGTTGCGCACGTGGGGAACGGAAGACACTAACCCATTGGCGTTGCTGCGTGAGGTGCAGAAGAATCATGGAGGAGATCTGCTGTTCGACAACGCCAACCGCCGTGTGTCTTTGGTGGCTTCTAGTGGCCGTGATCAGGGTATCGGCTTTTTCCAGGGCAAGGGGCTGACCGATAGCAAGAGCGTCGTGGACACGACGAGCTTGGTAACCAGGATTTACGCGAAGAACGCCGATGGGCTGACTATCGCGGCGATCAACGGTGGGAAGCCGTACGTAGAGGATTTCTCTTTTACCTCTGAGGTGAAAGAAGCGGTCTACGACTTCAAGTCGGGCACATCGCCGTACACGATGCTCGCCATGACGCAGGCGACGCTGGCGAAGCGCTCCCGGCCTGAACGCTCGTATGAGGTGACAGTCAGTGACTTTAGCGCCCAGACGGATTCTGATCTGGATCGCTTCGACGCTGGCGATTATGTGACCGTCGTTGATGAAGAGGTTGGGATTTCCAGCCGGCAGCGGATCGTCAAGCTCGAATATGACGTGATCCGGCCGTGGACCTCGAAAATCACCTTGTCCGCGAAACTGCGCGAGCTGGGATCTTCTGAGACCACGGACGCCGGCGTGCTTGATACCGGGGCCGGGGTTGGCACCTTTGACTTGGTGCCATTCAACCTTCTGCTGAACGCCAGGTTCGATAACGATCTGGCGCACTGGGCACACTTCGGGGCTGCAGTGGTAGCAGGGAACGGAACCGGGGATAAGGCCGTGAGATTCAGCGGTTCCGGAGAGCGGTGGATCGAGCAGACCGTGAATCCAGATAATCGAGATGCGTACGCCTTTTCGATGAATCTGGAATCGCAGGGTCCCGCGGGATGGGCTCCAAACGTCACGGTTCAAGCGGTAGTCACTTACGAAGACGGCACCAGCGAAACGATCGATCTTGAACTTTCCTAGGGGGCCTGAATGCAAGGTGTCTTGCGAGTCAGTAAAAGACCAGCATTGATCAAACTCCGCACGACAGTCAAGGGACTGCCAAGCGGCGCCACTGTCGATATCACGGACTTGATGTTGCAGCCCGGCGCCGCGGTCTCCGGCTGGCTACCGCATACCACTGAGCTTCCCTGGTCAGCTGGTGTTGTTCCTCCGGAAGGGAGCGATCAAGTGAATGACAGGATCGACATGTTGCAAGATCAGATCGATCAGCAGCAGGAGCATCTGAACAAGATCATGGCACCAGCGCAGGTCTGGCGAGGCGATTCCTCCGGGAACAATGCCTACATCAGCACGCTCTGGGACCCGGACTACGGGTGGATCTCGTGGATTGATGTGGGAGCGCTGCCCGGCACCGGTGACATTGGGTTCTGGTTCCCGTTTGAAGACTCAACCGCCACCGGGTCTAGGCCATTTGCCTGGACGCTCGATGTCCTGTTGCAGGACGTCGTTGGTCTTACCGGTGTGCGGCCCCGGGTGGATTACATGAATGGGTCAACGGTAGCGGGGTCTAACGCACAGCTGACTTTGACGGCTTGGCCTGATTGGTCTTACAAGGTGGAGCACGATTTCATCTTGCCGGCCAATCAGGCAGCGCGCCCTGCATTCTTGATACTGGGAAAAACCAGTGGAGCATCGGGGCGCATTGGGCTCACCCGTCCAAAGCTTGGCACTAGATCGGAGGTGAGCCAGTAGTGGCGCTTGATTTACCTGTGTTGGCTACGCCGTACCCGTCGCTTTACCCGATCTACAACCTGAGCAGCTTTCTTGCCCCTGGCATTGTCACGACGGCGACAGGTGGCGCGTTCTCTTGCTGGGGGCAGATCACCCCGAACACGGTTATGGTGTCCATTCGTGTGAACCCTTCGGGGATCGTAGACGAATCAACCGGAAATATCCTGATTGGGCTTCCCGATGAATTCAAGCCTGTGGTGAACACTCCAGATTCGGCATTGCAGGGAATTTTCTTGATGACGGACGGCAGAATCTGGAAGCGCTCATATGCCCAAACCGGCTGGTACCTCGCTGACCGAACCGAAGTATCCTGCATGTTCACGGCACCTAGAAGGGCGTAGTTGTGATTACCTTACCGATTCTGAACACACGGTTTCCTGCCGCGAATCCACTGTATGACCTGCGCGGATATTTACGTCCGGGCATCGTTGGGTTGGGTGGTTCGACGGGGTGTTGGGCGCAGGTCACCGAGAACCTGATCATCGTTTCGCTACGAGTCAACCCGTCCGGTACGCAGATCATTGACGGGAATATCCTTTACGGTCTACCCGAGGACTTGTGGCCGTCCGTGAACACGCCAGACACAGCCCAACAGCAGCTTTTCCTCATGGCTGACGGGCGCGTGTGGTTACGGTCATCGGCGGACTGGAAGCTTCAAGACCGCACCGAAGTGAACGCAATCTTCATCGCACCACGGAGGGCATGACTTGTCTAGCATTTATGACTTCCCGAAAGTCGATTCGCCGTATCCCGATAAAACAACCTGGTACGACCTATCGAGCTTGACCGTGAACGGGTGGGCAGGAGATGGGCGCACCTTCGTTTTCCTTGCCAAAGTTGAAGATAACCAAGTGAGCTTCTACCTTCGCACGCGCCGAGGTACTAGCAATGTCATTATTGACGATTTGCCCACCGAGCTACGACCGCCGTTCCAAATGGTGTTCAACGCGTACCTCGCGATTAGTGAATCTGGGTATGCGTGCCTGATCACCCCAGAAGGACGCTTGCAAATCTGGGTATCCGGCAATGACTACTCGCGAGTAGCTGACGGTAATCTACTGAACTTCGTAGCCGAATCAACCTACGCAAGGAGGGCATGATGTCAATTGACCTTCCTGTAACTCAGGCTCAGCCCTACCGAGACAAATCGCCTTGGTATGACGTTTCCTCATACCTCCGGGCAGGGCTTACACCGTTTCGTGATGGGTCGGTGGCCGCGGCGCTAGATGGGAATTTCGTCCACTACTCATTCATGATTGCCGTGGACCGGTCGAATCCGAGCCTCTCCGTGAACTATCTAATGAATGCGATTCACCCGTCATTGCGTGTCGCTTCCCAGCAGGCAACAACCGGCTGGTTCAGCCTCACTGCTCAAACGGGCGGCCTAGATACCCCGTACCGTGTGGAGCTATCACCGTCAGGGTGGATAGCAATGCCACGCTTCCCGGCAATGGGTGTCAAAGTTGGGGATTTCAACCTTGTGTCCATGTCGATGATTGCGCCCAGGGCAGCACCCTAGAGCGTTGAGGGGGGCCACTGAATGCGGTTACAGCAGCCGATTCATGTTGACAAGCCGGTGCAGTCCATCAAGCTCCGGATCAGCGCTATTGACGTTCCCCTGTCCGCCGCGGTGCTAGTCACCGACATTCAGCTGCAGTCCGGTGAGCAAGCAAGCGGCGTGGTGCCGAACCCGGCTGAGGTGGGAACGACACCAACGCGTGAGCAGTACCGCAACGGCGTCATCAACCCCGGGCTGAAAGTCGTGGCCTTATCCAACGCCGGTAAAGCCACGCCAGTCACCATGCAAGTCAGAGGGCAAGGCCCGGTAAAGGTCGGGTCCTACCGCTTCGGACCGTTGAACGGGCAAGCAACCGCGGACGGTGTAAAGCACACCGCAAGCCATGGGTACGGGCTCGTACCTATCGTCACCGAACGACAAGACCTGAATCTAGACACTGAGATTACCGCCCGGGCGCACCTGCGACTGGGCTGGATCGAAAGGGAATGATGAGCGAACACGTGTGGGCCTGGGTTGGCCTGTCCTGGACAGAACGAATCCGCATGGCGCTAAACCATTATGGGGATCGCATCACCGACATCAGCATTTTCGGTTGGCGTGTCAACGCTGAAGGCACCCTCACACAAACCTTCGACCCCGTACTTCTGGACGTGTACCGGGCGAAATGGCCACACATCCGCTGGTGGGGTTGCTTCCGAAACATGGAAGACCTCATAGACGGACCGTTCGCGATCTTTGAAGCGCTGCGCAACAGCTCCACCGCACGAAACCATCTGGCCGATGAAGTGCAATCTAAGATGTTCGAAATGTTCCCGTGGCTGTACGGCGTGGATCTCGACATGGAATCCGGAGGCGACTTCCGCTCGGCCGAGTCCGAAGAGGTGTTCCGAGTCGTGGCAAACCGTGCACACTCACTGGGCAAGAAAGCATCCGGCGCCCTGCCGGCACTCACCGCCACCGGATCTGTAGGTGGCGAAAACTGGGTCAGGTACAAGCAGCTGGGCGAAATCCTCGACCACATGAGCATCATGTCCTACGACTTCGCCTGGTCAGGAAGCGCACCCGGCCCAGTAAGCCCCGGATTCTGGCTTGAAGAGGTCTACGACTGGGCCACCTCACAAGTAGACCCAGCCAAGATCAGCATGGGCCTACCGCTCTACGCCTACTTCTGGTCCATCCACGACTACCCATCAAGCTGGGGTGCCACACGCCGCGGCGTCTCCGGAACCTACTACAGCGCCTGGCAATACTTCACCGGTGCCCGGGCCTGGTCCGACACCGGAACCCACCACCCCATCGGCTGGATCTGCTACCGCGACGAATCCAGCAAATCACTCTGGGGATTCCTCGACGTCTACGACTGGAAAGAGCCCACCCAATGGGACAACGCCGTGGGCGTGTACTCCGGAGTCTTCGCGAACCGCAACTACGCGGTCCGCTACGGCCAACCCGCCGGCACCCCACAATGGAGCATCGCTGACAACTCAGTAGGAACCACCTATGCCGAATACCTGATGCGTCCAGACCCAGTCACCGCATCCAACGGTGACCTGGTCTCACCCAAACGTGGATACTCCCTCACCATGGAAGTCATCCAGCGCGACCCGGTAGCGGCAACGATCATCGATGACTACGCCACCAGCCAGCAGCAGCTGAACACGATCTACACGCAACCAGCCGGCACCTGGCAGTTCTCGCAGATCACCGAATCCTACAAGCAGTATCGAGGAAGCGGAACTCTCCGGTTCAACCACGACTTCGGAAACCAACGCCTGTATGCGATGGCAAGATTCCAATTCGCCACCGCCGGCCGATTCAGCATCACCTCGCAAGGCATCACAGCAGACCTCACCAACACTGGCCAGCTGCGACTCATGCGAGGAACCACTGTACTGGCCAGCAAACAAGTCGGAGCTCAACGAGTTGGCGGAGCACCGCAAGTTGGCCGGTGCGTCCTCGCGCTACGCGTGCGCGACGGATCAGCCCGAGTCTACTTCTCCAACGCCGAAACGACCGTGCCCCTGCAGCTCGAAGCACAGACCACCCCACCAGGTGGCCCCACCGAGTACGGCAGCACCGGCACCGCCTGGATCGATCACACCTACCTAGGCGACGCCTGGTGGTACATGCCCCGCGAAGCCCTCGAAGTAGAGATCAACGGGCAAACAGAAATCTTCGGACGCATCCCACGCACCGACGTCACCTGGAACAGCAAAAATCAGTTCAGGCCCAACACCGACGTGGACGAACCAGAGACCCGCGAAACAGGCATCAGCCTGGACTGGGTCTACACCCACTGGAAAGACATCCCCATCAGCACCGGAGTCAACACCCCCGTAAGAGTACGAATCCTGGACCACGACCTATGGCTAGGCCGCATCCACGTACTCGACCGAGACGGAGCCTCCATCGTCTACCTGACCGACGCCACCACCATCACCCACTGGCGAGCCCGAGCACACTTCGATTGGGGAATGGCCGGCATCGCCATGTGGAGCCTGGGGCAAGAAGATTTGAGAATTTGGGAAGCATTCCAAGGCGGAAGGCTCCCACCCGAAACACGAAGAATGGACGAATAATGCCAGCTTGGATTCCTCCCGTCCTCGGCTTCGCAGGCGTACTAATCGGAGTCGTCGCCTCCATGATCGGCTCACGAATCACCGCCCGCAAACACAAGAGCGATCTCCAAATGGCCCTGGTAGACCAGCTACAAGAAGAACGAGACCGACTCGACACAAAGCTCGAAAAACAAGAATCACGCCACGCAGACGACGTAGACAAACTCAACAAAAGAATCACCGGATTCTACGCCGACAAACACAAATCCCGCCTATACATCGCCAGCCTAGAAAACCACATCAACCTCGGAAAACAACCCCCACCACCAGACCCACCCGCAGGATACGTCCCCTAAGCCCCACCCACGGGGCTTTTTTTCATGCCCAAAAGAGGAACACCAATGGCAACACCAGCCGAATTCATAAAAACCCTCAAAAACCACACAGGCACCAAATACACCTGGGGCGGAAAAACACCACACACCGGCTTCGACTGCTCCGGCCTAATCCATTACGCGCTCGCCGAGGTCGGAGTGAAGTTCGTGCACGGATCGCTTCGACAGCTGCAGGAATGCGAACCGATCAGCGTCGCCCAGGCCCTTCGAACTCCCGGCGCTCTGCTGTGGTTCCAGGGCCACGATGCGATCAGCCTAGGCGACGGCAAGACGATCGAAGCAGTCACTAGCCCCGCAAACGGGGTGGGTACGTATCCGCACGGAAACCGATTTACCAAGGCCGGACTAATCCCCGGCATCACCTACGAAGAAGGGAACACCATGGGCATGATCAGTCCCACGAAGGGCACCGTGTCATCCGAATGGTCCAAGAACCGAAAACATCCGGTGACTGGCAAAGTGACCAGCCATGCTGGAATCGACATCGCCGCCCCGACTGGAACCGACGTTGTGGCAGCATTTGGCGGCGTCGTGGAAGAGATCCGCACGGACTCTTACCCAGGGGACAAGCGGCTCTGGAAAGGGTTGAAGTCCGGCAACTTTGTCCGGATCCGCAACACCGACAATGCGCGGCAGTGGTACGGGCACCTGTCCAAAGTGTCTGTGAAAAAAGGCGAGCAAGTAACCGCCGGCCAGAAAATCGGAGAGGTGGGTGCGACCGGTGTTGTCACTGGCGCACACCTGCATTTTGAAACTTGGTCCAACAGCAGCGTTGGAAGCAACTTCAACCCGCGGGTCCTGTTCGACCGATACGACGTGGACCCGGGCAGCGCGCCAGCCTCCGTGATCGTCAAGCCTTCAGGAAAGCCGAGCACATCCAAGCAGCCGACGAACTACACGAAACTGGCCGTCGATGGAAAGTTCGGGGCCAAGACTATCGAGGCGTTGCAGATTGTACTTCGGGCAATCGACAAGTACGACGGCCTAGTAGACGGTAAAGCCGGTGCTCTGACCTGGAAGGCCGTTCAGAGCTGGCTCAGCGGCATGGACTACTACGACCGGGCCATTGACGGTAAAGCAGGCGCTTACACCATCCAGGCGTTGCAGCGGTTCCTACGCAAGAAGGGTCTGTATCCGACCGGCTACCGCATCGACGGCGCTTTCGGACCGGTCACCGTCAAAGCGTTGCAGAAGTACCTCAATTCTCAGCGCGGCTAAGCCGTCGCGTTGCTTCTAATAAACCCCTACCAAGAAAGGCTGACTCATGGCAAAGCATGAAGCAGTAACCACCCAGAGCGCGCACCCGTGGCGCGCCACTGTCCGTACTATCTTCGCCGCGGTGATCGCCCTGGCCGCTCTCGCACCGCTGATCTACTCCTCAGCTGCGCAGCAGTCCCCAGAGCTGGCCACCGGCGCCGTGGGTGGCGTGCTGGTCGCCGCGGGTGCAATCACCCGCATTATGGCGATCCCCGGCGTGGAGGCGTTCCTGCAGCGCTTTCTCCCGTTCTTGTCGGCGGCGCAGCGTGATGATCCGCTGGTGACGGTCAAGGATGTGCAGGTGATGACCGGCACTGAAGTCCAGGAGATTTCCAAAGACCTGCAAGACCGCGCACGGAGCGCCAAACGCGCAGAGGGTACTCAGCCGGTTGTATCGGACGATAACCCGTCCGTCGCTGACCAGGTGCACTACACCGGAGAGTAACCAGTGTGCCGATTAGGCATAACCAAAAGTATCTGCATCTGAAACTTTCGGTGCAGGTGATAAAGCAACCTCGGAGGCCAGATGCCAACGAGGTTTTTTCATGCCCTGTGTCAGATTGACGCCGGGCTTTTCTACGCCCAAGCAAGGGCAGAAATGGAGCCAATACCATGGCTGATCTTCCTTACAAGGCATCCGAAGTGAGCGGATACGTAACCAAGCAGACTGTGGTCAACTTGCAGCGTTGGCTGAAGAAGGTTGGGTACTACGCACAGGGCCGCTCTGTTGATGGATCATGGGGCTACTGGACTACTCTAGGTGTTCAGCAGTACCTGCGCACCAAGTACCTGCCGGGTTATCCCAAGACTCGTTGCTACGCCGGAGCGCTGGATGGAGACTTTGGAACCATGACAAAGAGTGCCATGGGTGATGCCGTTTGGTATGTGATCGGCGCACGTCCGGGAAGCACTATGGGCGGCTATTGTGCCGGCGGTTCATGCACTATCAGCTGGCCGCATGTTGAAGTGGTTAAGTGCTGGCAGTATTTCCTCAACAACAACGCTAAGTAAGTAAAATCCCCCTCGCTGAAAACGCGAGGGGGATTTTCTCATTTAAGAGATGTCCGCAGAGTCTTCGGTGTCATCGGCGTTTTCGCAGCCGTACGAACCTGAAATCTTCCCGTTCTCAGTTGTGAATGTTGTTTTGAAACTTTTTTGATCATCGTTGATCAGAGCACAAGAAATTGTGGTGCCTGGGATCTGCAACTCAGACTCAGACCATTGGTTTCCTTCGATCCTGCCAACAACCTCATTTTCTGAAGGCATGGACCATTCGAGGATCTTCGCCCATTCGCCTTCCTTGCCGGGATCAACTTTTGGCAACATGACAACATGCCCGACTTTGTACGCGCCCCGGAACCGCTGGGAATCCTTTTCGTTGTATTCATCCCACTCAGCATATTTCTCCACTGCTAGAGCCTTTAGGGATTCAGAGGCTCCGTCGAATTCGATTCCAGTATCTTTTGGAACGTGAGTCGATGCAGGGCTAGGTGTTGCCGATGGCTCGGAACTTGCGATTTCGGGTGCGTTGGACGCTGCCGTTGGGCTTGGCGAAGGTTCTGCCGACTGATTGACTGCCGTGCACCCAGTTACTGCGAGAGCGGCCAGCAGAGCGCCGGCGGTGATAATGGTCTTCTTCACTGACTTCCTCCATTTGGTCTAGAAAGAGTATACGGGTCGAAATTATTCTTCGTTCCGCGGTTCCTTGCGTGGCCGGCCGCCGCGACCCGGGCGCGCGGCGTTCCATGCATCGATGGTTTCGGGGAGCCAACCCCGGGTTATGCGCGGCTCCTTGCCGATGATCGCGTCCGGTGCTGGCAGGCGCCCGTCATCCGAGTAGGTCTTAGCTGTGGTTGGCGAGATCCCAACACGCTCAGCTACACCGTTGAGTGATAGGTATCGTGTGGTCATTCTTTCCTCTCTTTGAGTGCTCGGATGAGCAGGCTAGCGCCGATGAGTAGGGCGCCGAGGCCTAACAGTAGTTTGGCTAGTGGTGCGACTGGCAGGAAAAATACGATTACGCCGATCGCTACGAGGATTATTCCGGTCTTGTCCATGTTGTGTCATAGTGGATTGGAGGGGTGCCCCCCGGCTATGTACGGTAGCCGGGGTTCACCTTTACTTTTTCTTCTTCTTGGATTTGGTGGCTGTTATTAGCCTTGCAAGTCCTCCAAGGAAGATTCCTAGCCCCGCTAGGAGTGCTCCAATTTGTTCCACTTTGTACCTCCTTTCTGATAATAAGTTTACCCGCTCAAACTCCAAATAGCAAGTTGGGCAGGTAAATAAATTTATACCGGAAGTGAGGGTTCTCAACGTGGAACCCGAGCGAATTCTTACGCTGAGACTGGTCTGGGTTTAGCCATAACAACGATAGTGAAAGTGACTTGAAAGATGCTAGCAACTGGAGCATCATCACCCTCATGAGCGCCCTGTTGGTTGCCGCACTGCTGGCGATCGCCGGGCCACGGCTCCAAGACCTGTTTAACCAAGCCATCGACAGGGTGTCCGGGTTGGGATAGGCCAGCGTGCGACAGCGGAGAATCCGGCGAACCAAACGGGCCGGGCGCAGGAACTGCAACGGCGACCACGGCTCCGCTGTTGCAGAATTCGTCATGATCACCACGCTCTTGATCGTGCTGGCATTCTCCATCATCCAGCTCGCCCTGGCGCTTCACGTCCGGAACACACTCACCGATGCGGCAGCCAACGGCGCCCACTACGGCGCGTTGGCCAATCGTTCGCCAGCCGACGCGGCCGGGCGCACCCGTACGCTCATTACCGAATCGCTGAACGGTTCCTTTGCCCAGGACGTGTCGGTGGCTACTACCGTGATCGGCGAGAGCCAGCTGGTTACGGTCACGGTCAATACCAGGGTTCCGCTTGTTGGATTCCTGCCCAACGGGTGGAATCTGAGCGTCAGTTCGGATGCGGTGCGTTATGGCTAAGCGCACCCGGTTCACGTTGTTCGCGCTCTCGCGCCGCTGCCGGAGCGATGAGCGGGGCAGCGCCATCGTGGAGTTTATCTTCGCTTCCACGATCCTGCTGATCCCGATGATTTATCTGGTCTTGGCGGCTGCCGCGCTGGAAGCTGGAAGTTACGCCGTGGTTTCCGCGGCCGATCAGGCCGCAAAGGTGTTCGCCCTCGCGCAGAATCCAGCGCAGGCGCACTCCAACGCCCAAGCGGTGGCCGAACGGGCCATGGCGAACTTCGGATTCAGCGGGGCGCACACCAGTATCTCGTGCGATGCGCAGTGCCTGAGCCCCGGCTCCGTGGTGACCGTAACCGTCAGCCTCGATGTTCCGCTGCCAGTGGTTTCCGATTATCTGCGCGCGTCGGCCTTCACCGTTGACTCTACTGCGGCGCAACGAGTTGATCGTTTTGGCTAACACGTGGTTCTCCTGCCTCCGGTGCGCGCTTCGGCGCGAAGAAGGCCAATCATTGGTGCTGGCCATCGGATTGTGCGCCGTCACCTTGCTGACCATTTCGGTGGTGCTCGCCGCGAGTGCGGTGAATCTCAAAGCACGACAACTCCTGTCCCTTGCCGACGGGGCGATCGTCGCGGCGGTGGACGAATTCGAGTTTGTCGCCGATGGCGGCGCCCCGCGCATCCAGCTCACCGCCCAACAGGTTCAGCAAGGTGCTCAGCGTTACCTCGCAGATGTGGGAGCGGCTGGCAGGATCGATAATCTGGCTATCGTCTCCGTTGCGGTGCTGCCCGGGGGACAAGGCGCGGAAATTGCGCTGACTGGGACTGTCACCCCACCCATTGTCGGGTGGGTGGTGCCGTCCGGAATTCCCATCACGGTGCATTCATCGGCACGAACGGTGCTCAGTCGTTAGCGACTCAAAATCTGGAACCACACCGCCAATGGCGTACGCTTAGAAGACCATGGCAAATACTGACTTCTCCGCTGAAATCCGCTCGCTCCGCGCGACCTTCGCCGCCATTGAGGACGTGAGCGACGTTGAGCAAATCAAGGCTGACATCGCTGTCCTTTCCGAGGAAGCCGGGGCTCCGGATCTTTGGAATGATCCGGCCAGCGCGCAGATCGTCACCAGCAAACTCTCTTATCGCCAATCGGAGTTGGAGCGCCTGAACAAGCTTCGCACCCGCATCGATGACCTGGAAGTACTTGTCGAGCTGGCGGAGCTGGAAAACGACGACGATACCCTGGCCGAGGCGGATAAAGAGCTGGTCTCAATCCGCAAGTCCCTCGACGATCTGGAAATCGTGACCCTGCTGAACGGTGAATTCGACGCTCGTGGGGCAGTGGTGACGATTCGTTCCGGTGCTGGCGGCGTCGACGCGGCAGACTTTGCCGAAATGCTGTTGCGGATGTACCTGCGCTGGGCCGAAAAACGTGGTTATAGCGCCACGGTCATGGATACCTCATACGCTGAAGAGGCCGGGCTGAAGTCGGCCACCTTTGAAATCGATGCGCCCTACGCCTTTGGCATCCTTTCGGTAGAAGCCGGCACCCACCGTTTGGTTCGTATTTCCCCCTTCGACAACCAGGGTCGTCGGCAGACCTCGTTCGCGGCGGTGGAAGTTATCCCGCTGATCGAGCAAACTGACTCGATCGAGATCCCGGAGAACGAGATCAAGGTCGACGTCTTCCGTTCTTCGGGCCCCGGCGGCCAGTCGGTGAACACCACCGACTCCGCGGTGCGTATGACCCACATTCCGACCGGCATTGTTGTCTCGATGCAGAACGAGAAGTCGCAGATCCAGAACCGCGCCGCCGCGCTGCGTGTGCTGCAGTCGCGCATTCTGTTGGTGAAGAAGGCCGAGCAGGATGCTCAGAAGAAAGAACTTGCCGGCGACGTCAAAGCCTCGTGGGGCGACCAGATGCGCTCGTACGTGCTGAACCCCTACCAGATGGTTAAAGATCTGCGCACCGAGCATGAGGTCGGCAACACCGCGGCCGTGCTCGACGGTGAGATCGATGACTTCATCGACGCTGGCATCCGCTGGCGGGCCACGCAGCGTCGCCCAGGCAAATAGGACCTATATCGAGCAGTGTCGGCGTGCACCACGACGGTCCGCCGGCACTATCGATCGTGGCGTTTGAGAAAACTCACGTCTCGGTGGCCAAGGTCGGTCTCTGGCTGGCTGGCCGACAAGAACCGCTTGCCAACACAGGGTTCGGTTGAGGAAAAAATAATTTGTGCCAGCTGTTAGTAGCTGATGAATCTGGCAACACACCCACGAATGCCCCTTGATGACCATCCCATCCCGATAAGGTTTGGTTGATTGGCGCATCAGAAGACGTTTGCTCTCGAGATTGGTTTTCGTGGGTCGCGCCCCGACGAGAACTGGCGATTGAAGACATGATTAAATTCGAAAACGTCTCGATGGTTTACGAGCCCAAGCAGAAAAACGCTGCACTGGACGACGTGAGCATCGAGATTAACCGCGGCGAGTTCGCGTTCCTTGTCGGCGAATCCGGCTCCGGAAAATCAACCTTCCTCAGCCTTGTCCTGCGCGAGAAGCGGGCCACCGACGGTGCCGTCTACGTCGCAGGGCAAAACCTTAATCGCATCCCCAGCCGGCGTGTGCCAAAACTCCGTCGCAACATCGGTTTTGTGTTCCAGGACTTCCGCTTGTTGCGCGAACGTACCGTGTTCGACAACGTCGCCTTCGCGATGGAAGTTATCGGTGCCTCCCGCACACAGATCCGCGATCGTGTTCCTGACGCGTTGAAGCTTGTGGGACTGGAGGACAAGGCGCGACGCAAGCCAACCGAATTGTCCGGTGGCGAGCAGCAGCGTGTGGGCATCGCCCGAGCGATCGTGAACAAGCCAGCCATTTTGCTGGCTGATGAGCCTACCGGCAACCTCGACCGCAAAAACAGCATCGAAGTCATGAACGTGCTCGATCGAATTAACCAGAACGGCACAACCGTGCTCATGGCCACCCACGCTCACGAATTGGTCAGCGAATATCGCCATCGAGTAATTGAGCTGAACTCCGGACGTGTTGTCCGCGATGAAGCCGAGGGCCAGTACACACCAATGACAACCGTGGTGAATCAGGACGGCTCGCGGGCACTGCTTTTCGGTGATGCGCCGGATGAAGTGAACGATGAGCGCGTGCTGCCTGAAGTCGCAGACGAAAAGAAGGACGAAGACCAGTGAGACTAGGATTTATCCTGCGCGAAGCCGTCAAGGGGCTGCGCCAGAACGTCGTCATGGTCGTTTCGGTGGTCCTGGTGACTTTTGTGTCCTTGACTTTCGTCGGCGCTTCGGCGCTTTTGCAGTTGCAGATCAACCAGATGAAGGGTTACTGGTACGACCGCATGGAGGTCGCAGTCTACCTCTGCGACGACACCAGCGTCTCGCCCAATTGCGCCGGCAACTCGGTCACCGATGAACAGCGCGAATCCATTAAGACCATGCTTGAGTCGGAGCAGCTTGCCCCGTATGTGAAGGAAATCGCGTACGAGTCCAAGGACGACGCCTTCAAAAATTTCTTGGATCAGTACAAGAACTCATCGCTGGTGGATCAGGTCAAGGCCGATCAGCTTCCCGAATCCTTCCGCGTTGCCCTGGTAGACCCCGAGAAATATCAGGTCATCAACGAAGCGTTCTCTACGGTCGCGGGTGTCGATTCAGTGGTTGACCAACGTGAGCTTTTGGAGAAGGTCTTCCAGCTGGTGCGGGTCGCTTCGGCTGCAGCGGCGATTGTGGCCATCGTGATGATTGCTTGTGCGGTGTTGCTCACCGGCACAACGATTCAACTCTCTGCCATGCACCGGCGGCTGGAAACCACCATCATGCGTTTGGTGGGGGCATCGAAAGCAACAATTCAGCTTCCATTCATCATCGAAGGCGTGATCGCTTCCGTGATTGGCGGCGTGCTGGCCTCCGGGACGCTCTGGTTGCTGATGAAGTTCCTTGTTGAGGACAAACTCGCTAGTGAGAACGTTGGTGTTGCGTTCATTTCCACCAGCGAGGTTTGGCTGGTTGCTCCGCTGCTCTTGATAATCGGTATCGTTTTAGCAACAATTTCATCAGTGGTAACGTTGAAGCGTTACCTGAAGGTTTAGCCTCACCGGCCTCTCACTTCGGTTCCATCCTGTATTTTGCACTTCCAAAGGAGACCTATGCTGTCCAACGCAGTTCGGCGCAAGTTCCTGCGCGCCACCCTCGGTGGAACCATGGCTCTTGCCCTGACGTTGCCAGCAGGTCTCGTGATCGCCGACGAGCTCGATGACAAAAAGGTCGAAGTTCAAGAGAACATCGACAGCCTGGAACAGGACATGGAGTTCCTGGATGCAGACATTCAGGCAACTGATCAGAAGCTGCGAGATCAGCAAGCCCAAGTGCCGGTATTGCAGGCAGCGCTTGCCGACGCGCAGAGCCGCGTCGCCAATGCCCAGGCGGCCGTCGCGGATCTTAACGATCGTTTGATCAGCGCTCAGGGAACCCGGGACAAGGTAGCCGCCGAGATCGAAGCCAATAACGCCGAGATGGCCAAGGCGGAAGACGCGATGGCCAAGATCGCTTCCGAAGCCTACAAGCGTGGCGGAGTATCCGGCGGACTGGACATGATTCTTAACATGGACTCCGCGACCGCCATGGCCGATGGGCTTGATATGGCCAACCGCGCCATGGAATCCCAGAACTCCGCGTACAACGACCTGGCTCAAGAAAAGGCGAATAACGAGAACAACAAGGTCCGCTTGGCCGCGGTGGAGAAGGAAATTTCTTCGCTGAAGTCCCAGGCCGAGGAAGCGTTGGCCCAGGAAGAAGCCGCCCGCAACGCGGCGCAGACCGCCAAGGACGAGCTGGACTCGCTGGTTGCCAGCACCGAATCCCTCAGCGCCCAGCTGGAAGCCCAAAAGCCGCAGATCCAAGCCAAGCTTAGCGCTCAGCAGGCCGAATACGCTCAGGTGCAGGCCGATATCAAGGAACGCCAAGAGCGCCTGCTACGCGAGGAAGCAGAACGCAAACGCAAGGCAGCCGAGGCGGAAGCCAAGCGCAAGGCAGCCTACGAGGCAGAGCAGGCCAAGCTGGCCGCCGAAGCCAAGGCGAAAAAGAAAACCTATACCAAAAAGACCTACGTGCCTGAGGAAACCACCGCTCCAGCGGCACCCAAGAGCTCAGGTTCAAGCGCTTGGGGCCTGGTGAAGCCAACCACCGGTAACCGGATCACCTCCAGTTTCGGTTGGCGCCCAACACCTGCCGGCACCATCGACTACGGGGGACAGGGCGGTTACGTCCACGCCGGAATCGACTGGGGCTTCGGCGGCCAGTGCGGTTCGCCGATCACCGCTGCCGCCGACGGAGAGGTCTGGGTCGCAGGTTGGGGTGGTTCCTCCGGAAACAAGGTGACGATCTCGCACGGCGTCGTCAATGGCAATGCCCTGGCAACGAACTATCATCACATGTCAAAGGTTGCCGTCAGCGTTGGACAAAAGGTCACCCAGGGCCAGGTCATCGGCTACGTGGGTACTACCGGCAACTCCACCGGATGCCACCTGCATTTCGAAACCATCGTCAACGGCCAAGCCGTGAACCCATTGGGACTTCTCTAGCGCTAGACTTGTTACTTGTGCGCGGGAATCCGCCCGCGACATGCAAGGAGTGTCATGGCTAAGAAGAACCAAGAAGATCGTGTGATTGCGAGCAACCGCAAGGCTCGCCACGATTTTGAAATTCTCGACACATTCGAAGCCGGCATGGTGCTGACCGGCACCGAAGTGAAGTCATTGCGCGAGGGCAAGGCATCACTGGTGGACGGCTTTGGTCAGTTCTACCGCGGCGAGTTGTATATCGAGAACTGCTATATCCCGGAGTACCTCAATGGCTCTTGGACAAACCATGCGGCTCGCCGCCGCCGCAAGTTGTTGCTGCACCGCCAGGAACTGCTCAAAATCGAACGTAAGGTCTCCGAGGCGGGCCTGACCATCGTGCCTTTGAGCCTGTACTTCAAATCGGGTCGCGCGAAACTTGAAATCGGCATTGCCCGCGGTAAACGTGAATTCGATAAACGCCAGACGTTGCGTGAAAAGCAGGACAACCGCGAAGCGCAACGAGCCATGCGTGAGCGTAACCGCGGTCATGCCTAATCAGATCGCGGCTTGAGAAAAATCGGTGGCGTACCTCTCGTTGGGTTTCCAACCAGAGGTGCGCTATGATTGTTTAATGCACTTCGGTGCGGTTGTATTCGGGGTAAGCCCGAAACTGACAACAAAATACGGGGATGATCGGTTTCGACGGTGTAAGTCGCGACAGATGAAGCGGGCCGAGGACGCAAAGTTATCTCGTAAACGCTCTTTGCAAAACAATAAGTGCCGAATCTAAGCGCACTGACTTCGCTCTCGCTGCCTAAGCAGCCAGACAGTCCGTAAGCCAGGGGATGCTATCGCCCCTGATCCTTACGTCATTTAGATAGCCACTGTATCCGGCGGTTGTTGCCGCTGTCGGGTACATATTTAGGCAACTGTGCCCGGATCAGCCACTTGTTTGTGTGATGGCTGGGGCAGAGAAAATCCGCTGCAAACTGCGCCCGGAGAAGACCTGGCAACACTACATCGGACGGGAGTTCAATTCTCCCCATCTCCACCATATTAGACCCCGGAAACGTTGAGTTTCCGGGGTTTTCTTTGTGCGCGTAGTCTGGAACGCCGAAAGTGATGCCTAAAACCGGCAATTGATGTTACGCGTTAGAGTCATCCTGGGATGCGATGGCCAGCGCTTGAAATAACCGCTCGGTTGCGGTTTTGGAGCGTGTTCCCGCCCAAAATTGGCTCGCAGGTGCGATAGATCTCGCGCGAGTCTGCTCGCGGGCACCCTCATTAGCACATAGAATTGAGTAGATACCGAGAGCAAACTTGGGCGAAACATGCGGAACTAGAGCGAGGCAGTCAGTGATGGGCAAAAACAAGACCCAGCAAGTGTCACCGATTCTCGCATCGCTATACGCGGCAGTGGCCTTCTTGCTGGAAGTCGGTTTGCTTTTTGCCGCGGCCCTGGCGGCCATTGCCTACGTTCCGTGGCCGACGATCCCGGCGATCCTCGTGGTTGTTGTTCCACTGCTTGTTCTTTGGTCGCTCTTCTTTTCACCTAAAGCAGTCGTCAAGCTTCGCCTCCGCACCCGGTTGACGCTGATTCACCTGATTTACCTGGTTGGCAGCTACGTACTGTGGCTGAGCATCGACCGTTCATTCACCGAACAATCGCAGATTTGGGCGATCGCCATGCTGGCGTTCACCGGGCTCAGTGCCATCCTCATTCTTGCAACCGGCGGGTATGTTGTCCCGCACGATCGAACGAAGCGCGAACCGCAGCTCGTTCCGGCGGCCAGGCAGGATTCATCGGCGCCGCAACCGGCGCGCGGGCGACGCGCCGCACGCTGAAAACCGCGCCACCATTTCTGAGCCAGGCCGTTTGGCCTGGCTCATCGCATCTGGCCGGTCAGCGGTTCTCGGCTACCACCACGACGCGACCAGCAGGCCAAACCCGGCGGCCGCGAGCGCGCCGCAGAGGGTGCCGAAGGCGTTAAACAAACTGGTTATCGGGTAGCCATCGCGTAATAGGCTCACGGTCTGAAAGCTGGCGGTGGAGAAGGTGGTGTAACCGCCCAGGAACCCGGTTCCGATGACCAGCTGCCAAGCCTGGGGCAAAAGATGTTGTGAAACCAGCCCGGTCAGCAGGCCAAGCAAAAACGAGCCGCTGAGGTTGATGAGGATTGTTCCCCAGGGCACTGCGCTGGAAAGCCGGGAGGCGATCAGCCCTTCGATCAGGTAGCGCGCACAGGCCCCGAATCCACCGCACACGCAGAGCATCACAAAAAGCATGGTGTTCATCGGCGCGCACCGAGCACAATGCCAGCCCAGCTGGCGGCGGCCCCGGCAAGGATCGTTCCCACCAGGTAAATGACAGCGGTGCCGGTGGCCGCTGCGCCCAGCAGCAGGGCACCGTCCAGCGCGAAGGTGCTATACGTGGTGAAGCCGCCCAGGAAACCGGTACCTATCAGCAACCTGATCCGCCGGGCACGAGCCCGACCGGCCGCCCCGCGACTTAGCGACTCGTACAACAACCCCAGCAGGAACGCACCGAGGATGTTGATCCCGAAGATGGCCAGCGGAAACGCACCCAGTGAGGGAATCACCAGGCTCAGCGCCGCACGCCCTGCGGTCCCCGCGGCACCGCCGAGGAATACCAGCAGCAGGTCTGCAGGGTGCGCAAGCCGGTGAGAAAACTGGCGGCGCTGCGCATGCTGTGCGGCGCTGTCCTGTGCGGCGCCGGTCTGCGGGGGTTCGGGAACCTGTTCAGCCACGGGGCACCGCCTTGTACGCTCGGGGGCTGGCGCCCAGAAGGTTGCGGGCCCTGGATGCGGCGCGGCGGGTGCTCAACACCTCGCCGCGCCCTAAGGGGCTTGGAAGAGAAAACACGGTGTATGGCCTTCGCTCTAGCCCGGGAGGACCCAGACCAGGGAGGCATCCAGGTAGTTCAGGGTATGCGGCAGCTCGATCGCGGCCCCCGGAACCAATCCCTGGGACTTGGCGCGACGCAAAAAGTCCGGATCCTCATCGCTGATCCGCTCCACGATGGCGCGGCTTCCGGTAAAGCGGTCCAGCCTCACGGCCTTGGTGGCAGGCAGCGAACCGTCGGCAGCGGGGATCACGTCCCCGTGCGGATCGCGTTGCGGCAGGCCGAGGCGCTGGTCCAAGGCGTTGATGAAGCGGTCGGTCACCGTATGCTCCAGCGCCTCGGCTTCATCGTGGACCTCGTCCCACCCGTACCCCAACTCGTCGCGCAGGAAGGTTTCCAGCAACCGGTGGCGGCGCACCATGCGCAGCGCTTCGCGCCGTCCGCTGGCGCTGAGCGTGATCGCGCCGCGCGGGACATGGTTCACCAGCGATTTCGCGGCCAATTTCTGCACCATGGGGGTGGCCGAGGCGGGGGACAGGCCCAGCTGGTCGGCCAGCGCTCCGGTGCTCACCGGGGTGTCTTCCCATTCGGTCAGCAGGTACAGCGCCTTGAGGTAGTCCTCTTCGCTGGTGGTCAGCGCGCGCGGGTCGCGGTTGCGGGGCATGGGGACTAACGATTCAGGTAGGGAAGGATCGCCGGGTGCAGCGCCCCGTTGCTGGCCAGCGCGTTGCCGCCATGGCACCCTTCCACCCCGGCAACCGAGGTGAAACGCCCCCCGGCCTCGCGCACCACCGGCACCAGGGCGGCCATGTCGTAGAGTTCCAGCTCGGGTTCGAACGCGGCGTCGAGCGCGCCTTCGGCCAGCAACATGTAGGAGTAGAAGTCGCCATAACCCCGGGTGCGCCAAGCCTGATCCAGCAACTCAAGGAACCCGTCGAGTTTGCCGGCCTCTTTCCATCCGCTCAGCGACGCGTAGGACAACGACGCGTCGGCGAGCGAGGCGACCCCGGAGACCTGGATTTGCCGGGTGGCGATGGAGCCGGGAACGCCGCCCGGTTCGCTCACATAAGCCCCCAGCCCGGTCGCGGCATGCCAGCGGCGGGTGAGCGCCGGGGCGGAAACCACCCCGAGCACCGGCTCGTCGTCGATCAGCAGCGCGATCAGGGTGGCCCACACCGGAACCCGGCGCACAAAGTTCTTGGTGCCGTCGATCGGGTCGATGACCCAGCGGCGCGAGGAGTCGCCGTGAACCCCGAACTCCTCGCCGAGCACCGAATCGCCCGGGCGGTGCGCGGCAAGCTGCGCGAGGATCAGTTGCTCCGCCCCGCGGTCTGCGTCGGAGACCGGGGTCATGTCCGGTTTGGTATCGACCAGCAGGTCGTTGGCGCCGTAGCGGGCCAGGGTGAACGCATCGACCGCGTCGGCCAGGGCGAGCGCAAAGTCGAGATCTTGCTGCAGGGTGTATTCAGCCATTGGTGGTGCGGCGCCTAGAGGGCGCCGAGCTCCTTTTCGTGCGTAGTTTCCTCGGTGGTGACCAACCGGCGGTAGGAGGCCAGCCGCGAGGCGGCCTGCGCGCCGGTGGATTCGTCGTCGGCCCAGGCTTGCAGGGCACAGCCGGCCTCGCCGGCCGCATGGGTGCACCCGCGCGGGCAGTTCGTGGCGATATCGGCCAGGTCTTCAAAGGCGGCCAGGATGTTTTCCGGGTCCACCAGCCCCAGCCCGAAGGAACGGATTCCAGGGGTGTCGATCAGCCAGGAGCCGGGTCTCTCTCCCAGGCGCAGGGCCAGCGCGTTGGAGGAGGTGTGGCGTCCGCGTCCGGTCACCGCATTCACCTGGCCGGTGGCCCTATCCGCCCCGGTCAGCGCGTTGACCAGGGTGGATTTGCCGACCCCCGAGTGCCCCAGCACCACCGAGACGCACCCCGAGAGCAGCTCGTTCAGCTCCTGCAGGGCGCGCAGGTCCAACCGGGCGCTGGCACCGTCGGCGCTGCGCGCGTCGATCCCCGACGCGCTGGCATCGGTGGTGCGGGAGATCACCACCGGCAAATCCAGCCCCTCGTAGTGGGAGAGGAATTCACCGGGATCCGCCACGTCGGCCTTGGTCACGCACAACACCGGCTGGATTCCCGCGTCGTAGGCGGCGACCAGCGCGCGGTCGACAAATCCGGTGCGCGGTTCCGGGTTGGCGGCGGCCACCACAATCACCAGTTTGTCCACGTTGGCGACCACCACGCGTTCGGTGGCGTCGGTGTCATCCGCGCTGCGGCGCAGCAAGGTGCTGCGCTCTTCGATCCGCACCAGCCGCGCCAGCGTGTCGGGTTTGCCGCTGGTGTCTCCCACCAGCGCCACCATATCCCCGGGCACGATCGCCTGGCGGCGCAGCTCGCGGGCCCGGGCGGCGATGACCAGGCGTTCGTCGGCGGTGTCCTCATCCAGGATCGCGGTGTAGCGCCCGCGGTCCACGGTGATGATGCGGCCGATCACCGCCTGCTCATGGGCCGGACGGTCCTTGGTGCGCGGGCGTGAACCTTTTTTGTTGGGCCGCACCCGAACCGATGACTCGTCGTACTCCGAATACCGCATTATTTGGTGTCCTGCCCGGGCTGCTGGAGCATCGCGTCCCACAGCTGCACGAAGTCCGGCATGGTTTTGGCCGTGGTGGCAATGTTTTCAACCCGCACCCCGTTGATCGCCAGGCCCAGCAACGCGCCAGCGGTGGCCATCCGGTGGTCCTCGTAGCTGTCCAGGTCCGCCGCGCGCAACGGGCCGGGGGTGATCGCCAGCCCGTCCTCGCTCACGCTCACCGCTACCCCGACCTTGCCCAGCTCCTGTTGCAGCGCTGCCAGCCGGTCGGTTTCGTGCCCGCGCAGGTGCCCGATGCCGCTCAGCGTGCTGGGGGAGTCCGCCAAAGCGCACAGCGCGGCCAGGGTGGGGGCCAGCTCGGAGGAATCCGGGTAGTCGATCCCGCGGATCACCCCGGTCCCGCGCACCGTGAGCACCGCATCCTCACCGAGGGTCACCTCGGCGCCCATGGCGGTGAGGATCTGCACCCATTTGCCACCCACCTGGGTGGTTTGCGCCGGCCAGAACGGGACGCGCACCACGCCGCGGGTGGCCAGCGCGGCGGCCAGAAACGGCCCGGCGTTTGACAGGTCGGGTTCCACGGTGGCGGTGAAACCGGCGATCCGCTGCGGCGCGACCTTCCAGCCGCGCCCGTCGGGATCAACCTCCAGCTGAACGCCGAACTCGCGCAGCGTCGCCACGGTCATCGCAATATGATCCGGGGATGCCAGCGGCCCGGGCGCCACCTGCAGGTGCAACCCGCCAGGCAGCGAGGCGGCGCACAATAACAACGCGGAAATGAACTGCGAGCTGGCCGAACCGTCGATGGTGACGGTCTCAGGCAGGGTAGGGGAGCCGGCATCCATGGTGAATGGCAGCATGCCCTCCGCGCCGTGGAAGGTGAACTTCACCCCCAGCTCGGCCAGCGCATCGAGCACCGGTGCCATGGGGCGCACCCGGGCCGCCTCATCGCCGTCGAAGTCCGCCACCGCGCCGGCCACGGCGGCCAGCACCGGGACAAAACGCATCACGGTGCCCGCCAATCCGCAGCTGACCGTCAGCGGGCCGGCGTTCAGCCGCTGTGGCGGGGAAATCACCACGGTGGTTGATCCGTCGGGCTGCTCGATGCGCTCGATTCCCACACCGAAGGCCTCCAGCGCTTCAAGCATCAGCTGCGTGTCGCGGCTGATCAGGGTGTTGTGGATGGTGCTGGGGGAGGAAGCCTGCGCGGCGAGGATCAGGTACCGGTTGGTCAGCGACTTGGAAGCGGGCACCCGCACCGTGGTGTCGACCGGCGCCGCGGCATAGGGCGCGGGCCACCAGTTCAGTTCGTGGCGGGGCGAAGGGGATTCTCCGGTGCTGGGTACGGTGTTGATGTGGCTGATCCTAACTGTGCGGCCTAGCTGCTGCGGCGCTGAAGCAGATACTGTTGCAGGCGCCTGCGCGATGTCCGTCTTCGAGTCGGCGCCTGCTTAAATCCTAGCCGAGATCGGCGCGGGAATAAGGTTTGCGCCCCGATCGTTGAACCCAGTGTGACGACGATTGAAGACACCAGCACCGTGGTAGACCCCGCCGGCGCCGTGCACACCGTGCAGCGCCCGTCCCGTTCCCTGCCCGTAAACGCCGCGCAGCGCGTAGACTTTAGGGCGATGACTAACGAGAGTGTGGACGCGAACCTTCCCGAGACGGGCGCCGAGTCCGAGGCGCAGCGCCGCGAGCGTTTTGAGCGGGATGCACTGGTTTATGTGGACCAGTTGTATTCTGCCGCGCTGCGTATGGCACGCAACCCGTCCGATGCCGAGGACCTGGTCCAGGAAGCCTACACGAAGGCGTATTCGGCCTTCCACCAGTACAAGCCGGGGACCAACCTGAAGGCCTGGCTGTACCGGATCCTGACCAACACCTATATCAACCTGTACCGCAAACGCCAGCGCGAGCCGCTGCGCACCAGCACGGACACCGTTGAGGACTGGCAGATGGCCCAGGCCATGGAGCATTCCCCCTCGGGGTTGCGCTCCGCGGAGGTCGAGGCCCTGGATCACCTGCCGGATTCGGATGTGAAGGCGGCGCTGCAGTCGATCGGCGAGGACTTCCGGCTGGCGGTGTACTTCGTCGACGTCGAGGGTTTCAGCTACAAGGAAGCCTCGGAGATCCTCGGGGTGCCGATCGGCACGGTCATGTCGCGGTTGCACCGCGGGCGCAAGCAACTGAGGGAACTGCTGGCAGACTACGCGGCAGATCGTGGAATCCAGGCGGCGGCCAAATCCGCGGCCAACGTTGATGGAGGGACGAAGTAAGATGGACTGCAATTCTTTGGGGGACTGCTCCGACGCGCGGATCGTGCGGATCTACGAGTACCTCGACGGAGCCCTCACGCTGGCCGACCTGAAAGAGGTCAAAGCCCACCTGGAGCACTGCCCGGAATGCACCGAGCAGTACGACCTGGAATGCATCATCCGCTCGGTGGTGCGCCGCAGCTGCCAGGAGCAGGCCCCGCAGCAGCTCAAGGCCAACATCATCACCCGCATCTCCCAGATCAGGATCGAATCCGGCCACTAGGCTGGTGCCGCCGGCACCCTTGAGCAGACGCCGTCACGCCCCTTGCGGGCATCAAGGCACCAAGGCACAAGAAAAACCCCGTATCGCTCGAAATGCTTCGAGTGCTACGGGGTTCTTCGTCTGTTCGCTTCGCTTAGCTGTTTGGGCGCTTGCCGTGGTTGGCACCGCCACGCTTGCGATCGCGACGCTTACGAGCGCGCTTCGACATGGTGACTCCTTAGAGGGATCAATTTCAACTGCTCGAAGGTTTCGAGCCGACTAATAGTCTTTCACATTTGGGTGGCAAAAACCTAACGGGCACCGTGTGAGGTCGCCGTCCGGTGCCGGGTTGGCTATCCGGCGCTGGGTTCGGGCAGCTGCAGCCAGGAATACCAGCCGCGATGCAGCACCAGCCACGCCATCAAACCGTACCCGGCCTGGCCGGGCACCCCGCCCGAGGCGTTCAAATCCGCGCGCCATTGCGCGTGGGTGCGCAACGGTGCGAAGGTGTCGACATAATGGTGGTTGCGGCGCATCGCCACATCCGCATAGACCCGGTTCAATTCGGCAACCTTGTCATTGCGTTCATCATCCAAACCGGGAGCCGGGCCCACCAGCAACGCCTTGATGTTCATCTGCGAGGCCGAATCCAGGATGTTTGCCAGGTTCAGCCGGCTGCGTGCGGTGCTCACCCCCAGGTCGACGTCGCGATCGGACAGGGCGATCACCAGCCGGTTCTCAAACTGGTCGCTGAACCGCCGCGAGGCCTCGCCCATCCAGCGTTCGGCCAGGGCTTCGGAGCCTTCGGCCGGGGCGGCCAGCACAAATGACTGCAGGCGCAGCGCGGGATCCTGGGTGCGCGCCATGACGCGGCCGAACCAGCCCAGGCCCCGCGGGTCGCCGTGGCCGGCAAGAAGTTCGTCTCCGATGGCGGTGATACGAATGGTGCGTAACTCCAACTTGGCGACCTTTCGTTGGGAGAAGATGTATCGCTGTCAACCTTAGCAGTGTTGCCGTGCCCGATCCGGGAGGTGGCACGGCATTAAATGCCGCAGCCGGCGAACCAGCAGCCCGCTGAGCGGGTGCGGTTCGCCGGCTGCGGCGCCGGGGACGACGTCGAGGCGGCTTAGCGGGCGAAAGCCTGCTGCATCAACACTGCGTTTTCGGCTTCGTGGCGCTTGGCGTTGCCGGCCGAGGTCGCCGCAGATGCCGGGCGCGAGGCCAGGGAGATCTGCTGCTGCAGGTGCGGTGCCACGTACAGGCCGAAGAACGGCCACGGGCCCTGGTTCGCCGGCTCATCCTGGACCCAGGTCGCCTTGGCGTTCGGGTACTTGGCCAGCTGGGCGGCAATCTGCTCCACCGGAGCAGGGTAGAGCTGCTCCACCCGGATGATCGCGGTCTTCTGATCCCCGGCCTTGGTGCGGGCGGCCAGCAGGTCGTAGTACACGCGGCCCGAGCACAACAGCACCTTGTCCACGGAGTTTGCGTCGGTGATCGAGGCGTCGCCGATCACTTCCTGGAAACCGCCGCTGGTGAAGTCCTCCACGGAGCTGGCCGCGGCCTTCAGGCGCAACAGCTGCTTCGGGGTGAAAACGATCAGCGGCTTGCGTGGGCGGGCGTAGGCCTGGCGACGCAGCAGGTGGAAGTGGTTGGCACCGGTGGAAGGCTGGGCCACCACCATGTTGTTCTCCGCGCACAGCTGCAGGAATCGCTCGATGCGGGCCGAGGAGTGATCCGGGCCCTGTCCCTCGTAGCCGTGCGGCAGCAGCATCACCAGGGAGGATGACTGCGACCACTTCTGCTCGGCGGAGGAGATGAACTCGTCGATCACGGTCTGCGCGCCGTTGACGAAGTCGCCGAACTGCGCTTCCCACATCACCAGCGCGTCCGGGCGCTCCACGGAGTAGCCGTATTCGAAGCCCAGGGCCGCGTACTCGGAGAGCAGCGAGTCGTAGATGGAGATCTGCGCCTGGTCCTCGGAGAGGTTCTTCAGCGGGTACCACTCGTTGTCGTTCTCACGATCGTGGAAGACCGCGTGGCGCTGCACAAAGGTGCCGCGGCGCGAATCCTGGCCGGCCAGGCGCACCGGCACACCTTCCATGGACAGCGAGCCCAGGGCGGCCAGCTCGGCGAAGCCCCAGTCGATGCCGCCTTCGCGGGCCATCTTGGTGCGGCGCTCAAGCAGCGACTTCAGCTTGGTGTGCATCACAAAACCCTCGGGGATCTGCGAGTGCACGTCCCCGATGTGGGCCAGGGTCTGCGCGGAGATGGCCGACGGGCGAGCCCCGTCCTGGGTGTTCTCATCGGCGGCCTGGGCGAATGGCTTCTCCAGGTCGTTGATGGTCGAGCCCGGGGTGATGATCGGGATCGGCGAGGTCTGCGCGGCATGGGTCTCGGCGAAGATCCGCTCCAGGGAACCCTTGTACTCGGCCAGTGCGTTGTCCGCCTCTTCCTGCGTGATGTCCCCGCGACCCACCAGGGCCTCGGTGTACAGCTTGCGGGTTGAGCGCTTGGCCTCGATCAGGTTGTACATGATCGGCTGGGTCATCGACGGGTCGTCGCCCTCGTTGTGCCCGCGCCGGCGGTAGCACATCAGGTCGATGACGACGTCCTTGCCGAACTTCTGGCGGTACGCGAAGGCCAGCTGGCCCACGTGCACCACGGCCTCCGGGTCATCCCCGTTGACGTGGAAGATCGGGGCCTGCACGGTGCGGGCCACATCGGAGGCGTAGACCGAGGAACGCGAGGAGCTCGGAGCGGTGGTGAAACCGATCTGGTTGTTCACGATCACGTGCACGGTGCCACCGGTCTTGTACCCCGGCAGCTGGCTCATGGCCAGAACCTCGGAGACCACACCCTGGCCGGCGAATGCCGCGTCGCCGTGCACCAGGATCGGCAGCACCGCATTGCCCGAGCCGAGCTGATCCAGCTTGGCGCGGGTGATTCCCTCGAGGACCGGATCCACGGCTTCCAGGTGCGACGGGTTGGCCGCCAGGTAGACCTTGGTCTGGTTGCCGGCATCCGAGGTGTAGGAACCCTCGGTGCCCAGGTGGTACTTCACGTCGCCCGATCCCTGGACCGAGCCCGGGGTGGCGGTGCCTTCGAATTCGCGGAAAACCTGGGCGTAGGTTTTGCCGGCGATGTTGGTCAGCACGTTCAGGCGGCCGCGGTGGGCCATGCCGATGGCCACCTCGTCGAGCTGCTCATCGGCCGCGTCGGAGATGATCGCGTCCAGCAGCGGAATCAACGATTCGCCGCCTTCCAGCGAGAAGCGCTTCTGCCCGACGAACTTGGTCTGCAAGAAGGTCTCGAACGCCTCGGCGGAGTTCAGCTTGCTCAGGATGCGCAGCTGCTCTTCGCGGGTCGGCTTGGCGTAACCGCTTTCCAGCTTGGCCTGGAACCAGGCACGCTCCACCGGGTCCTGCAGGTGCATGTACTCGGTGCCGATGGTGCGGCAGTAGGCGTCGCGCAGGATGCCCAGGATGTCGCGCAGCTGGGCGCGGTCCTTGCCGCCCAGGCCGTCGGCCAGCCATTCGCGATCCAAATCCCACAGGGTCAGCCCGTAGGTCTGGATGTCCAAATCCGGGTGCTTGCGCTGGACGTATTCCAGCGGGTTGGTGTCCGCCATCAGGTGGCCGCGCACGCGGTAGGAGTTGATCAGGTGCTGAATGCGGGCGACCTTGTTGATCTGCAGGTCGATGTCGACCTGGTTGTCAACGGCCCAGCGCACCGGCTCGTACGGGATGCGCAGCTGCTCGAAGATTTCGTCGTAGAAACCCTGCTCGCCCAACAGCAGCGATTCGACCAGCTTCAGGAACTCGCCCGAACCCGCACCCTGGATGACGCGGTGGTCATAGGTGCTGGTCAGGGTGATGTGCTTGCCTACACCCAGGCGGGCGACGGTGGTTTCGGCCGAGCCGCGGAACTCCGCCGGGTATTCCAGCGCGCCGACGCCGATGATGGCGGCCTGGCCCTTGGACAGGCGCGGCACCGAGTGCACGGTGCCGATGCCGCCGGGGTTGGTCAGCGACACGGTGGTGCCTGCGTAGTCGTCGGCGGTCAGCTTGTTGGCGCGGGCGCGCTTGATCAGGTCCTCGTAGGTGGCCCAGAACTCGTTGAAGCTCAGGGTCTCCGCGGCCTTGATGTTCGGCACGGCCAGCATGCGGGTGCCATCTGGCTTCGGCATGTCGATGGCGATACCGAAGTTCACGTGAGCCGGCTGGATCGCGGTCGGCTTCTTGTCGATGACATCGTAGGTAACATTCATCGACGGGATCTGGCTCAACGCACGAATGACGGCGAAGCCGATCAGGTGGGTGAAGGAGATCTTGCCGCCGCGGGCGCGCTTGAGGTGGTTGTTGATGACGATGCGGTTGTCGATCATCACCTTGGCCGGAACGGCTCGCACGGTGGTGGCCGTCGGGACCGCGAGGCTTGCATCCATGTTGGTTGCGATGGCCTTCATCGGCCCGCGCAAGGCGGTGCGCTTTTCCTCGCCGAACAGTTCGGTCGACGGGGTCGGCTTGGGTGCCTGGGCTGGAATTGGAGCGGTCTTCGGCGACGGCTCGGCCTTCTTGACCGGTGCGGCGGCAGCCGGGGCTGGCTCCGTGGCGCGGGCTTCGGCGGCCGCGCGTGGTGCGGCCGGTGCCGCAGGGGCTGCCGGTGCCGGCGTGGTTGGGGCAGCGGCCGCGGCCGGCTTCGCTGCCGGTGCGGCCGGTACCGACTTTTCAGCGGCGAGGGACTCGAAAATGTCCCACCACTTCTTGTCTACCGAGTTCTTGTCAACGAGATACTGTTCGAATAGCTCATCTACTAGCCATTCGTTTCCACCGAACTCTTCAGTAAGTCGGTGGTGTGCTTGCTCTGGCACGTGCAACGCCTCTTCCCTGATTTCTACGTTGTTCTAGCTTGAGCCGGTGGTCTGACGAGGACGTGATATTGACCGCCGAACTCACTTTGATTTCTAGACCTGCCGACCAGTCTAGTAACTTTTCTACGCACTTGGCCACGGCACGTATCGAAACTCACGAAAGTGGCGCAAATGACACTGCCGTTTATCGGGTTGCTGACACCGTTGAGCGTAAGCCGCGCGGGGTAATGCAGATTTGCCCGCCATTGGCTAGACTGAGTCGCACTATGGAATCACACTCTCCTAGCCGGCCAGACGCCCGTAGGCGCAGCGCCGGCCACGTCAGTCCATCTCCGTTAAGTTCCGGTTCCGCATTGGAGCCTTCTAGTTGCCCCCATCTGGGGCGCGGAGAAACACCATCACAACCATTGCGCGGGTGGAGCTAAACACCCATGGAATGGCTCTATATAGTTTTTGGCCTGCTGTTGATCCTGGGCACCGGCTTTTTTGTGGCCGTGGAATTCGCCCTGGTCGCACTGGATAAAAGTACCGTGCAGCAGGCGGTCGATGCCGGCGAGGGTGGCGCCAAGCCACTGATGCAGTGCCTGACCTCCCTTTCGACACAACTTTCAAGTTGCCAGCTGGGCATCACGCTGACCACATTGCTCACCGGTTACGTGCTGGAACCCTCGCTGAGCAAGCTGCTGGCACCGCTGCTTGAAGCGCTGTCCATCGGCGGCGCCAGCGCCACCGCGATCTCCGTGGTGATTTCTATGGTGATTGCCACACTGCTCTCGATGCTGATCGGCGAACTGGTTCCCAAGAACCTCGCCATCGCCCAGGCCATGGGAGTGGGCAAGGCCCTGGCCCGACCGCATCTGCTGTTCACCGCGATTTTCAAACCAGCCATCGTGGTGCTCAACGGGTTCTCCAACGCGGTGCTTCACCGCTTTTTCGGGCTGGAAGCCAAAGAGGAGATCTCCGCCGCCCGCTCCTCGCAGGAGCTGGCATCCCTGGTGCGCCGTTCGGCGCAGCTAGGCACCCTGGATGTGCAGACCGCTCGTTTTGTGCAGTCGACGATCGAATTTGCCGAGCGCACGGCCGCTGATGTGATGACCCCGCGCACCTCGATGGCCACCATCAACTCGGAGGCGCCGCTGTCCGAACTGATTCAGGCGAGCGCGGAAACCGGTTTTTCACGCTTCCCGGTGATCGAGGGTTCAAGCGATGAAATCCAGGGTGTTTGCCACATCAAGGCGGTGGTTTCGGTGCCGCGCGAACGCCGCGCCGCGCTTCAGGTCGGCGAGTTCGCCCACGATGCGTTGTATGTGCCCGAAACCATCCACCTGGACGTGCTGCTGGAGCAGCTGCGCGAGGCCGAATACCAGCTGGCCATCGTGATGGACGAATACGGCGGAACCGCCGGACTTGTCACCTTGGAAGACCTGGTCGAGGAGATCGTGGGGCAGGTGTCCGACGAACACGACGAGGATGAAGAGGAAGCGGTCACCGGGCCCGACGGCAAGTGGCTCTTCCCGGGGATGTACCGACCGGACGAGGTGAATGAACACGTGGGGCGCGAAGTTGTTCCCGATGATGCGTCCTATGAGACCGTCGGCGGTTACATGCTGGCCGAACTGGGCCGGATGGCGCAACTCGACGACCAGGTGCGCACCGCGGCCGGGGTCTTCACGGTGACCGAATTGGATGGGCGGCGCATCGCCCAGGTCAGCTTTGAACCTGCACCGACCCAGCTTGAGGAGGGCGAATGAGCGACGCCATGGGCCTGATCTGGCTGGTGATCCTGCTTGCCTGCAACGCGTTTTTTGTGGCCGGCGAATTCGCGGTGATGTCCGCGCGCCGCTCGCAGATCGAACCGCTGGCCGAATCGGGCAACAAACGAGCCAAGGTCGCGCTGTATGCGATGGAGCATGTTTCGATCATGCTTGCCGTCTGCCAGCTGGGCATCACGGTCTGCTCCCTGCTGATCCTGAATATCTCCGAGCCGGCCATCCACCACCTGTTGGCCGAACCGCTGATGCTGGTGGGCCTTTCCGAGTCGGTGGCCGATACCGTGGCCTTCTTGATCGCGCTGATCCTGGTCACCTTCCTGCATGTGACCTTCGGCGAGATGGTGCCGAAAAATATTTCGGTCTCCGTGGCGGACAAGGCGGTGCTGCTGCTGGCCATGCCGCTGGTTGGCCTGTCAAAGGTCCTCAAGCCGATCACCGCGCTGTTGAACGGGGCGGCGAACCTGGTGTTGCACGCGTTCGGGATCGAGCCGAAGGACGAGGTCTCCAGTTCCTACACCGCCGCCGAGGTCCGCACCATCATCGACACCTCCTCCGAGGAAGGCGCGCTGGATGAGGAGGACGCGCTGCGGCTGACCAAGGCGCTTGAATTCTCCAGCGTCACCGCCGCAACGTGCATGGTCCCGGTCGAGAACCTGTTCACCCTGGAATGGGGCACCGCCACGGCGCGCGAGTTTGAGAAGAAGGTTGGCAAAACCGGGTTCTCGCGCCTGCTGATCACCCGCGACGATGTCCCGGTGGGTTACTGGCACGTGAAAGACGTGATGCTGATCGACGACGCTCATTCAACGGCCCCGCTGCTGGATGTGGACCTGCACCCGCTGGGCAAGCTGAAGCAGGACACGGAGATCGAGGATGCGCTGGAAACCATGCGCCAGGAGGGAAATCACCTCTCCGCGGTGGTCGACGATCACGGCAGGACCCTGGGGGTGGTGTTCCTGGAGGACATCATCGAGGTCCTGGTGGGCGAGATCAGCGATTCAACCCGGAAACGCGTGGCCCCGCCGCGCAGCAATCCCGGGGTTTAACCCCCTTGCCGCCGCCCGGCGCGGCAGGACGCCCCGAGCCAGGCGCGTAATGCGAATGACTCGCAACTGATAGGATTAACTGCGGTACCGTTCCCACGGTGCCGCAGTTTTTCGTTTCCTGCCCCACCAGTTTCCCGCCGCGAGGCGAGGGACGCGGGTTGGAATATCCCGCAGCACCCACTGAGAAAGCCGTCCGATGAGCCCTACCCCGATCGTTACCTTCGAGCATGCACGGCTTGCCTACGGCCCGCGAGTCCTCTGGGAGGATTTGAACCTGAAGGTTCAGCCGGGGGAGTTTTTGGCGGTGCTGGGCCCCAACGGGTCGGGCAAAACAAGTTTTGTCAACACCATGCTGGGCACCACGGCCCTGGACTCCGGCTCGGTGTCTATTGCCGGAGCCCCGGTGCGCCGCGGGTCGGCGCAGGTCGGGCTCATCCCGCAGCAGCGCCCCTTTGGCGACAATGTGCCGCTGCGCGCCCGCGACCTGGTCGCGCTGGGGATCGACGGCACCAAGCTGGGGATCCGGCTGGCCCGGAAGCAAGTGCACACCCGGGTCGACGAGTTGCTTGAACTGGTCGGCGCCAGCTCTTACGCCAACCGCCCGGTCTCCGACCTCTCCGGCGGCGAGCAGCAAAGGCTGCGGGCGGCCCAGGCGCTGGCTGGCGACCCCAAGGTGCTACTGTGCGATGAACCGCTGCTGTCCCTGGACCTGCACCATCAGCAGGCGATCAGCGAGGTGATCCACCATCAGGCGGTGCGCCGCGGCAGTGCGGTGATTTTTGTCACCCACGAGATCAATCCGATCCTGCCCTACGTGGACCGGGTGCTGTACCTGGCGCAGGGGCGTTTCCACTTGGGCAGCGTGGACGAGGTGATGCGCTCCGAGGTGCTCACCGAGCTGTACGGCGCCCCGGTCCAGGTGCTGCGGGTCAACGGGCGCATCGTGGTGCTCAGCGGGGAAGCGAACCGGGTCTTGCCGCCGGACGGGCACGATCACACCCAGGACGAGGCCGCCGCGGCCGGCGCGCGACGCGACACCGGAAAGCAGGGCTAGGCGTGGATTTCACGAGCTTCATCGAGAAGGCGTTCAACTTCCAGGACTACGCGCAGCTGCTGCCGCTGGTTGGCAATTCGCTGATCGCCGGCGCCGCGCTGGGTGTTGTGGGCGGGCTGATCGGCATCTTCATCATGATGCGCGACATGGCCTTCGCCGTCCACGGGATCGCCGAGCTGTCCTTCGCCGGCGCCGCCTTTGCGCTGCTGATCGGCGCGGATGTGGTGACCGGCTCGGTGTTCGGATCGCTGATTGCCGCACTGATCCTGGGGGTGCTGGGGACCCGGGCACGCGATAGGAACTCCATCACCGGGGTGCTGATGCCCTTCGGGCTGGGCCTTGGCATCTTGTTCCTCTCGCTCTACGAGGGGCGCAGCGCCAATAAGTTCGGGCTGCTCACCGGGCAGATCGTCGCCGTCGACGACGTCCAGCTCTCAGGCATGCTGGTGCTCAGCGCCGTGGTGGTGCTGGCGCTGATCCTGATCTGGCGGCCGCTGACCTTCGCCAGCGTGGACCCGGTCGTCGCCAACGCGCGCGGGGTGCGCACCTCGGGGCTGTCGATCGTATTCATGCTGGTGCTCGCGCTCGCGGTCGCGGTGACGATCCAGGTGGTGGGGGCGCTGCTGGTGCTCGCCCTGCTGATCACCCCGGCCGCCGCGGCCATGCGGGTCAGCTCCAACCCGGTGCTCACCGTGGTGCTCTCGGTGGTGTTCGCCCAGCTGGCGGTGGTGGGCGGGATCCTGCTGGCGCTGGCCGGCGCGTTGCCGATCAGCCCCTACGTCACCACGATCTCCTTCGCGATCTACCTGGTCTGCCGGGGGATCGAGGCGGTGCGTTCGCCGCGCCGGCACCAGGTGTAGCGCACCGGGGAACTATGAGCCGGTGCACGGCATCAGCTCAGCACCCTCACAGCCTGCCGCCGTAATGTAGGAACTACCTCAAAGGTGCGAGTGATGATTCACCGGTGGCCCCGTCAGTCTTGTGACGGGGCCACCGGTGGTTTAACCGCGGTGTTCGAACCGGGCCGTGGTCTTGACCCCCGCCCCGATCCGCACAAGGATCGGAAGATGACGCAGAAACCAGCCACACAGATCTGGTCCCTGGTGCACGCCGAGCGGCAGGCTCTGATCGGCGACCTGCAGGGACTTCACGCCGCCGACTGGGCTAATCCGACGGCTTGCCCGGGATGGAACGTGCACGATGTCGCCGCGCATCTGGTGGATAACGCGCTCACCACACCCCTGGGTTTTCTCCGCAGGCTGGTGGCCGCAAGGCTCGATTTCGACCGGCTGAACCAGCGCGGTGTCGATGCGCTGCGCGCGATGGATCCGGAGCAGCTGCTGCGGCGGTTGCGGCAGGTCGCCGGGCGTCGAACCGGCCCGCCGGCGGCGCCGGCGAGCCGGCTGGTGGAAGAAATTGTGCACGGGGAGGATATCCGCCGGGCGGCGGGGCTGCGCCGCGACTACCCGCACCGGGCGCTGGAACTGGCCCTGGGGTACCAGGCGCACACCGCCCAAGAATTCGGCGGGGCGCGCCAGCTGGCGCAACGGGTGCAGCTGGTCAGCGCGGACGGTGGTTTCAGGCTCGGGCTTGGTCCCGAGCTGCGCGGGCCGCGGCTGGAACTGCTATTGCAGCTCACCGGGCGCAGGGCCCGCCCGGGAAGCCTGAGCGGGGCCGGGCTGGCGCTGCTCGCAGAACACCCGCGGCACCCCGGGGAGTAGCGGCCGGCATGCGGCGGCCGCGGTGCAACCGGACTCAGGAGGCCCGGCAGGCGGCGCAGGTGCCGTAGATCTCCACGGTGTGCTCCGGGTCGCTGAAGTCGTTTTCCGCCGCGACCCGGGCCGCCCAGCGTTCCACGGCGGGAGCGAGCACCTCCACGGTTTTGGAGCACACCCGGCAGATGAGGTGATGGTGATGGGCCTCGGTGATGCAGCGGCGGAACCGTGCCTCGCCGTCCGCGCTGCGCAGCACGTCAACCAGGCCGTCGTCGGACATCGACTGCAGCAAGCGGTACACCGTGGCCAGCGAAACCTTTTTCTCCGCGTCCTGCAACCAGCGGTGCAGCTCCTGCGCGGTGGCGAAGTCATCCACCTGTTCCAGGGCCGCTTCCACCGCGACGCGTTGTTTGGTGATGCGAGTTTCGGGCTGTGTCATACTCATGCACCAGTCCTCTCCTAATGTGGCATGCAAGCTGTGCAGCACCGGCCCGCGGGTGGTCAAAGAAGCCCAGCCACCGGCCGGTTAACCCAATTTTAGCCAACTTTGCCCGCAAGGGTGTGTCTGGTGCTGGCACGGTACGCCGCCGGAGCCTACGCTAATGACATGCGTATCATACCCAGAGGCCATTCGTGCCTGGAACTGAGCACCGTTGACGGCTCGCTGCTGCTCGACCCGGGGTCCTTCAGCGACCTGACCGGTGCGTTCGAGCATAAGCATGCGGTGCTGATCACCCACCAGCACGCGGACCACGCAGACCATGGCGCGCTCACCGCGGCGCTGGTGGCCGATGCCGTGCTTGAGGTCTACGCCCCGGCCGGTCTGGCCGACACCCTGCGTGTCGAACTGCCGCCGGCACGCCGCGCGCAGGTGCATACCGTGCACGCCGGCATGGATTTTGTGGTGGGCGGCATCCGGGTGCGGACCTTCGGCGGGACCCACGCGGTGATCCACCACTCGATCGACCTGGTGGCCAACGTCGGCTACCTGATCGGGGACGCGGCCGTTGGCCGGGTGCAGATCTTCCATCCGGGGGACAGCTATCAGGTGCCGATCGGGGTGCACCCGGATGTGCTGCTGCTGCCGATCATGGCGCCGTGGGGAAAACTTGCCGAAGCCGCGGATTTCGCGATCGCGGTGGGTGCCCCGCTGTGGGTGCCGATCCACGACGGATTGCTCAACGATCGCGGCAGGGCATTGTTCGACCGTCAGCTCGGTGCGCTCGCAACCCGCCACGCCGCCAGCTACCAGCGACTGAAGCCGCGCGGCGAATATCAGGTGGCACAGCTGCTGGCCGACGCGGCGAGCTCGCGCGCCGATGCCGGAGACGGGCAGGGACACGCATGAGCCCGCTGATTTCCGCCCCGCAGCTGTCCGCCCTGCTCCAAGACCCGCAGGCCGCACCGGTGCTGCTGGATGTGCGCTGGTCGCTGGGCCGCGACGACGGGGCCGCGCTGTATGCCGCCGGGCACATTCCCGGGGCGGTGTTCGTGGACCTGGAGCGCGAGCTCTCCGGCGCCCCCGGAGCGCAAACCGGCCGCCACCCGCTGCCGCTGCCGGCGCACTTCGAGGCGGCCGCCCGCCGCTGGGGTATCAACCCCGACTCGCAGGTGGTGGTGTACGACGACTCCGGCGCACTGGCCGCGGCCCGGGCCTGGTGGCTGCTGCGCCACGCCGGATTCGAGAATGTGGCGGTGCTGGACGGCGGGCTGGAAGCCTACCGCGCGCTGCCAGGCGCCGCGCTGGCAGCCGGGGAGCAACACAACACCCCGGGCACCGTCGCCCTGTCGTGGGGGCGGATGCCGGTGATCGAGTTCGCCGACCTGGCCGGGTTTGATTCCACGCTGATCGATTCGCGCGCCACCGCCCGCTACCTGGGAATCGAGGAACCGATCGACCCGGTCGCCGGGCACATTCCCGGGGCGCGCAACCGTCCGACCACCGACAACCTGGATTCGCAGGCGCGCTTCCTGCCCGCCTCCCAGTTGCGCGCGGGTTTCGCCAAGCTCGGGGCCGACGACGGGGGCGCGGCCGCGTACTGCGGCTCCGGGATCACCGCGGCCCACCAGGTGCTTGCCGCGCACGTCGCCGGAATCGGGTTGGCGCTCTACCCTGGCAGCTGGTCCGAATACTGCTCGCACCCCGAGGCGCCGGTTGCCACCAGCGATGAGCAGCACCGCCACTAGAATTCCGTGCCGGCCCGGTGCGGGTCCGGCCCTCAGTTAGCGCCCGCCCGCGCGGGCAGAAAGGCAGCACATGAGTACGCTGTTCACCAAAATCATCAACGGGCAGATCCCCGGCCGCTTCGTCTGGTCCGACGAGCAATGCGTCGGCTTTTTATCGATCGGCCCGTTGAGCGACGGGCACACCCTGGTGGTGCCGCGCGCGGAAATCAACGAATTCACCGACGCGCCCGACGAACTGCTCACCCACCTCACCCTGGTCGCCACCGCCATTGGGCGCACCCAGAAACGGGTGTTCTCCGCCGCGCGCGCCGGGCTGATGATCGCCGGGTTCGAGGTTCCGCACCTGCACGTGCACGTCTGGCCGACCAATTCTCTGGCGGACTTCGATCTGGCGAACGCGGAGGTGAACCCGGATCCGTCCCGGCTGGATGCCAACGCGCAGGGGCTGCGCGAGGGGCTGCGCGCCGATGGCCACAGCCAGTTCGTCCCCGCCGACTAGGCGCCAGCGTCGGCCGCATTCGGCCACCGCGCCCGCCAGCCACCGAGCCTGCCGGCCACCGGCGCCGCCGGGAACATCCTGGCGGCGCCGAACGGCGGGTTTACAACATGGCCAAACCGTCCTTGATGGCCTTGCGGATACGCTTTTCGCTCACCGAGTAGGCGGTCCCCAACTCCTGGGCGAAGAGCGAGATCCGCATCTCTTCCAGCATCCACTTCACCTCGCGCAACGCGGCCGGCAGCCGGGCGCCCTCGGGCACCCGATCCAGCGCGGCATCGTACTCGTCCTCCAGCTTCTGGATTACGGACAGCGCCTGCGAATCGCGGGTGAGCGCACCGCCGGTCAGCTTCTCCAGGCGTTTTTCGATGCCTTCGAGGTAGCGCGGCAGGCGCACCAGGTGGGCGGCACCCGTCGCGGCGATAAACCCGGGATAAATCAGCTGCTCCAGCTGCGAGCGGATATCGCTCAGCGCGCCGTACATCGCCAGCGACCTGGTGGCCTTCAGCGCTTTGGCAATGCGGGTGGACGAGGCGAAAACCTTGGCGACGATCGCGGTGATGGTGAACACCGTGTCGATCTGCTCGGCGCGCACCGCCTCGAAAAGCGCCTCGAATTCTGCGCGATTCATCGGCAAGCGCTCGGGCACCAGCTTGTCCACCGCGGCCAGCGTGCAATCTTCGATCAGGTTGTCGATCGAACCGTGCGGGTTCTGCGTGAACACCAGCTTTTCGGCGTTGTTCAGGTGCGAGATCACAAACTTCGCCGCCGGCGGCAGGCGCAGCATCAGCAAGGCAATCACCCCGGTGCGGTGAGCCGCGTCGCGTTCAACGGGGGATCGGAACACCGTCAGATCCACGCTGCCTGCCTGCGCGATCAAGCCCGGGTACGCGGTGATCTGCTGGCCCATCACGGTGGTGCTCACCTTTGGCGGGAGCGTGTCACCCAGGGTATCCCCGGCGGCTTCAAGCTGCGGCCAGGCCTGGAGTTTTTGCTGGTCCCAGGCCCCGGAACCGCGTTTGCCACCCGCAGCGCCCGCGGCGCCCTTAACACCCTTGGCATCCGCGGAGCGGGCATCTGGTTTGCCGGCGCGACCAGGTTTGCCCGAGGCGCCGGGTTTCCCCTTCAACGCGGCACCGGGGGAGTTCACCCCGCTGGCCAGGGCGGCGCGGTTGGCCGCGGCCAGTTTGTACTGCAGCTGCGCCAGATCATCCCCCTGCCCCAGCACCTTGCCGGCCGCGTCGGTGACGGTGAAACCGAAACGCAGGTGGGCCGGCAGGGCGGAGAAGTCGAATACCTCCGGATCCACCACGATGCCCCGCAGCCGGCGCAGCACCAGCGCCAGCGAGGGCGCCAGATCGTCGGTGTCCGCGTCGAAGTCGGACTCGAGCATCGCCAGCGCCTTGCCCGCCACATCCGGGGCGGGCACAAAGTTTTTGCGGATCGCCTTGGGCATGGAGCGAATCAACGCGGTGAGCAGTTCGTGGCGCAGCCCCGGGATCAGCCAGGCAAAACGCGCCGGGTCCAGCTGGTTGAGGAACACCACCGGAACGGTGAGGCTCACCCCGTCGCCCTCCGCGCCGGCCGCGGCCGGGTTGTACTCGTAACTCAGCGGCAGGTGGATCCCGCCCAGCGCCCAGCTGGTGGGGAAGGCGGTTTCATCCAGCGCCCGGGCGTCGGCGGCCAGCAACGCCTCGGGATCGAAATCCAGCAGTGCCGGCTCCGCGGTGCGGGCCTTTTTCCACCACCGGTCGAAGTGCCGCTCGGAGAGGATCTCTGCCGGCAAGCGGGCCTCGTAGAAGTTGAACAGGTCCTCATCGCTGATGCGCAAATCGTGCCGGCGCATGCGGGTCTCAAGTTGCTCGACTTCTTCGAGCAGGGCCCGGTTTTTCGCGAAGAACTTGTGGTGGGTTCTCCAATCGCCCTCCACCAGCGCATGGCGGATGAACAGCTCGCGGGCCAGCGCCTGGTCCACCCGCCAGTAGTGGAACTGCCGGCGCGGCACGATCGGCAGCCCGAAGAGCGTCACCTTCTCGTAGCCCATCACCGAGCCATTGCGCTTGGACCAGTGCGGCTCCGAATAGGTGCGTTTGATCAGGTGCGGGGCCAACTCCTCGACCCACGCCGGGTCGATCACCGCGTTGGTGCGCGCCCATAGCCGGGAGGTCTCCACCAGCTCGGCGGCCATCACCCAGGTGGGGGACTTCTTGAACAGCCCCGAGCCGGGGAAGATCGCAAAGCGGGTGCCCCGCGCGCCCACGTAATCGCGTTTGCGCTCGTCGTACAGCCCGATGTGCCCCAGCAGGCCGGACAGCAGCGCCTTGTGCACTGAATCCTCGTTCGCCGCCGGTTCGATCGGGGCGGCGGCCACGGTGATGCCCAACGGCTTGGCCAGCTGGCGCAGCTGGGTGAACAGGTCCTGCCATTCGCGCACCCGCAGATAGTTGATGTGCTCGGCCTTGCACAGCCGGCGGAACGCGGAAGAGGACAACTCGTTCTGCTGTTCGCGCACGTAGGCCCAGAGGTTGAGCAACGCGGTGAAATCGGACTTCTCATCGGCGAAACGTTTGTGCAGCTGCGCGGCGCGCTCACGCTGGCCGGTGTCCTGGCTGGGGCGTTCGCGCGGATCCTGGATGCTCAGTGCGGCGGTGAGCACCATCAGCTCCTTGGCCACCCCACGCGCCGCCCCCTCGACAATCATCCGGCCCAGCCGGACGTCCACCGGCAGCTGCGCCAGCTGGCGGCCCACCGCGGTGATCTTAGCCCGCTTGTCGCCTTCCAGGGCGCCGAGCTCACGCAGCAGGTTCACCCCGTCGGCGATCGCCCGCGATTCCGGCGGCTGCACAAACGGGAACTCGGAAACCTCAGCCGCCGAGGCCACCACCCCCATGGAGATCATCTGCAGGATCACGCTGGCCAGGTTGGTGCGCAGGATCTCCGGATCGGTGAATTCGGGGCGGGCCTGGAAATCGTCTTCCGCGTAGAGGCGGATCGCGATGCCTTCCGAGACACGCCCGCAGCGGCCCGAGCGCTGGTTCGCGCTGGCCTGGGATACCCGTTCGATCGGCAGCCGCTGCACCTTGGTGCGGTGCGAATACCGGGAGATACGCGCCGTTCCGGTATCGATCACGTACTTGATCCCCGGCACAGTCAGCGAGGTTTCGGCCACGTTGGTGGCCAGGATGATGCGCGGTGCGGACCCCGGGTGGAACACCCGGTGCTGCTCGGCCAGCGAGAGCCGGGCGAACAGCGGGAGCACCTCGTAGCGCGGCAGGCGTTTATTGGCGGCGACCAGGGCGCGCAGGGCGTCGGCGGCGTCGCGGATCTCGCGTTCGCCGGAGAAGAAAATCAGGATGTCGCCCGGGGCCTCGCCGGCCAGCTCGCGCACCGCGTCGGTCACCGCGTCCAGCGGGTCGCGGTCGTCTTCCAGCGAGCTGGCATCCGCATCGTCATCCAGTTCGTCCTGCGCCTCCAAGGGGCGGTAGCGCAGTTCAACCGGGAAGGTGCGCCCGGAAACCTCCAGGATCGGCGCGGGTTTCAGCTCGCCATCGGCATCCAGGGTCCCGAAGTGGGCCGCGAAGCGTTCGGGGTCGATGGTCGCGGAGGTGATGATGATCTTCAAATCCGGGCGCCGGGGCATGATCTGCTTGAGGTAGCCCAGCAGGAAATCGATGTTCAGGCTGCGCTCATGCGCCTCGTCGATGATGATCGCGGAGTACTTCTTGAGCAGTTTGTCGCGCTGGATCTCGGCCAGCAGGATGCCGTCGGTCATCACCTTCAACTTGGTCTGCCGGGAGACCTCCCCGGTGAACCGGACGTGGAAACCAACCTCGTCGCCGATGCTGGTGCCCATCTCCTCGGCAATACGCTCGGCGACCGTGCGCGCGGCCAAACGCCGCGGCTGGGTGTGGCCGATCATGCCCTTTTCGGCAAGGCCCAGTTCGATGAGCATCTTGGGCAGCTGCGTGGTTTTGCCTGAACCGGTTTCGCCGGCGATCACAACCACCTGGTTATTGGCCACGGCGTCGAGGATGTCCTCGCGGCGACCGGAGACGGGCAGGGCTTCGGGATAGGAAATGGTTAGCGCCATGATGCACCTATTCTATTCGCGCCGGCACCACCTTGTCCGCCGCGGCGCCGTCAGGGCTTGAGCACCGGGTCGACAGGCCCGGCGGCGCGGGTTCAACGCAAGTCAAGTTCGCAATTTGTCCACACAATCGTCGCCAGCTTGGGGCGCTCAAATACAAAAAGTGTGAATCTGATGGCGTTGAACATAAAAATGTGCGGCGATTGCGCCAATTCAACACACAAATGTCTGCGATACCGCGTTGATTGTAGTCAAGGTGAGGTCCTTCACATGTAAGATCGGTGGTAATCATCGTCATCTGGTCCGAATTGTTCCCTCAGCCGCACGCGCACCGCGTCGGCTCCCCGGAATCAGCGAAATCTCGGTGGTTATTACTCGCATTGGGAACTTTGAAAGGAAACTTCATGAAGCGCTTTACGGTTATGAAATTTGCGGCGATCGCCGCGACCGGTGCCCTGGCATTAACTGCCTGCGGCAGCAACGACTCCGGCAGCAACGACGCCGCCCAGAACGACGAGCCGGTCAAGATTGGCCTCGCCCAGTACGTTTCGCACCCATCGTTGGACGCGGTGGCGACCGGCTTCAAGAAGGGTATGGAAAGCGCGGGCTACACCGGGGATAAGATCTCCTACGATGAGAACAACGCCCAGGCCGACCAGGCCACCAACACCTCGATGATCGGCAAACTCGCCTCGGACACGGATATCGACCTGGTCCTTGCCATCGCCACCCCAACCGCTCAGGCGGCCGCCCAGGCAATCACCAGCATTCCGGTGGTCTTCTCCGCCGTCACCGATCCCGTTGATGCAAAGCTGGTCGCTTCCAACGAGGCACCGGGCGGCAACGTGACCGGCACCTCGGATAAGAACCCGGTGAAGGAGCAGCTGGAGCTGCTCAAGGAAATCTCCCCGGATGCCAAGGACGTCGGCATCGTGTACTCCTCGGGTGAGGCGAACTCCGCCGTGCAGGTCCAGTGGGCCAAGGACGCGGCGGCCGAGCTGGGCCTGACCATCAAGGAAGCGGCGATCTCCGCCTCGAGCGAGGTGCAGCAGGCCGCCAGCTCGTTGGACGTCGACGCCTTCTACGTGCCAACCGACAACGCAGTGGTCTCAGCGCTTGAAGGCCTGCTGCAAACCGCAGAGTCCAAAAAGGTGCCGGTCATCTCCGCCGACGGCGAGTCCGTCAAGCGCGGCGCCACCGCCACCTACGGCATCAACTACGAGAAGCTCGGTGAGCAGACCGCAGCGATGGCCGTGAAGATCCTCAAGGGCGAGGCCGAGCCTGCCACCATGCCGGTTGAGACCATCTCCGAGGTTGAGCTGTACCTGAATGAGACCGCCGCCAAGAAGATCGGCATCGAGTTCTCCGATGACATGAAGGCCAAGGCCGTGCAGACCTACTAGGGTTTGCCTGACACAACCTGCGGCACGAAGGCGGGGCGCGCACCATGCCGCCTCGCCTTTCTCGCGACCACCAACTTATTTTGACAACTCAAGGATCCGAACATGATCACCGCAGTTGAACTCGGGCTGATATACGCCATCATGGCGCTCGGGGTGTACCTGACCTTCCGTATTCTGGACTTTCCCGACCTGACCGTCGACGGCAGCTTCACCACCGGTGCCGCCGTGGCCGCGGTCAGCATCGTCAACGGGGTCAACCCCTGGTTGGCCACGCTCCTGGCCTTCCTCGCCGGCATGGCCGCCGGCACCATCACCGGCCTGCTGCACACCAAGGGAAAAATTGACGGGTTGCTGGCCGGCATCCTGACCATGATCGCGTTGTATTCGATCAACCTGCGCATCATGGGCAAAGCGAATACCCCGTTGCTGGGTGAAGAGACCCTCATCAGCCCCATGCGGGCCGCCGGCATCCTGGGCTCCTGGACGTCCATCGGAATATTCTTCCTGGTAGCCCTGGTGCTGGTGGCGGCCGTGGTCTGGTTCCTGCACACCGAGATGGGCATGGCCATGCGCGCCACCGGCGACAACCCGGAAATGATCCGCTCCTTCGGGGTGAGCACCGACAACCAAAAGATCTTGGGTCTGGCGCTGTCCAACGGCTTGGTCGCCGTGTCCGGTGCGGTGGTGGCCCAGTACCAGGGATTCGCCGATGTCGGCATGGGTATCGGCGTGATCCTGATCGGTTTGGCCTCGGTCATCGTCGGCCAGGCGATCTTCACGCAGCGCTACATTTGGCTAGCGGCCCTGGCCGTGGTGATCGGTGCGGTGCTGTACCGCATGGTCATCCAGCTGGCCCTGGTCGCCGGCCTGGAAGTGAATGACATGAAGCTCATCTCCGCCGTGCTGGTGGTTGTCGCGTTGCTGCTGCCCAAGTGGAAGGGCTTCCAGAAGATCGTGAAGTCCTTCAAACGCACCCCGGCTCCCGTCGTCGACTCCAAGGAAGAGGTTCGCTCAGATGCTTGAAATTAAGGACCTGTCCCGCACGTTCTTCCCCGGCACGGTGAACGAACGCAAGGCACTGCGCAACATCAACCTGACGCTGGATAGCGGCGAGTTCGTGACGGTCATCGGCTCCAACGGCGCTGGCAAATCCACCGTGTTGAACATGGTCGCGGGCAAGCTGCAACCGGATGTCGGCGCGGTCGTCATCGACGGGAAAAACGTCACGAAAATGCCGGATTTCCGACGCGCCAAGTACATCGGCCGGGTGTTCCAGGATCCGATGGCCGGCACCGCGCCGACCATGACGATCGAAGAGAACATGGCGTTGGCCTACGCCCGCGGACGATTCCGCGGTTTGGGCGCGGGAGTCAGCGCGAAACGCCGCGAGCTGTTCATCCACGAACTCAAGTCCCTTGAGCTGGGGCTGGAGAACCGTTTGAAAACCAAGGTTGGCCTGCTCTCCGGCGGTCAGCGGCAGGCGCTGAGCCTGCTGATGGCGACGTTCTCCGAGCCGAAGATCCTGCTGCTCGACGAGCACACCGCGGCCCTGGACCCTCAGCGCGCGGCGCTGGTCTCGCGGTTGACCAACCAGATCGTCGAGCGCTACCAGCTGACGACGCTGATGGTCACCCACAACATGGAGCAGGCACTGCAATTGGGTACGCGCCTGATCATGATGCACGACGGGCAGATCATCCTGGACCTGAACTCCGAGCAGAAGAGCCAGATGACGGTCAAGGACCTGCTCGGCGAGTTCGAAAAGATCAAGGGTGCCCAGCTTGATGACCGCACCATGCTGCAGTAAAACACCACACTGCAGCACTAACTGAGCAACATGATCACCCAGGCCTTGCCCCCAGATCCGTCGGGGCAAGGCCTGGGGTGGTTTAACACGTTGTTCAATCCAACATCGCCGTGCGGTGATGCCGCGGTGTCTGGCCTCGATCGTACTTGTACCCAGTTCGATGAAACTGCGCGATAGTGTCCTGCGACAACCAAGTCGTGAATCCGGCATCGGCAGTGCAGGCGTTTAATATGCGTGAAGATGCCGCTTTGCATCCAGAAAAGCTGAGCCGGACGATCTTGCGTGGACAGCATCCAAGCTCGTTCCCTGCAGTTCCCGGCGTACAGGCTGCCGAACCTAGAGAGGGATAACAACCGGTTCAACTAAGAGTGTCGTCAGGAATTTAAGTCATACAAAAAAGCGCTAAAAGCGTACACGCGCGACAAGCCAGACCGGTGGCGGATCAGTTCCAGGGAGGAACGGCTTCAAATGCAAATTTCGCAGACGCTTGCGTTCAGGGTCATGAATGAGGCGTAAGGTGACATCATCGAGAGTCGGCTCAGCCCTTACGAGCAAAAACGAGAAGGTGGTGACTTAGTGATGGGCAACGAGGTGGCAAGCCAAAACGCGAATCTTGTCTTGGACTTCAAAGACGGCAAATACTCAGTCATCGATGCTGCAACAGGGATACGGCATACGAAATGGATCACTCGCAGTGAGCTGAACCGCGCTATCGACAGATCGGCCACGGCAGTAAAAGTTGCGCAGGCCGTTGGCGAGGAACCTAATCCGATCCTCAAGATGGTTTCCGAGCAGCAACAGGTTTAGCATCCATCGGGCATTTCCTGATTGCACCGGCAGCGTGACCAGCTACCTTGTTGGTCAGGCTTATTTCGTGCGCCGGGTTAGGGTCTGGTGTTTTCCAGCGGCGGGACCTATATGCTGCAAATGTTTTGCTGCCGCTTCATGCCCTTGCGAGTGTCTCGCAGCTCGGTGAAGTGCAAATCCACGGGTTTTTGGGGCGCCCCCACACGTCACAGGGTTCGCGCGAGTGCAAAAAAGCCACAGGTCCTGGAAAAACCAGGACCTGCGGCTATTGGTGCCCCTGAAAGGAATCGAACCTTCGGCCTTCTGCTCCGGAGGCAGACGCTCTATCCACTGAGCTACAGAGGCGTGTTGCGAGGCAACGAAAAAATACTATCAGGTCGCCGGGGCAAATGCGCAATCCGCGTCAGGAGCCCGCGAGGCGCCCAATGCCTACATGATCACAGCCTGCAGCGTCATCAATGCCCGGCAGGCGCGCGAAAAACCGGTAGTCTTGATGCGTGACTCCTGAAGAACTCTCCGCAGCAATATCCGCATGCCTCACCCAGGCCGTAGCAGCCGGCGACATCGCCGTCGAGATCCCCGACGTTGTGCGAGTGGAGCGACCCAAGAGCCGTGAACACGGCGACTGGGCGACCAACATCGCACTCCAACTGGGCAAAAAGGCCGGCATGGCCCCGCGCGAATTCGCGCAGCTGCTGGCTGACCGCCTGCGAGAGGTCCCAGGAGTTGGCGCCGTGGACATCGCCGGCCCGGGCTTTTTGAACATCACCCTCGATGCCGCCGCCGCCGGTGAGCTGGCGCGCAGCATTGTCGAGGCGGGCAAGGCCTACGGCAGCAACAACTCCCTGGCCGGCCGCGTGGTCAACATGGAATTCGTCTCCGCGAACCCGACCGGCCCGCTGCATATCGGCCACACCCGCTGGGCAGCGCTGGGTGATGCGATCGCCCGCGTCTTGCGCGCTTCCGGTGCCGATGTCACCAGCGAGTACTACATCAACGACGCCGGCAACCAGATGAACGTGTTCGCCCGTTCGGTTTACAACCGCATGCACGGCCTGCCGGTGCCAGAGGGCGGCTACCCAGGCGAATACATCAAGGAGCTGGCCGATATCGTGGTGGCTCAGGCCCCCGAACTGGCGCAGCAGGACGAGGACACCGCCCTGCCGCAGATCCGCGAGCTCGCCTACAAGGCCCAGATGGCCGACATCAAAAAAACCCTGGCCGACTTCGGTGTCGGCTTCGATGTGTTTTTCTCCGAAACCTCGCTGCATGAGGGCGGCGCCGTGGCCGACGCGGTGGCGCGATTGCGCGAGCAGGGCCACATTTTCGACCAGGAAGGCGCGGTCTGGCTGCGCACCACCGACTTCGGCGATGACAAGGACCGGGTGCTTATCCGCGCCAACGGCGAGCCAACCTATTTCGCGGCCGACGCCGCGTACTACCTGTCCAAGAAGGATCGCGGTTTCACCGAGAAGATCTACCTGCTCGGCGCCGACCACCACGGGTACGTGAATCGCCTGAAGGCCATCGCCGCGTGCGCGGGGGATGGCAAAGAGCAAAACATCGAGGTGCTGATCGGCCAGCTGATCAGCGTCAACGGCGCGAAGCTCTCCAAGCGCGCGGGCAACATCATCGAGCTGCGCGATTTGATCGACTGGCTTGGCGCGGATGCGCTGCGCTACTCGCTGGGCCGATTCCCCGCCGATTCGCCGATCGCGCTGGATCCGGAACAGCTGAAAAAGAACACCAACGACAACCCGGTGTTCTATGTGCAGTACGCCCATGCCCGCTCTGCGGCTGCGGCGCGCAACGCGGCGGAGAAGAACGTGACCGGCGAAAACTTCGACGCGAGCCAGCTGACCGATCCCACCGAAAACGAGCTGCTGGCCGTGCTCGGGCAGTTCCCGTCGGTGGTTGCCGGCGCCGCGGAATTCCGCGAACCGCACCGCATCGCCCGCTACCTGGAGCAGGTCGCCGGCGCGTACCACTCGTGGTATGCCGCGACCCGCATCACCCCGATCGGCGAGGACACCGTGGTTCTTCCGGTGCACAACGCCCGCCTGTGGCTGAACAATGCAACCACCACCGTCCTGGCCAACGGCCTGGATCTGCTGGGCGTTTCCGCCCCGGAGAGGATGTAACCACCAATGACCGCTTCGCCGTTGGCTCCCGCCTGGCTGGACCACCCCGAGAATGTCAACACGCTGCGTCCCGTGCAATGGGCGGCCGGCGTCGCCCGCACCGCACACGGCGAGCTGGCGATGCAGGGGATCCCCGTCTCCGCGCTGGCCGAGCAATTCGGCACACCGCTGTTTGTGCTCGACGAGAACGACTTCCGCGCCCGGGCCGCCGGCTTCAAGACCGCGTTCGACGATGCGTTCCGGGGGCTGTGCGGCGGCGTGGACGTGTACTACGCGGGCAAGGCCTTTTTGTGCACCGAGGTCGCCCGCTGGGTGGGTGCCGAAGGCCTGCGCCTGGACACCTGTTCCGGCGGGGAGCTGGCCGTGGCCGCCGCCGCCGGGGTTCCGGGGGCGGACCTTTCGCTGCACGGCAACAACAAGTCGGTCGCGGAGATCACCCGAGCCATCCAAATGGGCGTGGGGCGCATCGTGGTTGACTCGCTGGACGAACTTGAACGGGTGATCCGCACCGCCGATTCGCTCGGACAGCGCGCCAACGTGATGCTGCGCATCACCCCGGGGGTGCACGCCTCCACCCATGAGGCCATCGCCACGGCACACGAGGACCAGAAATTCGGCCTGTCCATCCTGGCCGATCCTTCCGGAACCTCGCCGGCACTGGCCGCGGTGGACCGCGCCCTGGCGGCGGCGAACGTGAACCTGCTGGGCCTGCATGCGCACATCGGCTCGCAGATTTTCGAGGCCGAGGGTTTCGCCATGGTCGCCCGCACGATGCTCGGCATCTTGGCGCAGATCCGAGAGCTGCACGGCGTGGAACTGGGTGAATTGGATCTGGGCGGCGGTTACGGCATCGCCTATACGGAGCAGGATCACCCCTCCACCCCGGCCAAACTCGCCGCGCAGATGGCCGGCGTCGTGCAAGAGCAGTGTGCGCTGCTGGAGATTGCCTGCCCGCGCATCTCCATCGAGCCGGGCCGAGCCATCGCCGGCCCCTCGACCTTCACCCTCTACGAGGTCGGTGTGCGCAAGGACGTGCAGGTGGAAGACGAAGCCGGCGCCCTGCATCCGCGCCGTTACATTTCGGTGGACGGCGGCATGAGCGACAACCCCCGCCCCGTGCTCTACGACGCGCAGTACACCGCGGTGCTGGCCGGCCGTATGACGCAAAACGACGCAATTATTTCTCGCGTAGTTGGGAAACACTGCGAGTCAGGTGACATAGTCGTGAAGGACGTTTACCTGCCCGAGGATGTCACCGCCGGCGATCTGCTGGCCGTGCCGGCCACCGGAGCCTACTGCTGGGCGCTGTCGAGCAACTACAACTACCTCACCCGCCCCGCGGTGGTAGCCGTGCGCGACGGCCAAGCCCGGTTGATCGTGCGCAGGGAAACTGAAGCTGATTTGTTGGCCCGCGACATGGGAGTTTAATTGACCGCTGAAAAGAGCCTGAAGGTTGCCCTGCTGGGTTGCGGCACGGTCGGCGCCCAAGTGGCGCGGATCCTGCGAGAGGACGCCTCGGCGTTGGCCGATCGCAGCGGGAGCACGCTGGAACTGATCGGCATCGCCGTGCGCAATACCGCCGCCACCCGCGACGTCCAGCTGCCCGCAGAACTGTTCACCACCGATGCGAATGCGCTGATTGACCAGGCCGACGTGGTCATCGAACTGCTCGGCGGGTTGCAGCCGGCCGGGGACTACATCACCCGTGCGTTGGCCCGCGGAGCCAGTGTGGTGACCGGGAACAAGGCGTTGATCGCCGCCCAGGGAGCGCAGCTGAACGCACTGGCCGCCGCCAACGGCGCCCAGCTGCGCTACGAAGCCGCCGTGGCCGGAGCCATCCCGATCCTGCGCCCGATCGCCGACTCGCTGGCCGGAGACCACATCACCAAGGTCATGGGCATCGTGAACGGCACCACCAACTTCATCCTGGACGCCATGGATTCCACCGGCGCCGCGTTCGACGACGTGCTGGCCCAGGCCCAGGAACTGGGATACGCGGAGGCCGATCCCACCGCCGACGTGGGCGGGCACGATGCCGCCGCGAAGGCCGCCATCCTTGCCTCGTTGGCGTTCCACACCACGGTGTCCTCCGACCAGGTGTACACCGAGGGCATCACCGAGGTCTCCGCCACCGACGTGGCAGCCGCCGCGGACGCCGGCTACGTGATCAAGCTGCTGGCGATCGCCGAGCAGGAAGCGGCCGGGGTGTCGGTGCGGGTATACCCGTCGCTGATCAAACGCAGCCACCCGCTGGCCAGCGTGCGCGGCGCCTTCAATGCGGTGTTCGTCGAAGCGCACAACGCCGGGGACCTGATGTTCTACGGCGCCGGCGCGGGCGGAAACCCCACGGCCTCGGCCGTGATGGGAGACGTCGTCTCGGTGGCCCGCCAGCTGGCCGCCGGTGCACCGCTGCCCAACGGCTCGGCCGACCAGCCGGTGAGCCTGCTGGACTTCGCGGACATTACCACCAGCTACTGGATCGGACTGTCGGTGAAAGACCAGCCAGGCGTGCTGGCGAGCATCGCCACGGTGTTCGGGCAGCACGGCGTGTCGATCGAATCCATGAGCCAGCACAGCGACGCGGATTCCGAAGGTTCCGCGCTGCGCATCCTGACCCACCGGGGCACCGAATCGGCCCTGCGCACCACCGTCGACGCCGTCGCGGCGCTGGATGCGGTGCACTCTGTTACATCCGTTATGCGAGTTGAAGGAAACTAACGTGGCCCACCAGTGGCGCGGAGTCATCCGCGAATATGCCGACCGTCTGCCAGTAGACGAAAACACCAAGGTCATCACGCTCGGGGAAGGCGGCACCCCGCTGGTCTTCGCCCCGGCGCTCTCGGAGCTGACCGGCAATGAGGTCTACCTCAAGGTCGAAGGCATGAACCCGACCGGCTCCTTCAAGGATCGCGGCATGACCATGGCGATGACCGCCGCGGTCGCCGCCGGGGCCAAGGCCGTGGTGTGCGCGTCCACCGGCAACACCTCCGCCTCCGCCGCCGCCTACGCCACCCAGGCCGGGCTGAAGTGCGCCGTGCTGGTGCCGGACGGCAAGATCTCCATGGGCAAGCTCTCCCAGGCGATCGCCCACGGCGCGGACATCATCCAGATCGACGGCAACTTCGACAACTGCCTTGAGGTCGCCCGCAAACTGAGTGAAAACTACCCGGTGTTCCTGGTCAACTCGGTGAACCCGGCGCGTATCCAGGGCCAGAAGACCGGCGCGTTCGAGGTTGTCGACTTCCTGGGCGACGCCCCGGATTACCACGTGCTGCCGGTGGGCAACGCCGGGAACATCACCGCCTACTGGAAGGGCTACAACGAGTACGCCTCCGAGTTCACCAACCAGGCCGGCGACGTGCTCGCCCCGGTGTCCACGAAGACCCCGATCATGTGGGGTTTCCAGGCCGCCGGCGCCGCCCCGATCGTGCTGGGCCACCCGGTGACCGAACCGGATACCATCGCCACCGCCATCCGCATCGGCAATCCCGCCTCCTGGGCCCAGGCCGAAGAAGCGCGCGATGAGTCCGGCGGCCAGATCGATTCGGTGACCGATGAAGAAATCCTCGCCGCCCACCGCTGGCTCTCCTCCCGCGAGGGCGTGTTCGTGGAGCCAGGTTCGGCCGCAGGTGTGGCCGGGTTGATCAAGCACCACGCCGCGGGCAATGTGCCAACCGGCAAAAAGATCGTGATCACCGTGACCGGCCACGGCCTGAAGGATCCGGACTGGGCGCTGAAGCAGGCCGACGGCTCGGCCGTTGCCCCTACCAAGGTCGGTTTCGACGTGGTGGAAGTCGCCACCGCGCTGGGCCTGTCCTAGGCATTCTCAGCAGTTCCCCGGCCCGCCGCGCCCGCACCACTACCCGGTGCGGGTGCGGCGGGCCGTTGCCTGTTCACTCGCACCCGCGCCGCACCCCGGCCGCCGCGTTCATTGAACTCCTCGCGATAACTTTTCATCGTCCGTTCCTCACCGTCCGCGCACTACCTCAAGGAAGCCATGCAGCAGATCGCCCTGGGTCAGCACCTGATCGTCTCCCCGCCCGCCACCACCGCCAACCTGGGGCCGGGTTTCGACTCGCTGGGCCTGGCGCTCGAATTCCGCGACCAGCTGGAGATCCGAACCGCGGAGCAAACCGTGGTGAGCATCAGCGGTGACGGTGCCGACAGCCTGCCGCGCGACGAATCGCACCTGATCATCCGCGAGATGCACGCGTACTGGGCCGCACGGGGGTTCGCCCCGGCGGGGATCGAGCTGAGCGCGGTCAACAACATCCCGCACGCGCGCGGCATGGGATCCTCGGCGGCCGCCATCGTGGCAGCCTACGCGGCGGCCGACGCGTTGCTCCCGGAGGAGGCGCGCGGGGGACTGGACGCCGTATTCCAGGCCGCCGCCGCCTGGGAGGGCCATCCGGACAACGTGGCTCCGGCCGTTTACGGCGGGCTGAGCATCTCGGCCACCAACCCCGACGGTTCCTTCAGCTGCGCGCTGGTGCCGGTGCACGATCAGGTTCGCGCGGTGCTGGCGATCCCGTCCAACGGGCTTTCCACCGAAGTGGCCCGCGGGGTGCTGCCCTCGCAGATCGCCCACGCCGACGCGGCGGCCAACACCGCCTCCGGCGCGCTGCTGATTCACGCGCTGAGCAACGACCCGGCCTACCTGCTGGGCGGCACCATCGATTATCTGCATCAGTCCTACCGGGCCGACTCGATGCCTGAAAGCAGCGCCCTGATCGCGCAATTGCGGGAGCACTCGCTGGCCGCGGTGGTTTCCGGCGCGGGTCCGACGGTGCTCACGCTGGTGGCGGGCGACGAGCAGGCACGCCGCGCCGGGGAGCTCATCAGCGCCTTTTCGGCACAATCTTCGGTGTCCTGGCGTGCTGAATTTCCGCCGCTGGCCCTGAACGGTGTTACAGTAGAGATGCTGTAGCACTCAAGGCAGACCGGATCATGTGGGCGTCAGCCCCGTGATGAACCAAATGGCGAGTGCTGACGCGGACGCGATCGGCGAACCAAGCCTATTGCGATCGCCCGGCCGTTCCGGATTTTTCCTGCAGCTCGCAGCACCCTTGATATCCCACGTTCATGCACAGTCGTGCCGTCGAGATATCAGTTCTAAACCCACATTCCCGCCACCACCGGATAGACCCGACGGCGGGCGGGTTGCGGTGGAACAGCCTCTCATTCTGGGCTGCGCCACCTCCCATAACGGCACAGTGGACTGCCTTCAGGCAGCCCATCCTACGAGTCAGAAGGAACTTTCGTGACCGAAACCACGAGCCTGAACGAAGGCGTGGACACCAAGACTTCCGAGACCAAGAGCGCGGGCCTCGCCTCTTTGAAGATGACCCAGCTGCAGCAGCTGGCCTCGCAGCTCGGTATTACCGGGGGATCGCGGATGCGCAAGGCCGATCTGGTCTCCGCCATCAGCTCCCACCAGCGCGGCGGCTCGATCGCCGCCAAGGACGCCTCGGCCAAGGCCGCGGCGCCGAAGGCCGAAGAGTCACCTGCCCCAGCGGCCAAGGAAACTCCGGCGAAGACCACCCGTGCCCGTCGCGCGCCGAAGGCCGCCGAGGCACCGGCAGAGACGGCTCCGGCTGCTCCGGCCGCCGCGAAGCAGGCAGCTGCCGCAAAGGCCGAGACCCCGGCCCCGGCAGCCGACGCTCAGGCAGCAGAGCCGCAGGCACAGAAGCCGGTTCGCGCCCGTCGGACCTCGCGTCGGGTGACCGACTCGGGCAAGATCGCGGCCAAGAGCACCGCCACCTTGGAGAACGCCGCCCAGGATTCGGCTCCAGCGGAATCGAACACCGTGGAGTCCGGCAAGGGCGGCGCGGCCAAGCAGCGCAACGCCAAGCAGGGCGCGGCTCGGAACGCAGGCTCCAAGGCAGCGAAAAACCAGGCCGAAACCGCCCCGGTGCAGCCGGTGGAAACCGCGCAGCAAAACCCGGCAGAGGACAGCGATCCGGCACCGGCCAAGGAACGTGCGCCGCGTCAGCGCAGGAACACCCGCGCCGCGAAGGCCGAGCAGGGTACCGAGGCTCCCGTGCAGGAAAGTCCGGCACCGGTCGCCGAGGCCAAGGCCTCGGCTGCTGACCTCGATTCGGCACAGGGTGTTGCAACAGAGGCTGAGAAGTCCGGCGATCAGCGCGAAGAGCGTCGTGAGCGCGGCAACCGCCGCGAGCGCGGGAATCGCCGTGAGCGCACCGATCGTGCAGAGCGCACCGATCGCGCTCAGGATCGCAACGAATCCGCCGAGCAGGATGCGGCCGAGCCGTCCGAGGAGCGTCGCGAGCGCACCAACGAGCGCGCCGAGCGCAACAACAACCGCCGCGAACGCACCAATGACCGTGCGGAGCGCACCGAGCGTAACGACCGTGGTGATCGTGCAGAGCGTACCGAACGCAACCAGGATCGCAACGAGCGCGGCAACCGCCGCGAGCGCAACGACCGCAACGACCGAAACCAGGATCGCAACGATCGCAACAACCGCAACCGCCGCGGTCGCCGCGATGACGACGAGCCGCAGCTGAGCGAGGACGATGTCCTGTTGCCGATCGCCGGCATCCTGGACGTGCTGGAGAACTACGCGTTTGTCCGCACCGCCGGGTACCTGCCCGGCAGCAACGACGTGTACGTCACTCTGGGGCAGGTCAAGAAATACAACCTGCGCAAGGGCGACGCGATCGTCGGCGCCATCCGCGCTCCGCGCGAGGGTGAAACCCCGAACCCGCGCCAGAAGTTCAACGCGCTGGTGCAGCTGACTTCCGTGAACGGGCGCAAGCCGGAGGACAACCGCGAGCGTGTTGAATTCAACAAGCTTGTGCCGTTGTACCCCACCGAGCGCCTGCGCCTGGAAACCGACCCGAAGCTGGTCGGACCGCGTGTGATCGACCTGGTCGCCCCGATCGGCAAGGGCCAGCGCGGCCTGATCGTCTCGCCTCCCAAGGCCGGCAAGACCCTGATCCTGCAGTCAATCGCGAACGCGATCACCACCAACAACCCAGAGGTGCACCTGATGATGGTGCTGGTGGATGAGCGTCCCGAAGAAGTCACCGACATGCAGCGCACCGTCAAGGGCGAGGTTATCGCCTCGACCTTCGACCGTCCGGCCGATGACCACACCACCGTGGCGGAACTTGCCATCGAACGCGCCAAGCGTCTGGTGGAAATGGGCATGGACGTGGTGGTCCTGCTGGATTCGATGACCCGCCTGGGCCGTGCCTACAACCTGGCCGCCCCGGCCTCGGGCCGTATCCTCTCCGGCGGTGTGGACTCCGCGGCCCTCTACCCGCCCAAGCGTTTCTTCGGAGCCGCGCGCAACATCGAAAACGGCGGCTCGCTGACCATCCTGGCCACCGCGCTGGTGGAGACCGGTTCCAAGATGGACGAGGTCATCTTCGAGGAGTTCAAGGGCACCGGCAACATGGAGTTGCGCCTGAGCCGCCAGCTGGCGGAGAAGCGCATCTTCCCGGCTGTCGACGTCAACGCGTCCTCGACCCGTCGTGAAGAGCAGCTGATGAGCGCCGAAGAGGTGCGCATCATGTGGCGTCTGCGCCGGATGCTTTCCGGCATCGATCCGCAGCAGGCCCTGGAGGTGCTCACCGGCAAGATCCGCGAGACCCAGTCAAACGCGGAGTTCTTGATGCTGGTGAACAAAACCACACCGGACAAGCACTAGCGATCAAAAAACCCATGGCGTTCAGCCGGCCGGCACCCCTGCCGCCGGCTGGGCGCCATCGGTGCGTCAATCACCGCGACGCTTAAGACTTAGAATTTAACCCGGCCCAGTGTGGCCGCTGGCCAGAGCCGCGTGGCACCAACGCGGAGAATAAGGAAGAGCTGCCCCATGTTTGAATCCGTCAAGTCGCTACTTGAGGAGCACGCCGAGATTCAGGCGAAGCTCTCCGACCCGGCGGTCTACGCCGACCAGGCCCTGGCCCGCAAGCTCGGACGACGCTCCGCGCAGCTCAACGGCATCGTCGAGGCATACAACAAGTGGCACACCGCCACCGATGATTTGGAAGCGGCCAAGGAGATGGCCGACGAAGACCCGGATTTCGCCCAGGAAGTCGACGATCTCACCCAGGCGCTGCCGGTCCTGGAGGAGAAGCTGCGCCGCCTGCTGATCCCGCGCGATGAGAACGACGTGCGCGACGTGATCCTGGAGGTCAAGGGCGGCGAAGGCGGCGATGAGGCTGCGTTGTTCGCCGCTGACCTGTTGCGGATGTACACCCGCTTCGCGGAGGCCAAGGGCTGGAAGGTCGAGATGATCTCCTACAACGAGTCCGATCTGGGCGGCTACAAGGACGCCCAGGTGGCCATCAAGGGCAAGTCCAACGACCCGGCCGAGGGCGTCTACGCGCACCTGAAGTTCGAGGGCGGGGTGCACCGTGTGCAGCGTGTGCCGGTGACCGAATCCCAGGGCCGCATCCATACCTCGGCCGCCGGCGTGCTGGTGCTCCCCGAGGTCGACGAGCCCGAAGAAGTGGACATCCACCAGAACGATTTGAAGATCGACGTCTACCGTTCCTCGGGCCCCGGCGGACAGTCCGTGAACACCACCGACTCCGCGGTGCGCATCACCCACCTGCCCACCGGCATCGTGGTCGCCATGCAGAACGAGAAGTCGCAGATCCAGAACCGCGAAGCCGCCATGCGCGTGCTGCGCTCGCGCCTGCTGGCGCACCAGCAGGAGATCATCGACGCGGAGAACTCCGCTGTGCGCGCCAGCCAGATCCGCACCATGGACCGTTCCGAGCGCATCCGCACCTACAACTACCCGGAGAACCGCATCGCGGATCACCGCACCGGCTACAAGGCCTACAACCTGGACGCGGTGATGGACGGCGACCTGCAGCCGGTCATCGAATCGTGCATCCAGATGGATGAGGAAGAGCGCCTGGCCGCGCTGGGCGAGTAAGCAGCGCCCGCGTAGCCGTGCAGAATTCCGAACCTGAGCGTAAACTATCCGTGGCGCGCCGCGCGGGGCTGGCACAGCTGGCCGCCGCCGGGGTGCCCAGCCCCGGAGCCGACGCGGACCTGATTTCCTGCCATGTGCTGGGTATCAGCCGAGCCGAACTGAAACTGCGTGAATTACGCGGGGATGCGTTCACCGCCGCGCAGCACACCCGGTACCTGGATTTGCTCGCGCGCCGAGCGGCGCGCATTCCCTTGCAGCACCTGACCGGCGAGGGGCATTTCCGCTACCTGACCCTGAAGGTCGGGCCAGGGGTGTTCTCCCCGCGCCCGGAAACCGAGACAGTGGTGCAGCTGGGCCTGGATTTCCTGCGAGAGCATGGCATCCAGGCTCCGCGCTGCGTGGATCTGTGTTCCGGCTCCGGGGCCATCGCCGCGGCGCTGGCCAGCGAGGTCCCGCACGCGCAGGTGTGGGCCGTTGAACTCTCCGACGACGCCATCGGCTACACCCGGGCCAACTGCGAGCCGCTGGGCGTCACGGTATTGCACCGCGACGCCACCGACCTGCCGGAAGTGCTGCACGGCACCATGGACCTGGTCATTTCCAACCCGCCCTACATCCCGCCCAACGCGGTGCCTCGCGAACCCGAGGTGCGCGACCACGACCCACAGATGGCCCTCTACGGGCTGGGCGAGGACGGCCTGCAGATCCCGCGGGCCGTCGCCGCCCAGGCCCTGCGCCTGCTGCGTCCGGGCGGGCTGTTTGTGATGGAGCACGCCGAGGTGCAGGAAAACGCCGCCGCGCAGCTGTTGCGCGAGGCAGGCTTCGCCTATGTGGCCGGGCACCCGGATTTGTCTTCACGCCCGCGCTCCACCAGCGGCCGCGCGCCGCGCTGAACTATCCACCGACCACCCCACATGAAAGAATGATCCCGTGAGCACACGATTTTTGGTCAGCAACGAGCAGGAACACGCTGCCGGTATTCAAGCCGCGCGCACCGCGCTGTCGGCTGCGCGGTGCATCGTCCTGCCGACCGACACGGTGTACGGGATCGGCGCCGATGCGTTCAGCGCCCAGGGGGTGGCGATGCTGCTGGCCTCCAAGGGGCGCAGCCGCACCATGCCGCCGCCGGTACTGATCTCCCAGGCCGCCACCATGGACGGTCTGGCCCGCGACGTGCCCGAGGACGCTCGCAAGCTCGCCGACGCATTCTGGCCCGGCGCATTGACCCTGATCCTGCAGGCGCAGCCGTCGCTGACCTGGGATTTGGGGGAGACCCGCGGAACCGTGGCGCTGCGGGTTCCCAACGACGACACCGCCTTGGAGTTGTTGAAGGCCACCGGTCCGCTGGCGGTATCCTCCGCCAACCGCACCGGAAAGCCGGCGGCAACCACGGTGGACGAAGCCATCGAGCAGCTGGGCGAATCGGTGGATGTCTACCTGGACGGGGGCTCGCGCGCCTCGCAGGATGGCACTCAAAGCCTGCCCTCAACCATCGTTGACTGCACCGGTGAGCGGCTTAGGGTGGTGCGCGCCGGTGCCATCTCCATCCAGGAGCTGCGTGTGGTTGTCCCCGCACTTGTTGATCTGGGTCAGGATAGCTCCGGCCAAGGCGCATGAGAAGCTATGTCCTGCTGATCGCGTTCAGCTTCGCGGTTTCCTTTTTACTCACCCCGATCGTCCGCTCCGTGGGCGAGAAGTTCACCGGCAACCAAAAGGTGCGCGCCCGCGACCAGCACGAGAAGCCGATCGTCAAATTCGGCGGTGTGGCGATCATTGCCGCCTTCGCGCTGGGATTAGGGCTGGCCAGCCAGCTCAACTTCTTCCACGGGGTATTCTCCAACAACAAACCAATCACCGGGATCGTCCTGGCGCTGCTGGTGATCCTGATCCTCGGATTAGCCGATGACATGTACGACCTGCGCTGGTGGATCAAAGCCGGCGGCCAGGTGGGGGTCGGCGGCATCATCGTCGCCCATGGCATCGTCATCCAGTCCTTGCCCGTGGGCTCATGGCAGATCGAGCACACCTGGATCCAGGTTGCCATCACCATCTTCCTGATCGTGCTGACCATGAATGCGATCAACTTCTCCGATGGGCTTGATGGCTTGGCCGCTGGGTTGGCCGCCATTGGCGCCGCCACCTTCTTTGTGTACTCCTACATCCTGGCAACCCATGTCAGCGCCGATGATTACGCCAACATGGGTGCGCTTTTGTGCTCGTTGCTGCTGGGGGCTTGTTTGGGCTTCCTGCCCCATAACTTCAACCCCGCCAACATCTTCATGGGGGAGAGCGGGGTGCTGGCCATCGGCATGATCCTCTCGGTGGCCACCATCGCTGTCACCGGCGACGTGCAGGGGCTGGAAGCCCAACGCTTCCGCAACATCCCGGCCTACATGCCGATGCTGCTGCCCATGGTCGTCGTCTTCCTACCAGTTCTAGACCTTGTGCTCTCGGTCCTGCGACGCCTGGCCAACAAACGCTCACCCTTTTCGCCGGATGCCAAACACATCCATCACAAGATGCTCGCCCAGGGGCATTCGGTACGCCGCGCGGTGATCCTGCTCTATCTGTGGTCCGGGTTCATCGCCGTGTCGGTGGTCTCGATCGCATTTATCCCGGTGGTTTTGATGGCGCCGATCGCCATATTGCTTTTTCTTGGTGTGGGTCTTGCCACGTGGAAGCCGCTGGTGGTCGACCGCATCCGTGCGCTACGGGCGAAACTGGCCAAGTAGCCAATCTCAATGAGATGAGCCTCAGCTAAAGCAAACTGTTTCTATCTCGTGTAGAATTCAATGTGGATCTACTCCCCGAACAGTTTGTTTGCTGGGGGTTTTGAGTTTCATCAGCATCGATAGGTGCATCATGGGTCATCGATTTAGGCAAAGAAAGGATGCGGACTTGGCTTCTAGTTCTGCCCGCGTCGCTCTTTCGTCTGGTTCGAGATCCATTTGGTTGCCGATTTTGGGCCTTTCCTTGGTGTACTCGATCATAGCGACAGCCGTCTTTTTCCTGATTTCTTGGCTTGTCGCCGATCTTGAGTACGCGCTATCTGGCGCGCTTGCCGCCGGTGTGGTTATTGGCTTTTTTGCTATTGGCATTCTGATCGCTGAAGCTGCAGGGCGAGTTCGCCGCTCGTGGGCCATGCCCGCGTTTTTGGCAACATTCGTCATAAAGGTGTTCGGCGTCGCCTTCGTTCTGTTGAACCTGGGATTGCCCGATTGGGTAAATCGTCAGGGTTTCGTACTTGCTGCAGCCGTATCCCTTGTTGCCTGGCAGATTGGTGAGGTGCGCGCCTTCATGAAGGCACGCCTTGCCATCTACAACGAGGAATAGGACTTAGAGCTCTGACTCTTATGTCAGAGAGATGCTGTGAGTTTGATAAGCTTACTAACGGGTCATTTTCGGCCGTGCGCGTAATCGCACGCGGGTGAATCGGAATCATCCTCAGGGGAACCTGTGGATGCCACTTGTCAAAGTTGACGCCATCGGCGGCAGCTGTGGGAAGTACCCGTTTGATCTTTTCTTCACACGGTGAAAGGCAGTTACCGCCAGTCACCGCCTTTTGCCCGTGACCGTTACTGCAGAGAGGACAGCGCGTTGTTCGCGTTTGCGCTCCCAATGGCCTCAGAAGAAGGCGGATTTATCCCGCCAACCGTGTCCGATACCCACCTTCCAGAGATTTTCCCTTGGTTGGCTGAGTACGGTACGGGTTTCGGCAAGCAGATGCTCATGATCGTACTCTCGATCGTGCTCATCACTTGGTTCTTCACCGCAGCTATCAAGAACCCTAAATTGGTTCCAGGCAAGATGCAGTACCTCGCTGAATCCGGCTACGCCTTTGTGCGTAACGGCATCGGCCGCGACATCATCGGCGAAAAGAACTTCCGTCCTTGGATTCCGCTGCTGTTCGCGACGTTCTTCTTCGTCTTGCTGAATAACCTCTTCGGCGCCATCCCGTTCCTGCAGCTTCCATCGTTCTCACACGCTGGTTCTGCATACGCAATGGCAATCATCATCTACGGCACCTGGATTGCCGTGGGTCTGAAGAATCACGGTATTCGTTACTTCAAACTGGCAGTTACTCCAACGGGCGTGAGCCCGGTGATGCTGATCCTGCTGGTGCCTTTGGAAATTATTTCGAACTTCATCGTCCGCCCGCTGACGCACTCGCTGCGTTTGATGGCGACGATGCTGGCAGGCCACATCATCGTGATGCTGGCAGCCTCGGGTGCACGCCACTTAATCGTCGTTCAGGATTCGTTGGCACTGAATGGTGTTGGCGTTCTGGTGATCGTCGGTTCGGTAGCTATGTACTTCCTCGAACTGTTGATCATGGTTCTGCAGGCGTTTGTGTTTACGCTCCTGACCGCGATCTACATCCAAGGTGCGCTTGAAGCCGACGCCCACTAAGGCCATTTCTTCTTTACTCAAACCCAATAGTTCTTCCTTGGTTCAGTCAAGGAAAACCTCACAACCTACCGGCAACAAGCACGGTATCTTGAAAGGAATAATCGCATGAGCGGCTCCCTGAATATGATCGGTTACGGTCTGGCAGCAATCGGTTCGGCTATCGGCGTTGGTCTGATCTTCGCTGCTTACATCAATGGCGTTGCACGTCAGCCAGAAGCACAGCGCATCCTGCAGCCAATCGCAATGCTTGGCTTCGCACTTGCTGAAGCACTGGCCATCTTGGGCCTGGTTTTCGCCTTCGTTATCAAGTAAGTCCTTCCCGGCTGTAGTGGCCTCGCCACTATCGCGAGGCATACACACAAGTGGAAACTAATAGATAAGGAATGGTGAGTATGAATAGCACTGACTTCATCCTCGCTGCGGGCGAATCGGCCAATCCGCTGATGCCAAATCCGTGGGAAATTCTCGTCACGGGTGTTGGTTTCGCGGTCCTTCTGTTCATCGTCATCAAGGTAATTGCTCCGAAGTTCGAGCAGTCCTACGAAGATCGCGTCACCGCGATCGAAGGTGGCCTGGAGAAGGCCGAGGCAGCACAGAAGGAAGCAGAGGAGACCTTGGCACAGTACAAGGCCCAGCTTCTGGAAGCTCGCACCGAGGCCAATCGCATCCGCGAGGAAGCTCGCAGCGAAGGTGCTCAGATCCTTGAGGATCTGAAGACCAAGGCAACCGACGAGGCTACTCGCATCAGTGAGCAGGCTCAGCGTCAGATCCAGGCCGAGCGCACCGCCGCTCTGTCGTCGCTTCGCACCGATGTGGGCACTTTGGCCACTGAACTTGCAAGCAAGATTGTTGACGAAGCTCTGAAGGACGATGCCCGTGCCCAGCGCGTGGTTGATCAGTTCCTGAACGATTTGGAAGCTCAGCAGAACGCAGGTGCATCGAACTAATGGCAAGTGTATCGAGCGAGTCATTGGCAAAGGCTTTGGAGTTCCTGGAACCCAAGCTGGCACCGGCATCTTTGGAGCTGCCGAAGGAACTGTTCGCGGTCCTGGAAGTACTGGATGCAAATGCCGGTCTTCGCCGAGCATTGACTGATCCAGCCCGTGAAGCTGCCGAAAAGGCAAGCCTGTTGGCGCAGCTGCTGCGTGGGAAGGTGTCGGCTGATACCGAGGCCACCCTCGCACAGCTGGCTTCCACCCGCTGGAGCTCGGAACGCGACATTAGCGATGCGCTCGAAACGCTGGCTGTCACTGCGGTGACCGCAGTGGCCGAGCAGCAGGACGGCGCTTCGGGGCTGGCCAAGCTGGAGCAGGATCTGTTCTCCTTCATCGAGGTGGTTCGTTCTAACCACGAACTACAGCGTGCGTTGGATGATGCGCAGGCCCCAGCCGAGGCAAAGAGCGCTTTGGCGCTCAATCTCGTGCCCAACGCGTCGCGGACCGCGCAGGTGTTGATCTCCCAGGCAGTTTCGGCCCCTCGCGGGTTGAAGCCCATTGCTCTGATCGAGCGTTTCGTTGAGCTCGTGGCTAAGCGCCAGCAGCGCTGGATCGCTTCGGTGACCAGCACTGTGAAGCTTTCCGAGGCCCAGCTTCAGCGCTTGGAGACCAGCCTGAATAAGGTTTACGGTCGCCAGCTGAAGCTTAACGCCACTACCGACCCGTCGTTGATCGGCGGCCTGGTAGTCAAGGTGGGCGACGAAGTCGTCGACGCTTCCGTGGCATCTCGTGTGGCCGAGTTGCGCCGCGCCCTGGCCAGCTAGGACTTTTGCCAGGGGCTGACCCCTGGCAAAAGTTCCGGCTAGCCGGGACCAACACAGACTTCATTCACATCGATCCGCCATTGATTTGCGGTGGATCACAATTTAGGAGAGCAGGGACTGCAGATGGCCGATTTGACCATCAATGCCGACGACGTCCGTAATGCCCTAAACGAGTTCGCATCTTCCTACGAACCGGGTAAGGCAGAGCGCACCGAGGTGGGACGCGTTGTCGCAGCAAGCGACGGCATCGCCAAGGTGGAAGGTCTTCCTTCCGTCATGGCCAACGAGCTGCTGAAGTTCGAAGACGGCACCCTGGGCCTGGCCCAGAACCTCGACACCCGTGAAATCGGCGTCGTGGTGCTCGGTGACTTCACCGGCATCGAAGAAGGCCAGAAGGTCGAGCGCACTGGCGAGATTCTCTCGGTTCCAGTAGGCGACGGCTTCATGGGCCGCGTGGTTGACCCGCTGGGTGAGCCACTGGATAACCTGGGCCCGATTGAGGCCGAAGGGCGCCGTGCACTGGAGCTCCAGGCACCTGGTGTTACCGAGCGCAAGTCGGTTCACGAACCGCTGCAGACCGGCATCAAGGCCATCGACGCCATGATCCCGATCGGCCGCGGCCAGCGTCAGCTGATCATTGGCGACCGTCAGACCGGCAAGACCGCAATTGCTGTCGACGCCATCCTGAACCAGCGCGCCAACTGGGCCACCGGCGATCAGACCAAGCAGGTTCGCTGCATCTACGTTGCAGTGGGCCAGAAGGCTTCGACCATCGCAGCCGTGCGCCAGACCCTCGAAGAGCAGGGCGCCTTGGAGTACACCACCATCGTGGCCTCCCCGGCATCCGACCCTGCCGGCTTCAAGTACCTGGCACCATACGCAGGTTCGGCCATCGGCCAGCACTGGATGTACGGTGGCAAGCACGTTTTGATCGTGTTTGACGACCTGTCCAAGCAGGCTGAAGCCTACCGCGCCGTGTCGCTGCTGCTGCGCCGTCCGCCAGGACGCGAAGCTTACCCGGGCGACGTTTTCTACCTGCACTCCCGTCTGCTTGAGCGTTGCGCCAAGGTTTCGGACGAGCTGGGCGCAGGTTCGATGACCGGTCTGCCGATCATCGAAACCAAGGCCAACGACGTCTCGGCCTTCATCCCGACCAACGTCATCTCGATCACCGACGGCCAGATCTTCCTGCAGTCGGATCTGTTCAACGCCAACCAGCGCCCAGCTGTCGACGTGGGTGTCTCGGTTTCCCGCGTGGGTGGCGCCGCTCAGGTCAAGGCCATGAAGAAGGTTTCCGGTACCTTGAAGCTTGAACTGGCTCAGTACCGCGACATGCAGGCCTTCGCCATGTTCGCCTCGGACCTGGATGCCGCTTCCAAGCAGCAGCTGACCCGTGGTGCACGCCTGATGGAACTGCTCAAGCAGGGCCAGTACCAGCCGTACGCCGTCGAGGATCAGGTTGTTTCCGTGTGGGCCGGCACCAACGGCTACCTGGATGATGTTCCGGTCGAAGATGTACTGCGCTTCGAGCGCGAGTTCATCGACTACCTGCGTCACCGCACTGAGGTGCTGACCGTTCTGGCTCAGACCGGCAAGCTGGAGAACGAGACCGTCGACGCCATGAAGGCAGCTATCGCTGACTTCAAGGCCGGTTTCTTCGGCCAGGGCGATGACCAGCTGGTTGCTGCCGGACACGAAGAGCACGATGCTCTGGATGCCCAGTCCGTCGACCAGGAACAGATCGTCAAGCAGAAGCGCTGACAATTTCCATAACGTTTAGGGGTACGGTGCCGGATTCGGCGCCGCACCCCAAACGTTGGGAATAAGGAAAGGACACACATGGGAGCCCAGATTCGGGTCTACCGCCAGAAGATTGCCTCGACCTCGTCGATGCGCAAGATCTTCAAGGCGATGGAACTGATCGCTGCATCCCGCATCGGCAAGGCACGTAGCCGTGTTGCGGCTTCGCTGCCGTACGCCAATGCGATCACCCGTGCAGTTACCGCCGTCGCGTCCCAGGCCGATGTTGAGCACCCGCTGACCACCGAGTCGGACAATGTCCGTCGCGCGGCAGTGCTGGTGATGACCTCGGACCGTGGACTCGCCGGGTCCTACTCCGCCAGCGTTCTGAAGCAGGCAGAGCACCTCGTGGAACTCCTGCGTGAGGAAGGCAAGGAAGTCAAGACCTACTTGGTCGGGCGCAAGGCCCAGGCTTACTTCGATTTCCGTTCGCGCGAGTACGCCCGAGTGTGGACCGGGAATACCGATTCCCCGCAATTTGAAACCGCACGCGAGCTGCGCGAAATCCTCCTTGAGGACTTCGCTAACGATTACGAGCAGGGCGGCGTGGATGAGATCCACGTTGTATACACCCAGTTCAAGTCGATGGTCACGCAGGAACCGACGGTTATCCGTCTGTTGCCGTTGGAGGTTGTCGAGGGTGAAACCGAGACTCCTACCGACGAGTTGTTGCCACTGTACGAATTCGAGCCATCGCCGGAGGAAGTGCTGGATGCACTGCTGCCGCGTTACATCGATTCGCGTCTGTTCAACGCCCAGCTGCAGGCCGCAGCCTCCGAGCTCGCTGCCCGTCAGCGCGCCATGAAGGCCGCGGGCGACAACGCCGGCGAGTTGATCAAGAAATACACGCGACTGCGTAACAACGCCCGTCAGGCTGAAATCACCCAGGAGCTTTCGGAAATTGTTGCCGGCGCCGACGCGCTGAACGACTAATTTCCCAATCGCTCCGACCAGACAAGAAGTGAGAAAGATGACTGCCCAACTCAACGAGCAGGTTACCGCAGGGGCCACCGGTCGTATTGCCCGCGTGATTGGCCCGGTCGTGGACGTCGAGTTCCCTGCCGATGCACTGCCTGCAATCTACAACGCACTCACCGCTGAGCTGACCCTCAATGGTGTAACCAAGACCATCACCTTCGAAACCAGCCAGCACCTCGGTGACGGTCTGGTTCGCGCCGTATCGCTGCAGGCCACCGATGGCCTGGTCCGCGGTGCCGCTGTGAAGGACACCGGCGCTTCGATTTCCGTCCCAGTTGGCGACGGCGTCAAGGGCCACATCTTCAACGTGCTGGGCGATGCCCTGGACGTTGACAACTCGGAGATCCAGGTCACCGAGCGCTGGCCAATCCACCGCCAGGCACCGAAGTTCTCGGATCTTGAGGGCTCGACCGAGATGCTGGAAACCGGCATCAAGTCGATCGACCTTCTCACCCCGTACATCAAGGGTGGCAAGATCGGTCTGTTCGGTGGTGCAGGCGTGGGTAAAACCGTGCTGATCCAGGAAATGATCACCCGTGTGGCACGCAACTTCGGTGGTACCTCGGTATTCGCCGGTGTGGGCGAGCGCACCCGTGAGGGTAACGACCTCTGGGTCGAAATGGACGAGGCAAACGTTCTGAAGGACACCGCCTTGGTGTTCGGCCAGATGGATGAGCCACCAGGAACCCGTCTGCGCGTGGCACTGTCCGCTCTGACCATGGCGGAATACTTCCGCGATGTGCAGAACCAGGACGTGCTGCTGTTCATCGACAACATCTTCCGCTTCACCCAGGCCGGTTCCGAGGTTTCGACCCTGCTGGGCCGCATGCCTTCCGCCGTGGGTTACCAGCCGAACTTGGCCGATGAAATGGGTCTGCTGCAGGAACGCATCACCTCGACGAAGGGCCGCTCGATCACCTCGATGCAGGCAGTTTACGTCCCGGCCGATGACTACACCGACCCGGCACCGGCAGCGACCTTCGCCCACCTGGATGCAACCACCGAACTGTCGCGTGAAATCGCCTCGCGTGGTCTGTACCCGGCAATCGACCCGCTGACCTCGACCTCGCGAATCCTGGATCCGCAGTACATCGGTCAGGCTCACTATGATACGGCCATCCGCGTGAAGGCCATCTTGCAGAAGAACAAGGAACTGCAGGACATCATCGCGATCCTGGGTATCGACGAACTGGGCGAAGAGGACAAGGTCGTCGTGGCACGTGCACGTCGTATCCAGCAGTTCCTGTCGCAGAACACCTACACCGCAAAGCAGTTCACCGGTGTCGAGGGTTCGACCGTTTCCATCAAGGACACCATCGAGGGCTTCACCGCCATTTGCGATGGCGACTTGGACCACATCGCAGAGCAGGCGTTCTTCAACGTCGGTGGTTTGGACGACGTAGAGCGCCAGTGGGCTGAGATCCAGAAGGCCAGCAAGTAACCATGGCCGAACTTCAGGTCGAAATCGTCGCGGCCGACCACTTTGTGTGGTCGGGCCCGGCGAAGCTGGTCAAGGCTCGTTCGGTAGACGGCGAGATCGGAGTTCTGCCCGGTCACGTTCCGATGCTGTCGGTGCTTGCCGCTGGGGATCTGGAAATCGATCCGGTTTCCGCGTCCCGCTTCACGGTCCAGATCGATGGAGGCTTCTTCTCGGTTGACTCGGATCGTGTTGTGATCGTTGCCGACAACGCTGTGCTTCACGACGCAGCGTAGGCGATGAATTGATTGAGATTACCGCACCAGTTCTCATAGCGCTGCTGGTTCTAGCCGGCATCGTGCTGTTTTTTGGTGCCATGGCGGTACGCCGCATTCAGTTGCGGCGTACGCTAGGCACCTTCGACGCCTCCATCCTCACCCCTGCGGGCAAATGGATGATGGTGATCGGCCGCTACGGCGGCGGACATGTAGACCTGTTGCGGTTTTTCTCTGTCTCCCCGATCCCCAGTTTTGTGGTTGAACGCCGCGGACTGGACGTCACGGGGTGGCGACGGGCGGACGAGCACGAGGCCCAACGGATCCCTCCGGGTTTTGTGATCGTGCAGCTCACCCGCAACGGTGAGCCCCTGCTGCTGGCGATGGACTACCGGGATTACACCGGTTTCTCCTCCTGGATCGAAGCAGGACCGATCGCCGGTTCCTGGCAGATCTAAATACTTTTGCTCCCGCCTCGGCGCGGCTGTTCCCTCGCGGAACGGCAGCGCCGGGGCGGGAGTTTTTCTCGTTAAGACGGCGGCAGCCCGCCGCGCCGGAACGTTCCAGCGCGGCAGGCTTGGGGCTGCTCGGCTTGCGGGTTAGAGCAGTTCTCCCTTGCGGAAGGTCTGCACCAGCTGCAAGTGCTCATCAAGCACCAGCACGTCGGCGGCGAAACCATAGTGCAGGGAGCCGACCTCGTCGGCCAGGCCGATCTGGGAGGCCGGATTGACCGTGGCCGCGTAGACTGCCTGGACCAGGGGAATCCCGGTGGACACCGTGGCCTGGAGAATTTGCAGCAGGGTGGCCGTTCCGCCGGCCAGCGATCCGTCCTTGGCCAGGCGGGCTTGCCCGTCGGCGACGATCACCTCCTGCGGACCCAGCGTGTAGCTTCCATCGGCCAACCCGGTGGCGGCCATCGAATCGCTGACCAGCAGGATGTTGCGTGCACGCACCAGGTTAAACATCAGGCGCACGGTGTCGGGGGACAGGTGCACCCCGTCGGCAATCAGCTCAACGTAGGCGTCCGAACGCTGCGCGGTTTCCAGGCAAGCCCCCACCGGGCCCGGTTCGCGGTGATGCAGCGGCGGCATGCCGTTAAAGAGGTGGGTGACGGTTGGTTTCTCGGTAAAACCGTCCACCCCGGCGCTGCGCAGCTGCTCGCGGGCGAACAGCAACGAATCTGCGGTGACTTGCGCGGAGGCATCGGTATGGCCCAAGGACGGCACAATGCCGTAGGAGACCAGCTGGCTGATGAGCTCGTCGGTTCCCTCAAGCTCCGGCGCGTAGGTCATGGTGCGCAGCTGCCCCCGGGACGCGGCGAAAAGCTCGTCGACGAACTCCGGGTCGGGGTTGCCCAGGTAGCGCGGGTCCTGGGCGCCGCAACGCGCCGCGGACAGGAACGGTCCTTCGGCGTGGATTCCGGCGATCTGTCCTGCCTCGGCGAATTCTGCAAGGATCTCCGTGGCCTGAATCATGGCACCGCGTTCGGCGGTGACCAGGGAAGCCAATAGGGTGGTTGTTCCGGCCTTATGCAAGAATTCCAGGGCCGCGGTCACGGCCTGATGCTCCGGAGCGGCGAAATCCGCACCGAGCGCCCCATGGCAGTGCAGGTCGATCAGGCCGGGGATCAATACCGCACCCTCGGGGACCGGGTGTTCGGGAAATTGCTCGGCATCCTCCCGCAGCAGGAAGTCGTCGCGGTTGCCGGCGAAGGCGATGCGGTCATCTTCGATGGCCAATGCGCCGTCGGTGACCTTCATACCGTCGGAGACCAGGGTGGCGAACATTACTAAGCGCGAAGCAGTCATGCTCCTAGCTTAGGCGTGTTTCACCCGGAAATTACGGAAATTGCCAGAAGTTCGGCCCCCGCGATGTCTGGGCGCGGCGGGCCCGGAGTCCTGAGGCCGGAACCGGCCCTGGGCGGCCTTTTCGCAAAACTCTCGTGCCGGTGCAGCGCTGCACTCTCTGGTGGCACCGCCACGGCACTCAGGCTGTTCCAACGGCGCGATTGTTAAGCCTGATGAACTTGCCTGTTCGCCCTGGATGAAATCTGGAGCGTTCGGTGCAAGCCCACCCGGAGGATCAAGGGGCTAAAAAAGCCGGCCTTCGGAGTCGTCCACTCCGCGCATGGCGTCGTAATCTAGGGTGAGGCAGCGGATACCGCGGTCCTCGGCCAGGGTGCGGGCCTGCGGTTTGATCTGCTGCGCGGCAAACACCCCGGACACGGGTTTGAGCAGCGGATCGCGATTGAGCAGCTCGAGGTAGCGGGTGAGCTGTTCCACACCGTCGATGTCTCCGCGGCGTTTGAGTTCCACCGCAACACTCGCTCCGTGCCCGTCGCGGGCCAGGATGTCCACCGGGCCGATGGCGGTCATGTACTCGCGGCGAATGAGCTTGTGCCCGGGCCCGAGCAGATCGATCTGTTCGGCCAGCAGGCGCTGCAGATCGGCCTCCACGCCGTCCTTGATCAGGCCCGGATCGTTGCCCAGCTCATGGGCCGAATCGTGTTCGATCGAGTGGAAGTGGATGGTCAGCCGGTCATCGGTTTTGGCGCTGGCAACACTCCAGGTGTTCACCGCGCCCAGGGCCGCGGCGTCCTCATCGGGGGCGACCTCGCGCAGCGTCAGCGGCGGGTTCATCCAGTTCAGGGGCTTGTAGCTGCCGCCATCGGAATGGATCAGCACCGAGCCGTCGGCCTTAACCATAATCAGGCGGGTCGCCAACGGGAGGTGGGCCCGCAACCGGCCTTCGTAATCTACAGAACACTTCGCAACCACTAAACGCACCTGACACACTCTACTAGGGATATGAGCTCGGCGCCCGCGCAATACGGCATGATTAAAGACATGCCACGCTCTAACCGCCCCCGCCGCAGCTCCAATCCCCGAGGAAACTCCAGGGGCCCATCAGGTGGGGGATCGCGGTATAGCCAGGATTCGGATGATGAGTACGGCGCGGGAAACCGCGAGGATGAGTGGATGCAGCGGGCGCGGTACGGGGTGGTGATGCTGCAGGACGCGCCGGACGGGCAATGGCATGTGCGCAAGATTTCGGCGCTGAATGCCCAGAAGACCTACACCTGCCCGGGGTGCCACCGGCAGATCACCGTGGGGGTGGCCCACCTGGTGGCGTGGCGGGCGGATCACTGGTCTGGCGACGACGCTGCGGCGACGGCCCGGCGGCACTGGCACCCGCGGTGCTGGGAGACCCGTTCGTACAAGTACTGACCGCGCCGAAGGGCAACACACCTGGCAGCTGATTCTGCCGGCCGGCGACGGCGTGTGGTGCTACAGCCGATCCTGGCGGGCGATGAATACCTCGCGCAGCAAAATCATCGCACTGGCGGCTACCGGAATGGCCATCAGCGCCCCGGTGATCCCGGCCAGCGTTCCACCGGCGATCACAGAGATCACCGCGACGGCTCCGGGGACCGCCACCGCCCGGCGCATGATGCGCGGCGACACGAAGTAGGCCTCCAGCTGCAGGTAACCGAAGTAGCACAGGGCGTAGATCAACGCGGTCTGCCAGCCCAGGGAGAGTGTCACCAGGGTCACCAAGATTCCGGCGATGACGCCTCCGACCAACGGGATGAACGCGAGGATCGCTACGGCCAAGGTGAGCAGGGCCGCGAATGGCACCCCGAGGATGGACATCAGGATCAGCGCGACCAGCGAGTTCAAGAAGGCCACGGTGGCCTGCCCCATCACGTAGTTGCCCACGGAGCGGGTAATGCGCACCGCGAGCTCGCCGACTCGTTCGCGTTTGGACCGCGGGGCCAGGCGCAGGCCGAAGGACATGATGGTGGGCAGCGAGGCCAAAAAGTAGATGGCCAGCACCAATACGATCAAGATGCCGAACATCGACTGGGCGACGGTTTGCGAGACGCCCAGCACTCCGCCGAAAACATTGGTGATCGCTCCGGAATCTCCGAAAAACCGATTCACCTCTTCGTCCAGGCGCTGCGTCAGGGCATACTGCCGGTCGATCTGCACTAGCCATTCGCTGTTCAGGAAGTTGTTGATGATGGTTGGAGCATCGGTGATAAAGGAGGTGATCTGGGTGACCAGCGTCGGGATGATCAGCGCCATGAACCCGCCAAACAGTGCCAGGATGCCAAACATTGTGGCGGTGACAGCCAAGGGGCGGCTCAGGCCCTTGGAAACCATCCAGCGCACCACCGGGTCCAATCCCAGGGCGATGAACAGCGCGATCGAGATCCACGTGATCAGTGAGCCGACGTTGGTCAGGACGTAGTAGCCGCCCAGGGCCAGGCCTACCCCGATGGTGCCCAAGAACCCCATGGAAATCGGGTGCAAGGCGGCGATCGGATCCGGGGCGTCCTGATCGTCGTGCGGCTCCTCGCCAAGCGCATCGCTGCGCCGCGGGGTGTTGAGCATGGAGGCCAGTCGCCGGGAGAATCGTCGGCGCAAGGATGCTCGCGGTTTGCCGGGCGCCTCGTCGTCTTCGGCTGGGTGCGGCGCGTGCTGCTCGCGGTAGCTGGGATGGGGCCCGGCGCCACCGGGCTCGGGCGAACCTGGTGCATGCGGGTGCGCCTGTTGCGGGGTCGGGAAGGACGCCTGCTCATGATTCTGGCGCCGCGTGTGAGGGTGCAGCGGATCGGCCGGGGACGGAGAACGTCGTCCGCCCGATTCCCCCGGTGAGGAGGAGATCGGCCCGGTGCGCTCGGCTGGTTCGGAGGGCTCGTGCGGCTGATCTGACTGCATGGCACTGAGCATACCGCGCCCAGGGCAATTCCGGTGTGCCCAAAGACACCGCGGACTTGGGTAATTGAGCCAGTTCACAGGTGCTGTGAGGAACCATGCGGCGGTACAACTCGTTAGACTGGGGATAGTACAGCTGTGAGACGTAGGTGAATAGGTGAAATCGTGCGAAAAGTAATCTCCGTGATTGCGATGTTGCTCGGGGCGGCGGCCCTGGTAGTAGGCATCGGACAGAAGACCTTTTGGGCTCCGCCCGAAACCGTGACAGCCAGCATGCCGCAGTTTGATTCCCAGGCTCCGCTGACGCTGATCGAATCCAGCGTGAACTCCGCGGATCTCGCCCCGGTGGAGCTGGTGATCACCGGCGAGGGCGAATTCACCGCTTCCCTCGGTCGCAGCTATGACGTTCAGGCGTGGGTCGGCAAGACCGCTCATGCCCAGGTGACCGGAATCGATACCGTCAACCACCAGATGCAGGCGACCTTCGTCGAGGGGGATGCCAGCGCGCCGGATCCGCAGACCTCTGACATCTTTTTCGACTCGCAGACCGCTGACGGAACCATGACCTACCGCTGGACCGCCCCGGATACCGGAGATTGGTCCCTGCTGCTGGCCGCCGGAGGCAAGGACGCCGCCCCGGTTGACATCTCCGTCACCTACGCGAACGATGAAGCCATGCCATTTGCCCTCCCGCTGATCATCGTTGGTGCCCTCTTGCTGGTCTTCGGGCTGGCTCTGTTGGTGATGCGCACCGGCAAGCCAGGTACCGCCGCGCCGGCCAAAACCAAAACCACCACCCAGAACTCGGTGGCTGGGGTTGCGGTGCTCGCGTTGGCGGTTTCCGGGGTTGCGTTGCCGATGGCACCGTCTGACGATGCGTCGTCCTCGCCGATCTCAAACACCACGCAGAGCGCTTCGCCGAGCGCCAGCGACACCGCTTCGCCGAGCGCGAGCGACACCACTTCGCCGAGCGCGACCGAAAGCTCCACCGCGACCGCTACCGATCAGGCCAGTGAAACAGCCGAAGAATCGGCGGCAACCGATTCCGAGCCAAACGCCTTCCCGGTCGTCACCGAGGAGCAGCTCACCCGGATCTTGGCCGATGTGCAAAAGCAGGTCGGTGCAGCCGATGAAAAACGTGATCCAAAACTGCTTGAATCCCGGGCTGCCGGCGCCTTCAAATACATCCGCTCCAGCCGCTACGACATCCTGAATGATGACATCAAGGTCGCGAAGCCGCTGGCCCTGAACACCTCCGTGATCCGCTCGGCCGCCGTGCCCAACACGTCGGATGCAAGCTTCCCGCGGGTGATCACCGTGGTGACCGCGAAGGACTCGGACGCCGCGACCCTGCCGCAGGCGCTGACCCTGGTGCAGGCCACCGCGCGTGATAACTACCAGGTGATTTTCGCCGAGCAGATGCTTCCCGGAGCGAGCTTCCCCGGGATCGCGGTCGGAGACCCGTCGATCAAGCAGCTGGAACCGGACGCCGAGGGGCTGCAGCAGACCCCCGAGGCGGCGCTGAAGTCGCTGGCGGACGTGCTGACCAACGAGAAGTCCAAAAACGCGGACCAGTTCGCAGAGTCCGAATTCATCAAGGCGATCCACGCGGGGCAGAAGTCCGAGTCGGAAAATGCCAACGAGGCGAAGGTCAAGTACTCGCGGACTGTGACCGCAGGGGATACCCGTGTGCTCTCCACCCCGGACGGCGGAGCGATCGTGACCGGGAAGCTGAACCAGCGTGCGGTCTTCGAGCGCACAGAGGACGCGGACCCGCTGGAAGGCACCGACGAACTGACCAAAAAGCTGCTGGGCAAGTCCAGCTCGACCGGCGATGTTGAAATCAACTACGCCGAACCGGTGATGTTCTACCTGCCTGCCGAGGGCTCAGAGGATAAGATTCAGCTGATTGCGGCCGAGGTAGTGCTGCTGAACGTGAAGGAAGTGAAGTAACCGTGAGCGAAGAACCAACGATCCCGTCCTCCCGTGGCGCCGTAGACCTCAGCGCGTTGTCGTCGCACCGTTTGCAGCCCACCGATACCGACACGCCGCTAGCCGGCGCGAGTTGGACGATGGAGCTGGACGAGGCCGCCTTCCAGCAGTTTGTCGCCCTCTCACAGCGGGTTCCGGCGATCGTCTCCCTGGGCTCGCCCCGGGTAGCGGCCTCAACCGAGCTGGACGCCTCGCTGCGCAAACTTGTTGATGCGCGCGGCGGTAAGTTTGTGCTTGGCCTGGTGGACGCCGAAGCGCGCCCGCAGATCGCCCAGGCATTCCAGGCCCAGCAGATCCCGCTGGTGGTGGCCCTGATCAACGGCCAGCCGGTGCCGCTGTTCCAGGGGCCTGCGGGCGAGGAACAGATCGAGCAGGTGTTCGGCCAGCTGGAAACCCTTGCCGCGCAGCAGGGTCTGGGCGGCACCGTGCCGCCGTTCGCCGGGACCGCGCAGGAGCCGGCTCTTCCTCCATTGCACCAGAAGGCGATCGACGCGATCGAACAGGGCGACTACGCCGCGGCGGAAGCCGCCTACATGCAGGCCCTGAATGAGAAGCCGAACGACCACGAAGCGCAGGTGGGCCTGTATCAGGTGCGTCTGCTCTCGCGCACGCAGAACCTGGATTTGAATCAGGCCCGCGAGCAGGCGGCATCGAACCCGGATGACCTCAACGCCCAGCTGAACGTCGCTGATCTGGACATCGTCGGCGGACATGTGGAGGATGCGTTCTCTCGCCTGGTTTCCTTGGTTGCGCGTCTGGCTGACGAAGACCGCGAGCGGGTTCGTCGCCGGTTGATCGAGCTTTACGCGGTGATCGGCACCAACGATCCACGGGTCGCCGCCTCCCGGCAGAAGCTGGCGCGAGTGCTTTTTTAGGAGTTGTTTCCGCCATCGGCCACTGCGCTGTTCGAGATTCGCCATAGGATTCGGGCAGCGCAGTGCTGTATCTGGACTCCAGCGATTTGGCCTCAGCTGAGTGCTGGTGCCACTGCGGATCACTGCGAATCTTCCCTATGCCCCGCACTTAGCGATGGTGTTGAATTGGTGTACAACTTCGGGCAGTGAGGCGGGAAACAATGGCAGGTAATCCAGATCGGCCATGGTCGCAGGACAGCAGTGACGAATTCGGCCGCGAAGCCACGAGATCGATATTTTATGAAATTGAGGCGACCCAGATTCGCTTTTGGGGTACGTGCCCGGCGTGCACCCACGAATTCGAATACTTCTGGCCGCTTCAGCTGGTTATCGCGCTTGACCAAGAACCTAGCGACCCCGTGGTGATGTGCCGTTGCAAGGCCAATACGCACGCAGGGAGGCTGCCCGGCGAATTGTCCGGTTGCGGCGCTTACTGGAAATCACGGGTAGTGACGTGAACGGGGCTCGACATCCTGGATCGGGATCTGGCGCCAGCCCCGAGGAATTGGATTATGCCAAGAAGACGCTTCAAGCTCGCAGCGTGGCGTTGGAAACGGTTCGAAGCAGCGCGGCAAAATGGCATGCCGGACTCTCTGGACTGCTCGGCGGTGTTTTTATCGCCAGCGGTGTAGGGCTGCGCAGCACCTTGGCCGAGTTGGCCCATCCTTGGCCGGTTATTGTTGCACCTTTGCTACTTGTGGCTCTTGGCACCGCATTCGCCGGCCTCTACCTTGCCTTGCACGCCGCCGGGGGTGCACCCCGGCTGATTTCTACCGCTCGGTGGCGGGACAATGACGGTCATCTGGCTGCGGCCAAGGCCGTAAGGCAACTGCGTATGGCGAGATGGCTGACTGCATTGTCAATCGCTGCATTTCTTATTGCGTTGTTGACGACCTGGTTTGCGCCTCCGCGAACGGAATTGGTGCTGGTCGATACCGTCGGTACCGAACAGTTCTGCGGTGAGGCGGAACTGACCGATTCGTTGCTGATTGTCGCTGACTCAGCCGGTGCGGTGCGAGTGTTCCCACTGGAAACCCTCGCACGGTGGCAGAGTGTGGATTCATGCCCAACGCCGTGAGCGCATGAGTTGCCCAGCTTTAAACCTAGTACCTGATGCGCCGTGCCTGTTCGGGCTGGCGTGGACCCGCGGATCAGTCACAAGGACTGCCAGCTTGCAGGGTTAATTCAAAAGGATGATGCCCGATGACTTGGGGCGTTGCTAGGCTCGAGTCATGAATCCGATCGCATTAGATATCCGCTCCCTAGCCAAGCAGTTTGGTTCCAAGGTTGCCGTGAACAACGTCAGCCTGCAGGTTCCTGCCGGCTCCTTTTACGGGCTGGTCGGGCCCAACGGCGCCGGCAAAACCACGATGCTTTCCATGGCCACCGGCTTGTTGCGCCCCGATGCCGGGTCCGCGCTGGTCAATGGGATCGACATATGGCAAGAACCGCATGCGGCCAAGGCTACCTTGGGTGTGCTAGCCGATGGCGTCCGCCAATTCGACCGGCTCACCGGCAGGCAGCTGGTGACTTATTCCGGATTGCTGCGCGGTATGGACCGTGACGAGGTGGCCGGGCGTACCGAAGATTTGTTGCGGGTCATGGACCTGGTGCAGGACGGCGACAAGCTGGTGGTGGACTACTCCGCAGGTATGACCAAAAAGATCTCGCTGGCCACCGCGATGATCCATTCGCCGAACCTGTTGGTGTTGGACGAACCGTTCGAGGCGGTTGATCCGGTCTCCGCGGCCAACATCCGCGACATCCTGAACGGCTATGTGCAGCTTGGCGGCACGGTGATCGTCTCTTCGCACGTGATGGACCTGGTTCAGCGTATGTGTACCCATGTGGCGGTCATTGCCGAGGGTGTGCTCAAGGCCCAGGGGACCGTCGATGCGGTGCGTGAAGGGAAGTCCTTGGAGGAACGCTTCGTGGATTTGGTTGGCGGACGAGGTACTAATGAGGGGTTGTCATGGTTGCGCACATCCTCAAACTAAAACTTCGGCTGCTGGGCAACGGGTTCAAACGTTCAACCGCTCAACTGGTCGGCGTGATCATCGGCGGACTGTACGCCCTGGGGATGATCGTGCTGCTCACCGGCATCAGCTGGTTCTCGGCGGAGCAGAATCCGTTTCCCGGGCAACTGACCGTCATCATCGGCTCGGCCGTGGTGCTGGGCTGGGCGATCATCCCGCCGCTCCTGACCGGTGTGGATTTGACGTTGGAACCGGCGCGTTTTGTGCACTTCGGGATTCCGACCAAGGTCCTGGCTCCCGCGTTGGTGCTCGCCGGTTTCATTTCTGTGCCGGCGCTGCTGACGTTCCTGGGATTGCTGGGCGCCTCCATGATGTGGCGGACGGATCCGGCAGCGCTCATTCTTGCGCTGATTGCGGCGGTTGCCACGGCGGTGATGGCGGTGTTGGTGTGCCAGTACCTGACGATCATGGCGACCGCGTTGCGGGCCAAACGGCGGTTCCGCGAACTGACCTTCGCCCTGTTGTTCCTGCTTTTGGTTTCGGTTGGTCCGCTGCTGTCCTCCGTCTTCGCGGCCGCGGAAAGCATCACCGACTGGATCAACCCGATTTCCGCGGTGCTCGTCTACACCCCGTTGGGTGCGTTCGCGGCCCTGCCCGGCGCGTGGGCGGCGGGAAACTACGCGCAGTTGGCGCTGTGTGCGGTATTGGGCGTGGTGTACCTTGCGGGGCTTTACCTTTTGCTGGTGCGGGCCACCGGGGCCGCTACCGTGGCACCGCCACCACAGCAACGCGCGGCAACCGCCCGCGGATTGGGAGTTTTTAAGGTCGTCCCCGCGACTCCTACCGGTGCAGTGACTGCCAGGGCGTTGGTTTACTGGCTCAAGGACCCGCGGTACGCCATTGGGGTATTGATGGTGCCGATGCTGCCGCTGATTTTCTGGTTCGTCGGGCGCCAATCTGGCGACTACACGATGATGTTCCTGCTGGGCCCGTTGATCGGGATCTTGCTCGGCTTTTCGATCTCCGCGGATATCTCCTACGACAACACCGCGTTTGCGCTGCATGTGCTGACCGGGGTGTCGGGACGGGCTGATCGTGCCGGGCGTGTGGCAGCGTGTTTCAGCATCGGTATTCTTCCGTTGCTGTTGGCCGCGGTCCTGCCACCGGTGTTATCCGATCAGCTGTGGAGACTGCCGGGCGATTTGGGGCTGTCGTTGGCCGCGTTCATGATCGCTTTGGGTGTCGCTTCGGTGGCTTCGGCCCGCTACACCTATGCGGTGCCGCTGCCGGGGGACAACCCCATGAAAACCCCTCCGGGCAACGGGTTGCGGATCGCGCTGACGCAGTTGGGCACCATGGGTGTTATGGCCGTGCTGCTGATTCCGGTGGTGATTCCATATGTCATCGCCTGGGCGCAACAGTCCCAGGGCGCCGGATTCATCGCGTTGGGAGTGGGATTGCTCCTTGGATCAGGCTTGCTGATCGGCGGGATTGTCCTGGGCGGCAAATGGTACGAACGCCGCCAACCAGAGCTTATGCAAGCGGTCATGATCAATCGCTGACCGCGCCAAAGGGTAGGGGCTGCACAACGAATACTCGTTGTCCGGCTCCTACCCTTTTGCTGTGAGCCAGAGTCAACCGGTTGAGAATTCCTCGGGTAACTCAATACTCGTCGGCACCCCCGGCGGACTGTAATTACGCCGCAACCGCTGCACCGGATCCCGATCCCTCGGCAACAACACCCACGGCAACCCCCTCACCCACACAACCTTCACCACCCCATGATCAAACTCAATATGATGGCTCTTGCACCCCGGAACGATCCGATCCAACCGGGTATGCCCACCCAACGCATACGGATCAGTATGGTGGAACTCCAGCACTTCAACCTTCGCCAAACACCCCGGCACCAGGCAATACCGGTCCCGCGCCAACACCGCACGCTGCAGCACCTTAGGCACAAACCGTTGCGCCCGCCCAAAATCCAGTAACACGCCCTCGGCGTTGAATACCGCAGGAATCAGATCCGCCTGGCACAACAACTCTCGTAACGCCGCCGGAGGTAAATCCACCCCATGAGCGGTCTGCGCGGTGGACCTGGCCAAATCTTTCAGGTCATCGATCATCATGTGGGCGACCACGACCGGGCGCAGCCTCGACGACTTCCGCGGCGGCGGGGCAGGGGGTGCCCCATCCACAGGTCCGGTGTCCGGATCAGTTTCCTGGTCTGGGTCTGGGTCTGGGTCGAAAAGTGAACCTTGGACCGGCACGCCACCCTGGACGCTCACGCCACCATCTTTGACGGGGCCGCTAGCGGGGTCGTTCGCGTCCAGCAGGATCTCCAGTAACGCGTTCAACGCCCGTTCGGGCGGGGTCGCTTCGGGAATGAACAGGTCATCATCATCCCAGGAGAACGGTTCCGCGTCGTCTGGGAGCAGGTCTTGGATGGACCAGGCTCCTTGACCGTCGGGGCCTGCTCCGTGAACCGATCCCGGTTCCGTCTCAGTGGTGCCAGCGGTCGAGTCAGTCCCAGTCTCAGTCGTGTTATTTCCGGTGCTCGCACCGGACTCAGCGCCGGTCGTGCCGGTTCCGCTAGTGGCCGTGCTGTTTTCAGCCTCCGTGGCCTCTGCGGTGCTGCATTCAGCATCACTCGTACTGCCGTTGGCTGAACCGGCCTCAGAGTCGGTGGTTCCGGTCTCAGAGCTGGCCGTGCCGGTCCCGGCACTGTTCGCAGTATCCGTAGTGCGATTATTGTTGCTGTCTATGCCGGTCTCGGCTTCCGTAGCGTCTGCAGTGCTGTTATTCGCTGAACCGGCCTCAGAATCACTCGTGCCGGTCTCAGAACTGCTCGTGCCGCTGGCGGCCGTGCCGTTTTCAGCCTCCGCGGCCTCTGCGGTGCTGTTCCCAGCTTCTGTAGTGTCGTTGGTGGCTGGGGCAGCATCATTCATGCCGCTGGTGGCTGAGCCGGCCTCAGAATCACCCGTGCCGGTCTCAGAGTTGTTAGCCGTGCTGGCGTTACTCACATTGCTCGCGCTACCGGTCGTGCCAGCATCACTCGTGCTCGTGCTGGTGTCGGGGTCCTGCGGACCCGCAGCGCCAGCCGTGCCCGCAGTACCAGCAGGAGGCTGGTTCGGATTATCCGCCGGATCCCTGAAAAACGAATCACCCGGCACCGGAGCACCAGACCGGCCACCCTTCCCGGTGCTCGACCCGGCAGGCGGGGAAGGAGCAGCACTGGCAGGATTCCTCCGCGCCGCCCGACCCGCCCGCGTACTGGCCTTACTCGCCGAAGCACACCACGAATCCACCCACGCCCCCTCCGCCGTCGACAACCGCAGCAAAAACTCCCGGAAATACGGGCTACGAATCGGCAACGCGAACAGCCCCCGCCGCAACGACGCCGGAGGAACCGGACCACCCTTGTTAATCGCCTCCAAAATCAGGGTCGAAACCTTCTTCACCGCCGCCATCGGAATGAACTCATCCGCAAGGACCTCAGCAGCGTGTTCCTCCACGGTACGCCCATCAGCATGCCTCAACGTCGGAGACGTCGCAGCGCCTTCAAAGGTCAGATCCGCGGGTTCCACCTTCGCCAGTTTCCGGCTCACCGCCCGCACCGCGGCCGGGTCCATGCCCGGGGTGAACAACAATACGGACAAATGCTCAAACCGTGGGGGCACCCTGGCGCCGGTGAAGTCTTTGCGACCCACCAAATCCAACGCGTCAGCCACCATCCGGTGGGTGTGGGCGTAGGGGATGCGGCCCCACGCGGCAAGGAGTTCCTCGGGGTTGCGGTAGCAGTTACGCCCGGTCGAACGCACCGGGGTGGTGCTGGTGTCTGCCGGGTGCTCCCGGAGGGTGTCGAGCTCACGTTGGGCCAGGGTGTGGGCGGCGGTCGCGTTGGCTCGTTCGGCGGCGACCAGTTCCATGCGGGACGCTTCGAATCCGAGGTGTTGCGCGGTGGACGCCAGTTCCAGGGCGAGCCTGGGGTCGGTGGTGGTGGCCAGGGATTCACGCAGCAGGGCGAGGGTGTCGAGCAGGGTGGTGGCTAGGGTGCGCAGGCTGGTTCCGGACAGGCAGAGGCCATCGAGGGACGGGTCCAGGTGTTCGAGGACCTCGTTCAGGGTGTTCAGGCCTTGGGCCAGTGCGCTGTTCATGACTCTAGTGAACGATGCCCAGGTGGTGGGTGTGGTGGGGTGGGTGCGGATTGTGGACAAACACCAAAAACTTTTTTGTGAAAGCTGAACCGGACGTGGATGTGGGACACGGCACTGACCGGAAAGCCACGGTGGGCGGCGACGGCTTCGAAGTGGTCGAACGCCGGTCAAAGGGTGCATGACTAGGTGGAATCGAGGGCCGGGGTGGCGTCGAAGTACGGGGAAGGGGCAGGTGATGTGGACAAGCTCCCACGGCTGGGCGCCCCACGAAAGCGTCGTACGTATTAGACTGGAAGGCATGGTGGAACAGTCTGAAGAAACCCGCGGTGGCACGGCCACGATCGAACGTACCGAGACTACTCAAAGTGTTGAGGCCGGCGATCATGAGCGTTTTGCGCACTATGTGCAGAAGGACAAAATCATGGAGTCGGCGTTGTCCGGCGAGCCGGTGATTGCCCTGTGCGGCAAGGTCTGGACCCCGGGCCGCGACCCGAAGAAGTTCCCGGTGTGTCCGGAATGCAAGGAGATCTACGAATCCTTGATGGGGTAGTTGCGGCGTTCGACGCACGCACTTGCTCACAGATCTGTACGCGGCCGGGAAAAGGGTAAATGACCGAGACACTTTTTGACTTTGGTGACAAACTTCCACTGGAAGACAAGCTGCCGGTAGCGTATCCGGAACGTGCGGCCTGGGGAACCGGGCCGAAACTTCGCGCCTGGCAGGCAGAAGCGCTGGCCAAGTACTTCGAGTCCGAGCCCAGGGACTACATGGCTGTGGCTACCCCCGGCGCGGGTAAAACCACGTTCGCGTTGCGCCTGGCCAAGGTGCTGATCGACTCCGGCAAAATCAACCGGATGATTGTTGTCGCGCCCACCGACCACCTGAAAAAGCAGTGGGCCGATGCCGCCGAACGGGTGGGCATCGCACTGGACCCGAATTACAAGAATTCCGACGGACGCCATGGCTCGCACTACATGGGTATTGTGGTGACCTACGCCCAGGTGGCGCTGAAACCTGCGGTGCACCGCGCGAAAACCGAAAACGCGCGCACCTTGGTGATCATGGACGAGGTGCACCACGCCGGTGACGCCTTGAGCTGGGGCGACGGCATCCGCGAGGCATTCGAGCCGGCCACCCGGCGCCTGGCGCTGACCGGTACCCCGTTCCGCTCCGACGCGGCCCCCATTCCCTTTGTGCAGTACGTCGACGAGGGTGACGGCATCCGCCGCTCCAAGGCGGACTACACCTATGGCTACGGCAACGCGCTGGCAGACCACGTGGTGCGCCCCGTGCTGTTCATGGCGTACTCGGGCAACATGCGCTGGCGCACGGCGGCCGGCGAGGAAATGGAAGCGAACCTCGGCGAGGGTTTCACCAAGGACGTCACCGCGCACGCTTGGCGAACCGCGCTGGACCCGCACGGGGACTGGATCCCCTCGGTGCTGCAGGCGGCGGATCGACGTTTGTCCGAGGTTCGGCGCACCGTGAAGGACGCCGGGGGCCTGATCATCGCGACCGACCACGAGGATGCGCGCGGGTACGCTACCCAGCTGGAGGCGATCTGCGGGGAGAAGGTCACCACGATCCTCTCCGACGACCCGAAGGCCTCGCAGAAGATCGACGAATTTTCCGCTTCCGACTCGCGCTGGATGGTTGCGGTGCGCATGGTGTCCGAAGGTGTCGACGTCCCGCGCCTGTGTGTCGGGGTGTATGCCACGAGCACTTCCACGCCGCTGTTTTTCGCGCAGGCCGTTGGGCGTTTTGTGCGAAGCCGCAAACGCGGCGAGGTGGCCAGCGTGTTCCTGCCCTCGGTGCCGGTGCTGATGGCGCTGGCCAATGAGATGGAAGTCGAGCGCGACCACGCGTTGGACCGGGAGGGCGAGAAACCCGAGGACGGCCTGGACGACTCTTTGCTGGAAGAAGCCAACAAGGAGGACAAGGCCAGCGACGAGCTGAACCGCAACAAATTCGAGGCGCTGAATTCGCAGGCGTCCTTCGACCGGGTCTTGTTCGATGGCGGCGAATTCGGGACCGGGGCGGACATCGGCAGCGATGAGGAACTCGGCTTTTTGGGTATCCCGGGCTTGCTGGACACCGAGCAGGTTTCCGAGCTGTTGCGCGCCCAGCAGAACAAGCAGATCAGCCGCGGCGCCTCGAAACCGGCACCGGTCTCCGATCACCGCCGGATGATGGACCTGCGGGCCAAGCTGTCCAAAAACGTGTCCGCCTGGTCGGCGCGCACCGGCACTCCGCACGCGCAGATACATACCAAGCTGCGTACCGTGTGCGGCGGGCCGGCCGTGCCGCAGGCAACCGCCGACCAGCTGCAGGCGCGTCTGGACAAACTCTCCGACTGGTTCGTCGGGCGCAGCTGAGAGCTGCCGCGGGCAGCCGGGCCGGATCCGGCCCGGCTGGAGCCTAGCCGAGGGTCAGCACGGTCACCCCGGCGGCGCGCAGTTCGTCGTTGATGGCCGGCATGTTCTCCGGCGAGACCGCGGCCGTGAGCGGGCTGAGCACGGTGGTGGCGAAACCTTGGGCGGCACCGTCCAACGCGGTGGCGCGTACGCAGTGATCGGCCGCCAGCCCCACCACATCCACCGCGGTGATGCCGTGCTGGCGCAGCCAATCGCCCAGCAGGATGCCCGACTCGTCGGCGTGCGGGGCGGCCGGGTCCAAGAAATGCGCCTCGAACCCCGAGTAGGCGGCGGCGAACCGCCCCTTGGCGAATCGGGCATCCGGCTTGAGCCCGGCCAGCTGGGGGTGCAGGGCGGCGCCGGGGCTGCCGGCCACACAGTGCACCGGCCAGGAATCGACATAGTCCGGGGTCTGCGAGAAGTGCGTTCCGGGGTCGATATGCCAGTCTTGCGTGGTGAGAACCGCGGTGTAGGCTTCCCGCCGGGTACGCACATCCTGGGCAATGCCGGCCGCCACAAGGTTCCCGCCGGTCACGGCCAGCGCACCGCCCTCGCAGAAATCCGGTTGCACGTCGATGATCAGCAGGGCGCGGTTCATGGCAGCCTCCTTGGGGATGTGTCGATCGATGGGTGAAATGCTAGCGCACACCGCTGTGAACTCGGTGGGTGGCCGGTGCGGGTCAGCTTCGCACCATGATGGTGGGAATCACCGGCTCCCCGCGCTGCAATTTACGGGCTTCGCCGGGCATTTCCTTGATCGATTCTTGGTGCCGGACCACGGCCTTGGCAACTCCGTCGGCGCCGACGAATGACTGGTCCACCTCGCCATTGACCACCAGTGGAACCATCAGGTCTCGTTGGGGGCCGCCGGTGGCGTACTCGGTGGTGGAGATGACCTCGCTGACCGCGCGGCCACGCTCGTTCAGCTCGCGCACCGCGTATTTCCGCCCGCCCACGCTGGCCTTGTTGGCCGCGGCCTTGGCCACCGGGATCCAGTCGCCGGCATCGTTCTGCCGGGCGACCAACTTGTAAACCATCGAGGCGGTTGGGTGCCCGGAACCGGTCACCAGGGCCGTGCCCACCCCGTAGGAGTCCACTGGGGCGCTGGCCAACGCCGCGATGGCGTATTCGTCCAGGTCGGAGGTGACGGTGATTTTGGTGTTCCAGTTGCCCAGATCGTCAAGCAGGGTGCGGACCCAGCCGGCCTGTTGCACCAGGTCTCCGGAGTCCAACCGGACCCCGCCGAGCTCGGGGCCGGCCACCTCCACCGCGGTGCGCACCCCGTTTTCCACGTCGTAGGTGTCCACCAGCAAAATGGTGTCGCGCCCCAGCGAATCGACCTGGGCTTGGAAGGCCGCGCGCTCGGTGTCATGCAGCAGCGTGAAGGAGTGGGCGGAGGTGCCAACGGTCTTCAGCCCGTAGCGGGCCCCGGCCTGGAGGTTGGAGGTGGAGGCGAACCCGGCAATGATCGCCGCGCGGGCCGCGGCGACGGCGGATTCCTCATGGGTGCGCCTCGAACCCATCTCGATGCACGGCCGGTTGCCGGCCGAGGCGATCATCCGCGAGGCCGCGGAGGTGATGGCAGAGTCGTGGTTCATGATCGACAGGAGGTAGGTCTCGATCACGCAGGCCTCGGCGAAGCTGGATTCGACTGTGAGAAGCGGTGAGTTCGGGAAGTACAGCTCGCCCTCCGCGTAGCCGGTGATAGTGCCGGTGAACCGGAAGTTCTCCAGGTACTTCAGGGTTTCGGCGTTCACCACCTTGTGATCGCTGAGGTGTTTCAGCTCGTGATCCTCGAAGTGGAAGTCGGCCAGCCCCTCCAGCAGGCGGCCGGTGCCGCCGACCACACCGTAACGCCGGCCCTCGGGCAGGCGGCGGGCGAAAGCTTCAAACACGCTCGGGCGGTGCGCCGCGCCAGAGGCCAGGGCGGCCTGCAACATGGTCAGCTCGTAGTGGTCGGTGAAGAGGCTGGTGCGCATGAACGCTCCTGAATCGTGGATGTGCTGTGGCTAAGTGGCGGCACCCGATGAGGTGAACCACTTTGTACTGTATAACGGCTGGTGGCCGTGCCGTGATTTGTGCACTTCCGCGTGGCGCTGCGCCAGCGGGAGTAAAATGGGGTTATGACCGCAATGCCCGACGTCCTTTCCACCCCGCAGATCCGTGAATCCACCGAAAACCCTTGGCGTTTGATCGTGTGGAACGATCCGGTGAACCTGATGAGCTACGTATCCTACGTATTTCGCTCGTACTTCGGTTTCAGCCCCGACAAGGCCGACAAGCTGATGCTGCAGGTGCACCACGACGGGTTCTGCACCGTACGCAGCGGGGCGCGCGAGGCAATCGAGTCGGACGTGCAGGCAATGCACGGCTTTGGCCTGCAGGCCACCATGACGCAGGGGGCCTAGGCGTGGCGAAGCCTTTTAAGCGCGGGCCGCGGGGAATTACCGGGTCGCTGAATTCCTCCGAACGCAAGCTGCTGCGCGAATTGTTCGCAGATATCATCCAGATGCTCGACGAGCGTGCCGAGGTGCACGAGCTCCCCGAGGATATCGACCCGCTGTACGCGCTGACCGGGATCCGTCCGGCCGAACTGGAGCTGCCGCCGATCGAGGATCCCGCCTTGGCGCGGTTGCTGCCCGATGCCAGCGCTGACCCGAAGCTCGCCGCGGAGCACCGCCGGTTGACCGAGTCGGATTTGATCACCCAAAAAATCGGTCGGCTGCGTGAAGCCCAGTTCCTGCTGGAAACCGAGAAGATCGTGCTTGACTCCGCCGGGGCCCAACGGTTTGCCCAGGCCCTGAATGATGTCCGGCTGGTGCTTTCCGAGCGCTTGGAGATCCGCAGCGCCCAGGATTCCGAACGAATTGCCCAGGTTAATGACGCTCGCGATGTGGATACGCCGCAGAAATACCTGGCCCTGGTTTACAACCTGGTCTCTTGGGTGCAGGACACCTTGATGCACGCGCTGATGGATGCGGAGTACTAGAACACGTGAATTCTTTTTTCGCCACCGGGCAGGTTTCCGCGCCGGATGCAGATACCCCGATCGGCATTTTCGACTCCGGTGTTGGCGGGTTGACCGTCGCCCGAGCGATCATCGACCAGTTGCCGGGGGAGTCGCTGATCTACGTCGGCGATACCAAAAACTCGCCTTATGGTCCGCTGCCCATCGCCCAGGTGCGTGCCAATGCACTCGGTGTGATGGATGAGCTGGTTGATTCGGGGGTGAAGCTGCTGGTGATCGCCTGCAACTCGGCCTCCGCGGCGGTGCTTCGCGACGCCCGTGAAAGGTACACCGCCCGGTACGGCATCCCGGTGGTTGAGGTGATTCAGCCGGCCGTGCGCCGCGCGGTGGCGGGCACCAAAAACGGGAAAATCGGCATTATCGGAACGCAAGCCACCGTGGGGTCGCGGGCCTATGAGGATGCGTTCGCCGCGGCGCCTAACCTCGAAGTGACCTCCGTGGCTTGCCCGCGTTTTGTCGAATTTGTTGAATCGGGCATCACCGCGGGGCCCGAACTGCTGGGTATTGCCGAAGAGTATTTGGCACCGTTGCAGGACAAGGGGGTGGATACGCTGATTTTGGGCTGTACCCACTACCCGCTGCTGACCGGTGTGATCTCCTATGTCATGGGAGATTCGGTCACCTTGGTGTCCTCCGCGGAGGAAACGGCCAAGGATGCGTTCAGGGCGTTGACCCGGCACTCATTAGTACGTGAAGACGGTGCAACGGCGCGTCACGAATTCCTTGCGACGGGCAACGCTGATAGCTTTGGGGTACTGGCACGCCGATTCCTCGGTCCCGAGGTACTTCAGGTGCGTCATGTGGACCATGTGGCCGCCCACTATCCGACAGGAGCCATTGCGCGGATTACCCCGCAAATGGTTGCCGCGTCGAAAGCGAGAACCGAATGAAGCTGACCATCATTGGATGCACCGGGTCGTTTCCGGGGCCGGGATCTCCTGCGTCCTGCTACCTGGTGTCGGCTTTTGATGGAACACGCGACTGGAAGATCCTTTTGGATCTGGGGTCCGGCGCGCTGGGTGTGCTGCAACGCTACACCGACCTAAAAGACATTGATGGGATCATGATTTCCCACCTGCATCCGGATCACTGCATGGATTTGTGCGGCCTGCACGTGGCGATCCGCTGGGATCCGGCCGGTTGGGGCCGCGAAAAGATGCTGGTGCACGGTCCGGCCGACACCGCGAACCGCATTGAAACCGCCTACGGCCTGCCCGAAGGCGACACCATGCACCAGGACTATAACTTCCAGGTCTGGGAACCGCTCAAGCCGGTACACCTGGGGCCGTTCACCATCACCCCGTACCCGGTGCGCCATCCGATTGAAGAGGCGTACGCGCTGCGGGTGGAAGCCCGCGAACCAACCCCGGAGGGCGAGACGCTGACCAGTGTGCTCACCTATTCGGGTGATACCGATACCTGCCAGGGGCTGATCGACGCGGCGCACAATGCCGATATGTTCCTGTGCGAGGCCGCGTTCGAAGAAGGGCGCGACGACAACATCGACGGGGTGCACCTGACTGGCAAACGTGCCGGGCAGATGGCTACCGCGGCCAAGGCTGAACGTATGCTGTTGACCCACATTCCGGTATGGACCGACATCAACAAGGTTGTTGAGGAAGCCAAGGAAACCTATGACCGTGGGATCGCCGTGGCCGTTTCGGGTGTCACCTACGGGGTGTATTCGGGCAGCTTGAAAGACGGCAAGGACCCGGAGCTGTTTAAGGGCGACCTCGGGACCGACTACGTGGCCACCCCCACCGGCACGCTGCCGACGATCAAATACGAGAAGACACGCAAATTTCCGCTGCTTAAACGCAAAAAGTAGCCAGCCTTCCTACCTATCGCAAACCCGGCCTTGTGCCAGGTTTGTGTTGGTTAACCGGTAGCTGGTGAGCTTAATAACCAGTTGATGCCACCGTGCGCGGTGCGTGCTAGCCTAGGGTGAACAGGCCAAGATGCAAACCGTTGCCTTGCCTGGCATATTCATCGACCATGGACGCGAAACCTCGTAGAGGACTTCCTGTGGCAGCTACTTTTTGGAGAGATTTTCGTGTCCGCCATGCTTCGCAGGGTCATTTACGTACTCAGTTATGAACTGATCGCCATTCTTGCCACAACTTTCGGCCTGTCGCTTCTGGGATTTTCCGGCGCCCATTCATCCACCGTCGCCGTGGTTTCTTCGGTGGTGGCGCTCATCTGGAACTACGTGTTCAACATGCTTTTTGACGCGTGGGAACAGCGGCAAAAGAACACCCAGCGTACACTGCGCCGCCGAATTGCCCACGCATTGGGTTTTGAGGGCGGGCTGGTAGTGATTTTGGTTCCAATCCTGGCATTCATCCTGGGGGTCACGATCCTGGAGGCCTTGGTCCTGGAAGCGGGCCTGCTGCTGTTCTTCTTGATCTACACCTTCGTGTTCGCCTGGGTTTTCGACAAGCTCGTCCCGCGTGCCGTGGTGAAGCTGCCGGCAGCTGAGGATCAGTCACAGGCCGCCGGCTCCTAGCGGTGTGGCCGAAAACCCGGCAGAAGATTCTTGCCTCGCGGTGCCAGTGTCTGGGGCGAGCGCGGCTAGTGGATAGGATGGAATCATGACTTTACGTGCCGACGGCCGAGGTGCCGCGCAACTTCGAGACATTACCATCACCCGCGGCTGGTCCGCCCAGGCCGAAGGTTCGGCTCTGATTGAATTCGGCAACACGCGTGTGCTGTGCACCGCGTCGTTCACCGAAGGGGTTCCGCGCTGGTTGAAGGGTGAAGGGACCGGCTGGGTCACCGCTGAATACGCGATGCTTCCACGCGCCACCAACACCCGCAACTCGCGCGAATCGGTCAAGGGCAAGCTTTCGGGTCGCACCCATGAGATTTCGCGGTTGATCGGCCGCTCGCTGCGTGCGGTGGTGAACACCAAGGAACTGGGTGAAAACACCATTGTGTTGGACTGCGATGTCTTGCAGGCCGACGGCGGGACCCGGACCGCGGCGATCACCGGAGCCTACGTCGCTTTGGCGGAAGCCATCGAATGGGCTCGTGGTGAAGGAATTCTGAAGAAGGGCGCCAAGGTCCTGACCGACTCGGTGGCCGCCATTTCGGTGGGGATCATCGACGGTACCCCAATGCTCGATCTGCCGTACGAGGAAGACGTGCGCGCGGAGACCGATATGAACGTTGTGGTCACCGGGGCCGGAGACTTTGTTGAAGTCCAGGGAACCGCCGAGGGTGTGCCGTTCAAGCGTGCAGAGCTGGACGCGCTGCTCGACCTGGCGCTGGCCGGCACCAACGAATTGGCCCAGATCCAGCGTGAAACCCTGCGGGCTGCCCAGTGAGTGCACCAGTCCTGGTTCTGGCCTCGCACAATGCCGGCAAGCTGCGTGAACTGCGCGAGCTGCTGAGGGGCAAGGTGCCGGGCCTAGACGTTGACACCCAGGTGATCGACGCGGCTACTGCTGGGGCCAGCGACCCGGTGGAAGACCAGGTGACATTTGCCGGCAACGCACTGAAGAAGGCTCGCGAGGTTGCCGCGTCCAGCGGCCTGATCGCGCTGGCCGATGACTCAGGTTTGAGTGTTGACGTGCTGGGCGGGGCTCCGGGGATCTTTTCCGCCCGGTGGTCCGGGGTGCACGGCAATGATGAGGCGAACATCGACCTGTTGCTTGCGCAGCTGGGGGATATTGGCAGTGAGCATCGTGCGGCGCAGTTTGTGTGCGCCGCCGCCCTGGCGACTCCGGCAGGTGCCGAATTTGTCGAGTTGGGCAGTTCTGCCGGCGTATTGCGTACCGAGCGTGCCGGATCGCACGGATTCGGGTACGACCCGATTTTTGAACCCGAGGGTTCTGGGAAAACCATGGCCGAGCATACCCCGGCGGAGAAAAACGCTATTTCTCACCGTGCCCGCGCCTTTACCGCGTTGCTGCCGGTGATCATCGACGAGGTGAGCAAGGCGCTCGCTGCCCGGTAACGTGCGGCGGTGAAAACCGAAAACCGAAAACCGGCACCCGCGATGCGCAAGGCGTTGGGGGTGCCGGTTTTTTGTGGGTGGAACTTGCCATTCACGCGTGTGGTGCACGCGGTGCGGCGATTAGGACTGCTCAGGGGTGCTAGGGGAGGCCGAACCTTCGGTGGATTCTTCCTCCTTGGTGCCGCGCCCAGGGGCCTGGCCTGGCACTTGGCCCGTGGACTGGTCAGCTCCGGAAGTTGAATCCGCGGTGAAGAAGGCGCTGATCTTGGCCGCCTCCGTGCTCACGGTGTCGGCGTCAACCATGTCGCCAGCTTCGCTGGTGAGCAGTGCGCTCCAGGTATCCAAGATCTTCTGCGCGGTTCCCGAATCATAGAGTTTCGCGGTGAGATCGGTTTTGGCCTGTTCGTATTGGGCCTTGAAATCTTCATTGGCCAAGAACCTGGTGACCAATGCGTTGCTCTTTGAGCCGCCGCCCATGCGTCCACCCTGGGCTTCGGTGCCGGTATTCGCATCTGTGGTGCCCTCCTCCTGGGTGGTGCCATCGGCCTGCGTATCCGGGGTGCCGGTTCCCGCATCGGCGCCAGGTGCCTGGCCTTCTGGCATCTGCGGCATGTCACCGCCCTGAGCCGGTCCTTGGCCCATCATTCCCTGTATGTTCAGCCCGGTGGGCATCTCGCCCTCGGCCAACTGTTTCAGCACGTCCAGCAAGGTGGTGCCATCGGCGAGCGTGGTGCCTTCGGGCAGGGCCGCCCCCTCTGGGAGCTCACCTTTGGCAATCAGGGTTTTGGCCGCGTCGAGGTCCGCATCATCGGGAAGAAAGCGTTCGAGCATCGAATCGGTGTCGAAGCCGCGGCCGCCGCCTGCGTTATCGCCGCCGGGTGCGCCGCCCTGGCCCCCGAAGCCGCCGGCCCCCATGCCTCCGCCGCCCATGCCGCCGTAGGAGAGATTCTGGTCCCAGGCGACCACGGTCATGGTGCCGCTGGCGGTGTCGTAACGCAGGAACGAATTGTTGCCCGGTCCGTCGATGTCATCTGAGTTGGAGACCAGATCCTGCATGGCCAGGTAGGTGGCGAATTGGTCGACGTCCAAGTGCTCGGAGAGTTGCGCCGCGAAATCCTCATCCGAGGAGTTGTTCACGAAGTCCAAAAATTCGGCGATGGGGGTGAGGTCATCGGCGCCGGCTTCCACACTGAATGCGGTTGCGTAATCGCTGCCGTTTTCGCCCCGGTAGGAGTAGTCGCCGGTGGAATCGGCCTTGTAGGTGATGCCCTCGCCGCTGAACATTTCTGAACTGTAGTACTCATCCGAGGGGTTATCGATGACCAGCCGCAGTTGGGCATCGGAGCCATTGAGGGTGAAGCGGGTGGCGGCGGCGTGCTCGGTGGCCAGTCCGGCCTCACCTAGAAGTGCCAGCGCTACCGCCTCATTCAGCGAAGTTTCCGAGGTGTTGGTGCGGATCACAAACTGTGAACGTCCAGCGTAGCTCTGCCCGTCGACAAACTTGTCCAGCCGGATTTGCCAAGGCAGATCCTGCGGATCGGAGCTGGTGTCGGCCTGGCGCAGGGTGGAGTTTCCCTTCAGCCGCAGGCCAACATTTTTGAAGGTCTGTCCGTCGATGGTGACGTTGACGCTGATCCATTCTTTGGATTGATCGGACTCGTAGGCTTCCAGCAGGCTCTGTAGTTCGTCTTCGTCTGCCTCGACGCTGATCTCGTGGACCTTGTCGCTGTTGAAGAAGCTTGCGGTTTCGGCGCTGATCTCCGTGTTGATCACGCTGCTGGATGCCGCGGCGCCATTGATTGAGCTGCATCCGGCCAGGGCCATAGCGGCGATGGACAGCGTGGCGGCCATGGTCATCAAGCTGCGGGTGTTGCGTCTGGGGCCGTCGGGTGCCGAACGCGTGAATTTATCGCGGGGATACATGTGCCGTGCTCCTAATCCTGAAGGGAAAACTCGGTGGTGATTTTGTGTTTGGTGGTGCGATGCCAGCGGTTGGCCGGCAAATGTGTCTGCAAGAGGCTCAACCCGGTGGCGAACTTCGAGATGCGTGAGGGGCGAACATTGTGACGCCACAGCAGGCGGTCGACTTCACCGGCGTTGAGGGCGGACTTGGTCTCCAGCACCACCTCGTTGCAGTGAAGCAGCGAACCGGACCTCGGGTCGGCCCAGACGAGATTCTCATCCACGGTCACCCGGCTGTTGGTCTCCGCCCGGTAGAGGGTGGTTCGCCGGTAGGAGGATTCGAGGACCGGGGCCAGCTCGGTGACATCGATGGGGCAGTCGCCCAGCTCGTGGGCGAGGGTCTGCTCGACGTAGTCATGGGATTCGGCGTTCAGCGTGCTGCGCTCGCCGAGGTTGTGTTCGATCCGTTCCTTGACGGTCTGCTCTCGGGCGCCTTCGGTTTTCACCTCAAGAAAACATGCACCGGTATCGAGGTAGCTGCGGGTGCGGATCTTGAAACGGCGCCTGCGTGGATGGGCCGCGAGGTGGTAGCTGGTCAGCTCCGGGGTGTCGAAGTAGACGGAGGAGTAGTTGAATGAACGCAGCTCATCGATCTGGAGTACCTGGGCTCCGGAAGCCAGCTGCGGCAGCAATACCTGTGCCTGGTCTGCGGAGAGGATGTATTTGCGGTCGACCCGGGTCTGCAGGGCCGCGCTTTCGTTGAGTTCTTCGAGCGAGATGCTTGGCAGGTGCTGGGTCCAGTTCATCGTGACTCCTGGGAAATGACTTCGTGGTTTTCTGCGGTCAGCGAGTTGGTGGCTGGAAGCGCGCCGGTCCGGGATAGTGCGGTGTTCTCCATTACCGGGCTATCCACTGCGGAGAAGCGAGCGCGGACGATGGTTTTGTCGTTGACCAGGTCCACCTGCTGGACCGTGCACTGGTGGATTTGTGCGCCGTTGAGCGCCGCGGAAAGGTAGGCGTGCAGCTCTGCCTCGTTGGTCAGCGCGCGGTCCAGAATGACTTCCTGATGACGGTAGCGGGGCAGCACCTTGGAGCTGTCGGCCACAAACATGACCGCGAGGATCAGTGCGATCAGGGCGATCGGAAGCCAGAGCGGGCTGGGGGCCATGCCGGCGATCAGGCCGATGGCCAGGGCCGAGAAGTAGTAGGCGATTTCGTGCTGTTCAAGTTCGGTCGAACGGAGTCGGATGATCGACAAAACTCCGAACAGCCCCATGCCCATGCCGATTCCCACGGTGCTCCCGGACAGCGCGGTGGCTACGGCGAAAACGCCGATGTTGATACCGAAGTAGGAGACCACCAGATCGCGACGGCGGTGGCGGGGGAGGTACAGGCAGATGGTCAGCACCGCGATGGCAAGCAGGTCCACCACCGCAAAAAGCAAGATGTTCATGAGGGTCAATCCTTGGAGGAAGTAGTTCGAAAAGGGGGTTGTCTTTAGCTTTGTAGCAGTGTCTGTGTGAAATCTTTGGTGTCTGAGTGAATCGGCTAAGGCGCAAGTCAGAACCGGTAATTGAAACCTCCACGGGAGGAGTTTCCTGTGAGCGAAATCGTTGAAGTTCCGCGGATTTTTGGGGTTCGGCCGATTTTGCTTGAGCGATTAGTTTGAAAATTCTTAGAATCCCTGCGCCTTGGACTCTTGCGCGTTGGGTGCATTGGTTCTATGGTTAGTTACATGAGTAACGAACCCACTAAGCAACGAACGGGTTCGAGTGTGGAGAGGAGCAAAGGTGATCGATGATTCCAGACCGATCTTCATGCAGATTTCCGAACTGATCGAGAATGACATCATTTCCGGAACCCTGGCCGAAGATTCGCAGGTTCCATCCACCAATGAGTTCGCCGCCTTCTATCGAATTAATCCGGCCACCGCAGCCAAGGGGATTAATCAATTGGTCGAAGAAGGACTGCTATACAAAAAAAGGGGTATCGGGATGTTTGTCTCCCAGGGGGCGCCGGCCAAACTGCGCAGCAGCCGCCGTGAACACTTCGCCAATCAGTTCATCACCCCCTTGACCGCCGAAGCGGCCAAGCTCGGCATCGAGATGGATGAACTAATTGCCATGATCAAATCAACCTCGGTCGGCTAACGCCGCCGGCGAGAAAAGCTACAGGCAGGAAATGAGCAATGAGTGAAACACCAGCCATTACCACCCGGGACCTGACCAAAACCTACAGGGATGTCAGGGCACTGGACGGTGTCAGCCTGAGCCTGGCGCCGAATCGAATCTACGGACTGCTCGGACGCAATGGGGCCGGCAAAACGACGCTGATGTCCATCTTGACCGGACAGAACTTCGCCGACCAAGGCTCTGCTGAAATTTTCGGGCACACACCGTTTGAACACGACGCGACGCTGTCCCGGCTGTGTTTCATCCGTGAATCGCAAAAATACCCGGATGACTTCAAGGTTCTTCAAGCCTTCCGCGCAGCCTCGCTCTTTTTCGAAAACTGGGACGAAGAGTTTGCCCAAGAACTGGTGCGAGCCTTTAACCTGCCGGTGAAACGACGCATCAAAAAGCTTTCGCGCGGCCAGCTCTCGGCCGTGGGGGTAATCATCGGGATGGCCTCACGCGCCGAGATCACCTTTTTCGACGAGCCGTACCTCGGATTGGATGCGGTGGCCCGGCAGATCTTCTATGACCGCCTGGTTGAAGACTTCGCCGAGCACCCTCGCACGATCGTGTTATCCAGCCACCTCATCGACGAGGTCGCCAACCTCCTGGAACACGTGATCGTGATCGATCAAGGAAAGATCATTGTCGATGCAGAAGCCGAAGAGCTCCAAGGCGCGGCCTTCACCGTCACCGGCGGAGCGCAAAAGGTTGAGGAATTCATTTCCGGGTACCCGGTCATCCACCGCGACTCCTTGGGCTCCTTGGCCAGCATTTCGGTTCGCGGCCGCCTGACCGCCGAGCAACGCGAGCGGGCTCACATCCTGGGCCTGGAACTCAGCCCGGTATCACTCCAGCAGCTGGTGGTCCGCAGCACGCTGAATTCAGACATGGACCAGGCACAGACTACCGAGAGGCAGGCCATCAAATGAGCCGCATCATCAAGGTCGCACGCATGCAACTGATCAATAAGTGGACCTTCATCGGAATCCCGCTGATCGTGCTGGCAGGATCATTTCTTTTCACCCTGGCCATCTGGTACCTGGTGCGTCGCGGCGGAGCCGAAGGGGTACTGTATGGCGGAGGTGCGCAGGCACCCATGTGGTACTTCCTGGCCTTGGGCATCCAAGCCCTGACCCTGACTTTCCCCTTCGCCATGGCAATGAGCGTCTCCCGGAGAAGCTTCTACTTAGGGACCTTGGCGTTGTTTGGAAGTTGCGCGCTGGTCCTGGCGGTGTTCTACTACCTGATGGGCCTGCTTGAAGTAGCCACCGGCGGCTGGGGTGTGGACGGACAGTTCTTCGCCTTGCAATGGATCGCCGATAACAACTGGCTGATCCAGATCCTGTTCTACTTCATCCTGATGGTATTGCTCTTCATGGTCGGCTTTTTCGCCGCAACACTGTACATGCGCTGGAGGACCACCGGCGTCTTGGTATTCTGCATCGGTCTGGGGCTGCTGATACTCGGTGCGATCGCGCTGATTACAATGACCGAAACCTGGCCACAGGTTGGGCGCTGGCTGGCCGCCTGGACCGCGGCCGGGGTGACGGCCCTCGGCGCCGGCCTCGCCGTCATCTTGGCTGGCTCTTCCTACCTGACCCTGCGCAAGGCAACCGCCTAGAATACGTCGAGCACAACAAAACACCTCGGGGACCTGCTGTAAACAACAGCAGGTCCCCGAGGTGTTGCTGATAGCGTCAGCTCCTGGCGATTCAAAATGTGAGATGTCTTGCGTCTTGAAAGGGCGTAGAGCGCGATTCCGCGCCTTGATCGACTGCGGCGGTTACCAGAGCGCACTGGTCAGCTCTTGAATCAACCTCGGGGCATAGCGACTGGTGCTCGCGTTCCTACCCCTGCGGCCATAGGGGGATAGGTTCGGCTTTCGCCGGTGTGCAGAGGTGTTCTGCGCAACCGGCAACGGCAAAGCAGAGTACACTGTTTGGCGTGGCATTGGACTTCACAGCAGTAGATTTTGAGACAGCAAACGGATTTATCGGCTCGGCCTGTTCGGTCGGCCTGGTCAAGGTACGCTCCGGGCGAATTGTTGAGACCGAGCAGTGGCTGATGAAGCCCCCGGCCGGGTTTGACCATTTCGACCCGCGTAACGTCTCCATCCATCACATCACCCCGGACATGGTGCAGGATGCCCCGCGGGTGGATGAGAAGCTTGCCGACCTGCTGGAATTCATCGGCTCAGATGTGATGATTGCCCACAACTCCGCTTTTGATTCCGGGGTGATCCGGGCGGCTTCCGAGGCCAGTGAACTGTTTGTGCCGCAGATCGCTCACCTGTGCACCGTCAAGCTTTCTCGCAAAGCCTATGACCTGCCCAGCTACTCGCTGCCATTCGTCGCCGAGGAAGCCGGGCACCCCATCGAAAATCACCACGAGGCGCTCGCCGACTCCGTGGCCTGTGCCTGGGCCATGATCGATATCGCCCAGCGCAGCGGTTCTACCTCCGTGTTGCAGACCGCTGATCACTACCGGGTGGGAATGGGGCTGACCCAGGAATGGAAACCTGGTGACGAGCTGTCGCGGGCCACACGTGACGCGCAAGGCTGGCTCGCTTCCGGTAATCCATTGCCGCCGCAGGACGCATTCAACAGCTGGCCGCAGGAGGGACTGAACCCTGTACCGAATCTGGACTCCGATCCCAGCCATCCGCTGTACGGGCAAGTGATTGTGTTTACCGGCAATCTGAGCCTGCCACGCCCGCAGGCCAAGGAGATGGCCGCCCAATACGGTGCCCAATCAGCGTCTCGAGTCACCCGTGCCACCACCGCCCTGGTGATAGGCGACGGGTTCGTCCCGCAAGACCTGGCCACCGGGCGCCTGACGAACAAGGCCAAACATGTGTTGCGCCTGCGTGAAAAGGGGCAACGGGTTTCAATCATTTCAGAAGGAGAATTCCTGCAAATGGTTGGCGGATTCGGGCTGTCCGCCTAGTAAATTAATTCTTCTCGAACATGGCTGGGGTCATCGTCAGCGCGTGTTGAAGCTGATAGGTTGGCAGCAACGTATCCCTTTGACGAATCGTCGTGCATGATTGATTTTTTATCCCAACCACCGGCGTCTCTGATTCTGTTGCTGGCCGGATTGCTGTTCGTTGCGTGTTTGCTGATCTGGTTAACTCGACGAGCCCGGATGGCCCGGTGCGGGGTTTGCATCGGCGCGGCAGCGGTGTTGTTCAGCGCCGCCGCCGTGGTGGCTTTACTGCTCCCGCTCTCCTTCCAAGGCGCCGCGTGCGGCATCTCCGCTGGAGCGTTTGGTCTCAATTCGCCGGGAGGCGAGTGCGGGAACGTCCTGAAATCCGTTTTTGACACTGCCCTCTGGTTGGCAATGGCCGGGGCCGCGGCCGCATTTCTCAGTTTTGCCCCGGGGCTGCGCACCGCGCCATCGACCACCACCAGTAGATAACCCAGCGGCAGAACCACAAAAATCAGGCGCTACGCACCCCGGTGCGTAGCGCCTGATTCGGTGGATTGAGCGGGTTAGACGAGTAGTGCCATCCAGCGGTCGTGCAGTTCGGAGATGATGTCATCCAGCGCGCTGGCCGGACGCTCGCCCACCGCATCCGAGCCGTGGATGGCGGTCAGCAGCGCCACCGCGTAGGCATCAACCTCCGGATCGCGGATCACCTCGACCTCGGCGGCGGCCGGAGCCGCGACAATATCCGATTCCTCTGAAGTTTCTTCCTCGTTGTCTTCTGCGAAGTACGCATCGTAGGCGGCCGTTGGAGACAATCCGATGCCTGCGGCGATCCGCGAGACGATCTCACGCAAGGCATCGGCCGCGACGCCCTCTAGGGGTTCAAGAAGCTCGGGCCATTCGCTGGCTGATTCTTCTCCGAGTTCCATGGCAGAACGGATGATTTTCGCCGCGGCAATACACGTTTCGGCGGCCTGCTTGTCATGCGTGAGGAAAGCGGCCGAGCGGGCCAACGTTGCGGTGGTGCTCACCGGAACCCGGCCCAGCAGGGCGGCGATCGCGGCGCGCGGAAGCACACCGGTTGAATCCGCGCCAACACCGGTCGGACGCCCGGCCTGTCCCATATCCACGGAGTTCAGCCCGGACAGGTTAAGCGGGTCGCCCTGATGGATGGTTTCGAAGATTTCCACTCGGGTGAATTCCTCGTCGATCCAGCGGTTCAGCGGCTGAGGGGAATTCTCCGGGAAGGATCCGGTCAGCTTGTTGTAGCTGCGCAGTGCTGCGAGCCACATGCAGGCCGCTTCGTCGCTGGCGACACCGTCATTGGCCCATTCAAGGGCTTCAAGAAGTCCGTCCGCCAGATAGAGCGGGAGGATCTCGGTGGCCCCGGGATCAATGTCGTCGCGGGCGTGGGTTGCGCCGTCGGCCAGGCCGAGCAGGATGGCGAACACCTTGTCTGAGTAGTTCTCTGGCAGGAGTGCAATTTCACCGGTTTCATTCACATCTCCAAGTCTAATGTCCTTTGTGTCGGTGTGATTGCATAAGGTGGTCACTATGCGATTGCTTCACACCTCAGACTGGCATTTGGGCCGCACCTTCCACGGTGCTTCGCTGCTGGAATCTCAACGCACGGTGCTTCAAGAAATCATCGATATCACCCGTGAGCAGGAAATCGACGCAGTGCTGATCGCCGGGGACATCTACGACAGGGCCTTGCCCCACGTGGATGCGGTGAAGCTGTGCAACTGGGCGTTGCGCGAGCTGGCTGCGACGCGTGCTCGAATCATCATGACCAGCGGCAACCACGACTCGGCCTCCCGGCTGAACTTCGGTGCGGACCTGCTTGATGCGGCAGGGGTTCATATTTTCGCGGACCTTGAACGGATGCTGCAGCCGGCGGTGCTCGAAGGGCCGGATCACCAGGTGCTCATCTACGGCATCCCGTATCTGGAACCGCGGATGGTGATGGACCAGCTAGGTGTTGAGAAGGCTAGCCATCAGGCGGTGGTAGAAGCGGCCATCAATCGTATCGACGAGCATCTGGAGCAGCGGCGTGCCGAAGGAACAGCGGTGGTTTCGGTGGCCATGGCCCATCTGTTTGCCGCCGGGGGAGTCGGCAGCGACTCGGAACGCGAGCTAAGCACTGGCAACCTCGACGTGGTTCCCGTGGAGCTTTTTGAGCACTTTGACTACGCGGCCCTGGGCCATCTTCATGGCCGCCAGCAGGTTCGTGAGAACGTGCGCTACTCGGGCTCGCCGCTGGCATATTCATTCTCCGAGGTGAAGCAGACCAAGGGTGTGTGGATCCTTGAGACCACCGCACAGGGGGTGGTCAACATCGATGAGGTGCGACTGAGCGTACCCAAACGATTGGTGATCTTGCGTGGTGAACTGCAGCAATTGCTGGATGACCCCGAGCTTGAATACGCGGTTGACGCGTGGTGCCAGGTGACACTGACCGACCCGGAACGCCCGGCCGAGGCAATGCAGTCGATCCGGGCACGTTTCCCTGACACCGTGGTCCTGAACTTTGATCCGCAAGGTGCCCAGGCCAAGGAAAAACCCCAGAGTTACGCAGAACGGCTAGCGAAGGCAACCAGCACCGAAGAGGTCGTGGGGGACTTCATCGAACATGTGCGTGAACGCGCAGCCGATGAAGCCGAACGGACGGTGCTTCTGTCGGTCATCCAACGAACGCGAGAGGCCCAGGTGCTCTAAATGAGAATCCATAAACTGCAGATCCAGGCCTTTGGCCCCTTTGCACAGAGCGAAGCCATTAATTTCGATGAACTGGCCGATGCCGGATTGTTTTTGCTCGACGGTCCCACGGGCGCCGGAAAATCTAGCATCTTGGACGCCATTTGTTATGCGCTGTATGGTTCACTGCCCGGAAACCGTGCCGGCAGCCGCCAGATTCGTTCGGACCATGCGGCACCCGGGCTTGAACCGCAGGTGATTTGCGAACTGACCATTGGCAACCGGCGTTTCGAGGTGACGCGTTCCCCGGCCTGGATGAGACCAAGCAAACGCGGCAAAAATCAGCTCACCGAGCAAAAAGCGGCGAGCCTGCTCCGTGAATTCACCGGTGGCACCTGGGAACAACTATCTACCCGTAATGACGAAGTGGGGCAGGTACTGGGCGGGCTGCTAGGCCTGGACCGCGACCAGTTCACCAAGGTGGTGATGCTGCCCCAGGGTGGATTCGCCGACTTCCTGCGGGCTAAGGCCAAAGATCGTGAGGAGCTGCTGGCGAATCTTTTCGATACCAGCGACTACGCCGCGATTGAAGAGGAATTCTCTACCCGGCTGGCCGAGGAACGCCGTAAGAGCGAAGCCTTGGAGTCCTCGCTGGCGGCCAGCGAAAACGCCATTCGCTCCGAAGCCACCGGTTTCTTGGCCGCCCACGAGATTCCCGGAGATGAAGCCGCGGATACTGAGGATCCGCAGACCGAGCCCGTAGACGTTGCGAACGAATTCGAGTCCTATCAGCAACGAATTGCCCGTACTCATCGTGCGCTCGCAGACACCGCGGGGCAGTTGCGCACCGCACTGAAAACTGCCCGCGAGCATTCACAAGGACTAGGCGAGCAGGTCCGGGTGTTCGCCCGCCTGCAGGAGCTGGAGCAGTTGAAGGACAGCTACACCCAGCAGCATCCGGCCGCGGTGAGTGCCGGTCAAAAGCTGGAACACGATTCCAAGGCCATTGCGGTTAAGGCATACAAGGTGCAGGCAGACGAGGCGGTGCAAAAGCAACGCACCACCTCGGCGGCCTGGCAGAAGAGCCAGATAGAACTTGCCAAGGACTGGGATTTCGCTGGGTCGGCCGATGCTGAGACCCAAGAGAAACTCGCCGAGCTGGTTCGGCAGAAACAATCCGAGTTGACCCTGGCCAAAGACGCGGCGGCTGACGAAGCCGGTCGCGAGGCACTGGTGGCCAAACACGAGGGGCTGAAGTCCCAGAGCACAGTTCAGCAAAAGGCCAAAGACACCGCCGAGCAGCTGGTGGCGAAGCTGCGCGCCGAACGCGGTGAGCTCGAACTTGAGGAACTGGATCAGGAAGCGGTTGCCCAGCTCGTCCAGCAACTTCGTGAATCAACCCAGGCTCTTGGTGTCCAGTTGGAGCACGCAAGAACCCGCGACAAACTGGAAAAAACCGTGGCCGCTGCCGAATCAGCGTTTGCCGCGCAGAGCCTGGAAGTTGCTGATGCCCAGAAGGCGCTCGTTGATTTGCAACGGGAGCAGCTAGGGCAAAGCGCCCTGCGCCTGGCCGCAGCGCTGAAAGACGGGGAGGGGTGCTTGGTCTGCGGTGCCACCGAGCATCCGCATCCTGCGCAGGCCGATGCCGGGGCCCAGCTGGTTGATGATGAGCAGATCCAGCAACTCGATGACGTCGTGGCGGCCCAGCGTGCCAAGTTGGCCACCGCCACCACCAAACGAGACGTGGCGGTCACCAAATTCACCGCCGCAAGCGAGGCCGCTGCAGGGCAGACTGTTGCGGAATTGACCGAGCAACTGGCGACCGAAACGACGCAGCTGGAAACCGCGACACAGGAACAAACCCGGATCGCGGCAGTGATCAAAAAAATTGATCAGCTGCGCACCCGGATTGAAACCGAAACCGGCCGTGCTTCCCAAGCCGCCCTGGAACACACCGCGGCGCTTAAAGCGGCCGAGGCACTAGCCGAGAAAATTGCGGATCTGGACGCCAAACTTGATCGCGTCCGTCAAGGAGAAGGAAACCTGGAGCAGCTGGTCGCGAGGTTGCAACGCGCAGTCGCCGACTACAACCGCGGATACAACGCGCTGTACCGATATCGCGAAGCTGATGCCGCGGCGTTGAAGGCCGAAAATACCTGGCACAAGGAACGAAAGGCCGCCGGTTTCCCTGATCCCCTCGCCCACCAGGCCGCGCTGTTGCCGGACGCCGAACGCGCCGAGCTGCGTGATCTGGTCACCGCGGATGCCGATCGGGCCAGCGCGATCTCCACCTTGAAGGCTTCCGCAGACTACCTGCGCGCCGTCGAACTCAACACCGAAGGCATCAAGCCGCCAACCGAAGAGGATCTTGAACTGGCGGCCGCGGCCGTGACCCAGGCGGATGCCGGCTACGAGCAGGCACGTGAGCTTGAAGTTTTGGCCCACGGTACGGCATCCCGCCATGCCCAGTCGGTGCAGGACTTGCAGGCGTTGCGTGCCGATTCCGGGCCGGTGATCGAAGCCTACCGCCGATTGCGTGGGCTGGCAGAAGTCATTCGCGGCGGGGGAGAGAACCTCTACAAGATGACGCTGAGTACCTATGTGTTGGCCGCGCGGTTGGAAGAGGTAGCCATTGCCGCCTCCCAGCGACTTGATGTGATGTCCGGCGGCCGCTATTCACTGCACCACGATGACTCCAAGCAAGGAAATTCGAAGTCCGGGCTCGGGCTGCGGGTGTTGGATGCCTGGACCGGCAAACACCGTGAAACTCAAACCTTGTCTGGGGGAGAGACCTTTATGGCTTCCCTCGCGTTGGCCTTGGGGTTGGCGGATGTCATTTCACATCATTCCGGCGCCGTGGACATGCAGACCTTGTTCGTGGATGAAGGATTTGGCTCGTTGGATGCCGAGACCTTGGAACAGGTGATGAGCGCCTTGGAAAACCTCCGGGCAGGGGGACGGACCATCGGTTTGGTCTCCCATGTGGCGGAGATGAAACAACGCATCACCAATCGGGTCACGGTGGTGAAAACACAGCACGGTTCGCGCATCGAGCGCGAGATGCAGGCGCTGGTCTCCATCTGAAACTGGACATGAGCGCTGGGGCTAGCTATGTTGTTGGTAGTGCCAATCGGCATATTTGGGCAGATTGTGCGTCGGGGGGTGTGGGACGACGCACGCTTCGTCATGGAGTTGTGTTGTCTCAACATATCTTGTCGTACGAAAAAGCTGAGGATTCGGCTATGAAATCCGGGTATTCAGCCCTGATCCCCATGGTGGGACTGCCCTATATTCCGCTTTCGTTCCTGGCTCGCCTGCCGCTGGCAATGCTGACCATTGGGTCGATGACCTTGGTCACCGCCCAGACCGGTTCCTATGGACTGGGTGGCCTGGCCGCCGCCATGGTCGGGCTGGGTTCCGCCGTTGGCGGCCCGAGCATCGGTTATCTGGCCGATCGTCGCGGACAGCGCCCGATCCTGCTGACCGCTGCGGTGCTGCACACCATCTTGCTGATTAGCTTCACACTTTTCGCCAGCTCCTCATCCGAGCTGTCGGTGGGGATCCTTGTCGCCCTGTGTTTGCTCACCGGTGCCACCGGTCCGCAGGTTGGGCCGATGTCGAGGGTGCGCTGGATCGCCCTGTCGCGTACGGGAAAACAGAAACCCAAAACCCTGACCGCTGCACTGAGCCTGGAGTCCATGCTTGATGAGCTGGGTTTTGTGTTCGGTCCGGTCGCGGTGGGCCTGCTGGCCTCGCTGATTTCTCCGGTGCTTCCCCTGTACCTGGCCGCTGCCCTGACCGTGGTTCTCGTTCCGTTGTTTGCGCTGCATCGAACTGCCCGGGTGTTGCAGGCCGGGGCAAACAGCCACAACACGGACAAGGTGAAGATCGGCTCGGCCCAGCTGGCAGCAATCGCTTCGCTGGTATTGAGCATGATCGCCCTAGGTACCGTTTTTGGCTCCACCGCGGCCGGCACGCTGGCCTTTGCCGGTGCACAAGGCGATTCGAATCAGGGTGGCCTGCTTTACGGGGCGATGGGTGTTTCCAGCGCCATTGCCGCCATTTCGGTTGCGGCGTGGCCGCAAGGTTTCAGCCAGATCGCACGGTGGATCACCTGTGGCGCGGCGCTGAGCATTCTCAGTTTTGCCTTGCACCTGGCTGATTCAACCCCCTGGATGCTTGTGGCGTTGTTTGTTGCTGGTATTGCCGTGGGCCCGGTCATTGTCACGGTGATGACGCTCGGTGGTGAGGTCGCCCCGCCGCAACGGCTGTCAACCGTGATGACGATGCTTTCGGCGGGCATCGTGGTCGGCACCGCGATTGGCAATGGCTTGGCTGGCCTGCTTGCCGATTCGATGGGATATCTCGGTGCCTTCTGGGTGGCGACCGGCGGAGCGTTGGTGATCCTGCTCTCCGGGATCCTGATGAAGGTATTGGCCACCCGTTCAGCGGCACTCAAACGTATCCGTTAGGCCACGCAAGTAATCAAACTAGCAAACCCGCCCTCATTTCCGGGGGCGGTTTTGTTGTCGAACTGGCGGCAGGGTTGGCTACTTATCCAACGCGTCGGCGATGTTCAGCGCCGCTTCCTTGAGCGCGCGAATGATGCTCTCCCGTTCGGTGACGGTGCTCGTCGCGTAGACCACGGCCAGGGAAGCCGGGGTAATGTGCGGACTGGGGATGGGCACCGCGATGGAGGTGACCCCCTGGATCACCTCGTTCTCGCTGGTGGCGTAGCCGTTGATGCGTGCTTCGCGCGCCTGCGGCCGATAGTCGATCTCGGTATCCAACCCCTGCCATTGTTCCTTGGTGTACATCGACTGAATCGCGATGCCGGCGGCTCCGACATCCATCCCGTGCACGGAACCCGGTCGGTGGACGATGGCGCTGTGCGAATGCAGCGGTTCAACGGATTGCAGCGTGGTGCACAAATCGTGTTCCCAGACGGCAAGGAAAGCGGTCATGGACAGTGTGTTGGCCAGGGTTGTCAGCTCCGGCGCGGCCGAGGCCTGGAGATCTCGCTGCACCGAGCGGGCCAGTACGGCAAGTCCAGAGGCCGGGCGGATCAGGCCGGCCTCATCCCGACTGAGCAGGCGATGGCTTTCAAGGGTGCGAATAATCCGGTAGGCGATGGAGCGGTGCACCTCGAGTTCCGCGGCGACTTCGGCGATAGACAGGTGAGTTGGCGAGGCGGCGACGATTTCAAGTACTCGAATGCCTCGGGAAAGTGTCTGCGAAGTTGGCATGGCGTTAGTCATTCTGGCGCGAGGCGGACCAGAAATGAAACCGGGCACCGAAGGTCTGAGTGAATGGGGAAACTGGTCCTCGTGTTCACTATTAGAACAGATTGCCTTCGGTGGATGCTAATTGCAGATCTAACTAGGCACTTTGATGGTGACGCGGGACTCGGTGCAAGGAAACTGAGATCACCCTATGTTGTGAGGTGATTCACTCTCGTTTATAGTGTTGTCTATGTAACTGTCCGAACGGTCGGTAACTTAATTCGCATCAAGGGATCATCACTATGTCTCAAACCGTTTCTCGCACCCAAGAGGAGCGCCGCGTCCTTGCCGGCACCCTGGTGGGCACCACGATCGAGTGGTACGACTTCTTCATTTTTGCCCAACTGACAGCAACGCTGCTGACTCCGTTGTTCCTCGCTCCGCTGGGTGAATCCAACCCGGGCCTGGCTCAGATTCTGTCCTTCGCCATGATCGGGATTTCCTTCTTCTTCCGCCCGTTGGGTGCGATTGTTGCCGGTCACCTGGGCGACCGTTATGGTCGCAAGCGCATTCTGGTGCTGACCTTGATCTTGATGGGTGCGGCCACCGCACTGATCGGTGTGCTGCCAACCTATGCGGCGGTGGGTATTGCGGCGCCAATCATGCTGGTTGCCTTGCGTATCATCCAGGGTTTCTCGGCCGGCGGCGAATGGGGAGGTGCTGCCCTGATGGCCGTCGAGCACGCTCCGGACTCGCGCCGTGGCTACTTCGGCGCGTTCCCGCAGATCGGTGTGCCGATCGGCATGATCCTGGCTACCGGCCTGCTGTACATCCTGCGGGTTTCGATGACCCCGGAGCAGTTCCAAGAATGGGGCTGGCGTATTCCGTTCCTGCTCTCGGTCTTGCTGATTGTTGTCGGCTACATGATCCGTCGTGCGGTCGAGGAGTCGCCAATCTTCAAGCAGATGGCGCTGCGCAAGGCCTCGGAGCACACCCCGCTGAAGGAGCTCATGCAGAGCAACTTCAAGCAGGTAATCCAGGCCGCCCTGATCTTCATCTCCAACAATGCCGCTGGCTACCTGGTGATTGCGTTTTTCATCTCCTACACCACCGCGGTACTCAAGATGCCGGTGGCCCCGGTCCTGCTGGCCACCACCATTGGTTCCTTCGGTTGGCTGATCTTCACCTTGGTCGGCGGTTGGCTCTCTGACATCATCGGGCGTAAAAACACCTTTGTGATTGGTTACGCGCTGGTATTTGTGTGGATGATTCCAATGTTCATGCTGGTCGACACCGGCAACATCTTCCTTTACGGCCTGGCGGTGTTCGTGCTGACCATCGGTTTGGGTCTGTCCTACGGTCCGCAGTCGGCCATGTACGCCGAGATGTTCCCGGCGCACATTCGTTACTCGGGCATCTCGATTGGCTATGCACTGGGTGCAATCCTCGGTGGCGCTTTCGCCGCAACCGTGGCGCAGATCCTGCTTGAATCAACCGGCAACTCGATCTCGATTGCTATCTACATCATGGTGCTGACCGTGATCTCCGTAGCTGCCGTGTTCTGGGTCGGTGAGACCCGTGGGCGCAGCCTGCACATGGAGGAGGTAGAGGCCGACATGGCCGCCGAAGCTTCAGACGTGGAGCACAAGCACCAGTAATTCTCTGGTGAACCGCCCGTTGCGGGTGGTGAAAGCAATGGCCAGGAGGTCCGCTGAAAAGCGGGCCACCTGGCCATTGGCATCAGCGGAAGTGACTAGGTTGCAGTCGGGGGCCGGCTGGTTGAGCTGCGCACAATCAGCTGGTGATCCAGGGTGTGGGCCCGCGCCGGTGCTTCTTTGCGGATGGCGCGCAATAACATGGCGACGGCTAGCTCGCCTTGCTCGTGCGGGGCCTGGCGGATAGTGGTCAACCCGAAGAGCTGGGCGAGTTCGTGATCGTCCACCCCAACTACCGAAAGATCCGTGGGCAGATTCAGCCCGAGGTCTCGGGCGGCCAGGATGGCTCCGATAGCCATCTCATCGCTGGCCGCCAAGATCGCGGTGGGCCTGGTCGCGGGATTTCCCAGCAGTTGCTTGGCCACCGTGTAGCCCTGGGCCATGGTGAAGTCCGCGCCGACACAGAGGCTTTCATCCGGGGTGATTCCCGCGGCGGTTAGCGCCCGCTCATAGCCGGTGCGCCGGCGGCTGGGGATGCGGAAGTCCACATCGGTTTCCAGCGAACCGCCGATAAAACCCACCCGGGTATGCCCCAGGGACAGCAGGTGCGAGGTCCCCAGGGCAGAGACCGCTTCGTCGTCCACCTGCAGGGTCGGCACACCCGGAAGGGGGCCGCCCACACCCACCAGGGGTTTGTCCAAGGCATGCAGAGCCACCAGCTCGGTCTCGCTGAGTTCCACGTTCACCGCAATCACCGCGTCGACGCGTTGACGCTGCAGGAAATCGGAGAAGATCTGATGGCGCTGCGTGGTGTCCTTGGTCAGCTGGTAGAGCGTGGTGTCGTAGCCCTCGCGCATCAGCGCGGTGCAGATTCCTTCCAGCACACTGGCGTAAAACCAATGGTTGATGACCGGAACGAGCACCCCGATATTCCGGGTGCGCCCGGAGGCCAGCCCTGAGGCGCTGGAAGAAACCACATAACCCAGCTCGTTGGCGGCGCGTTGGACCGCGGCCAGCGCGCTGGCTGACACATTTCCCCGCCCGGACAGCGCGCGTGAAACGGTCGCCACGGAGACTCCCGCGGCTTGGGCTACGTCTTTGATGCCGGCCACGTATTTCCTTCCGTCGCAATGGTGAACATAACAGTAAATAGGGGCGTGACAGGGCGCGACGATTCACGTGAGAATCGTCGCGCCCTGTGCACCAGATTACCCGGTGTGGTGATTAGGAACCGAACCACAGGGTGGATTCCGCGGCGATCCGACGTCCCGAAGGCTGCGGACCGCTTGAGGCGATCGTAGCCAGGCCGGTGGTCTGCGTAGGAAGCTCACGTTCGGTCTCCGCGAAGTTGGAAACCACGACAACCTTGCCATTGCTGAAGGCCAGCACGTCCGGGTCGCCGGTTTCCAGCCAGGTGACGGATCCCTCGCCCAGCTGATGGGTGCTGCGCAAACGCAGCAGCGTGCTGTAGAGGTTCAGCGTGGAGTTTGCATCGGCGCGCTGCACGTCGCGTGCGTACTGGCCCCAGCCCTGCGGTTGGGGCAACCAGCTTTCTCCGGTGGGGGAGAATCCGCTGGCCGGGGCGCCGGCCTCCCACGGAATGGGCACCCGGCAGCCGTCGCGGCCGTACCGTTCGCCATTGGTGCGGAACCAAGTGGGATCCTGGCGCGCGTCATCTGGCAGGTCGATGGCTTCGGGCAGGCCGAGCTCTTCGCCCTGGTAGAGATAGGCACCACCGGGCAGTGCCAGCATGAGGGCGGTAGCGGAGCGGGCGCGGCGCAACCCCACCACAGGGTCCGGCAGATTCGGGGTCAGCGGGCCAAGACCCTCACCCTGCGGGTTGTCCTCGGTCAGCGCGAGGCGCGTGGCATGGCGCACCACATCATGGTTGGACAGCACCCAGGTGCTGGGGGCGCCCACGGCGGAGAATTCTTTCAGCGATTCATCGATCGTGGCGCGGATCTGGGCTGCATCGTAATCACAGGACAGATAGGGGAAGTTGAATGCCTGGTGCATTTCATCCGGGCGTACCCACTTGGCCATCAGGGACAGCGGGCTGACCCAGGCTTCGGCGCACAGCACCCGATCACCCTCGTACTCGTCCAAGACAGTGCGCCAGTCGCGGTAGATTTCGTGCACACCATCCTGGCCCCACCACGGGGCAAGGTCTTCGGTGCCACCCATGGACGCGGCGGTTGGATCCACCACGTAGTCCGGCAACCCGTCGGTTTTGATCAAGCCGTGGGCCACGTCAACCCGGAATCCGTCGGTGCCGCGGTCCAACCAGAAACGCAGCACGTTGCGGAACATTTCCCGAACCTGCTCATTGTGCCAGTTGAAATCGGGTTGTGTGGAGTCGAAAATGTGCAGGTAGTACTGGCCCGGCGTACCATCCTCGTTGGTGGTTTGAGTCCACATGGGACCGCCGAAAACCGACTCCCAGTTATTCGGAAGTCCTTCATCCGGGGCATCATAGAACATGAACCGATCACGTTCTTCGGAGCCGGGTGCCGCGGCAAGAGCCTGCTGGAACCACGGGTGCTGATCCGAACAATGGTTTGGAACCAGATCCACAATCACCCGCAAGCCCAGTTCATGGGCTCGGGCTACCATGGCGTCGTAGTCTTCCAGGGTGCCGAACAGCGGATCTACATCGCAGTAGTCCGAGACGTCGTAGCCGGCATCTTTTTGCGGCGACGTGAAGAAGGGGGATAACCAGATGGCGTCGACCCCAAGGTCTGCCAGTGACTGCAAACGTGCGGTGATGCCGGGCAGATCTCCCATGCCGTCACCGTTCGCGTCGGCGAAGGAACGTGGATAAATCTGGTAGATCACCGAGGAACGCCACCATTGTGCTTTTTCCTCGGTCGCAGTGGTCTCTGCAAAGGAGCGGATTTGAGTCATGACGGTAACCCTAAACGAATTTCCCCCGTATGTAAACGCTTACAGTTCTAGCGATTCTCCGTGTGGGCGTTTTGGGACCGAGTGAAGGTTCTGCATTGACTCAAGACTGATTTATCGGAAGTTCTTGTCAATTTCCATGATCTGTGCCACTCTGGAAACGCTTACATTCGAGTTGTCACTTGCTCCTCGAACGAATCGACCGGGCCACACCGCGGGCAATCGCAGCCAATCCGGTCCCTTGGACAAAGTTGTCATGAAAGGACACCTCTATGATGGTGAACAAGCGCTCCCTGCTTTTGGGCGGGGCGGTGACCGCAATTGCGGCGCTATCCCTGACCGCCTGCGGAGGTTCGAATACTTCGACTCCGCAGCCTTCGGAAACCACTGCGCAGTCATCGCCAGCGGCCGCCGAGGCCGGATCGTTGACCGTTTGGGTCGATGCAAACCGTGAACCAGTGCTGAAGGAAGCCGCCGCCGACTTCCAAGCGAAGTCCGGGGTCAAGGTTGATCTGGTGATCAAGGATTTCTCCAAGATCCAGGAAGACTTCCTCAAGCAGGTACCCACGGGCAAGGGGCCGGATATCACCATTGGCGCCCATGATTGGTTGGGCAACTTTGTCAACAACGGTGTAGTCCAGCCGGTAGAACTCGGCGACAAGAGCGCTGACTTCCAGGACGTTGCAGTCAACGCAATGAGCTACGAGGGTAATACCTACGGGGTTCCCTACGCCACCGAAAACCTTGCGTTTCTGCGCAACGCCGACCTGGTCGACAAGGCTCCTGCCACCTTTGACGAGATGATCGACGAGGGTGAGAAGGCCGGTACCGAATTCCCCTTCCTGGTCCAGGTCACCGAGGTTGGCGACCCGTTCCACGCATACCCGTTCCAGACCTCCTTCGGGGCCCCGGTCTTCGGCACCGATGAAGACGGCGCCTATGATGCCAGCGACCTGCAGATCGGCAATGAGGGCGGCCTAGAATTCGCTCAGTGGCTCGCCGACCAGGGTGAGGCTGGAACCCTGAAAACCTCCGTGGACGCGGACATCGCCAAGGAAAAGTTCATTTCCGGTGACTCGCCGTTCCTGCTGACCGGTCCGTGGAACGTTGATGCGGTCCAGGACGCGAACATCGACCTGGCCATCGACCCGATCCCAAGCGCCGGTGGCGAAGAAGCTCAGCCGTTTGTGGCCGTCCAAGGCTTTTTTGTGTCCTCAAAGACCGAGAATTTGCTGGCCGCTACCGAGTTCCTGACAAACTACATTGGTACGGCTGAAGTCCAGACCGAACTGTACGAGGTAGGCAAGCGTCCGCCAGCGAACAAGGAAGCCTTCGAAGCAGCCAAATCAGATGAGACCATCTCCGCCTTCGGCGCCGTCGCGGAAAACGGTGTGCCAATGCCGAACATTCCTGAAATGGCAGCCGTGTGGGAATTCTGGGGTGTGGCCGAAGCTGAGATCATTTCAGGTAAGGCCGACCCAGCCAAGCGCTGGACGCAGATGACCGAAGATATCGAAAAGGCCATCTCCAAGTAAGACCGCTGGCTGCCACGCAGCCTGAATCAATCCGGTGGCACCTGAGGGGCAGTGACCAACTGCCCCAGGTGCCACCCGAAACCACCGCCGGGCGCGAAAAGCACAAGTACCTCGCCGACCTCCGACCCAGGAATTAGCCACAGATGTCATTGACCCACCAGAAGCCGCCACACAGCGGCGAGACGGAACAGCCGTCAACGCTGTCGCCGACAGCGAAGCGACTAGCCGCAGCATCCTCTACCTCAACCGGCATGATGCTGGCCAAGATCGGGCTGATTGGCCTCGTGGATGCCACCGCAATTTTTGCGTTGTTCACCGCGATCGGCCGCGAAGCGTGGGTTATTGCCGCGGTGATCGCTGTGATCACCTTGGCTATCAACGTCGTGTATTTCAAACGCGGCTGGCTCCCGGCCAAGTACCTGTTGCCCGGCACCATCTTTTTGCTGATTTTCCAGGTGTTTGTGATCGGTTACACCGGTTATATTGCCTTCACCAACTATGGCTCGGGACACAACTCGGACAAGGACGACGCCGTGATGGCCTTGCTGCAGTCCAACCAGAGCCGCGTCCCGGATTCGCCGGGATTCCCGATCACGGTGTTGGACGACGGGAGTGAACTCTCGCTGTTGGTCGAACGTGATGGGGTGCAACTGGCCGGAACCGCCGAGCAACCATTGGCCCCGGTCACGGCCGAAGAAATTGCCGGTTTCACCGAGCTGAGTTTTGCCGATCTTCTTGGCCGCCAGCAGGAAGTCACCTCATTGGCGGTGCCGATGAGCGAGGACCCAGCCCAGGGATCGCTGCGCACCTCCGATGGGCGCACCGCCTACCAGTACACCTCCAACCTGGTGTACGACGAAGCAGCGGGAACCATGACCGACTCCACCACCAAAGTGGTCTACAGCGATACCGGCGTTGGTGCATTCACGGCCCCGGACGGCACCCAGCTGATGCCCGGATGGTCCATCAACGTCGGTTTTGACAACTTCGTCAAGGCATTTAGCGATTCCTCGATTCGTAGCGCCTTGGGCTCGGTCACCCTGTGGACCTTTGCCTTCGCCTTGCTTTCCGTGGCTTCCACGTTTTTCTTGGGACTGTTCCTGGCTCTGGTGTTCAACGACCTTCGAATGAAGGGCCGCAAAATCTACCGGGTCATCTCCATCCTTCCCTACGCTTTCCCGGCGTTTTTGGGTGGCCTTGTGTGGGCCGGCATGCTGAACAAGGACTTCGGTTTCGTCAACCAGGTGCTCTTCGGCGGGGCGCAGATCCCGTGGCTGACCGATCCCTGGCTGGCCAAGTTCTCCGTGCTGTGGGTAAATCTCTGGCTCGGTTTCCCCTACATGTTTTTGGTATGCACCGGTGCGCTCCAGTCAATTCCAGACGAACTGGCTGAGGCCGCGAAAATTGACGGGGCCAAACCTTTCCAGATTTTCCGCCTGATCAAGCTTCCCTTGCTGCTGGTGTCCGTCGCTCCGCTGCTGATCAGCTCGTTTGCCTTCAACTTCAACAACTTCAACGTGATCTACATGCTCACCGAAGGCGGACCGCGCCTTGAAGGCACCGGCCTGAACGTGGGATCAACGGACATTTTGATTTCGATGGTTTACAAGGTGGCCTTCGTTGGGTCGCAGCGCGACTACGGTTTGGCCAGCGCATTCTCCATCATCATTTTTGTACTGGTCTCCATCATCGCGGTGATCAGCTTCAAGCAGACCAAGGCTCTGGAGGAGCTGAACTAATGACGACGCAAACTCCCATCCAGCAGCCGGTAGCCCGCCGCAGTTTTGGCAAGTGGTTCGCCACCACCGGCTGGCGCCACCTGATTGGTGTGGCCCTGTGCATCTACGCGGCATTCCCGCTGCTCTACGTGCTTTCAGCCTCGCTGAATCCCAACGGAACACTGCTTTCATCCAACGGCCTGTTTACCCAGCTTGGGCTCCAGAGCTACATCGATTTGTTCCAGAATGAACAGCGGCCCTTCGCTGCCTGGTTCGGCAACACCTTGTTTATCGGGCTCACCACGGCCGCCGCTTCGGTGTTCCTGGGCGCGCTGGCCGCCTATAGCTTTTCGCGAATGCGTTTTGCCGGCAGGCGTTTTGGACTGGTGAGCTTGCTCGTGGTCCAAATTTTCCCTCAGTTGCTGGCCGTCGTGGCGATATTTATCCTGCTGACCTCGTTGGGCGATGTGTACCCGGCGCTGGGAATTGACAACCAGATTGCCCTGATCATGGTGTACCTTGGTGGTGCCCTCGGGGTGAACACCTACCTTATGTACGGATTCTTTAACACCATTCCGGTGGAAATCGATGAAGCTGCCAAGATCGACGGGGCCGGTCATGCACGGATTTTCTTCACCATGATCCTCCGGCTGGTCGCACCAATCCTGGCTGTGGTGGGATTGTTGTCCTTCATTTCGAGCACCTCGGACTTCGTGATTGCCTCGGTAGTCCTGGTGTCCCCGGAAAACCAGACCCTGGCGGTGGGTCTGTACTCCTACGTTTCCGAAGAATTCACCTCCAACTGGTCTGTTTTCGCCGCGGGTGCCGTTTTGGCTGCCTTGCCGGTCATGGCATTGTTCCTCTTTTTGCAGAAATACATTGTGGGCGGGCTTACCGCTGGCGCCGGAAAATAATCAGCCCACGAGTAATCAGGTCCGCCTGCCTGCCTGTCTGCCAGAATCCTTCCGCACGGACACGTAAGCTGGAAAGATGCAACCTCATCGGCCTCGGGCGGCGCGCAACTATCTTGAACAGCTTCGTCGGGAACTGAGTTTTCTCTCCGACGCAGAGCGCTCCGAGATCATTGCGCATACCGCGGAACAGATTGCCGGGCTGCCCGGCAAGGGGCGACGAAAATCTGAACTGCTCAAAAGCCTGGGTGAACCGGCGGCACTTGCCGCCGGTTTTACCCGTACCGAGCCTACGGAGCTCAAAGTCAACAGCGGGCGACAGTTCCTGTCTCGCATTTTGGCATGGCCAATCTTTGCATTATCGGTACTAACCGCAGGATTGCTGGTGATCGGTTCGCAAGCGGTGGTACTCGTTGAGCCAGTGAGTTTCGGTTACGTCGAAGGATCGATCTTCGGGATGTGGGCCGAACTGGAACTGCACATGGGATCCGCGGTGATGCTGCTGGTGTTTATCCCGGTGCTTTTCAGCCTGTTGCCCCTGATCACCCATGGCACATTCGGGCTGGTACTTCAGGTCATCGGGGCAGTGGCCACCACCATTGCCTGTGTGCTGGGTCTGATCAGTTTGGGGGCGTTCCTCATCCCATTGGTATTGCTGCTGTGGGCGCAGGTGTTCACCCCGCTGCTGATGATGCGCGGCTCCATGGCCAGCCCCGGGCCCACCTGGCTGATCTGCGCGGCCGTGGTCTTGCTGTGCGCCATTGGCTACACCACCTACCGCGGTGTCCACAATTTCAGCGGAAATGTGTGGCTGATCCTGATCCCCGCGTTGGTGTTGGCTGTTTTCGCGTTATTGCTGCCGCTGCGTCGCCGCTGGGCGCATATCTCGCTCATCGTTGCTGGCCTGGCGGTGATGGTGGCGGGTTACGTGGCCGCCTTGCCTTCAACATTTGCCACGCCACTGATCTGGCCATGGCTTGCCGGCACGGTGTCATTCGCTATCGGACATCTGGCATTGGCCGCCGGGATGTGGCATAAACGGGCCCAGAACCTGTTGGCGCTCCTCTAGTCCTCTCCGTCCCCGCCTTCCCCCTATACCCTTTGTGAAAGTCTGGCTGCATGAACGAGATTGAACTTCCCGAGCAGAATACCTCCATCAAGCGCGGACGTGGGCGCCCACGCAAGGATGAATCGCAGTTGCCGCTCACTCGGGATTCAATTGCCGTTGAAGCACTGAAAATTATTGGCTCCGAGGGGTTCGCGGCACTGAGCATGAGCCGTTTGGCCGCCGCTTTTGGTGCCACGCCTCGGGCGCTGTACAACTACGTGAATGACCGGCAAGAGGTGATGAACTTAGCCGTCGCCAAGTTCTTGGAGAGCACCCCGATGCTGCGGTTTGACGTGGGGAACTGGCAGGAGACCGTTCGGGTGTTCTATCAGGCCAGTCGTGCCCTCTACCGGGAATATCCGTGGATTGCGGTGGTGCCGGTGACCGAACGAGTGGTGGTGGACGGCGGGCCGCGGTATGTGGAGATGATGGAACGGCTGCTGCAGTTCTATACAGATCTGGGACTTAGTCTGCCCCAGGCGTTGTCCTTGGTGCGGGCATTCATCCGGGAAATCAAGGCCTTCGCCTTGCAGGACGACTACTACAAAGACCGTGTGCCCGACGGGCAGATTCCCGTTATTTCACAACTCGTGCCCGAATACTGGTTGGATGAGGCTGCGGCGCAGAACTCACCGCTGGTGCGACAGACCTTGGATTTCCCGATCCAAGGAAATGACGCGCTTTTCGAAGAGTTGCTTGAAATGCGGATTTTCACCATTCAAGCGATGCTCGACGAGCTGCCAGAAGCAGACTGACAAGTGCAAAGTTTGGTCATAAGAAGACTTTAGGGAATATCTTCACGGTACCCAACGCTGTACTCTGAGTGCGCCCCGAACCATGATTTTCGTGTGGCGCTGATATTGCCTTAGTTGGAAGCTCTTCGAAAGTTGCCATGCCTGCCACCGAGCACCCCCAGAATTCGTCCGTCGCCGCACCCCAGGCCCAAACGCCTTCCAGGGGTTCGAAACCAGAGGTGCTAACACCGGGCGGACGATGGAAACTGCTCGGAGTGCTGCTCGCGGTCATGTTCATGTCGCTGGTTTCGGTCAGCATCGTCAACGTGGTGTTGCCTTCCATCGAATCGACGCTGCATGCCACGGAGGCAGATATGCAGTGGGTCCTAGCTGGCTACGCCCTGACCTTCGGGGTGGTGCTGGTGGCCGCCGGACGTGCCGGAGACCTCCTGGGCCGTGGCATCATGTTTATTGCCGGCGTGGTGATTTTTACGCTTGCCTCGGTACTGGCTGGGCTGGCTGGCGACCCGCTGATGCTGAACATCGCCCGATTTATCATGGGTATCGGCTCCGGGCTGCTCAATCCTCAGGTGATGGGCCTCATTCAGCAGCATTTCACCGGTGCCGAACGAGGCCGCGCCTACGGACTGCTCGGGACCGTGATTGGGTTCTCAGTGGCCATTGGCCCGGTTATGGGCGGCGCGTTGATCAACTGGTTGGGAGCCGATGCAGGCTGGCGGGCGACCTTCTTGGTCAATGTGCCCATTGGTGTCATTGCGATGATCTTGGCCATCATGTGGTTGCCCCGTCCGCTGTCCACCAAACCGAAAGACAAGGTAGACCTTGACCCGGTGGGTGGGGTCCTGCTTGCGGCGGCGATTTTTGCCTTCCTTTTACCCTTTGTCCAAGGACGGGAAAACCCCTGGTTATGGGTGCTGCTCCCGCTGGCCCTGCTCTGCTTTGGTCTCTGGGCCGGCTGGGAAAAACGTTATAAAGCCCGCGGCTCATCCCCAATGGTTGAGTTGGCTTTGTTCAAGGTCCGCAGTTTCACCAACGGTACGGTCATTGCAGGCCTGTACTTCATGGGTGTTTCCAGCGTATGGGTGCTGGTAGCCGTGTACACGCAGCAGGCCCTCGGGTTCAGTGCGCTCGAAGCGGGGCTGATCGCCTTGCCCGCGGCCTTGCTCTCCGCCGTCAGTTCCAACATTGCCGGTCGCTACGTGATGACTGCCGGCCGCGGGTTGGTCATCGGTGGCATCCTCAGCGCGTTGTTCGGGCTGATCGCGACGGTGTTTGTGGTGGAACTGCAATCTCGCGGTCTGGTGAGCATCTGGTGGATGTTGTTGTCCTTGGCGTTTATCGGCGCGGCCCAAGGCTTTATTATTTCTCCTAATCAGGCGTTGACCTTGATGGAAGTTCCGGTTGAGAATTCTGGTTCCGCCGGCGGGTTGATGCAAACCTCCCAGCGTGTTGGCACGGCGGTGGGTATCGCGGTGATTACCGCGGTCTTTTATGGGATGAACCATGTTTTCGGTTATGCACTAGCGCTCATCCTGGCTTTGACCGCAACGGGAATCTTGGTGCTGGCAACGTTGTGGGTCGCCGTCGCTGACTGGCGGTACAGTCGTCGGCTCGGCCAATGACCCAGTACGGCGGATCCTGGCGATTGCGCTGGTCAGAGCGCTGAGGGTGGCCTAGTCTGGAAGACATGAAACGATCTGCAGGATGGATGGCAGCTAGCGTGTTGGCACTGTGCCTCACCGCGTGTGGATCCAGCGATAGCCCGGCAGCCTCGCCGCCGGAAGGTGTCTGGGGCACCGAATCCGAAGGGCAGCCTTGGATTGATCTGGGGACCGATGGATCATTGAGCGGCAGCGATGGCTGCAATAATCTCATTGGCCAGTGGACTGAAGCGAACGGGGTGGTGGACTTCGGGGCGATGGGAAGCACCCAGATGTTTTGCGAAGGGGTGGATTCTTGGTTGAGCGCCGCTGCGACCGCCACCATTTCGGGGGACAAAATGACCTTCACCGATGCCAGAGGAGACCAGATCGGTGTGCTGACCCGGAGCAAATAATCCGGGGCAGCACCACCGTACTTCGAGTTGCCCTAGTTGGTTCGGTATCCGGAAATCATCGGGCATTCAAAGGGGTCGCGGGCCGAGAGTCCGACCTTGTTCAGATAGGTGATGACCTGAGCATAGGATTCGCGCACGCTGGCCACGGTGTAGGGAATGTGATGCTCGGTGCAATAGTCCCGGACAATATTCGACACCCCTGCCAGGTTGGCGCGGGGCATGGAGGGGAACAGGTGGTGCTCCACCTGATAATTCAGGCCGCCGTAGACATGGGAGAGCACCCGGTTGCCGAAGCTGGATCGGGCCATGACATTGCGTCCGGTCAGTACCTGGCGAGAAAAGAAATCGATCCGGGCATCCTCGGGCACCATGGGCATGCCCTTGTGGTTCGGGGCGAAGGAAGCACCCATGTAAATACCGAAAACCGCCAGTTGCACTCCGAGGAAGGCGAATGCCATCCCTACCGGCAGGACAAAAAATACCGCGCCCAGGTAGAGGGCCAGCCGGACAAAAATCGAGACAAGTTCGCGGCGACGATGTTTCACCCGCTGGCCGACAAAGAGGTACTTGATTGACTGTGCGTGGAGGTTGAGGCCTTCCAGCGTCAGCAGCGGGAAAAAGAGATATCCCTGTCGTTGGGTGATCCATTTAAGCAGTCCGCGCTGGCGTTTGGCATCGGCCGGCTGGAAGGAAATGGTGTCCCATTCGATGTCTGGGTCCTTGCCGATGGTGTTCGGTGTGGCATGGTGTTTGCTGTGTTTGTTCATCCACCACTGGTAGCTGATGCCCACCACAAAGTTGGCCAAAAACCGGCCTAGTTTGTCATTGGTTTTGCCCGAGGCAAGAATCTGGCGGTGAGCGGCTTCATGGGCCAAAAATGCGAACTGCGTCAGCAGCAGACCCAGGGCTCCAGCCATGAGAAGCTGAAACCAGCTTTCGCCCAACAGCACCACACCGGTGACCGTTCCCGCGAGCAGCAGCGTCAGGACGATGCTGATGCCCAGGTAGTGACCGGGTCGACGCCGGATCAGGCCGGCCTCGCTGACCAGTTTCTTAACGTGGAAGAAGCTTTTGGGGTCACCGGGGCGCACCGAGGGTGCAGGCGATGACAAAACGGGAGTGCTACTCAAGTCGTATCCTTGGCTATGGCAGCTGGCGACGTTTCAGTCGAAAAGAACTGAAAGTCTCGGCTCCTCTGCGCTCAACTGTACGGCAGGTTGCTGGTAGTTCTCCGGTTGATGACCTCAGGGAACCTAGTAGCCTGCGGTAAGTTGCCCCTCGTGCAGCTCCCAGCGGGCGTCAAGGCGTACGTTGTCAATCATCCGCCGGTCGTGGGTCACCAGCAGCAGCGCGCCCTGATAGGACTCAAGTGCCTCTTCAAGTTGTTCGATGGCTGGCAGATCGAGATGGTTGGTGGGTTCATCAAGTACCAAAAGGTTCACCCCGCGCGCCTGGAGCAGCGCCATGGAGGCACGGGTGCGCTCGCCGGGGGAGAGCTTGGCCACCGGTGAAGCGCTTTGCTCCGCCTTCAACCCGAATTTGGCTAGCAAGGTGCGCGCCTCGGCCGAGGAATATTCCGGGAGCGCAGCTTCGAAGGCTTCACCCAATGGTGCGTCTGCGGGCAGCTGGCTGCGCGCCTGATCAATTTCTCCGACCATCACCGAGGTGCCTCGTGTCGCGGTGCCGGCATCCGGGCTGATCCGACCGAGGAGCAGCTTCAGCAGCGTGGATTTGCCAGCACCGTTTGGACCGGTAATCCCAATACGATCCCCGGCATTCACTTGTACGCTGGCCGGTCCGAACCGAAAGCCTCCCAGGTCTAGTTCAGCCTGATTCAGGGTGCACAGCACCGAGGAACCGCGGGGAGCTTCGGCAATGGAAAATTGCAGCACCCATTCCTTGCGGGGTTCGATGACCTCATCCATCCGGGCAATCCGCGATTCCATCTGACGGACCTTGGCGGCCTGTTTTTCAGAGGATTCGCTATTGGCCCGGCGCCGCACCTTGTCATTGTCCGGTGCTTTGCGCATGGCATTGCGGACACCCTGTGATGACCATTCTCGTTGGGTCCGGGCCCGAGCAACCAGATCAGCTTTCTTCCCGGCGTACTCGTCATAGGCGTCACGTGCATGTTTGCGGTTAATTGCGCGTTCTTCCAAATAGGAATCGTAGCCGCCTTCATAGACGGCGACCTGTTGCTGGGCCAGGTCCAATTCGATGATGCCGGTGGTGCACCGGGCCAGAAACTCTCGATCGTGCGAGACCATCACCACCGGGGCGCGAAGCTGCCCGATAAATTGCTCCAAGCGTTCCAGCCCTGCCAGATCCAGATCATTGGTCGGTTCGTCCAGGAGCACCACATCAAAGCGAGAGAGCAGCAGCGCCGCCAGGGCAACGCGCGCCATCTGTCCTCCGGAGAGCGAGGCCGTGGGGGTATCCAGCGAAAGGGTGAAACCCAACTCGGCCAGTGTCTGGGGGATTCGATCGTCCAAGTCCATGGCGCCGGAGGCCATCCAATGATCAAAAGCAGCCGAGTATGCGTCATCGGCGCCGGGCTTGGATTCGGCAAGGTCCTGGGCCGTTGACTCCATGACGATACTGGCCTGGGCGCACCCGGTGCGTCGAGCTAAATAGGCTGAGATGTCTTCACCCTGAAGCCGTTCGTGCTCCTGGGGAAGCCAGCCGACAAATGCGCCATCCGGGGCGGTGGATACCGAGCCGCCTTGGGGCGAGTCCACCCCGGCCAAGAGGCGCAGCAGTGTACTTTTGCCCGCGCCGTTCACCCCGACCACGCCATACACATCACCGGGAGCGGCGGTGAAATTCAGGTGTGAAAAAAGAGTCCGGTGGGCGTGGCCGCCGGTGAGGTCGGTGGCGACGAGTGTTGCAGTCATACAAACAAGTTTAGGTGTGCGGCGTACCGCGAAGAGACCTGCCCCCAGCGCAACGCACAGTGCCTTGATCTTCGCTCCAAGGCCTGCGCCTGCAGATGTGGATTGGCAGGCTCGGGGATACACGCCGCCTGCTCGCTGGGAAAGCCTGGGGAAGCACAGCAGGCAGCAGGTGTTTGGCCTCGGGCGGGGAATTCGCAAAAATTTCAGTGCCACCTCTTGATGTGCCTTGGATCACTTGCTACAGTCTTACCGCTCAAAGGGAATCAATTCCCACTGGGTAGGAATTTTAGTGTTGGTCAGCATGATACGAAAAGGGGTCGCCTCCATGGTCAATGAACTGAACATCGGCGAGAACAATCTCCCACTGGCGGGAATCCGAGTCCTGGAACTGGGCAATTTTGTCGCCGCTCCATTCGCGGCCCGGATTTTTGGGGACTTTGGCGCGGAGGTGATCAAGATTGAGCGCCCGGGTATCGGTGATGAGCTGCGTGATTGGCGTAAATCTCGAGGGAAAACCTCAATGCTCTTTCGAACGATCGGACGAAACAAGAAATCTGTTGAACTCGACCTGCGCACCGAACTGGGTGCCCAAGCGATCAGGAATATCATCCAAAGCACCGACGTGCTCATTGAGAACTTCCGGCCGGGAACCTTGGAAAAGTGGGGGCTTGGACCCCAGGACCTCACAGCGCTCAACCCCGAGCTCGTGATCGTCCGCATCTCGGGCTACGGACAAAGCGGGCCCTACAAGGATCGCGCAGGGTTCGGCAGCTCGGCAGAATCTTTCGCGGGTCTTCGATATGTGACCGGCGAACCGGATCGGCCGGCCGGGCGGGCCGCGGCTTCCATGGGAGACACCGTGGCAGGTCTCTACGGAGTCATTGGTGCCTTAATGCTGATGTTCAACAAGGCGCGCGGCGGCAAGAATCAAGAGCAGAACGTTGTGGATATTGCCCTCTATGAGGGGGTGTTCTCATTGCTGGAATCGTTGGTCCCGGATTACGACGCCTATGGGTTGGTGCGAAAACGGACCGGTGGACGACTTCCCGGGGTGGTTCCCACGGGTTCCTACATCTGCCAAGACGACTTGGAAGTTGTGATCGGTGGAAATTCCAACTCGGTATTTACCCGACTGATGAGTGCCATTGGGCGTGAAGATCTGGCCGGCGACGAATCGTTGCTCACCACATCCGGCCGTGGCGCCCGGGAGGAAGAACTCAACGGAGTGATTGAATCCTTCACCCGCTCCATGCCGTTGGTTCAGGTACTGGACGCACTCGATGCAGCCGGCGTTCCCGCGGCCCCGGTATACGACGCGCCATCTATTGCCCAGGACGAACACTATATTGCCCGCGGAATGATTCAGACCCATGAGGTTGTTGTCGAGAATGAACCCGAGCTGATTCGTTTTCCCGGGGTTGTTCCGAAGATTCCGGGGCATCAGGGGGAGGTCAAGTGGATTGGCCCGGATCTGGGTGCACACACCGTTGAAGTCCTGAGCAACCTCGCAGGGTTCACCGGCGAGCAAATTGACCAGCTGCTCACTCTGGGCGTGAAGTCATGAAAATCGAGATTACCGACGTCTTTCTGCGTGATGGATTGCAGGATGAACCGGTCGTTGTGGCTACCCCTGACAAGCTGAAGATTGCGCAGGCCAGCGCCGCGGCGGGGATCCAACGCCTGGAGATCGCGTCGTTCGTCAACCCCAAGCGTGTGCCGCAAATGGCAGACGCCGCAGCGGTGGTCGAGGGCACCTCGTCGCTGGCCGGTGTGCGGCGTACGGCGCTGGCGCTCAACGGCCAAGGGATCTCACGGGCGGTCGCCGCCGGAGTGCCAGAAGTCCAGATAGTCGCATCGGCAAGCCAGGCGCACAGCAACGCCAATGCCGGGTCAACAATCCAGAACATCTTGGCCTCGCTTGCAACCGACGTTGCCCGTCATCCTGACACGCAATTCATGGCCGGGATTTCCACTGCCTTTACGTGCCCGTTCGAAGGGGAAATTGCCCGCGAACAATTGCTGCTTTTGGTCAGATCCTTCAAAGCCATTGGTATTCGGGACATCGGGCTGGCCGACACCCTTGGGACGACGTCGCCTGAGCGGGTGATGAACAGTGTCGCATTCATCCAAGACGCGGAACCCGAACTGACCTATTACCTTCACCTGCACAATGCCCAAGGCCAAGCACTGGATACCGTCAAACTGGCCATCGAAGCCGGCATCACACGATTCGACGCGGCCTTGGGCGGACTGGGTGGGTGCCCGTTTGCTCCGGGCGCCGCTGGAAACCTGTCAACCGGCGACCTGGTTGAGTTTTTGCACCGTGAAGGTCACGAAACCGGTATCGATCCGGAGGCTCTATCCCAGGCGACCTCGATGGCGCTGGACGTCGTGAACAGCTCGCCAGCCATCCAGACCAATGCACTACCCATTCACTAAGCACGAAGACCTATATTCGTAAGAGGTCCTATAAGTGCTGTCCGGCAAAGACGCCGATAGCAGCATGGGGCACCAAACATCGGGAGAATACGATGTCGAAATCAAGTCAAGCAGTTCAGCTGCCGGACAATGCCAGCGATGACGGGCGCGAGACCCTTGACCGGCTCACCCAAAAAGCGCATCTGCCCAAGGGGGCGCACCATTCCACGCCACGGCACCTGAGTATTGCGGGGATGCCCATCTGGCTCTTTGCGATCATGGCGGCCGTGGTGCTCCTGGCAGCCCTGACCGGCAACTTGCCCAGCGGCATGTTGCCCGGATTCGCTGTCTCAATGCTGTTGGGCGGTTTACTCATCTGGTTGGGCAACCTTTTCCCGATCGTACGAGACTTCGGTCTGCCGACCGTTCTGTGCACCTTCGTGCCGGCCGTGCTGATCTTCTATGGCGTCATGCCCGAGGCGATTATCACGGTGGTCACCGATTTCATCACCACCCACGGATTCCTTGATTTCTTTGTCGCGGCAGTCATCGCCGGCTCGATTCTCGGCGCGCCCCGAGCCTTGTTGCTCAAAGCGGGACCACGTTTTGCGGTCCCTTTGATTTCCTGCATCGTGATCACCTTCGGAGTTATCGGTTTGATCGGCGCCGTCGCGGGATTCGGATTTTGGAACTCCATGTTGACGGTGGCCGCACCGATCATGGCCGGAGGCCTGGGACTTGGCGCGGTGCCCATGAGCGAAATGTACGGCGCCCAAACGGGACAAGACTCCTCGGCTTTCATGGGGGATCTGATGTCGGCGGTGGTTGTGGCGAACATTTTTTGTATTCTTTTTGCCGGAATCCTTAACGGTATGGGCAAACGCAAGCAGCTATTTGTGGGTTTCAGCGGCAATGGTGACCTGATGCGAGTCAAGGCACGCGGCAAGGAACTGGCTAATCCGCCCAAGCGAACAGTTGCCAGTTTTATGACCCTCGGCAAGGGGCTGGCCTTGACGGCTGTCCTTTATGTATTAGGTGAGCTGCTGGGTGCCTACCTTGAATTCCTGCATCCTTACGCCTGGATGATCATCGCCGTGGCAGCGCTAAAAATCTTCGGGCTGCTTCCACAAGACTTGGAGGAAGCCACCACCGACTGGGGTGAATTGATCACCTCTGTAATGGTGCCGGCCTTGCTGGTGGGCGTGAGCATTTCCTACATCAGTATCGATGAAGTCCTGGTCTCGCTAGGCAACCCAATGTTTATCGTCTTGGTGGTGATTACCGTGATGGTCGCTGGATTGAGCTCAGGAGCCGTTGGCTGGCTTATGAAATTCAATTTCGTGGAGGCCGCCATTACACCGGGGCTAGTGATGGCTGATACCGGCGGATCGGGTGACGTCTCGGTGCTCAGCGCCTCTGAGCGCATGCATCTGATGCCCTTTGCCGCACTGACCAACCGAATCGGCGGAGCCTTTGTCTTGTTTTTGACAACGTTGCTGGTGCCCTTGATGTCTGTGTCATAGTTCGTTGAACTGAACCAAAGCAAGCGGTTGGCCTCACGAAGTGAATTCGTGAGGCCAACCGCTTGGTTGTGTTAAAACTGGCGTGTCGTGGGAGGCTAGCGCTGGTCTGAAAAGGCGGCGGAAATCTGAGCAGCGGTATTTGCCACCAGCTGACCATGATCAGCTCCGGGGGATACCTCACATCGCGAAAGCGGCATCGCCAGGCAGATCGCCGCGACGATATGGTCCTTCTGCGTGATCGGTGCGCTGACAGATCCTAGCCCTGGGGTGCGAAGCCCCACCGATTCCACCCATCCAGTCGATTCGATGGCCGCTATGGCGTCGGGGTCGAATGCCAGAAGCCGTCCGCTGGATCCTTGGGGCAAGGTGAGTGTCGCACCGACGGGAAGTGTTGCCTTGAGCTCATGCCGCGAGTCCACAGAGGCAACGCAGACCCGCGAGTCGCCCCTACGGATCCACAATTGCGAGGTTTCGCCGGTCGTATCGCGTAATTCAGTGAGGTAGCTCAGGCCAATGATTTCTAACCGGCTGCGCACAAAACGCCGGCCTAGGCTGTAATTTCCCGAGCTTTCGCGCCGAAGGAAGTCGTAGTCCACCAAGCTCAGCGCCAGCCGGTGGGCCGTTGAGGTGGACAACCCGGTTCGCCGTGCCAGTTCGCTGGCTGTTGCATCGCCAAATTCTAGGGCGTCGAGTATCAGGCTGATGCGTTCAAGCTGACGATTCGAGCTGGTTTCAGACATGTTGTGGAGCCTTTGACTTGAGGAAGCCCCTTGATGATGTCAAGAGGCTATTGCCACCGAAGGATAATCATTTCCTACTGTATGGGATTGTTTGCGAAAAAGCTAAGGCGGAAAAGTGCACTCAGGGGTGGTGCTAGCCGCGTGGCACTGGTAACCTATTCCCACTAAATAGCAAGCAATTCCCATTGAGTGGGATAATGAGAAGGTGGGAAAACATGACGCAGTATGAAATTGCCGTGATTCCAGGCGATGGCATCGGCCCTGAGGTTATCGAATCCGCGCTCGCCGTTTTGCGGTCGAGTCAGCGCCATTTCGAGTTTGATTTGAAGTTCACAAGTTACGATTTTTCGGCCGAGCTCTATCGCCGCACGGGACGCAAGATTACCGCCGCTGACATGGATGAAATTGGCACGCGTGATGCCGTGCTGTTCGGGGCCATGGGCCTGCCCGATGTCCGCGACGAAGAGGGTCTTGAGCTCGGAGCCCAAGTGGAAATGCGAGCGCACTACAAGTTGTTTGCCAGTCTTCGGCCGGTTCGGCTTTTTGCCGGTGTCCCCAATGCGGTCCGCGCTGAGCAGATTGACATGCTCGTGATCCGCGAAACCTCCGAGGGGATGTTTGCCGGCCTTCATGACCATCATGAACCCAGCGATGATCAAGCCACTGACCGGATGACAATCACCCGGGCAACGTGCCAGACACTGTTCCGCGAGGCCTTTGCGCAGGCGCGCGCACGGCGCCAGCGTGGCACCGTTGGCCGCGTCACCCTGTTGCATAAGTCGAACGCGCTGCGCAGCAATGTGTTGATGGAGAAGGTGTTTGATGAAATTGCCGCCGAGAACTTAGACATTGAAAGCTCGAAGTACTACATCGATGCAGGCAGCATGTACATGATCACCGACCCGGGGCGTTTTGACGTGATCGTGAGTGAAAACATCTTTGGCGACATCACCTCGGAAATCGCCGCCGGTCTGGTGGGCGGACTTGGGGTTGCACCATCCGCCGACGTGAGCTCGACCCACGGGGTGTTCCAGCCGTCCCACGGCAGCGCGCCGGACATCGCCGGGACGGGAACGGCAAATCCCGTCGCCATGATCCTTTCGGCATCCATGATGCTTGCCTGGTTGGGTGACAAACGAGGGGACCAAACGCTTAATGACGCGGCGCAAAGTATCAACGACGCGGTGCAGCAAGTACTCGCCACGGGCCCGCGGCCCAAGGACTTAGGCGGCGAAGCGACGACCGCAGAAATGACCAACGCTGTGCTCGAAGCACTGCAAGCAAACCTCGCATCCCACGTATAAAGGAGAAGAATCATGAGCTGGAAAGTACTGTTTATCAACCCATTGAAGGACTACATCGAGGGACTGAAGTCTTCGACACCTGATGGTTATGAGCTCGTGGTGTTGCCGGCCGGAACCGGTGTAGATGAGCAGATCGCGCAGGCCGCGGATGCCGATTTTATTGTGTCGGGTATCGAAATTCCTGAAGCGGTATTCCGGGCGGCAACCCGCGCGAAGTTTATCCAATACATGAGTTCGGGGTATGGGCAATTGTCCCTGGAAGTGCTCAATGACTTGGGTATTCCGGTAGCGCAAATGAAAACTCATTCGATCTCCGTGGCGGAGCACGCTGTCACCCTGATACTGTCTCTGCTGCGCCGGATCCCTGCTGCTACGGTGCAACTTCGCGAAGGAAAATGGCGACAGGACCTGGACGAGGGGTCCTATGCGGAGTTGTATGGAAAAACCGTGGGAATCGTTGGATTGGGGAACATCGGTCGCTGGGTGGGCAAAATAGTTCACCATGGGTTCGGGGCCAACGTGATCTACTACGACCACAACCAAATACCGCTGACCATCTCAGAACTGATCTCGGCGCGGGAAGTCTCCCTGGAAGATCTGATGCGCGAATCTGACGTGGTGTGTGTCAACATGCCATTGAACCAGGGGACCAACAGGCTCATTGGAACAGAAGAACTTGCCATGATGAAGGACTCCGCAGTGCTGGTCAATGTCGGCCGCGGAGAGGTGATAGATGAAACGGCGCTGATTCAGGCCTTGCAACGCGGACAAATCGCCGGAGCTGGATTGGACGTCTTCGCCAATGAACCACTGGATCTGAACAGTGAACTGCTGACGATGGACTCGGTGATCTGCACACCTCATATGGCCGGCGTCGGCTGGGAGAACGTTCAGCGGCGCATTGCGACCGTGTGGTCCAACATCGATGCGGTGGTGCGCGGCGAGGTCCCGGTTGGAGTTGTCACCGAAGTTAAACGGCCACCTGTTATCCAGGCCGTCAACTAATTCGTACCCCGGCGTTTCGAAACGACCCGTCGAAACGAGGGGGCCGTGGGAATCCTCGGCTTTGAGCTGGAACGATTTGTTGCCCACCGCTCAATCCTTCGCCCGCCAATCGGTGAGTGAGCCCAGGGGGTTGGGTAATTCGAAATCCGCGAGGGCAGTGGAAGCGGGGCGGCGACCTCGATGGACGTTGGCCGGTGGCGGCTTCCTGGCTAATCTAAAACCTGAGTTCGGCCGCATCCTTTTTCTGCAGGGTGCGGCCGAACTTGTTGTATTTTCTGGGCGGCCGCGGCCGGCCAAGTTTTTCTCAGATCCAGCCAGGCAATATTCAGTACTCCTTCATGACCTCAATGACTTGCTGGATAAACGCGGTGACCAAGGCCGGTTGGCGGCGCCGTGGCATGGTGAGGATTTGAGCTGTTCGTTCGGCAAGTACCGGGTTGTCGATTGGGATGAAATCCAAATCGTGGCTGATCCCGTATCGGCGGGCAAAACGACTCAAGAGGGTGACTCCCGCACCTGACCGAGCGTATTCAAGGACCGGATTGATGTGATTGCTGATCAACGCGATGCGCGGGGAGAGCCCGGCGGTGGCTGTAGCAATATCAAAAAGCTCTCGTTGCGTGATTCCCTTGTCAGGCATGGACAGGGGGAATTGGCAGAGTTCATCCAGCGACAGTTTTGGTGAACCTGCCAGTGGGTGATCGGTGCTCACCACTGCGTAAGCCGGTGCCGGGCAGGCGTACTCGACCACAGCATCGCGTTGAGGTCCTAGCGCGAAAACCGTAGCGAGGTCGGCATTGCCCTCTATCACCTGAAGTGCTGCCTCGTTGGAGGGTAAAACGCGCAGGCGAATCGAGATTTCGGGGTGAATCTTGCTGAATTCGGCAATCGCTCGCGGGGTGAGCGAGAGCGCCAGCCCTTCGGAGCTGACCACCTCGATGACCCGTGAGGTGCGCGCTGAAATCCCGTTCAACTCCTGCATCAATTGCTCACCGTCGGCTTGCGCGCGACGTGTATGGGCCAGCAAGAGAACCCCTTCGTCGGTCAGCTCCATTCCGCGTGCATGGCGGCGAAAGATCGGTGCGCCAATTTGCCGTTCTAACTGACTGATCTGCCGACTGATCGCAGAGGGCGACACATGTTGTGATTCGGCGGCTTCGGTGATCGATCCGGTGGTGGCTACTTCATGGAAATAGCGCAGCCCCGTCGGCAGCGTCTGCATTCTGAGAATCCCTGTCTTGTTGAAGGTTTGCTTTTAACTCAAACCTGATGATCGAAACGGCACTGGTCTTGGATCTCCCAGTCTTCTACTGTGATCTACGATACATGAACTGAAAACGGGAGTAATCGTGGAACTGAGGCAGGAATTACTGAGAAATGCGGAGAGATTCGTCAACTCCGGCGCGCTATTCACGGAACTATCGCAGCTGGTAGGGGTCGAAACCGTGAGCGGAAGCCCCGCGCACAGGTTTGCTATTGATGCATATCTTGATGGGAATCTACGGGCAAGATTCGACGGAATGGGCTTTAGCGTCTGTGCAGATCTTAATTGGCGAGGCACTGGCAATTCGTTTCTGAGAGCGACGCGGATTGAAGATCCCAGCTACACCACCGTGCTTTGCTACGGCCACGCGGATGTCGTGGACGGGCAGGCGGATCAATGGGCCGCCGGGCGTGACCCCTTTGTCCTGCGGGCTGAGGGGGACCGGTGGTATGGACGCGGCGCGGCCGATAATAAGGGACAGCATCTGGTGAACCTGACAGCGCTGGAATTGCTCCTGGCGCAGCGCGGGTCCCTGGGATTCAACGTCATCTTCCTTTTTGAATCCGGTGAAGAAATCGGCTCACCGCAGTTGCACGAATATGCCGCCGCCCATCGGCAGGAGCTTGCCGCGGACGTCTTTATCGCATCAGACGGCCCGCGGCAGGCGGCCACGCTGCCCACCATATTTCTCGGTGCCCGAGGAGGAGCGAGCTTTGAGCTGAGTGTGCCGTTGCGTTCGGGCGGCTACCACTCGGGCAACTGGGGAGGAATCCTGCGCAACCCAGCCACCACGCTGGCCGGCGCCATCTCAGAGCTCGTTGACGGCCACGGGCGGATTCGGCTGCCCGAGTTATTGCCAGATGAATTGCCGTCCTCCGTGCGGCAGGTGCTGCGTTCGGTCGCCGTGGGCCAAGGAGCCCAAGACCCGGATCTCGACGCAAAGTGGGCGGACCCGAATCTGAGTGCCGCCGAACGTTTGTACGGGTGGAACACCTTAGAAGTGCTGGCCATGAACTCGGCTGATGTGAATGTCCCGGTGAACGCCATTCCGGGTCAGGCCCGCGCGGTGCTGCAGCTGCGCTACGTGGTTGGAACCGATATTCAAAAGATGGAGTCAGCCATCCGCAAGGCCCTGGATCACGCCGGGTATCACATGGTTCAACTCACCATGGGTCAGAGCTTCGAGGCGAGCCGCATCGAGCCGGACAATCCTTGGGTCGGCTGGGTGAGCAGATCCTTGCAGGAAAGCACGGGGCAGCAACCGGTGATCCTGCCGAATATCGGTGGCTCGCTCCCGAACGCGGTATTCGAATCCACGTTGGATTTGCCGACCCTGTGGATACCGCATTCCTATCCGGGATGCCAACAACACGGCCCCAACGAACACGCACTGGAATCGGTGCTTCGTGAAGGCCTGAAGATGATGTGCGGCCTGTTCCACGACCTGGGGACGCGCCAAGATATGCCACGCGCTGCGACGCTGGCCAGTAAGAAAGCATGGGTATGAGCATGGAACAGCAACAACCGGCTACCGTCGTGGCCCAGGAATCGAAACGGCCTCAGTCCGCGGTGCGGGGCATCGCGGCCGCCACGATCGGCAATGCCCTTGAGTGGTACGACATGTCGATTTATGCCCTACTGGCCATCTACATCGGCCACAATTTTTTCCCTTCCGACAATCCTGCGGTGGAAGTCATTCAAGCATTTGCGGTCTTCGGGATTTCCTACCTGATCCGCCCGCTGGGCGGCCTGGTGCTGGGCTCCTACGCCGACCGCAAGGGCCTGAAGAAGGGCTTGATGCTGACCATCCGACTGATGGTTTTGGGAACGGCCATCATCTCCTTGATGCCAAGTTATGAATCGATTGGCCTGCTGGCTCCGCTGGGACTGATCGTCGGGCGCCTGATCCAGGGATTCTCTGCCGGCGGTGAATTCGGCGCGGCAACCTCGTATTTGCTGGCCCAGGATAAGGGGCGCAAGGGTTTTCTGGGTAGTTTCCAGTTCGCCAGCCAAGGTCTTGGGTCGCTCATGGCGGCCATCACCGTGGTGATCCTGACCAGCATCTTCACCACCGAACAAATGAACGACTGGGCCTGGCGAATCCCATTTTTCATCGGGTTGCTGGTTGGTCCGGCCGGCTGGTTGATCCGACGCCACGTTGACGAAGCGCCATTGCCCCAGATCCCGGAGGACAACGCTACGGGTTCTAGCGAGAAAGCCCACGCACCGGTGAAAGAGATTTTCCGCTCGCACAAGGTCTCGGTCCTCCTGGCCGGAGGCGCATTGGCCATCTCCACGGCCCTGAACTTTGTGCTGCAGTACATGCCGACCTTTGGCATCAAGCAACTGGGAATGAGCCCCTCGATCTCCTTCGCTTCCTTGATCATCACCGGTGTGATCCTGACCTTCGCTACTCCGGTGGTGGGGCTCTTGTCTGATCGCTACGGGCGCATGCGCATCATGATTCCGGCGGCTATCGCCATCGCGTTGCTGACCATTCCGCTGTTCCTCTGGCTGATTGCGGGCAAAACATTTTTGGTGCTGGCGATGGTCATGACGATTTTGGGATTGTTGAAAGCACTGTACTTCGGGGCCCTGCCCTCCGTGATGGCTGATGTATTCAGCGACTCCAGCCGTGCGACGGGACTGTCCTTCAGCTACAACGCATCGGTGGCGGTTTTCGGCGGTTTCACCCCGATGATCTGCGCGTTCCTCATCGAGATGACCGGGCAAGCGATCGCCCCGGCCTACTACCTGGCAATTCTGGCCGTCGTGAGCATCACGGCCCTTGGCTCGGCCTTCCGCTTCCGTTCGGTGCGGTAGCCGGTCTGCAGGCAGGTGCGCCCTGGGATGTCCACCCATCTGGTGGACAGTCCGGGGCGCACCTGCCTGTCCATTTGCATGTTGAGGTTGGTGCCCAATTCGTCGGTTGTGCCGCGGCCGCTAGCTATCGAGCCCCAACAGCTTCCGGGTGCGCGCGTATTTGGCCGCCAGACGTTCACGGGTCTGGCGGGATAACTTGCTGGTCCGTGCCGGGTCGGTATTATCAGCCAAATCTGCCCGCTTCACCAACAGTGCGAGCGGGTTTTCCTTCACCGCCAGGCAGTACTCTTCCAAGCTCTGTCCCGGGCGTTTGCTCAGGAGCTGGACCGCCGACAACACCTGGTGGGGAATGCCCCTGGCGGCAAGTTCGTCGCCGGTGATGTCGCAGTCTTCAATGACGTCGTGCAGCCACGCGGCGGCGGCCGCATTCTCATCCCCGCCAAACCGACGGGCATGGCCGGCCACCCGCGCAGGATGCCCGATGTAGGCTTCACCGAGTTTGTCGACCTGCCCGCGGTGGGCCTCGGTGGCGATGCGGCGAGCCAGGGCTTCGAGCTCCGATTCCTGATGGGGGTTCATGTTCTCTTCCATGGCGCTCCTTGTGACGACCGATGCCTGTTCCTGGGACTCACGCTACCAAGCCGCACCGACTTTTCGCAGTGCGCCCAGCCCGAAGCGCTGGAGGCAGTAGTCTCGGTGTCATGGATCAAATACCGTATGGGCAGTGGGGAACCGACAAACCCGGCGAACCGTCATTGGCATTGTGGGAGGACGGCCGCGTCAGCGGCAGCGACGGATGCAACCGCCTCATGGGAACCTGGCACCGGGAGGGCGAGCGGATAGTTTTCGGGCCGTTGGCCAGCACCATGATGTATTGCCAGGGGGTGGACACCTGGTTGTTGCAGGCAGCCAGCGCGCGCGAGGAGCCTGGGCAGCTGGTGATCAGCAACGCCGACGGTGTGCAGATCGGCAGGCTCGATCCGCAGCACCGCTGATTCCCAGGCCACCTGCGAGGCGCCCAACCAACACAAAAAACTGCGGTCCGCCGGGTAGGCGAACCGCAGTTTGACGCAGTAGCCAGGGAAGGGCTACGTGTAGGCGAAGGATTAGAGCTGGTTGCCCAGCTTGAAGCCCTTCGAGGCCTGGCCGTGGTACGAACCATCTTCGTCGCCGGCGCGGGTGAAGGAGAAGCCGTCGGCGCCAATGGTCACCTCAAGCTCCGAGTCGTCGGTGCGTTCGATGACTTCCTGGACGTTGCCGTCCAGGTCCAACACCTTGGACGCTTCGGTGTACCACGAAGGCACAACCGGGTTGCCCCACCAGTCGCGGCGCTGGTTGTCGTGCACGTTCCAGGTGATGGTGGGGTTGTCGGGGTCCCCGGTGTAGTAGTCCTGGGTGTAGATCTCGATACGGTGGTCATCCGGATCCAGGATGTACAGGTAGAACGCGTTGGACACACCGTGGCGGCCCGGGCCGCGCTCGATGCGATCCGAGATGCGCAGGGCGCCCATCTTGTCGCAGATCTGGATGATGTTGTGCTTCTCATGGGTTGAGAAGGCCACATGGTGCAGGCGAGGTCCGTTGCCACCGGTCAGCGCGGTGTCGTGGACGGTGCCCTTGCGGTGCATCCAGGCTGCATAGGTGGTGCCTTCGTCGTCCTGGATGTCCTCGGTGACCCGGAAACCCAGGTCTTCGAGGTACTTGCGGCCACGCGGAACATCCGGGGTGACCTGGTTGAAGTGGTCCAGGCGGACCAGCTCGCCAGCGGAGTACAGGTCGTAGCGCATATGCAGGCGCTCGACGTGGGTGGTCTCGAAGAAGAACTCGTACGGGAAACCCAGTGGATCCTCCACACGCACGGCGTCGCCGATGCCCTTCACGAAGCCTTCGGAGCGACGCTCGGTGCGGCAACCCAGTTCCTTGTAGTAGGCCTCGGCCTTGTCGACCTCTTCGGCCGAACGGACACGGAATGCCATGGCCTTCAACGCGGCCACCGGACCCTTGGTCAGCACCAGGTTGTGGTGGATGAACTCCTCGAATGAACGCAGGTAGATCTGGTTCTCGTCTTCGTAGGAGACGTGCAGGCCCAGTACGTCCACGTAGAAGTTGCGCGACTTGGCCAGGTCGGTGACCACCAGTTCGGCGTAGGCGCAGCGCAGGATATCCGGTGCTGGTGCGACTGGCTTAGGGATTTCGTTGCTCATTGTGTTGCTCCTTTGCAAGCAGAAAATTAGTGGTTAGGCGCCGAACTTCGGGGTGTGGACATCGCCCAGGGTGATGTGCACTGCCTGCTGGTCGGTGTAGAAATCGATCGAACGGTAACCGCCCTCATGGCCCAGGCCCGAAGCCTTCACGCCGCCGAACGGGCTGCGCAGGTCGCGCACGTTGTGCGAGTTCAGCCACACCATGCCGGCCTCCACCGACTGAGCGAAGTTGTGCGCACGCTTCAGATCGTTGGTCCATACGTAGGCGGCCAGACCGTAGCGGGTGTTGTTCGCCAGCTCAAGGGCTTCCTCATCGGTATCGAACGGGGTGATGGCGACCACCGGGCCGAAGATCTCTTCCTGGAAGATGCGGGCGTCCGGTGCCACGTCCGCGAATACGGTCGGGGCGACGTAGGAGCCGTTTTCCTGGCCTTCGGGCAGGTTCTCCGGGCGTCCGCCGCCGGCCAGCAGGCGGCCTTCGGACTTGCCGATTTCCACGTAGCTCATGACCTTGTCGTAGTGCTCCGGGTGGACCAGCGCGCCGACCTGGGTGGTTGGATCGTGCGGATCGCCGACCTTGATGTTCTTGGCGCGGGCCGCGTAAGCCTCGATGAACTTGTTGTAGATGCCGCGCTGGACCAGGATGCGGCTGCCGGCGGTGCAGCGCTCGCCGTTCAGCGAGAACACGCCGAACAGGGTGGAGTCGATGGCCGCGTCGAAGTCCGCGTCGTCGAACACGATGGCCGGGGACTTGCCGCCCAGCTCCATGGACATGCCCTTGAGGTTCTCGGCGCAGTTGCGGAAGATCAGCTGGCCGGTGGAGGATTCGCCGGTGAAGGAGATCAGCGGGACGTCCGGGTGCTTGACCAGTGCGTCGCCGGCGTCCTCGCCCATGCCGTTGACCAGGTTGAAGACGCCCTTTGGCAGGCCGGCTTCCTCAAAGATGGTGGCCCACAGGGAGGCGGAGAGCGGGGTGAATTCGGCTGGCTTGAGCACCACGGTGCAACCCGAGGCGATCGAGGGGGCCAGCTTCCAGGATTCGAGCATGAACGGGGTGTTCCAGGGGGTGATCAGCCCGGCTACGCCGATCGGCTTGCGGTTCACGTAGTTCAGCTGGGTGCCTGGAACCTTCAGCGCGGTGTCGTGCTGGGCGACAATCAGGTCTGCGAAGAAACGGAAGTTCTCCGCGGCGCGCTGAGCCTGGCCCTTGGCCTGGGTGATCGGCAGGCCGGTGTCAAAGGTTTCCATCTCTGCCAGGCGGTCCTGCTGCGCCACCACTGCGTCGGCGATCTTGTACAGCACGTTGGCGCGCTCGCGTGCTTTCATTTTTGGCCATGGGCCGTTTTTGAATGCCTCGGTGGCGGCGGCGACCGCTTTGTCGATGTCGGCTTTCTGGCCGGCGGCGGCGGTGGTGTACGCGGTGTTGGTTACCGGATCCAAGACCTCGAAGGTCTCACCGCCGATCGAATCAACAAATTCACCGTTGATGTAATGCTGGATTTTGGTGGGCAGATTCTCTGGGACGAAGTGCTTGCTCATCGGCGGGCATTTCCTTTCGTACATAACCGGGTGTATCCGGCTGGTTTGGTGAAATTTTTTGGAGGTAGATCAGATCGCGCTGGGAGGCATTCCCGCGGCCTGCAGGTAGGCGTTGAGGGTGTTGGCGCGGTGATCGCGGCAGGCTGCCTCGATCTGTTGCGCGGTTGCATGGTTCCCAATGAGTTCCAGCAACGCCTCGTGTTCTTCAACCGACGCGCGGGCCCGGTTGGGGATGTGGGTGAAGGAACTGGCGCGCATGGCGGCCAGGCGACGCCAGCCGCGCTGCACCAGGTCCAGGATGTGCGGATTGGGGCACTGTCCGTAGAGCAGCTGGTGGAATTCGGTGTTCATCCGGGTGAAAGCCACCGGGTCGAAATCCTCCAAGCACTGGCGCATCTTCTCATTCAGGCTCCGCGCCTCGGCCAGCCAGGTGGCATCCATGGTGTCTGCCGCCAACGCGGTGGCCGCCGGTTCGATGATCATCAGGGTCTGCATGGTGTGCAGGTAGAGGGTCGAATCCACGTGGGCCACGGTGGCCCCGACATTGCGGGTGAAGTGGACCAGGCCTTCGGCTTCCAGTCGGCGGATGGCCTCGCGCACCGGAACCACCGAGCAGCCCAGCTCATCGGCGATGGTGCCAAGCACCAGCCGGTAGCCGGGGGAGTAGGCGCCGTTGACGATGCGTTCGGAAACCAGCGCGTAGGCGGCCTCCGACTTGGAGGTGCTCGTTAGAGTTCCCATGAGTCAAGCTCCGGGCTGCCGGCGTCTTTCCAGGCGTTGTACTTCAGTTTCCATTCGGCGTTCATGGGGAACAATCCCTGGATGCCGTGCCCGCGCTTGACCATTTCGAAGATGAATTCGTCATTGGATTCGGTCACGGTTGCCTCGGCGGCGACCTGTTCAACGAGCGCCGGCGGGATGACCACGATGCCGTCGGAATCCGCCACGATCACGTCGCCAGGCTGCACCGAGACACCGCCGCAGGCAACGGTGAGGTCCTTGTCCCAGGCCACGTGTTTGCGCCCGAGCACCGCCGGGTGGGCACCGTTGTAAAAGACCGGAATGTCCAGGTTGGAGACGGCATCCAGATCACGCACGCCGCCGTCGGAGATGATGGCCGCGGCACCCAGTTGCTGGCTGCGCAGGGCGAGGATATCTCCCAGGGTGGCCGAACCGGTTTCCCCGCGGGCTTCCATCACCAGGATTTCGCCGTCCTTGAGTGAATCGATCGACTGCTTTTGGGTGTTGTATCCGCCGCCGTGCGCCTTGAACAGGTCCTCGCGATTGGGGATGTAGCGCAGGGTGCGGGCGGTGCCGATCACTCGCTGCATGCCCTTGGTGGCACCGGGGACTTCGATGTTCACGTTGTTCAAACCGAGTTTACGCAGGGTCGCAGAGATGGTTGCGGTGGCGACATTGGCCAGCTGTTCACGCACGGTATCGGTGAGCACGTCCTTGCCGGTCAGCTGCGGGGCAAGTCCGGCCGACTGGCGGTCACCGTACGCGTCTTCCTTGTCCTTCTCGTTGACCTTCGGCTGGTTGCCGAAGTCGCCAAAGGTGGTGGTTCCTTCCACCGCGGTGGTTTTCAGTTTGCCGGTGGATGCGCCGGTGAGCAGGTCGGTGACTTCAACTTCAACAACATCGCCCGGGAAAAAGACGGTGGAACCGGCCGGGGTGCCGGTGAGGATGATATCCCCTGGCTGCAGGGTCATCTGCTGGGAAAGGTCGGCGATGATCTGCGCGAAGGAGAACAGCAATTCAGAGGTGTCCGCGTCCTGGGCGATGGTTCCGTTGACCCAGGTCTGTACTCGTAGCTTGGCAGGATCCAGCGCGGCGGCATCAAGCTGGTTGGGGCCCAGCGGGGTGTAGCCGTCGCCGGACTTGGAGCGGATGTTGGAGCCCTTGTCCGCGTACTTCATGTCGTGGACACCCAGGTCATTAGAGGCGGTGACGGAACCGACATAGCTCCATGCATCCTGGACCGAGACCCGGCGTGCCGCGGTGCCGATGATCAGCGCGATCTCGCCCTCGAAAGCCAGCAGTTCGGTGCCGGCCGGACGCTCCACGGTGCCATCGGTGGCCGCTAGCGAGCTGGAGGCCTTCATGAAGTAGCTGGGGAACTGGGGAGTACGCCCACGCTGCGCGGCACGAGAGGAATAGCTCAGGTGAACGGCCAAAACCTTGCCTGCCTGACGGAAGGTTTCATCGGTTACTGGAGTCAGATTGCTCATCGGAGGATTGCCCGCTTTCCTGGAACGTCTTCTTCGTACATCAAATCGTATACGATCAGTGTGCTCTCTATCTCAATAGGTGTCAAGCGCGGTTCTGAAATTTCCGTAGATTTGATCGTCAAAGGGCTGGAAATCCACAGATTTCTGCGGTTTTTTGGCAACCTGAGTATTTTGAAAGTGGGAACCGCCCCGTGGAATCCGGGTGTGTTCCAGCGGCGCGGATCGGATATCAGATGCGCCTTGAACTGCTCGGGCTGTTGTGGATGGGAGGTGTGCCTGGGGCGCGAATCGAGGTGAACTCGTCAGCGATAGGAAGAGCGCGGGGTTGGAGAGCGCTGGAAGTTACTGAATCTCGGTGGCTGAGTGCAAGATCGTTGGCCTTTGTAAAATCTCTGGAATTCCGCTCACTCGCGACGCTGGGCAGCGGGTCGAGTTTGCAGCTGGAAAATGCGCGTGGGGATACCCTGTCGCGCAGCGCTCGGGAAAGCGTCGAGCTTGACTGACTCGATGATGAAAGAGCCAGCGCAACCACCGCCGCTTCAGTAGCAAGAGCACCCGTGGCGGATGAGAATGCGAGAAAGCAGATGGAAATGGCTATCAATATGTCTGTAAGTGACTCTAGTGCCAAACATATGGTTGGACTTAATCTGCTCGACGACCGGGTTGGAAAGCATGCGGGCAGCCTGGGCGATCTAATCTTCAGCGTGGTTGTGCAAACCTCCGGGGTGAAGGTGGACGGTGCCGAAGCGAATGAAGATAATGAAGGGGAAGCGGGTGGTGAGAATGAAATCTGAAAAATCGAGCATCCTCGACAAGCGGATTGAAGCCGGTGATGCTGAGCCGATTAGCAACCTTGAGCGGCAGCTGGCTCGACGCATCATGCGCAAGTACGAGGAGAAACATGGCACCAAGAGGGCTCGAGAGCTAGCTGAAAACGCGACTCGCAACCGAGCAGAGCTCACTAAATAGAACCACAACGGGGTCTTTGAGAAATTGGCCAAACTTGAGCGCATGTCGGAAGCCCGGTTAAAGCACCAGATATTGAATCGCGAGCAAATGCCCGCAGACAAAAAAGAGACCCGTCAGGTGCGCTCTGACGGCCTGCCGACGGTCAGACATGTGCGGCGCTTGATCTGATCTGTATGAAGTCTTGACGAATCGCTTCACAAGCGCCGAAGTGGAAGCCTCATGTCGCCGCGGGCCGGTAGGCCACCTGAAGTTTCTTTCCAGAAAATTGTCCCGACACTGGCGACTTCTCGTTTTTGGCTCGATTCAACAATGATTTCCCTCGCCTCGGCGCCATTGCCTGGAGAGGTTGCGGGTGGACTGCCGGGCTGGTCGGCCTATGCTAGCTGGCTTCTGGAGTAGTGGCTGTGTGTCGTTTTTCTTGGGATTCGCTTGCTTGGGCGGCTTCACTGCCTTTGTGTTTACTTTTGGTTTTGCATTGCTCCTAGGGCATGTCTATCGCCTTGTAACGCAGGTTCGGTGAGCCCGAAGTTGCTGTTGGCCGGTGGAGCGCCATGTTGATTGCACTGGCCGGACGTTGCCTTGGGCTGGAAAATCTCTGTCCGGGCTCAGAATTTGTTATGGTTTGCTCATCATGTCGAACTTTGTTTTGCCGGTGCAGATCGACCGGGGTAGCGGTACGGTGATCGTGCTGCTTCACGGTCTGGGTAACAACCACTCCAGTTGGGAGTTCGTGTTGGAGCACTTGGACTATAGCCGTTGCCGGGTAATCGCCGTCGATCTGCTTGGATTCGGCGACGCGCCGAAACCTTCCGTCGAGTATTCATTGGAAGATCACTCCGAAGCTGTTGCCGTAACCCTTCAGCAGCAGGGGATTGAAAAAGCGGTCATTGCCGGACATTCAATGGGCAGCACCATTGCCTTGGATTTGGCTACCCGTCATCCTGAACTAGTTGAGCGGTTGGTTCTCTTTGGGGCTCCGTTGTATCGTGCTAAACCACGGGCCGGCCGATTACGCGATCTTTTGCGTACCGAAGGGCTGTACTTTTCGCTGTTCGAACTAGTTCAGCGTTCCCCGCAGGCAGTTCAGGCAGGTGGGGAACTGGCCGAGGAGTATGTGCCTTTCGTGAAGGGTATGGAGATCACCGAAGAGACGTGGCCTGCCTATCGGCAAAGCTTGCAGCATTCCATCATGCAGTATGAAAGCTTCCGTCAAGCGCGGGCTCTGAAGATTCCGGCACTTTTTGTGAACGGGATATTCGACTTCTTTATTATTCGCAGGAACATCAGTCGTCTACGTTTTTTGAACCGGGAATTTGTTCGAGTTAAGCGTACGCGTGGTCCGCATGAACTCACTCCTGCCCAGGGTAAGGTCGCGGCGAAAATTATCACCAGGATCGCCCTCAGGCAAGGTTCATCCAAGCAACCCAGGCAGAGAGCATCGTAATCCTTGCGTGAAGCGATGCTTGTTGGGGCAAGAATCCTGCCGTTCCCCGTTCGACATCATTGCGCTGGTGCCTGCAGCGAACTGACGAAAATGTTTCACTCGTAAACCGTCACCCTGGCGGAGCCGTATAGCGCAGGGTCGGTTTGGTGCCCCGCTTCGAAACACGTTCCTCCTTACGGCTGGGCATGTACTCCGGCACCGTTGAGGTACGTGATGATGACTCGTCGAAATGATTCGGCGTTGCTTTCCTCGGGGCCCAGGTTTTTGAGAACTGCTAACATTTCCGGGTATTTTCCAGAGTGGGCTTCGTCAACAAGGTATCGCAGACGTTCTTCGGCATGCGGCAGGGGTTGCCCTGAAGGTGTTTGAGTGGCCAGTTCATTTTGAACGAAGGCCGAGGTGATGGCTGTCAGCATGGCGACGGTTTGCAACTTCGATGAACCGGAGGATTTCAGGGGTTTCAGAGCACCTAGGGCGAAGTTGAGATAAGCCAGTGCATTCGGGCCCATTGAAGGATTGGTCAACAGGAGCGGTGCAAGCCACCGGTGGCGGTGCATGATGCGGCGTGCTTGCAAGGCGAGATCTAAGAGTTGTTCGTGCGCCGAAGCCTGGGACGTTTCGAGAACGTATTCACCGCTCACCGAGTCAATCATGAGCTCGACAAGTTCTTCCCGAGATTTCAGGTAGCGGTAGAGGGATGCCGCGCCCGAACCGATTTCCGTTGCGACGCGACGGATGGATACCGCGTTCAGTCCTTCGGTATCCGCGATGTGTAGGGCCGCGGCGACGATTGATTCCCGGGAATACTCGGGTTTGGGACCGACCGATGAGCGGGTTGAGGTCTTCCACGTATCCCTGGGGTCCGGAGAGTTCATCATTGCTCCAACGTTCTGTGTTCTACATCGGGTTGAGACACCACCAATTCCACTATATCTTTAATTGCGAACAGTGATCGCAATTAGAAGTGGGAGACAGTGATGCGTGTACTCATGGTGGCTCCGGGAACCCGTGGCGACGTGGCACCGATGGCAGGGCTGGGAAGCCAGCTAACACGTGCGGGTTTTGACGTGTCGATTGCCGCCAACTCGACCTACGAAACGCTGGTGACGGATGCTGGGTGCGGATTCCGCCTCCTGCCCGGAGACATGGGGAACCTGGTGACTCCCGCGCCGGCGGGCCAGAAAGCCAGCGTGTCGGTGCTGCGCCAGTATATGCGCGACCTTGGTGACTACATGCAACAGGCCGCCGAAGGGACACTCGCGGCGGCCCAAAACGGCGTGGATGTGATCCTCGCGAACTCCGTTTCGCCTTATGCCTTCGATGTAGCTGAAGCCTTCAACGTGCCCGCCATTGGCGCCTACCTGCAACCCATGGAACCCAGCACCGATTATGCGCCGATGGCTCTGGGGATGACACGTAATTTCGGTCCGTTCGTGAATAAACTCTTGGGAACGGCCTTCGCTCGCGCTAAAGCGCCGTATGACGCGCCCAGCGCAGTATTGCGTCGCGAACTTGGGCTTCCGAAGAAATCTCGATCCGCTGCCGAACGCCAGCGCCGCAAAGTCCGGGAAACGATCCTCCATGGGTTCAGTTCCGCGGTGGTTCCACGCCCCCACGACTGGCATCCGGGACTTATAACAGCCGGCTATTGGTGGCCGATGATCCAGCCGGAATGGACGCCATCGGCAGAGCTGACCGATTTCATTGCCGATGGTCCGGCACCGGTTTTTATCGGATTCGGCAGTAGCGACGCCCTGGACGTTGATTTTATGATCGACACCGCGCGCAAGGCCGGAGTTCGAGCGATTCTGCAAGGAGTTGAGGGCGTGAACGAGGCAAATGCACTCAGCATCGGCGCCGTTCCGCACTCCTGGCTCTTCCCCCAGATGGCCGCGGTAGTTCATCATGCAGGCGCCGGGACCGCAGCGGCCGGTCTGCGCGCCGGCGTCCCAACCGTCAGTGTGCCAATCTTTACCGACCAACCGTTTTGGGCCCGAAGGATTACCGAGCTCGGCGCTGGTCCGGCGGCAATTCCCTACAATTCTCTGAGTGTCGAGAAGTTGAGCGAATCAATTGGCCAGGCCATCTCAAATCCCGAATATCGCACCAAGGCCCAAACCGTTTCCCTCAAGCTCGCCGACGAGGACAGCACTCAACCGGTCATCGAGGCATTGCGCGCTCACGCGAAGTAATCAAGGGTCCGGCGAACTCTGCTGCACAGAAGCAACCCGACTGAATGGTTGGAATCCGCAATCAACTGACACAAAAAACTGATCAAAACCAACGACGGGCCAGATGCCTGCAGTGGCTCCACACGTAGTGTCCGCGACGAGCGCCAAGAAAGGTGATCATTGTGCTCGTTCTGCTAAAGTTCCGCGCACACAAGTTCCATGTACCCAGGGCCGGAGAAGCACGCACTCTCACCGAGCCAATCACCCACAACAACTGCATGCAGAAGCTTGCTCGGAACCGGGAAAGGGGGCACCGATCTGGTGCGCAAGGCCGAGAACCGGGCTTGGGACATCACTGATCAACTCTCGACGTCTGGCCGGGAATCTTTGTGGCAAACTATTTTAGGTGAATTGCCCTAACGATGAGTTGAGCCTGGTGCTAGACCGCGAAGCAGGCGCTGTCGCTGAGGCCGCCCTGATTTGGGCTCGCGCAACAGCGGTACGCGACCAGCGGCCAGTGCCGAGTACCGGCGAAGAAAAAGTCCTCGGCATTCAACGCCGATTAGACGTTGATGGGGCTGAACTGCTGATAGCCCGGTATGAAGATTCCGCTGTCGGGTTCACACTGTTCGCGCCGCAAGGAAATGGTCTAGAAATTTTCTACCTTGCATCGGACCCAGACGCGTGGGGCCGCCAGATAGCCAGTGGCCTGCTTGCTGCTGTCGAAGACCCTGCGGTGAGCCAAGGTTTGCAAGTCTTGGAACTGTGGGTCCTCAACGACAATGATCGTGCCATAGGCTTTTATGAACGGTCGGGATTCAACGCAACCGGACGGGTGAAACATGACCCCGCGTTGGGCCAGAGCGAATTGCGGATGGTGAAAAGATTGGGCGGCCGGCACTAGATCTGCTCGTGGTGTTCTATCGAAAATCTCGGCCTGGTGTCTGGGCGCGAGACAAAAACCCGTTGGAATTGCGGATTCAGGGTGTTCGCTGTTCGAATGCATTCAAACACAGAGCAATCTCGCCGGCGTCGGCAGGGGAGCCCGACGAAACTCCTGGAATGCGGCCCACGTTGTTTTCGCTTCCCGGGCACACCCCGGCGTCGGCATACCCCGGCGAAGGGTGAAAAGTCCTTTGGGGACAAAAATCCCCGTGTTACCCGCCCAACAGGACTGGGGCAACACGGGGACGTTCGGGTATTCGCCAGGTAGGACTTATCCCTCCCACGCATTCCACAGCTGGGCGTAACGGCCACCGGCTGCCAGCAGGTCCTCGTGGGTTCCGTCTTCGATAATCTGACCGTGTTCCATCACGATGATGCGGTCGGCCAAGCGAGCCTGGGAGAGCCGGTGGGCGATCACCAAGGCGGTGCGCCCGGATGTCAGCGCCGCGGCCGCGGTATCCAGCACCCGCGAGTTGCTGGAGCCGGACTCCGCGGTGGCCTCATCCATCACCACTATGCGCGGGTTCAGGACCGCGATGCGGACTAGTGCCAGGTGCTGCTGTTCGTGGGCGGTCAGCTGGTGCCCGTCGGAGCCGAGCTGGGTGTCCAGTCCTTCCGGCAGGGCATTGATCCACCCGGCATGGCAGGTATCGATGGCCTGCTGCAGCTGGGCTTCGGTGCACTGGGCGGTGGAACCCAAAACCAGGTTCTCCCGGACCGTGCCCGCGAAAACGTGGGTCTCCTGGGAGATCAGCGCGATGTTTTGACGAAGTGCGGTCGTGTCCATTGCCGCCAGGGTGGTTCCATCCAGGGTGGCGGTTCCGGTGCTTGGCTCAATGATGCCGGAGAGGATCCTCGCGGCCGTGGATTTCCCGGCGCCGGTGGAGCCGACCAGGGCGACGCATTGGCCGTCGGGCAGGTGCAGATCCAGGTCGCAGAGCACCTGGGGTCCGGTCTCGAAGCGGTGGTTGACCCCGCTGAGCATCAGGCCCGCGGCGGGTGCGGAGACCGGGGGAATCGCGTCCCCGGCCAGCGGGGTGCGGCGGGTGGCCAGCAGCACTCCGGTCACCCGGCACAGCGCGATCCCAGCTTCCTGGACCATGTCGAACAACGTGACGACCTCGGAGATCGGGTCGAACAGCCGGTGGTAGAGCAGGGCCGCGGTGGTCACCGCGCCAACCGTCGCGGCATCGGCCTGAACCAGGAAGAATCCGGCGGTCAGCAGGGCGGCCATGGTGATGAATTCGGCCCGATTGTTACGCGCGAAGTACCGGGTCAGCATGCGGAACACCCGGTCTGCGACGTTGCGCGAATCGTTGCTGGCGTGTTCCAGCGCATCGATCTGGGTTTGCGCCCACCCCTGGGAATGCAGCATGGCGCGGCCATGAAACGCATTGAGGAAGGTGTTGGTGCGCCGGGCCAGGATCTCACGCTCCTCGCGGTACAGCGGCGCACTGCGCGGCAGGTACCAGCGCAGCGAGAGCACATACATCGGGATGGCGATCAGCCCGGTTAACCCCAGCACCCAGTGCAGGGTGAACAGGCCCGGGACCGAGAGCACCAGCAGGGTTCCCGCAGACAAGAAGGCTGGAAGCAGCCAGGCCACAGCCTGGGAGATCAACCGCGAGTCATCCGAGACGCGGGAGACCAGCTCGCCGTCGCCGGCGCGCTCAAGGATGCCTGACTCCAGGTTCAGGGCGTGATCCACCGCGTCCTCACGCAAGGTGGCCACGGTCGGCTCGGCAATCCGCGCGTAGAGCACCCGGGCGTACCAGGTCAGCAGCGCCCCGCCGAGCAGGGACGCGGCGATGGCCGCCAAGCACCAGGCCACCGTGGAGCCGGGGTCATCGGTGCTCAACGCGTCAACCAGGATACCGATGGCGAAGGGGGAGACCATGGCCGCGGCGGAGGCGGCCAGGGTGATCAGCGAGGCCCAGACCATCAGCACCCGGTGCGGGCGCAGGGTGCGTCCCAACACCCGCCACGCGGTCGCGGCGCTGGCGGTCGGAAGCGCGGGGGCGGCTGGTTCGGTCTGGGAGGCAGGGGCGCTCATCGGCTGACCACCTTCTCATAGGTTGTGTTGGCGGACAGTTCGCGGTGGGTGGAACGGGTGATGGTTCCATCGGCGGCCAGGAAAAGCACCTCATCCGCGGCGTGCAACAAGGTGGGGGAGGTGCTGAGCACCAGCAGGGTGCCGGCCCCGGCGCCGGTGGCGGCTGCATGGGCGCGCAGCTCCAGCAGTCCTTGGGCGATGTTCGCCTCGGTGACCGAGTCCACCGCGCTGGTGGGATCTTGCAGCACCCTGACCAGCGGGCCGCCGGCCAGTGCGCGCGCCAGCGCGATACGTTGGCGCTGCCCGCCGGAAAGGTTGAACCCGCGGCCCTGGACCTGGTGTTCCAAGCCGTCGGGCAAATTGCCCAGCAGCTCGTCCACGCCGCTGGCGCGCAGCAGCAGTTCGAGGGTTTGCGGATCGGGCAGCTGGCCGTCGCCCACGATGTTTTCCTTCACGCTGCCTTCAATCAGGTGCGCCTGGTGCGGAGCCATGCGCAGCAGGTTTGGCAGGTAGGTCGGGTCGATCTGGGCCGCGTCGGTGCCGTCAAGCAGCAGCCGGGCGCGTTGCGCGGTGGCCGAATCCGCGTCGGCGGCCCCGGTCGGCCCATCTTCCATCCCGCTGCTGAGCAGCGTGGTCAACCGGTTGCGCAGCTGATCCTCGGCGCAGACCAGGACGGTGAAACGTCCGGCGGCCAAGGACAGCGGGCGTTCGCGCAGCCCGGGAATATCCAGGGCCACGGTGGCCTCGCGCTGCGGGGCCGGGCGCTGCTCGCCGGGCTGCTCCCCGCCGTCGGCGAGCAATGCGGCCACCCGGTCCGCGGCGGCGATTGACCGGGTGCGGGCTTCCACCGTGGAGACCAGGGTGCCCAGCGGGGTGGACAAGAACTGGGCCACACCCAAGACACCGAGCAGCGAGCCGATGCTCATGGCGCCTGCTGCCACCTGCCAGGCTCCCAGGCCGGCGGCTGCCAGCAGCACCAGCCCGGAGACCAGCACCTGGGCGCCCTCGATCCGGCCGGTGGCCGACGCGGAGACGATCCCGGCCGCGGAGGCGCGCTGGCTGGCCTGGCGGTAGCGTTCGGAGGCCTGATCCTGCCCGCCGATGCCGCGCAGCACCTGCACCCCGGCCATCAGGTCCGCGGCGGCCGCGCCGGAGGCGGCGATATCCGACTGCAGCCGGTCGCTGGCCCGGCTCAGCCTCGGGGTGAGCCAGCGCAGGGCGAGCATGCCCAGCGGGGTGATGACCAATACCGCCACACCCACCCAGAGGTTTGCCCAGAGCAGGTAGCCGGCGCAGACCAGCAGGCCCACCAGTGCGCTGAAGCCAAGCGAGGCCTGGCGGATGATGGCCGCTGTCACGGTGGTGTCCACGGAGGTGATGGTAGCGATTTCGCCTGGCATCCGGGCGGTGCTGGGCCGGTACCCGGGGGCCATGACGTGCTCGGCGATCCGCGTGCGCATCAGGTGCACCTGGCGGTTCATGCCGGAGTTGCCCAGCCGGGCGCCAAAACGGTAGCCAAAGGACAACATGGCGAAACAGACACCCAAGGCCGTGAGCCACGCCACCAGCAAGGGCAGCGAGTGCCCGGCGATGGCGTTGTCAATAGTGGCGCCGACTAGCGCGGGGACGAGTGCCTCGCCCGCCGTCCAGCAGGAAAGGAGGGCGACCGCGGCAATGATGCGACCGCGTTCGGCGCGTAACATATCGCGCAACAGCGTGGGCCCGGTGGGGCTAAGTGAGGACATGAATCCCATAATATGTTATTAATTATCTTCGTAACTTACGTAGGTTAGCCTACGCTCAGCGCTGATCGGGGCGCGCACCCCAGGGAGCCAGCTCCCACGCACCCGAACGGCCTATAGTTTTAAGGATCACCCGCATGACCCGCAGTTTCACTCGCACCTTGTTGGCCCCGGCAGCGTTGCTGGCCGCCACCGCTTTGGCCCTGACCGGTTGCGGCCAGTCCTCCGCCGAGCCTGCCGCCTCCTCCGCCCCGGAGGTCGCCGATACCCCGCTGAAGACCGTGGACCCGGCGGGCCACGAGGTGTCGCTGGATCACCAGCCCACCGCGGCGCTTGGTTTCTACACCACCGACGTCGACATCCTGACCACCCTCCGTGTGCCGCTGGCCAAGGAGCAGCCGATTCGTGGCGATTCTGGTTTCACCACCTTCCCTGACTACTTCGACCAGGACGCCTTGGCAGGGGTCACCCCGTTCGCCAACTACCCGGAGTTCAACTACGAGCGTGTTTTGGGTGCCGCACCGGACTTCATCCTCAGCGGCCTGGGCTACGACGCTGAAATCCATGAGAAGCTCGCGGCGATTGCCCCGACCTACACTACCAATGCTTTCGACGGCGAGACCTGGCAGTCGCACTTCGAGCAGACCGCCAAGGATCTGGGCCGCCAGGCGCAGTATGACACGTGGCTGCAGGAATACCAGCAGGCCGGTACCGAGGCCAAGGCCGCGATTGACGAGGCCGGGAACGGCGATCTGACCGTCGCCACCCTGGGCTACTGGGATGGCAAGGTCAACGTCGACTGCTACGCCTACCTTGAGTGCGGTGTGTTTGACACCATCGGTTTGAAGACCACCGATCTGAGCCGTGAAAAGGGCCTGACCTTGACCTTGGAAGAGCTGGATAAGCTCAAGGACGTCGATGTCGTGTGGATGTCCACCGGGGTGGGCGAGGATGCCAAGGCCGAACTGGATAAGTCGATCGCCGCCATGGCCAAGTCCCCGTACTGGAAGGATCTGCCGTTTGTGAAGAATGAGAAGATCTACACCTACAACATGGAAATGGCCTACGGCTCGCCATCGGGCGCCGAAGCATTCCTGGCGCAGGTCCGCAGCGACCTCGCAGGCTAACCAGCCACAGCCACCGGCCGGGCCGGGACCCGCAATACGGTCCCGGCCCGGCCGGCGTTGCCCACCGGAGCGCCTGAGCGCACCGACAGATTCTCTCCCGCGTTCGCACTCCTTCACCGCGTACGCTCCCCAGATTCAGGACTGGTCCATGGAAATTTTTGAAGCCACCGTGCAATCCACCCACCTTCTATCACCTACGCTCAAGCGCCTGCGTTTCACGCTTGAGGGTTTTACCAGCACCGGGGTGGGTGACGAATATGTGCGCCTGTTTTTCCCGCATACCGAAGATCGTGGCCTCTTGTGCCTGCCGGTAGCGGACGGGGATACCTGGCGCACCCCCGAGGGTCAGCCCGACGCTCCGATGCGCACCTACACCATCCGCGACGCCGGCGAGGGCTGGATCGATATTGATTTTGTGGTCCATGACGGCGGCATCGCCGCCGCCTGGGCGCTGGCCGCCGAGCCAGGGGACCGGATTGGCCTGAATTCACCCACCGGACTGTACGACTGCCCATCAGGCACCACCTCACAGGTGCTGATCTGCGATTTGACCGGGCTGCCGGCCGCGGTGCGCCTGGTGGAACTGACCGGCGAGACGGTGCGCACCGAACTGGTCGTGGAGATCCCGGACGAGGCCTCGCGCCTGGACCTGTCGCAGCTGCCGAACCTGAATGTGCAGTGGATCGTGGCCGGCAACGGTATTGCTCCCAGCGTGCTGCCCAAGGTTGCGCGCAAAGCCGTTGAATCGGTGGCCGAGGGTGAAGACCGCCCGTACGTCTGGGTGGCCGGGCAGTCCGCCGCGCTGCGCGAGATCCGCAAGATGCTCCACCGCGAACTGCGCTGGCCGAATACCCAGTACAAGGTCATCGGCTACTGGGTTGAGCAAGCAGAGAAGTGGCGTGCCCGCTGGGATGCGCTGGATGCCGAGACCAAGGCCACCCTCGACGCGCTGTGGGACAGCTACGAGGATCAGGACGAGGCGTTGATCGCCTACGAGTCCGAACTTGCACGCCTGGGGCTCTGAGCGCAGTGACCACCACACCACACGGCGGCGCCGTCCAGGCGCCGCCCGCTGCGCCGCCAGATAGCCCTGCTTCCGCCGGAACCGAACCCGGTGCCGTTCGCACCGGGAGGGTGCTGGTCGGATCCACCGGAGCCAAACTTGCCTGGCTGGTCGGATTGATAGTGCTTCTGGGATTCACGGTGCTGTGCTCCCTGGCCTTCGGCAGCCGCCACATCGATCTGTCCGTCGCCTGGCAGACCATCGTGAACCCATCCTTCAACACCGATGAGGCCCAGGTGATCCGCCAGCTGCGGGTTCCGCGCACGGTCTTGGGTGTGTTGGCCGGGATCGCGTTGGGGGTAGCCGGCGCGCTGATCCAGGCGCTGACCCGCAACCCGCTGGCGGACCCCGGCATCCTGGGAGTGAACGCCGGGGCACAGTTCGCCCTGGTGATGGCAAGTTTTGTGTTCGGTTCGCTCAGCGTGCTCAGCTCCATCTGGTGGGCTCTGGGTGGTGCGCTGGTCGCAACCCTTGCCGTGTACGGGTTGTCCCTGTCCAAGGGCGGGCGCAGCGCAGACCCGGCCACCTTGGTGCTGGCGGGTGTCGCGTTTGGCGCGGTGCTCTCCGGCATCACCACGGCGCTGGTGCTGTTGCGCCCCCAGATCTTTGACATGATGCGTGTCTACACCGCAGGAAATCTCAACGGCCACGAGTTGCCGACGGTGCTGTTGATTGTCCCGTTTGTCGCCGTGGGACTGGTGGTTTCGCTATGCTGCGCCGGGTCCCTGAACGCCATTGCCTTGGGTGATGCCCCGGCCAAGGCGCTGGGTGTGCGGATTGCCCCGGTGCGCATCGCGGTGATCGCGGCGGTCACCCTGCTGTGCGGCGCGGCGACCGCGCTGGCCGGCCCGATTGGATTCGTCGGCCTGATGATTCCACACGTGGTGCGCTGGCTGTTCGGAGTGCAACAGGGCTGGATCCTGATTTTTACCACCGTGCTGGCCCCGGTATTGCTGCTTGGCTCAGACATCCTGGGCCGGGTGATCCTGCCGAATGCCGAGGTTTCCGCGGGCATCGTCACCGCCTTTGTGGGTGCACCGGTGCTGCTGATTTTGGCCCGTCGAAAGAAGGCGAGCACCCTATGAGTATCAACATCGAGACGACATCTGCGGCATCGGCCCCAGCTCAAGCGCCACAGCCGGTTCGGGTGCCTACCGGCCGGCGGGAAATCCGGGTTGGTTTCGGCGCCTGGCGCTGGCGGATGGACCGCACCTCGCTGCTGGTGGGTTCGGCCCTGGCCGTGATTGCACTGCTGATAGGTATTATTTCCTTGGCGCTGGGGGATATCCGGGTGCCGATGGACCAGTTGATCCCGGCTTTGCTGGGTAACTCGGAGCGCCGTTATGAAGTGGTGGTGCGCGACTGGAGGCTGACCCGTGTCATCCTGGCCCTGGTTTTCGGTTTCGCCCTGGGAATTTCCGGCGCGCTGTTCCAGTCGTTGACCCGCAACCCCCTGGGCAGCCCGGATGTGATTGGTTTCAGTTCCGGAGCCTACACCGTGGCGTTGGCCCTGATGCTGTTCACCACCGCCAGTGCCGCCCAGATTGCCTTGGGGTCCATTGCCGGCGGCCTGGTGGCCGCGGCCCTGGTTTTCGTGATCGCAAGCCGTGATGGAACCACCGGATTCCGCCTGATCGTGGTGGGTATTGGTGTCGGAGCCATGTTGGCCGCGGCGAACACGTTTATGCTGTTGGCCGCCCAACGCCAGGTGGCCATGTCCGCTGCGGTGTGGGGTTCGGGTTCGCTGAACTCGGTCAGCAACACCGTGCTGGGCCCCTCGCTGGTGGGGATCGGAATTTTCGCGGTCGCCGCGGTGCTGCTGCAACGCCACGCGCGGATCTTGGAATGCGGAGATCCGCTGGCGATCTCACTGGGCGTGAATGCCAAGTGGGTGCGCGCGGGAATGGTGGTGGTTGGTGTTGGCCTGGTGGCCGTGACCACCGCAGCGGCCGGGCCGATTGCCTTTGTGGCGCTGGTTGCTCCGCAGATTGCCGCCCGGCTCACCCGCCGGGCCGAGCTGGATCTGCTGCCGGCTGGATGCCTAGGGGCGTTGCTGCTGGTGCTGGCTGATACCGTAGCTCGCGTAGCTTTCATGCCGATCCAGCTGCCGGTCGGCATTGTGACCGTCTGCTTGGGTGGGGTGTATTTGATTTGGTTGTTGGTAAGGGAGAGCCGCGCATGAGCGCACTGGAGACGGAACACACGCAACAGGCTGCCCAGGCGCAAAGCCCTGGCGCGGCGGCACGCACACCCGTGCCGAAACCCGCACCCCGGCTAGAGGTGCGTGGGGTGCAGCTGGGTTATGACCACAAACCGGTCATCCAGTCCCTGGATGCCTCGTTTGAACCGGGTAAATTTACCGCGATCATCGGTCCGAACGGCTGTGGCAAGTCCACGCTGCTCAGTGCGCTCGCGAGGTTGCTTAAGCCTTCGGCAGGTCAGGTATTGCTCGGTGGTAAACCCATCGACTCCTTCAAGCCCAAGGCCTACGCGCGCGAAGTTTCACTGCTGAGCCAGCAGGCCATCGCACCCTCGGGGATCACCGTAGCCCAGCTGGTGTCCCGCGGGCGTTTCCCGCATCAGGGATTGCTGGCTCAACACAGCGACCAGGACGAGGCCGCGGTCCACGCCGCGTTGACCGCCACCGGCACCCTGGAACTCGCCACCCGCAGGCTGGCGGATCTTTCCGGCGGCCAGCGCCAGCGGGTCTGGGTGGCTACGACCTTGGCGCAGCAGGCACCGATCCTGCTGCTGGATGAACCGACCACCTATCTGGACGTGGCCCACCAGGTGGATCTGCTGGACCTGTTCGCCCGGCAACGGGATACCGGGAAAACCGTGGTCGCGGTGCTGCACGACATCAATCAGGCGGTGCGTTATGCCGACACGGTGATCATGATGCGTGACGGCAAGGTGCTGGCTTCGGGCGCCCCGGAAGATGTCATCACGGCGCAAAGCCTCGGGGATGCCTTCGGGGTGCACTGCGAGATCCATCCTGATCCGGTGACCGGCGGACCGATGATGGTCACCGTGCCGGGCGGGATGCGCCCAGCTCCGGGAACCGAAGCGGGCATCCAGTAATTGTTTTCAGCATAGAACCTCAGATCAGCGCTTCGTGCCGATCCCGGCAGCATAGTTGGGTCCGGTCCGGAAATGCTTTGTGAAAAAAGTTTGGTGATTTCGCGTCATGAAACGAGTGCATCGGGCTCTTAACCGGTGTCGAACAAATTTGTTGGCGCAGTGGCAGCGGCTTTCCTGGGGGGAGTGCCGAGGCTTGCGGGTGTGCTGGGGGCACAAGTTTCGAATTTGACTGACTTTTCAACAATTGCTGGGGGGCACGTTGAAGAATGATAACGGCCTGGATTCTGGGGGATCCGGGCCTTTGTCATGCTCCGGAGGATGGACGGTGGCGCAGAAGCATTCAGCTATCGGTGCGCAGCGGATCGCATGACAAATCACCTTGGGATGCCTCAATGATATTGCGTAACTCTTCGAGGGTGATCTGGGTGGCGCCGGCGGCGCCGACAGCACTTTCATACAGGCTGTAGCCGATCTTTGTGGCTTCCCAACCGCCAAGCACCCTCAGGATTTCTGCGGCCTCGGCATCATACCAAGAATTGGTGAACATGCCGATCTCCAACACCGGGGAACCCAATGCGATTCGTGTCTTCAGCTCAGCGTAGCCAGCACCGGAGAAACGTCGCAATCCGGCGAGGATGTCTAGCGGCGCAAGGTCCGCGGTAAGGAAAATCTGCAGTTTTGGGAAGTCATCACTCATGCAGGCCTTCTTTCGATCACTTGTCGGGCAAACGGTACGGGGCGAACGTGCGAACGTGGCGCAGGAACCGATCTGGGGTGGATCCCGCGGACAGCCAGCACTGACATTCTAGAGAACGTACCCCACCTGGCACGCTCATCCGATATCACGGGTCCGCTGCTTGTTCGGTGACAATTCCCGCTTGGTAAGCCAACAACGCGGCCTGAACCCGGTTGGAGACCTGCAACTTAAGCAGGATGGAGGTCATGTGCCCCTTGACGGTGGCCGGGGTGAGGACCAGCCGGTGAGCGATGTCGGTGTTTGAAAAACCTGCGCCGACCAATGCCAAAACGTCGATTTCCCGAGGAGTCAAAGATTCCAAACGCTGGTTCGCCCGATGCCCGGTGTCTAGGTCCAGACCCCGGAGCCGGTCCACCACCCGGCGGGCGATGCGCGGAGAGAGGGCCGCGGCTCCTTGGGCAACGGCATGCACCGCGGCAATGAGTTCTCCCGGTGGGCTGCTCTTGAGCAGGAATCCGCTGGCCCCGGATGACATGGCGCGGTCAATGTACTCTTCCTCGCCGAAAGTGGTTAGGATCAGCACCCGGCTGTCCGGGTCCCGGCTGATCAGTTGTTCTAAAGCGCTCAGTCCGTCGAGCTGAGGCATTCTAATATCAAGCAGGACAACGTCTGGGGCCAGTTGCTCGGCCAGCTGGATTGCGCGCAGTCCGTTTTCCGCCTCTCCCACGACCTGCAGTGCAGGATCGCTGGAAAGAATTGTTCGCAAACCTGCGCGGATGAGCGCATCGTCATCGGCTAAGACCAGCCGGATTGTGCGATTCGGGGGATTCACGAATTTGAGCCTCCGGGGTACAGGTGGTCCATCGAGACCAGCAGATTGTCGCTGAAACACAGGCGGAACATTTCACTGTTCAGGTCCAAGGGGTCTGTTCGTGCGGCGTAGTACCGGCAACTGGACCCGGCCGGCGCCTGGCTTTCATTGATGATGGGTAATGCCTGATCCAAACCATTGGCTGTAACAAGCTGATCCACTTGCGTGCGATCCATTCCCAGTTCCAGCCGCTGGTAGTCGGCCGGGGCCAGGCCGGTGGCCCGATAGGTTGCCAGCTGCAGGCAATACAGGCCCAGACACAAAACCATGGCGATCGCCGCAGGAACGGCGATGGCCAACCAGCGTCGCGGGCGGGTTAGCACAGGCCTGGGCAGGGTCGGAAGCGGATGCCGGACTGCCTTCTCGGGCAGGGTGGCCCGGAGGGTGAAGAGCTGGTGGTGGTTGCCGAAACTCAGTGTTCCACCCTGGGATTCGAAAAGCTGGGTGAGTGATGCGAGCCCGCTGGCTTCAGGCCGCGGGGCGGGGGATGGATCGGGGCTCGGGTTGCTGATCTCGACGGCGAGTTTTCCTGTTTCTGACAGGAACGACACACTTACCGGCTGGCCGGGAGCGTACTTCGCGGCGTTGGTCAGGGCCTCGCGTACCAGCTTGTGCAACAGGTGTGCCCCGCGGGTGCCCGGGGTCAGCGAATCCGGCGGCGCACCGAGAACCTTGACCTGCAGGCCCCGGCCCTGGGCCTGGCTGATAACGTGCCGGTAGTCAACGGGAGTCGGGGAATCATGCGTCGGGTCCAGCGGTGCGGCGCCGCCCGGCTCCCGCAGCACCGTGAGGATACGGTGGAGGTTCTCTATTGCGCGGTCTGCCTGATCTCGCAGTTTCTCTGCCTGGGCCGCCGTCGGGGAACCCGGTTCAGTCCCGACCTGAAGGGCGGAGGCTTGCAGGGCGAGCAGGGCCAGGTCGTGTCCCAGCTGGTCATGCATCTGCGCCGCAATGCGCGAGCGTTCACGCAGCCCGGCCTGGATCATCAGATGTTCTTGTTCCTGGGCACGGTAGAGCACCTGCGCGCGCCGAAAACATCCCAGAAACCACGGTAACAACACCAACAGCACACTGGCGGTGAGCAAGGTCAAGAAGAATCCCAACAGGCTGGGACGCTCAGTCAGCAACAGGATGACTCCGCCTAGCACGGTAGCCAACACCAAGGTCGCCACGGCGGTCGGTGCCGAGCCCAGCTTCCGCCCAGCCAGATAACACAGCACCACGGCCGCCGGGGCGCAAACTACCCAGGGGCCGGTGGAAGCCACCGGCACGGCCAGGGCACAAATGCCAATTGCAAGCAGCCATCCGGCATCACCCCAACTCATCGTGGGTGTGCCGGCCGACAGCACGTCGCCGTGGGCCTGAGCTGGTGTTGACATCATGCTTCCAGCCTAGTGACCGGGCAGGTCTGACACCACCGACCAAAGTAGGGGGTACTGATGCCCAAGGTCCCGACCACAGTGGGTGGCAACAAACCCCGCCGAATTTCTACTGTGGAAACCAATAAACCCTTACAGGCACCACAGAGCATCTCCAAGGCAGGAACCATGATCACGCTGGACGAACTGAGCAAAAGCTATTCAGGCAAAACCGCGGTGGACCGGTTCTCCGCGCAAATACGGCCCGGTGCAGTCACCGGTTTTTTGGGGCCGAACGGTGCGGGTAAAAGCACCACCATGCGCCTGATCCTCGGGCTGGATCGGCCCGATTCCGGTGAAGCGTTCATCAACGGGAAAGCCTACCGGCACCTGGTAGAACCGCTGCGGCATGTCGGGGCGCACATCACCGCGAACGCCGGATTCCCCGGGCAAACCCCACGCTCATTTTTGAAGGTGCTGGCCCGCAGCAACCGGCTCCCAGCACAGCGGGTAGAGCAGGTGCTCGAACAGGCTGGGCTGCAACAAGTTGCCACGCAGAGGATCCGCGGTTTCTCCCTGGGGATGCGCCAGCGGCTGGGAATTGCCGCGGCCCTGCTCGGGCAGCCGCCGGTCCTGGTGCTGGATGAGCCAATGAACGGGTTGGACGCCGAAGGAATCCGTTGGATTCGCGGGCTGATGCGCCAGCACGCCCAAGACGACGGAACCGTGCTGGTCTCAAGCCACCTGCTCAGCGAGGTCCAACAGGTCGCCGATGAGCTTTTGGTCATTGGGCGCGGCCGGCTGATCACCCAGGCCTCCACCGAAGAGTTGCTGCGGGGGCAGGAAGGTCCCCGGATCGCCGTGCGCTCACCGCAGGCGCCGCTTCTAGCCCAAATCCTGCGCGCACAGGGCGCGGCCGCGACCGAGCGTGGAGACGGGCTGCTGGAAATCACCGGGATGAGCTTGGCCCAGGTGGGCGCCGTTGCCTATCGATCCAATATCGAGGTGCATGAATTGAGCGCAGCGACCGGATCGCTCGAAACCGTTTATACCGAGCTCACCGCCCAGGCCGTGGAATACGCCACGGCCAACCGAAAGGAGAACAGCAAATGAGCACCATTACGCTGAACCAGCGGCAGACGGTGCGCACATTGCGCGCCGCCATGCATTCCGAAGCCACCAAATTCTGTTCCCTGAGGCCCCTGGTGTGGTTGTTCCTGGCCGGGATAGCGGTCAGTATGGTGCTCGCGTGGCTCCTTGGAGCCAGCGCCAAGGCCAGCGGAGAGAACGGTTATGACACAGCCATGGCGGCGCCCCTGATGGTGTTCGCAACCCTCCAATTCGGGCAGCTGTTTTTCGCCGCCGCCGCGGTGCTTCACCTGACCGGAGAGTATTCGGCGGATCAGATCTCACGCACCCTTCAGGCGGTGCCGCGCAGAGGCCTGTTGCTGGCAGCCAAACTAGTGGTGGTCGCCGTGATGGGATTTGCAGGCGGAGTTCTGTCGGTAGTGCTCGGGACCATTCCGGCGGCGCTCGCCGCCGGCGACTACGGAGTGTTCACCGGCGCCCAACTGGCCTCGGCAACCCTTGGCGCTGGAGTGTATCTGGCATTGCTGGCGGTGATGTCTCAAGGACTGGGTATGGTGTGTCGAAACAGCACCGGTGGCATTGTGGCCATGCTGATGTTGGTGATCGGACTGCCGCAGGTGTTGCAGCTCATCCGGATCCAGTGGGTGCAGGATGTGGTGGCCTACCTGCCCACCAATGCCGCCACGTTGATGGCCACGGGGGCCACCGAACCCTATGGCACAGGTGTGGCGCTGGCCGTGCTGGTTGGTTGGGCCGTGGTGCTTGGCGGCGCCGGGGCGCTGCGGATGGTGCGCAGCGACGCGTGAGGCCAAGTACGAATTCAGGCGGTCACAAGGACGGACGAACCGGCCTGCCCAAAGATTGGACTGCCGATGAAGCCTACGAGAATAGATGTGGCAGGCCATCGAGGCATAGCGCGTGGTACCGAGTGTCGTGGTTGCCGACGAAGTAGTACGGAATTCGAAAGCGGTGGTGAAGCGCTGAAGCGGATCTCGCAACAACGTGAAACGAGCTAAGCCACAGCTACCCGAGCAGTGGGTTATTGAGATTTGAGCCGACGGGCAGCAGTATGTCTGCTCCGCCAACGCCTGTTTTCGGTGTAGCCCGTCCGTACTCATACTGTGGCCAAACTACGTTCGCGCATCCACACATTTAATCTTTTGAGCTCCGCGGGAGTCTCAGCCCGGATTAGCGCCTTCATCCGTTTCCCCACAGGGTAAATCTTGTCTGAAAGGAACACCGGTTGAGCAGACGGGCTAACATTGAGCGCCCATGATGGGGTAACCGACTGAGTTTTCGCCGCGACCCACCGTGTCAGGGCAGCTAGAGCCACTATGTACTGCTTGTCACCTAGTTCCGGAGCTTTGCGCAGTAATGGTTGACCAGCCTCTAGCGATTCAGCCGCGTACTCACTCACCAGCCGTAAAGCATACTCGTAGTCTTCAGTGGCCAAGGTTTGCTGGAAGGCGCGGGCAATGTCATCGCTACGATCAGGGATCTGCTTGGTTGCCGGTTCCTCGAACCCTGGTTCTTGCAGTACTTTCAGCGTGAGTGCCAAGGAAGCGGACTCCTTGCCGGCTTCGAGCTCCACCAAAAACTTCCGCGATACCCCTACAGCGCGCGCCACCTCAGCTTGGGTCAATTCGAGCCGTTGACGCTGCTTTCTGATTCTCAGACCCGGAGCTGATGCGGTGAACGGAGGTAGTTCCATAGATCCATTATGTGACCGTACAGTGACATCGTCATTGATTGTCGTTTGGAAGATCTGCCAAGACGCTCATCACGATTTTTCGTGCTTGCCTTGTCGCCATGAATCCGGGCGATCTTTCGCCCTAACTTCCTTGGGCAAGCTGCGTTGAACGCTGATGCCGTTCGCCGTGTTAATGAGCCACGTCTGATCCAGCCATCTTGCGCTCTTGCGCGCTAGATGACTGGAGCAGACAGTAGCTTCAAATGTTGCCTTAAACAGTCTCGATCTTCACGAGATCAGGCCTGTTCAGCCCAAGATGCTCCCGGAATGTGGCACCAGTGTATTCCGTGCGGAAAACTCCTCGATCCTGCAGGAGCGGGATTACTTTGTCCTTGAATACTTCGAACCCTGCGGGCAAATGCGTCGGCGACAGGATGTATCCGTCGACGGCGCCAGCGAGGAACCACTCGGTTAGCTCATCTGCCACGGTTTCGGCAGTTCCAACAACGATGCGGTGTCCATAGCTGCCAACAACTCGCAGGTAGAGTTCCCGGAGGGTCAGGTTCTCAGATCGTGCAGTGTCGATGATGAGCTGTCGGCGACTTTTGTAGTTGTCCGTGTCCGGGATGTCGTCAGGAAGCGGCCCATCCAGTGGCAAACCGGTGACATCGTAGTCCAGTAGTTGGGATAAACGCGTCAAGCCTACCTCCGGATGGATCAGCTCCTGCATCTCCTCATAGAGTTCTTGCGCATGTTCCGGGCTGTCCCCGATGATTGGCTGCACACCGGCAATGATGCGGACGCTGTCCTCCGCACGACCGGCAGCAACTGTTTTTGCACGAAGCGTCTTGCTGAAGGCAAGGGCCCCCGCAAGAGTCGGCTGCGCAGTGAAAGCTATATCGGTGCACTTCGCGGCGAGATTTAGCCCAGCCTCAGAGGAACCGGCTTGTACTTGGACTGGATGGCCTTGCGGTGTCCGCCGGACATTCAGCGGTCCCCTCACGGAGAAGTGCTTGCCTTCATGGTTGAGGGTATTCATCTTGCTTGGGTCAAAGTAGCGTCCGCTGGCCTTATCTAGAAGGAACGCGTCATCATCCCAGCTATCCCACAGTCCTGAAACAACTTCTTGGAACTCTTCGGCACGTTCGTAACGGTCAACACTGCCCATGTGCGAAGATTCGCTGAAATTTTTTGCTTCGGCCGGAACGTAGGACGTAACCAGATTCCATCCGACTCGACCGTTGCTGAGATTATCTAACGAAGCGAACTTTCGAGCGATATGGTACGGCTCGTTGTAGGTTGTCGTTTGTGTTGCAACCAGTCCGATTCGTTTGGTCGTCACCGCCAGAGCCGCCAATAAAGTCAACGGTTCAAATCGATAAATAACCGGATCTCGACTCAGAATTTTGGGGTCGGCATCTGGCGCGCAGAGTTCGTCGGCAAGGAACACAAAATCTAGATGGGCTTCTTCTGCGGACTTGGCAACGGCTAGTACCTCATCAAAGGATTCGCCTGCATTGCTCATTGCTTCCGGATGCCGCCATCCGGCGATATGGGAACTCGCTGGTGAAAGCAAGAGTCCGAGTGCCATTTGGCCTTGATGCTGTTGATTTTCAGTAGTCATTTTCCCTCTAATTCTGAGTTGTGCTGTTGGAAAGGATTCGGTGAACTGCGGATTTGAGGTCTTCGACGATCTGCTGAGCCAGTGCGGTTCCTGCCTGAATATCCAAACCGTACAAAGACAGCACCAGCGGCACGCCGCTGCCTGGAGAAGGTAGCGGGATCGCCAACGAGTGAAGAGTCCCTTCGGACGGTTCGTCCAGGCTTTCGACGCCGGGGTCCATCAAGAATTGAATATCTTTCAAGTGGCTCGCGTTGGTACCTTCTTCGAGAACGGAAACGGAGTAACCACGTTCTCGGATTTTCTCCAACATGGTGCGAAGGGAATGGCGTTCGTCGTCTGATTGCGCTGTGTGGAGCCAGTTTTCCATGTCTGTTTCCGGTGAGAAGGCCATGCAAGTCCGCCCGAAGGGAGCCTTGATGGTGACTCGTCTGCCAATGGCACTTGGCATCCACGGCACGCGGCTGCTCCCAGCGCTGGCCAGCAGGACAAAAGAGTCTGAGTCTTTCCCACCCACGAGACATCCGCAGTTGTATTTTTCGGCCAAAGTCTCCATTTCGGCCCGTGCCTGGTCAACGGTAGTCAGCTGTTGATGGAGTGAATCGTCGAACATGGCCATTGAATGAGGAGTGAATTTCCCAAATCCTCCTTGGAAAAAAAGTAGCGGCAGCTCATTTCCTCGAATGTCCATGCTCTGAACGGCGCCTAAGACGATGTGGTGGTCTCCAGCATCGATAACCTCCTTAGTTGTGCACTCGATCCACGCGATGGCATCGTGAGCAATCGGGTTTCCCTGAGCAGTTTTTTCCCATTCAACCGATTCAAACTTAGTTGCGGTTTTCCCTCCGAACGCTCGAACTACACTTTCTTGATTTGCACCGAGAACACTGATTGCGAACTTTCCGGCCTGCTGAATTTTGGGCCATGTAGTTGACGACTTGGCGGGCATGAATGAGACCAGCGGCGGATCCAGCGATACGGACGCGAATGTGCCGACGATCATTCCGACAGGGTTTTCCTCTGCGTCAAGGGATGAAACGAGCGCGACACCTGTGGGGTAGCGTCCCATGGTCTTGCGATAGTGCTGGGGATCAATTGCATTGGTGACAGCCTGATTGCTCATGAGAGGCCTTTCTGAGTGATCCATTCGTTGGCAACTTCGGCCGCGTCGCGATGGTCAAGGACATATTGTTTGTTCAGTAGGGTCAGTTCTTCGGTGCTGAGACTTTCGCTAATCTTCCCGAGTGCATCTTGTGCAGCCTCTGGAACTTCGTTGGCGCAAATCAAAGGAGTCACGTTGTTGACCCCGATCGTGTTTTTGGGGTCCTGCAGGACAACAAAACCTTCGGTTTCAATTTGTGGTGTTGTGGAGAAAAGCAAGGCGGCATCAATATCCCCTTTGCCCAATGCGGCCAAGGTGATGGGCCCCGAATAGTCCAGGTTCTTGTACTCTCTAAAACTCACGCCGTAGTCCTCCGCCAGCCCTTGGTATCCGTCAGAACGTGTTTTCCATTCGGTGGGACCGCCGAATGTCATTTCCTCGGCATGAGCGGCCAGATCCTCGATTTTTGTTAGACCAAACTCTTGGGCGATCGCGCTGGTGACCGCCACAGAATTGTTGTTCTGTGCTTCAGAAGACTTTAAGATTTGCAGTGAGTCGGGAAGCTGCTGTTGAAGTGCGGAATTAACTTCCTCGGTGCCCGATGCCGACACGTCAGGTGCAATGAATGCGAGCAGCGCTTGGTTGTATTCCGGAACAACGTCGAGAGTGCAGTTTTCCACTTGCGAATAGAGCACTTCGCGAGCTCCAATGTTGAGTTTTCGCTCGACCGCGAATCCCTGGTTCTCTAGTGTTTTGGCATAGATTTCGCCGAGGAGTATGTTTTCGCTGAAGTTGGCGGAGCCGACCACAATGGTTGGTTTTCCTGAGTCTTCAGCAGTTGGAGCTGACGCGTACGGGTCACTTGCCCCACAAGCAGTTAGTGTTCCCGCCGTAATGAGGGGCACCGTGGCAAGGAAAGCGAGGTATCGAGTTTTCATAGTCGAGTCGATTCTTGTTAGGAGTTTGAGAATGCGAGGTTTCCGAGAACACGTCGTTGTGTTATCCCGGGAGATGTCACCAATGCGGCCAGCGCGATAAAAACAACTTCGATTCCTATCGCTACGATGGCGATGATGATTGAGCCTCCAGCCACTTGGCCGAAGTCCCGGCGTCCCATGCCGTCAAAGATGAATCGGCCTAGCCCTCCCAGGCCCACGTATGCGGCGATGGTTGCGGCCGAAACTACTTGGATAGCAGCAAGCCGAATTCCCAGAAGAACAAGGGGGAGTGCAACTGGAAGTTCGACTTTCCAAAGGATCGAACGGCTAGTCATTCCGACACCTTTGGCTGCATCGACGATGGTGTGGTCGACCGCCCTGACACCTTCGAACGCATTGACCAACATAGGAGGTACCGCCAGGACAACCAAGGCGATAAGTGGCGGTAAGATGCCGATACCGGAGGCGATCACCACAAGGGTCAGCAATCCGAGGGTAGGCAACGCGCGGATAGAATTTGCTGTGGTGAGAACGAATATTTCACCCTTTCGCAGGTGACCGAAATACAGTCCTAGAGGAATGGCGATGACCGCTGCGACAGCTAACGCCAGAAAACTGTAGAGCAGGTGCTCGGCTAGGCGTATGGGGATCGATTCAGGACCAGACCACGTTGTTGCCTGGCTGAACCACTGAATCACCAGTTCCACAATGCTCATCAGTTACTCCTTTGTGTAGACCAGGGGGTGAGGATTCGTTGGATTGCCACCAGGACGAGGTCCGAGATAGCCGCCAGGACCAGCGTCAAAACGATGCCGACAATAATTGGTGTTACAAAAAAACGCTGAGTTCCATCTACAAATAGATCTCCGAGCGAAGAAAGCCCTATGACGGAAACGACAGAGACCATCCCAATATTGGCAACTGTCGCAACGCGCAGCCCGCCGAGTATAAGGGGTGTGGCGATGGGTAGTTCAACGGCGAACAGTCGGTGCATTGGCCCGTAACCCATGGCTTTTGCAGCTTGCCGCACCGAATCATCGGTAGACCTAATACCGTCCGCCACATTTCGCACCAGTAGTGACACCGCGTAAATCGATAAAGGGACTAGGGCAGTTAGCCTGCTGAGACCGGTCAACGGAAGCATGAAGACAAACAGCGCAAGGGACGGGATCGCGAAAAATGCTGAGCTGCCGATGAGTACGATCGGATTGAGCCATGCCCAGCGAACACACGCCACTCCAAGCGGAATTGCGATAGCAAGTCCAATGAGCAAAGGGACGAAGGACAACAGGAGATGTTCTTGGGTTAACTCGACGATGACTGAGAAGTTTCTTTCGATCCAGCTAAAGTCCAACACGCGCCACACCCCGTCTTGCATTGATGGCCAACTCGATATTCTCGAATGACGCTAATCCCAGCACAGTGCCCGTTGATGTTGTAGCAACGGCCAATCCTGCCGGTGACAGCAGCGCTGAATCCATGGCAACCCGCATCGAATCTGAACCCGGAACAAACGACCTGCGACATGGGCTTAGGTCGGAGCGGTCAATTGTATGTGGCGGAAGCCATCCCTCAGGCTCACCAGTGGGTGCAGTCAATAGGCGCCAAGAGTCAATTGGCCCTTGTATCGGATCGCGGACGAGAAATTGGGTATCCGTGAGGATGTCGGTGGTATCCATGGTGGACAGCCATTTGATGCCACTGTCGCCCGTAAAATCGCGAACGAACACGTTGGACGGTTCCAGTAGCAGTTCCTTGGGAGTTCCGGCTTGGGCAATGGCCCCGCCTCGTTGGAAGACGACAATTCTGTCGGCGAGTCGTACTGCTTCGTCCATGTCGTGGGTGACAAAAACGATCGTTTTCCCCAGTTCGCTCTGCAACCTCAGTAGCTCATTTTGCAGATCGGTGCGCACGACTGGATCTACTGCCGAGAACGGCTCGTCCATTAACAACACGGGCGGATCCGCTGCTAGAGCTCTTGCTACTCCTACCCGTTGCTGCTGTCCGCCAGATAGCTGGTAGGGGTATTTCTTGGCAAGGCTTACATCAAGACCTACCCGTTCCAGCAGACCCACGGCCTCTTCGCGAGCGGTTCGCTTCGACTGCCCTAACAACACCGGGACTGTGGCGATGTTGTCGAGAATATTGCGGTGGGGGAACAGCCCTGCATTCTGAATTACGTATCCGATTCCACGCCGAAGCTGGGACTCCTCCATCTTGGTGACGTCTTTGTCACCGATCAAGATCGTGCCGCTAGTCGGATTGATCATCCGGTTGATCATGCGCAGTGTCGTGGTCTTCCCGCATCCGGAAGGGCCAACGAAAACAGTGATTTTTCCGGCTTCACATTCGAGGTTCAGGTTCTCGACGCCAAGGGTGCCATCGGCATAGCGCTTAGACACATTTTCGAAAAGTACTCGTTGAGATTCGCCCGTTGGTTTAGTCGCGGGTGTGGTGGTTCTGTTCACTGATCATCCTTAACTCATCTAGTGATACAAGTCTCAATAAATGAGTATGACCGTATAGCGGTCATTAAACAACCGTTAAGCGGTCACTATTTTTACTTTGTCGCATATACTGTTGTCACCACCCCTTTACTGGCAAGAGGTCACCATGGAATTGACAGAGGCGAACCCCCTAACCGCTGCCGCTGGACGGAACGAATCGCTCCACAGGGCGTTTCAGATCTTGAGATTGCTCTCCAAAAACGACAGCGGAGCGTCGGTCGCGGCATTGTCCGCGGAGTCGGGGCTGCCGAGGACGACGGTTTCCCGGTTACTGGCGTCTTTGTTCGACGTTGGTGCAGTCGCGCGCCCGGGAACTGACCGTTTATGGGTATTAGGACCGGCAATCTCTGAGTTATCTGGTTCGGTGCAACATGATGTTGCACTTCAAATAGTTGGGCTCAGTGTTCTCGAGAGCTTTACGGCTGAATTCGATGAGACGTGCATGATGGCCGTTCCAGTTGCCGAAAGTATGGCCACGGTTACTGAAGAGGTGAAAGGCACGCACCTGTTGGGGATTTCTGGCACCTGGAAAGGGCAGACGGTCAGCAGTCTTGATTCAGGATTTGTGCGGATGCTGCTTGCCGAACTTCCTTCACAGAAGACAAAAACAATCCTTGACAAGCAGTTTGACGGTTCTGCACAAGAGCTTAGAGAGCTCACGGAATCCATCGATGGAATTCGACTTAACGATTACTCCGTCGTTGTTGACACTCTGGAGGCAGGGCTTTCGGGAATCGGCGTCCCTGTGCGAAAATCTGGCAGGCTCGTTGCGATGCTCGCGACATATCTTCCTACCAGCAGGTTTACCGAAGATTTTAGAATTGGCGCGCTATCGGCGTTGAGGCAAGGTGCAGAAACTATCGCCAGTAGGTAATTCGCTCACGCCATGGAGTCTGTCGAGCGAACGGGTGCACGTGGATTGTGGTGTGCCTAAGCCAGGTAGTCGGTGGGCAAATTCCGGAATTGACCACGTTAGAGGTTGTTCGAATCCGAGCAGTTCGTCCGACACGTTACCGGGTCGACGTAGCGAGGTCTGCTGCGGGACCTCGTGGTGGCTGCACGCGGGGTGTCCACGCCCGCCGCGGGTTTTGCTGTTTGTGCCGAAACGTTCTCGTGTCTGCACGCCTATGAGTAGGGTTTGAGCCTATTTCCGCTCGGGGCGGTGTCGGACCTCAGATGCACCGGGACCTTGGAAACCCAAAGAGCCCGGGTTTCGTGTGATGACACGAAACCCGGGCTCTAGAGCTGGGCAGGGGTTACCGGCTAGGCGTTGGACCCTGCACGCAATGCGGCGGCCGCACGTTCGTCGGCCTCACGCAGCGCTCGCTCCACACGATCCACGTCGCGCACCGCGCCCTTGTCCGCGGACAAGGCCATGGCTGCATAGGCGCGCAGCGCAGGGGAGACCACTCGCTCGCGGGTGGCTGGACGGTAGCCGGTGGTGTCCAGCAGGCGTTCGCGACGCTCGGCCAGCACCTCATCGGAAACGTTCAGGGTCAGCTCACGGGTTGGGATGTCGATGGAGATGGTGTCTCCGTCTTCAACCAGCGCGATGATTCCACCGGAGGCGGCCTCTGGGGAGATGTGGCCAATCGACAGACCCGAGGTGCCGCCGGAGAAGCGGCCATCGGTGATCAGCGCGCATTCCTTGCCCAGGCCGCGGCCCTTGAGGAAGGAGGTGGGGTAGAGCATTTCCTGCATGCCCGGGCCGCCCTTGGGACCCTCGTAGCGGATCACCACGACGTCGCCGGCTTTCACCTGCTTATTCAGGATCTTCTCTACGGCTTCGTCTTGCGATTCGCATACCACGGCCGGACCGGTGAAGGTCCAGATGGATGGATCCACACCAGCGGTCTTCACCACGGCGCCATCAAGGGCGATGTTCCCGCGCAACACGGCTAGGCCGCCGTCCTTGGAGTAGGCATGTTCTACCGAGCGGATGCAGCCGCCGGCTGAGTCGGTGTCCAGGTCTTCCCACTGGGCGGACTGGGAGAAAGCGGTTGAGGAGCGTACCCCGGCCGGGGCGGCATGCCACAGCGCAAAGGATTCCTCGGTGGCCTTGCCGCCGCGGATATCCCAGGCATCAAGCCATTCGCCCATGGTTTTGGAGTGCACGGTGTGCACGGTTTCATCCAGCTGCCCGCCGCGGCGCAGTTCACCGAGGATGGCAGGGATGCCGCCGGCGCGGTGGACATCTTCCATGTAGTAGATCTTGCCTGCGCCGGCGGCGTTCGGGGCCACCTTGGCCAGGCAGGGAACCCGGCGGGAGACCGCGTCGATTTCGTCCAGTCCGAAGTCCACGCCGGCCTCGCGGGCGGCGGCCAACAGGTGCAAAATGGTGTTGGTGGAGCCGCCCATGGCGATATCCAGGGCCATGGCGTTGCCGAAGGCCTGCACGGTGGCGATGTTGCGCGGCAGCACCGAATCATCGCTCTCGCCGTAGTAGCGGTTGGAGATTTCCACCACCAGCTTGCCGGCGTTCTCGTAGAGGTCCTTGCGGGCGGTGTGGGTGGCCAGGGTCGAGCCATTGCCCGGCAGCGAGAGGCCCATGGCCTCGGTGAGGCAGTTCATCGAGTTGGCGGTGAACATCCCGGAGCACGAACCGCAGGTCGGGCAGGCCGACTCTTCAATACGCAGCAGGTCGGCGTCGGAGACGTTTTCATTAACTGCCTCGGAGATGGCGTCCACCAAATCCAGGGTGCGCACGGTGCCGTCCACCAAGGTGGCGCGCCCGGATTCCATGGGGCCGCCGGAGACGAACACGGTAGGGATGTTCAGGCGCAGAGCGGCCATGAGCATGCCCGGAGTGATCTTGTCGCAGTTGGAGATGCAGATCAGGGCGTCGGCACAGTGGGCGTTGACCATGTACTCAACGGAGTCGGCAATCAAATCGCGGCTTGGCAGCGAGTAGAGCATGCCGCCGTGGCCCATGGCGATGCCGTCGTCAACGGCGATGGTGTTGAACTCGCGGGGGATACCGCCGGCGGCGGTGATGGCGTCCGAGACGATGCGGCCCACCGGCTGCAGGTGGGTGTGTCCCGGGACGAATTCGGTGAAGCTGTTCGCAACGGCGATGATGGGTTTGCGGCCCAGATCAGCGCCATTAACACCCGCAGCGCGGAACAGTGCGCGGGCGCCGGCCATATTGCGGCCGTGGGTAACGGTATGTGAACGAAGTGTGGTCATTGAACTATCAGATCATAGGTTTTGCAGATCACCCAGACGGTGTCAATACTAGTAGTACTACTACCAGACAAAGATTGGGCGGTCATGAACGCATCTGTGCGCCGCAGGGAAGAGCTTGCCGGGTTCCTCAAGGACCGCCGGGCGCGTGCCGAACGTGCGGTTCACGGCCTGCCGGAGGTGGGTCGCAGCCGGGTCCGCGGGCTTCGCCGTGAGGAAGTTGCCACGCTGGCCGGAGTCAGTGTCACCTGGTACACCTGGTTGGAACAGGCGCGGGATATCAACCCGTCACGCCAGGTCCTGGATTCGTTGGCAAGGCTGTACCGGCTGACCCCGGTGGAGACCAGCTACTTGTTATCCCTCGGCGGGCACCGCGAGGTGGTGCCGGTGGCTTCCGAAGGAATGACCCCGGCGCTGCAACGATTGTTGGACGCCGTGGATTTTCCTGCGTTCCTGCTCGCGGCGGACTGGACAATCATCGGTTGGAATCAGGCCTATACACAGCTGTATCCGCGAATTACGTCGGTAGCCGAAGTGGATCGAAACCTGTTGTGGTTGGTATTCACCGATGAGGCACTGCGAGACATGCTGCCCGACTGGGCGGAGCAGAGCCGGGGATTCGTGGGGAGCTTTCGCGCCGAAACCCGTGGCTGGCTCAGCCCCTCGGGGGAGAGCGGAATCGTGGCACGGGTTTCCGAAGCCTCGGCGGAATTTGCGGCGATCTGGCAAGAGCGTGACGTTGCCGGATTCGGTACCCGTGAGCGGCTGTTTAAGCATCCGACCCTGGGGTTGACCCGCTACGAGCAGCACAACCTGGTCCCCGCCGAAGCTCCGGATCTGACCCTGCTGTTTTATGCGCCATTGTAGACTCCCGCTTCGGCAGAGCGCGTTATTCGCCCGGGATCTGGTATTTGATCAGAGCTTTCATGTTCGGGCTCAAGGTGATTGTCGGGGAGAAGGCCACGGCGTTCTTCGCATGCTGCCGGGCGGCGAACATTGCCAGGTAGGTGAGGACCTTTGAATGCACGTTGCCGGCGGAATCAACGATGACGTATTCGTTTCTTCCCCGTTGTTCGACGTGCAAATCTTCCGCTGGTGCATCGTTGGGCGTTGAATCTTCAGCCCACTTGGATCTTTGTCTGGCCATGATCTCCACCATCTTCGTGATGCCTTGCGGTCAATTCTAGCCTCAACCTGAGCTGCACGAAGGCCATCAATGATGCCATTGCGAATGGCCTGGTGTGTGCCGGTGGTGAAACGATTGCCGGGAGTCGGAGAATCGTCGGGCCGCGCACTCTCGCCTGAAATCTCCTCAGAGATAAGCCGCGACAACGCGGCGAGCATGACGGATGCGCTATGGAACGCTGTAGCTAATTCGAGTACGCGGGGAACTCCATGCCTGTAGTACTGGCAGGAATGATCCCCTGAAAACCACCACTTGCACCCCGTGAATTACTTGAACCAGAAGGGCTGGGGATAAGTGCTTTGCTGAAAGATTCATGGGCTGAGGGTCAGCGGCGAGTACGGATTAGAACTCTCGTGTATGGCTTTCGGCGACGTAGGAATTTGCTCCCGGTCCACGGCAACGTTTTCGAAGGATCAGCGGGTGGGTGTTGGAGCGTCAGCTACGATGCGTCCTTCGGAGTGGTTGCCTCCAAGAGCAGGTCACGGGCGTACTTAATAACCGTTCTTGTCGCTAGGCTGAGGTGAGTGTTCGTTCGATACACAATCGCGAATTCTTCATACAGTCGAGGCTCAAGCTCCACTGCAAAAAGCTTGTTATCCATTTTTGGTGCGACCCGGCGCACCACCCCACGCGCGGCGATTGTGTCGGCATGCCCCTGAGCGGCAATTTCGATAGCCGTTTCAACATTTTCCACTTCAGCATGCGGCTGCAGTGAAAGGTTTGCCGCTTGCACTGTTCGCTTGAGCTGCTGGCGGGTGAAATCCTTGTCTCCCCACGTGACTTCGGATAGCACAAGTCGCGCCGCGGCAATCACTGCGGGGGTGGCTGGTTTTTTCGCGCGTTGTGGATCTGAACTGACATACACCAGTTCGTCCCTTGCCACGGGTTCAATACGCAGGCGGTCTTCATTGTGAATGGGCAGGGCAACGAGTCCGGCTTCAAGGTTGCCCGCGCGAATGTCTTCGATCACCTCACTGGAATTCTGGCCGACGAGCGCAATGCGCACACCAGGCAGTTTTTGTAGCGTCCGGCAGACAAGCTCACCGGACAGATACAGGTGCGCTGCACCAAACAGGCCGAATCGGACGGTTCCGGTCTCGGCCTTGTTGAGCGAGGACACGGCATGGTCCCCGGCCGTTACCGCTTCCAGAACTGAGTGTGCATAGGGGGAAAAAGTTTTCGCCGCTTCTGTTGGCGCAACACCTCGGCCAAGCCGGCGAAAAAGCTGAGCGCCAAGGTGTCGCTCCAAGAGTCGAATTTGTTCCGACAGGGAAGGCTGGGAAAGCCCTAGCTCCTGTGAAGCCTTCGTGAACGACCCGCATTCCATGGTCGTGACGAAGCAACGTATCTGATGCAGGCTAAGAGACATAGGATAATCCTATAAGACAGATAGAAAAGATAGTATTCCTCAATTTCTCTTGCAACCCTAAAGTTTGTTGTGAAGCACATCACAACAAACTTGGAGGTTGTTTTCCATGAACACTATTGGATTCATCGGTCTTGGAAACATGGGGGCACCGATGTGCCACCGCTTGATCGAGGCAGGGTACGAGGTGCGGGTTTTCGACATGAATCCCGCCAAGGTGGACGAAGCAGTCGCCGCCGGAGCAACCGCGGCCAGTTCGGCCGCAGACTGCGCCGCAAACGTCGAATTCCTGCTGACTTCCCTGCCGAGGCCCGATCATGTCCAGGCGGTGATGCGCGAAGCGGGAGTATTGGCGGCCATGCGGCCAGGCAGCGTGTGGGTGGATCTCACTACGAACCGCAAGGAGCTGGTTGCAGAACTTTCGGCCGAAGCGCCCACGGGGGTAGGGGTCGTCGATTCGCCGGTCACCGGAGCAGTGGATGGCGCACGCAATGGACGATTGACGTTGTTCATGGGTGGCGACGATGAGCTCACGGACCGGGTTGAACCAATACTTGAAAACCTGGGAATCGTTATTCGGTGCGGTGGGCTTGGCACCGGAAACGTGGTGAAGCTTGTGACCAATCAATTGTGGTTTGTTGCGTCGTCGGCGATTGGTGAAGGTTTTGCCCTCGGCATGAGTCATGGGGTCAAACTCGAAGTCCTCTTCTCTGCCATCCGCCAGTCGGTGGGTGATTCCTTTGTGGCGCAGCATGATGCCCCCTCGATCTTTGCTGGCCACTACGATCCATCATTCACCTTGGATCTGTGCAACAAGGACCTGGGGTTGATCCGTGAGCTGCAAAAGGACGTCGGCACGGACCTTCCAATGACCGATGCAGCTCGCGCGACGTTCGAGCGCGCGGCCAATCGCTATGGAAGTCACGAACCGGAGTTGTATGTCGCCAAATATCTCGAGGATGAATCGGGCCTATCGTTCCGGCTTGATGGTGATTGGGTGCCGCCGTGGGAAGTCACCGACCAGTCCGACGTGACGATTCGATAGATCAATCAAAGCTTTTCTTTTTGAAGGAAGACACATGTCAAATACTCTCTACATCGATGGACGATGGGAATCCGCGCAATTAGGTGAGACCAAGGAGATACGTTGCCCAGCAGACGGAACCGTTGTCGGTACGGTTGCCACCGGTGGTGTTCAAGATGTCGATGTCGCCATTGACGCCGCAAAAAACGCATTTTCCTCTCGCGTGTGGTCTGATGCTTCGGGTGAAGACCGCGGAGAATTCCTCGACCGGGTTGCACGCACCTTAGAGGACCGGCTGGACGAGTTTGCGAAAGCCGAAGCATTAGATACCGGGAAACGGTTCGTCGAAGCACAGATCGATATTAAAGACGTTGTCGCATGCTTTAAGTATTTCGCTCGCTCTGCCCGGGGAGACGCTGGACGAGTTATCGATGCCGGAGATCCCCGGGTGCTCTCACGAGTCGTCTACGAGCCGGTTGGTGTGTGCGCACTGATTACTCCCTGGAACTTCCCGCTACTGCAGGCGGCCTGGAAGGTAGCGCCATGCCTGGCGGCCGGTAACTCACTGATCCTCAAACCAGCCGAAATCACGCCGCATACCGCGATCCTGCTTTTCGATGTTTTTGACCAGCTTGGGCTACCCGAAGGTGTTGCCAACTTGGTGCTCGGTGCAGGCTCTACAGTCGGGGCTCGGATGTCTGAGCATCCCGATGTAGATCTGGTGTCCTTTACCGGCGGGCTGCCGACGGGGCAGCGTATCGCCGCCGCGGCGGCGAAAACGGTGAAGAAGCTGGCACTTGAACTTGGCGGAAAAAATCCGAACGTCATTTTTGCCGATGCCGACCGCGAAGCGGCACTGGATAACGCCTTGAACGCCGGCTTCATGGATTCTGGCCAGGTGTGCTCGGCAGGTACCCGCTTGATTATTGAGGAATCGATTGCCGAGGAGTTCGTCAACGAGCTCGTCGAGCGTGCGCAGCAAATCCGTATGGGCGGTCCCTTCGACCCGGCCGCTGAAACTGGTCCGCTGGTCTCCGCGGAACACCGAGACAGCGTGAGCGAATATGTGCGTCGAGGTCTGGCTGAAGGCGCCAGGCTGCGTTGCGGTGGTGGCTGGGGCAGGGAGGAGCATTCATCGGGGTTCTTTTTTGAGCCGACGATTCTTGACCAGTGCCAGCGCGGGATGAGCGTGGTGACCGACGAATCATTTGGCCCGGTGATCACCGTTGAAACGTTTGGTACCGAACAGGAGGCCTTGGACATCGCCAATGACACCGATTTCGGTTTGGCCGGGGCGGTTTGGACCAGCGACCAGGGTAAAGCGCATCGTATGTCGCGTCTGCTGCGCCATGGAACCATCTGGATCAACGACTATCATCCGTACCTTCCGCAAGCAGAATGGGGCGGGTTCAAACGGTCGGGCATCGGTCGAGAACTAGGCCATTCGGGCCTCGACGAATACCGCGAAGCCAAACACATCTATCAGAACACCGAACCAACTGTCACAGGATGGTTCTCGAAATCTTCGTAGCAATCATGCTGGATCTCTTGATTTCCTGAACGGCGGCGGCGATACACATATCGCCGCCGTATCCACATCATTCAGCGCATGAAACCTTCAGCCAGGGACACGAACTTAGCGGTCCAGATACTTCGGCTTCCATCGTTTCACGCGAATCTAGAAACGGAAACGTCGATGAAAGATCTTCACAACGCGGGTGCTTCCAATCGTTTGGCAACGAAGCCGCAGGACACCACACCGCAATTCAAACGCCGCTTTATGAGGCGACTGGTCGCTGTCCTGATTGGAGGGATGTTCCTTGACGGCTATATTCTTGGCATTCTTGGCCCAGCGACATCACTGATCAGCGATGACTTGATGATCAACGAAATTTGGCTTGGGCTCATTGCCGCAGCTCCGCTCTTCGGAATCTTCATTGGTGCACCGCTCGCGGGGTGGGCTACCGATAAATTCGGGCGAAAACCAATGTTCATCATCGACATGGGATTATTCGTTGTTGCCTCGGCGGCGCAGTTTTTCGTGACCACCGGCGAATCTGCGGCCCTTCAATTGGTCATCATTCGTTTGCTGATGGGCTTGGCCATCGGAGGCGAGTATTCCATCGGTTGGCCACTGCTCTCAGAATTCTCCCCGCCGAAATTGCGCGGTCGACTACTCGGGGTGACCATGGTCGCGTGGTACATCGGATTCATGTTCGCATTTATCGTGGGCACAATCCTGCATGATCTGGGAGCGTCGTGGAAAGTGATCATGGGATCAAGCACGTTGCTCGCCCTGATACTTTTCCTTGCGCGGTTTGGGCTGCCGGAGTCGCCCAGCTGGCTGATCACGAAAGGCCGCGACGCCGAAGCTGAGAAGATCATGCAACGATATGTGGAATCGCCAGAGATGGTTGAGAGCATCACCGCAGAAATTGACCTTAGAAAAATCCAGGAAGCCGAGGCGCGGAAGGTGAACTCCGTAGTGCCTCAAGGCTCATTCCGCATGCTGTTTTCCAACAAATACTGGAGAGCGACCCTCTTCACCTCAGGCTTCTGGTTCTGCGCAGTGACCCCCTATTTCGCCATCGCCACGTTTGCTGACGAAGTCCTGAAACAGTACGGCCTAGCAGGGGGATGGGCCGGTGGCGTGGGATTGTCGGCCCTGGCCACAGCGGGTGTGATTACCTCGGTATTACTTATCGATAAATTAGGGCGCCGGTTCCTCACGGTGCCCGGACAATGGATCTGCGCTGTGCTGCTGCTGATTGTCGGGCTCTGGAGCGGAGCACCCACCGGTGTTGTCCTCGCGCTGTTCCTGGCGTTCTCGTTTATCAACGCAAGCTACAGCATGCTGGTGCAGGTCTATCCATCAGAGCTGTTTCCCAGTGAAATCCGTGGTTTGGGGATGGGGTTCGCCGCCTCGATTAGCCGCATTGGTGCGGCATTGGGAACATTCGCGCTTCCCTGGGCAATCATCCATATTGGGATGGGGCCAAGCATGATTGTGGCGGCGCTGATCGCTTTTGCCGGCGCGCTTCTTTCGCAGTGGCTCGCACCAGAAACCAAAGGCAAGTCCCTTGCCGAGACGGCCGCGTCGTATTCTCACTGACCTGCTGCAGGTTCCGGTGAGGTGGCTCGAATCCTAATTTCCCGGCACCTAAAGAAGCCACACGAAGCCAGTGAACGAGGACATCTCACATCCTGCTGAAGTGGCCGGTTGGAATCCATCCAACCGGCCACTATCCATGAATCTTATTGTTGTCGCACCAATCAATGTCCTGCTCACGGTCAAGCGAATTGTTAGTTCGCCAGGGTGAGGATTTCTGGACCGTTCTCGGTGATGAGCACTGTGTGTTCGGTGTGCGCGGTACGGCAGCCGGTGGAACTGCGTAAGGTCCAACCGTCCGGATCCGACTTAAGGACATTTGTATCTTCCATAACCCATGGTTCCAAGGCCAGCATCAGGCCGGGCTGCAGGGTGTAACCTCGGCCGGGACGCCCATCATTGGAGACATGCGGGTCTTGATGCATCGTTGAGCCGATGCCATGTCCACCGTACTCAAGGTTCACCTTGTAGCCCGAACCATGAAGCACCTGGCCGATGGCGTTTGAGATGTCGCCGATCTTTGCCCCTGGCTGGGCCGCTTCGATACCCGCGGCCAAAGCGCGTTCGGTGGCGTCAATGAGCGCTAAGCTCGCCGCATCCCCCTGGCCACCAACAACAAAACTGATCGCCGCGTCCGCGGCGATTCCGTCCTTGATGATGGCAAGGTCGAGGCTGAGCAAATCGCCTGCAGCAACCTTCTGATTGCGCGGAAGTCCGTGAAGAACTGCATCGTTGACGCCGGTGCAGATGTAATGACCGAACGGTCCGTTGCCGAACGCTGGTGCATAATCCACATAGCAGGAGGTCGCCCCGGCTTCTTCGATCATTTCTTTGCTCCAGGCATCGATCTCCAACAAATTGGTTCCCGGTACCACCTTGTTTTTGAGGGTGGCCAGAATGGTGCCCACCAAGGCGCCGGTTACTCGGGCGCGGGCCGCGTCCGCCGAATTCAGGATCTCAATCATGGGTCACGTTGCCTTCCAACATGTTCAACTGGGGATACCGGTAATACTATACCGGTACTATAATTGGAGTTATGGTCAGATTGCCACTAAGTCAGCAGGAAATCGCACGCGGAGAACAACTGGGTGCCTTGTTGCGGGCTGCACGTGGCTCCCGCACCATGTTGGAAGTTGCCCTGGAAGCAGGCATTTCTCCCGAAACGCTGCGCAAGATTGAATCAGGACGGGTGGCGACACCATCCTTTGCCACCATCGCGCTGCTGTCCCGTGTTCTGGGCCTGTCCATGGATGCTCTCTGGGAGCAGGTTGCTGAATCGGACAGCCAGCGAACCATCAATCAAGTAAAGGACCGATTGAGCGCTTAGAGCCACCAATTCGGCTTGGCAGGATGGCGGTAGGCACGATTTCTTATGCCTCAGAGCAGGTTTTGAATCCTTAGCCGCGAAACCACAGTCTGTTCTTGAAATGTGACTATGAAGTCAGGGATCCCTAGACTTCGCGTAGCGTAGCAGTGAGCCATTCCTGTAAGTCCTTCAGGGAATACTCGGAGGCCGGCCTAGCCACCAACTCTATTAACTTATTGCTCGCCTCCACGGTTTCCATTCCCTGATATAGGCCCGTGATGCTAGCGTCGCGATTCGACGTTATGCGGACGCTGGCAGCGTTTTCGGCCGTAGGTATCGCGGATTCAGTGACGATGAGTGATGTTTCAGACGTTCTCTGCTTTCTCGGCATTGACGTCTCCATCTCCTTTGAATGCTGCACAGTGAATTTGCAACGAGAAGTGGCCGCTTCAAGGGCTATGAATATACCTTGAGCCTAAGCCGTGAGAAATTCAATAGCCTTGTCTTTGAACTCACGGCTTGTCACCGCGTTCGAGTGATTGCGACCGGCCAGCCAGAGAACCTCATTGCGGGTTCCTGCGTCCTTCAATAGGCGGCGTAATTGGGGCATGGTGGTGGCCAGCTCATCTCGATCGCCGGCGACCAGTAGGGTCGGAGTGGTGGGGACCTTGGCCTCGGGCATGAACGGTTCGGTTTTGATTCCCTCAATGAGCTTAAACAGGGCTTCGGGGTCGTTCGAAGGTTCCGAGGCAACGATCTGCATAATTGAACCGGTGAGATCATCATTGATTTCGGTTCCATTGGCCAAGAGCTGGCGAGCCTGATCGATGTCAAAACCTGCGAGCATGTCATTGGCGCCCGGTCCACCCATGACAAGATGATCCACTAGATCAGGATTCCAGGCGGCAAATTCCCATGCCAACCGTGAGCCCAGGGAGTAGCCCAACACGTCCACGGGACCCTCATCGAGATCAATAACGATGGCTGCCAGTGCCTGTCGGATCTGGCTCGGTGCCCAGCTGCCCTCGTTGCGGTTTGGATCGGAGCCATGGCCGGGCAGGTCAACGAGTAACACGTTGCGTCCATGGTCCACGAAATAGTTAGTCCACCGAGCGCGCTCCCAATTCAGTTCGCCGGATGAGGCGAAGCCGTGGATCAGCAGCACTGATGGCCCACTCACCTCAGAGTTTGTGCGAACGATACGTAAGTTCAGATCCAAAGTCATGATCATGATCTTAGGCCAAGACGTGGCCAGCTGCCGTGCAATTCTGAGCACGCTACATGATCGTGGAGGATGGTCGGGGCAGGCTGGAGGATCGTAGACGATTTGCTGAGCAACCGAGCCTGCGAGGCTGAATCGTTTTTAGCCTGACATGAGGCGTAAAAGGTGGTTATATGGATGTTTTTCGAGGCAGAACCTATGGGGAACTCGTCGAATCAAAGTCAGTTTCAGGTTGTGTCGGATGATTCGTGGCCGGGCGCGCCCAAGGTCCAAGGATTCCAGTGCACCTCGGGCAACGTAGCAGCCCTGAGGTTAACTCGGATTCGGCAAGGAGGGGATCCCGATTTTCGGTGAGCGCAACCTCCTACTCCATGGACCGCAACCTGTTTTCGGCCATCCTCGCAGAAGCCTGAATCGTCTTCTCATGGGTCGGATGGAACCACTACAAGGATGAGGGCAACTGGTGGAAGGGCCGCGGCAAGAAGATGGGCCGCGCCATCAAGGGGCTGTTTGAGAGCACGGCGCCCAGCTCGCTGGCCGGCGGCGCCGCCTAGGCGCCACTGAACGTGCGGTGCTGGATACGGGTGGCACCCGGAAGTAGGAGCACACGAGCACCCCCAAGAAGCAGGCCACCTGGAATTTCCAATCACTTGTTTCCCAAGCGCCGCTGGTAGCGGACCTCAAGTACGTGTGGTTACCCCTCGTGTGGATACAAACTTTAATTCCCGCTCGTTATGGGAAGGAAGAGGGGGACCTGATCGCCGTGTTTGGGACGTGGGTTTGGGCTGCATTAGGTCCGAGGTGCCCATCCGACGGGCTGGCCAAGCGGCTGACTGATGTCGCCCGAGAGCTCGGCTGCAAGAGTCGGGTCAGCCCAGACTTCTGCGGTGTTCCGCCATTCCTCAATGAGGTCAGCGAACGCCGTGTAACGGCCTATGGAGGCGCAGGCCTGCAACGTCTTAGCAGACTCGACGACGAACTGCTCTCGGTCACGCTCGGGCAGGAGCACTGTCCAAGGCAGCGTGGTGACCAGCAGAGACGAGAACCGCTCGACCATGGCCTCGTCGCGCACGAATGTCGCCAGAACGGCAGCGAGGTAATTGGTTGCTTCCGCCTTGGCACAAACTCGCTGCTCGGATTCCAGAACCCAGGCGGGCCGGCCGGCGCGCTGTTCAAGAATGATCACCGAGTCGGTCTGCTCGGCGGAAGTCAAGTGCTGGTTGTAGTGCTGGATGAACCGGCTCATCGGCAAGGTCTTCGTCACGACACCTATTTTACGCAACTACTTACGTATTAGAATGGTGGATGAGGTCACTCCGTAAGTCCGGATTTCGTGCGCATTCCGCGACCGGATGCGCCGCTGACATGCTGATTTCCCGGCCCTGGGACCTCAAATGTGCTCTATTGGCTAGAACTGCTAGGGATCGTCTTGGTGTACGTGGTGACCAGCATGTTGCTTTTGGTCATCTGGGTGTCAATGCGTCGATGGCGTAGACGCGAGTAAGGGGCCGGCGATTGCCGACCCCTTAGCTAGTGTTCTGAGTTAATTATTGATTGGGTATCAACCACTGCCTCGTTAACCCTCGCTTTACGTGTCATCTTGCCCAACAGGTAATCAGCAGTCTTCGTCCACTTGAACAGTTTCGCGTTCTGGTTAGCCAACCAGGGCTTCGCTCCGCCGAGGAAACCGAGAATTAGCGCACTCCGAGGGCCAGCCGACCTACTCTCTACTCCCTTGGTTCCTAGCGTGCAGGAGCGCATCCTGATGGTGTTGGCGGGACTTGTCATGCCGGTTTTTCTATGGTGTTTTGAGCCCGAAAGTTAGCCTGACGTGTGGGTCTTCACGAGAACCGTGGAATGTTGCTGTGAGCACGAGTACTAGAATTCAATGCTTTTACTCCTTGACCCATCTTGGACCGCCAACACCCCAAAATCAGCCGCAGATCAGCGGTGGAGAAGGAAGAAGGTGAAACGATTATAGATGTGGTGCATCAACGCGCCGCTGGAATGGACATCTCCAAACGAGACGCCAAGGTCGCCGTGCGCAAGCCAGGCAAACGTCAAGGAACCTACACGACCACGGTTCTCACGTCCGGCGCGACCACCAAGCAAGTCCTCGCGCTGATCGAGTATCTGAAGGATGAACAGGTCACCACGGTGGTGATGGAATCAACCAGCGACTATTGGAAACCTTTCTACTAACTGATGGAGGGCCAACTGCCGGTGATGCTGATCAACGCGAAACAAGCCAGGAACATGCCGGGACGGAAAACTGACGTGAACGACGCGACCTGGCTGGCGCAGCTGGCCGCACATAATTTGCTGATTGGTTCGTTCATCCCGCCCGAACCGATCAGACAGTTGCGGGACCTGACCCGCAACCGTTCCTCGTTGGTGCATGACCGCACCAAGGTCTATCAGCGGATGGAAAAATTCTTGGAGTCCTCCGGGAACAAAATTTCTGCGGTGGTTTCCTCATTAACCGGTGTTTCGGCCAGGAACATGCTCGATGCCCCGGTGGACGGGCATCTTGATCCTCAGCTGCTCGCCAACATGGCTCAGGGCCGGTTGCGGCAGAAGATCCCGGATCTCATCGACGCGCTGGAGGGCAGGTTCACCACGCGTCACGAATTCATGATGCGTTTGTTCTTGAAGCAGGCTGACGGCCTGGATGTGATGATCAGAGAACTCGATGAGCAGATCGAGGACGCGATGACCCCTTTTTGTGAAGCAGCCTCGTCGATCTCCACAATCCAGGGGCTTTCGGATACGTCTACTGAGGTGGTCATTGCCGAGATCGGAGTGGATATGAGCGTCTTGCCCGACGCGGCGCATCTGGCCCCGTGGGCGGGTGTCTGCCCGGGGCCGAACGAATCGGCAGGACGCAGCCAATCCTCGCATACCCGGGGAGGTAATTCGTATTTGAAGGCCGCGTTGAGCACGGCGGCGTTGAACGCGACCCGGCAGAAGAACACGTTTTTGGCCGCACGGTTTAGACGGTTGTATCCGTGCCGTGGTGGCAGTCGGGCGTTGGTGGCCATTGAGCATACGATCCTCGCAGCGATTTGGCGCATGTTGTCCTACGGTGAGGTGTATAGGGAGCTGGGGCCTGATTATTACCAGACGCGTAATCAGTCCATGGCTTAGGTCAATGCCGTGACGGGGCGCAATATTAGGTACTACATCATAGGAAACGATGGTGAGTTTGCCTGGTCTGGCCGTTTGCCGACAGGAACCCCCTACATGATTAAGGGTGCTGAGTTCGAACTGACTATGACTGCCAAGCATCAGACGTACCCACTGACTGACCTTGCGATTACTCTTTACACATCCTCCAATGGCACGAACTGGACTGAAGCACCCTACGTGAACGATTTTGGTGATCCAAACAACAAATCAATCTTCTACATTGCGACAGAACTGCGTGGTCTTGAGATCGTGTGCCGAGTAGGGCGAGTTGGTACGGCTGTTCCGGCTACATCCGGCTACTGGGTACCGTCGCCTTTCGCCGACAGGGTACTCCGATTACGGCTTGCTGGTCCTGCCGGCGGTCCGATGAACGCCACCACGGATCAGGCCAATAACTTCACGCTGCATTTCCGTGTTGTTCAGCAGCCGTGCTTCCACGTCCCTAGGGGTGAAGATTCCATGGACCTGCTGCGGTGCGTGGGGCTGGCCCTGGCCCGCGATGCAGCAGTTCGTGGGAACAAGGCTTCGGGACTGCCTCAACGGGGCGCGGGAATATGGGGTGTTCGACCATTGCGGTTGGGTTCCCATGGCTAGATGACTGCGTTGTTGTCAGCGACGCGAATCGGGTTTGCTGGGGATTCAACGAGGCAGTATGGAAATTCCATGTCCTGTGTAGTGCAGCAGATACCTGGGCGGTGTCACATAGGCCGCGCCGCATTCGATGCTTACGTGTGTGCTGTCGCAGGGCAGGAGGCACAGGGTGTCAATGGCATTCTTGCAGTTCCGTGAGGGCGGAATAGCGTTACCATCTCGCCGGAAGAGAAGTACCTTCAACCTCTATTCGGCAATCGTGCCTTTCGTCTCGAAATGGAGTTTGCACCTGTCTGCCGAGCAAGGCACGTGGCTGGCGTTCCATGCCCAGGCGCTTACTACGGATGAATGCACGCTGAGCATTGTGAAGGTTGCATAGTGAGTGTCCGGGAGATCCTACCTAGCGGAGAGCCTATCGCTGCTCTGATTGACAACATGGCTACGGCTGCTTAAATAAAGTCGGCGCAGCGCAGAGGATCGACAAGTATCGTAATGAATCGAATCTACTCCGCGGCGACGTGGGATATCACGACGCATGGTCCCATCGTGATCCAGGTCCTCTTTACTCCGTCGGACATGACGTTTGGTGGAGCGTTTGCATACAAATTGTATGGTCGAATGTTCGACGGTGACGTCAACCAGGACATCGACCCAATTCTGATTACTCGAAAGAGGACGGTGAACGGCGTCTACCGATGGATAATCGGGTACCCGCTAAACCGGTCTGTGCAAATGAAGTTCTATGTTTTTTCGCAAGGTGAAGGAACTATGTCAGTCTCAACCTTGTAACTGTTTCGAAAATTCCTTGCCATCATCCTGATTTACCTATAGAAATGGATCAACTCGCAAATTTTGTGGATATGGGGATGCTCAATGAATCGCGCGACTCATTTACCTGCGCTCAGTCTGTTTTTCGCTTCATGCATTCTGCTGGCTGCCTGCGGAGGGGAGGGGAAAGCTGAACCGGAACCTTTGCCGACCTCCTCTGAAGCTCTGACCGACAGCAGTACTCCAACTTCCAGTGAGCTAGGTGAACTTGGTCCAATTCCACTACCTAGCGACCTCGAAACACCGAGTAACACGCTCTACTTCACCGATGGTATTGATGATAATACAATCAAGCACGAGAAAATGAATGTCGACTACGAGGCATTTGCAAACTGGGATTCAATGGACATTAATGAGAAACTTATCGTTGGTGACGAGTTCTTTGCTGCGAACGGTGTCGAGGGAGTAGCCGGCATCAATCAAGACGGTGAAGAGATGATGGAATGGTTTTACTCGCGATATGTTGCTGTCAAAAAACTCGCTCTCGATACAAGCGCAGAGCGAAACGAAGAGATTGCTATCATGCTCGCTGATACCTTAGCAATGCCTAACAATGACACAATGCACGGCATTGGAGGGTATAAAGAGGAGTTTGGCACATTAGCCTATAGCAGTGACGAAATGAAGGTGGGTAGCCTTAATATATACGAATATACTGACGGCATGGACACATTCAATGATCCCTACAATGGGAAATTAGTTGGTAAAGTCGTACATTATGATGTCAGCTATGATTACGGAGATGATAATAAATATTCCATAGAGTTCCAGGAGCAGTTTGCCTATCGTGAAGCAATCAACGCCCAAGGTTCCTTGCAGAGCTATTGGTTCTCCGTTTCAAGGCAGAGATATTCATCGGAAGCTCCATTCAACTACGGAAGCAAACCACCAATCACTCTAAACGAACCTAAAGACACAAACTAATCCATTGCATATATGGCTCTCTTTTTTCAAAAGCGGAGAACCTAACCCTCAAATCTTGTACTCAAAAACCCACGAACCAATATGAGCTTCAAACGCGGCCACCGTCGACTCAAAATCATCACGCTGAACATTACTGATCGCGTTCTTGGCATCATTCCGCACATGCTCAATCGGGTTATGATCAGGGGCGTAGGGCGAAAAATTGATTAGATGCACATCTTGCAGCGTCTGCCCTGCTGCGAGTTCAGCACGAATCAGCTTGTTCTTGTGCTATGAGGTGTTATCCCACACAATTACCAGTTTTTCCCGGATGCAACCCAACCAACGTCTGCACCGCTCCCAAGATCGTTTCGCTGTTCTGCCAATCCAACCGCAACGTCGTGCACTGGCCGGTGCTCTGGTAGAGGAATCTGATAAGCGACTGGGAGGCCTTCAGCCGGTCGACTTTCACCACGGTTTTCGTGTTCTCGTACCAGGCTCGCCGAATCACCGCTTACTGATCGATACGCACCTCATCGGCAGCAAACACCATGGTGTAAGGGTCAGGCAACGGTCCGACCAGTTCGTCCCGGGTTTCCTTGCTCTGCCGGTTAATGACCTTGGTATCGGCTCGCCTCCGATCAAAGCCCTCCGGTTTATAAAACGTTAGGCCTGCCATGCGTAAGAGGAACTGGTAGGACGTGGCTGAGGCATACTCATCATTGAAGGTGGTGGAGGGCCAAGACGCTAGCTTTGGAACATCCTAGTACTGGGCGGGGAGGTACTCACCACCTGGCGGCTGGGATAAAACCTGAGTCACCGTCTGACCAGCCGAGCAACACCGAGCGCGCATTGATGACGCTGTGGCTGCACATCGGCCGCTTCGAGATTCTGAACCTGTCAACTGGGAGCGCGAGGCGCTGGGCGATGCCGTGGACAAAGTGAACCAGCGCGACTTCCGGGAGGATTCCGAGCCTATGTGACGCTGCTGGCACGAGGATACCCCGTTGGTGTGGGACCCAAAATGCGCCAGAGGGCAGCCAAGTGCTCCCCATGAGACGAGCGTTTGGGCTACCTGAAACACGGAATCCCCCGGCACCGGCCGAGGGGATTCCGTATCTATTCGCGCCGGTCCAAGCCCGACACCCACTAGGTCAGCGTATCCGCATGCGCTATGCGACCACCTTTGCACCCTTCTTACGGTTGCAACGCCAGCAGAGCGTCTGGAGGTTGTCGTGCGTGCTGAGCCCACCCTTGGACACCGGCACGATGTGGTCAACTTCGAGCAATAGGTGGGGCTCGGCGGCCACCGAAATACCGCACTCGGGGTTTTGGCAAGTGTAGTTGTCGCGGTCCTTGATTTCGGTTCGCAGTCGCACGGTCATCAGCGCGCGCTGACCGGCCGCTGACTTTGCCCAGCGGATCTTCTCGACGAGCGTCGCTGACAGTGCCTCGAGGGTGGGGGAATCGAGTTCAATGCTTGTCGACTGACTGCTGTTGCCTCCTGCTGAGGTGTACTGGAACTTATAGCTCGCATACGGCACAGTGATTGGTGACAGGTGGACACCGATCTGGTTCCAGAACGCCTCGGCGTAGCGCTTGAGGATGAAGGCGGGCGGATTAATCCTCGCGGTGATTGCCGCCTCGCGTTCCTTCACGTTGGCTACGGCTTCCTCCAACCGCGAGATGTCCTCGACTACACGCTGGACGTCGGCCAGGGTCGCCTGGTCAGCCTTGATCGAGAAGTACTTCATGAGGTACTTGATCGGGTCGACGCTGGCATTGCGGACGACCTGAAGGGATGCGTTGTGCACGTGCGGCTCATATTCGGCCACGTTGCGGTCGCGCCGGTTGTTCCAGGCCGAGGTGTTCTCGAATTTCGCCAAGTGTGCGTAGTTACCAGTGGAGGAGACACCCAGCTCGAACGAGCCCTGAGAACGGATCTCGGCCACGTAGTTCACGACCTCATTGTGTTCGGCCACCACACCGGCAACCTCGGCCCGTAGCGCCTGGAATTCTTCCGAATTGAAATAGCGATCTTTTCTGATCTTCCAGATGATTGGACTGGAGATCAGAACAAGTACGAGCGTGAATAAGGTGACGGCCCCATTATCCGTAATTCGCCCAAGGGTGAGTGGCAACAAGATGAGCAGAGTGATGTAGAGCGGTTTGGGCATGGTCCTTCTTCTCGAGTAGCTGTGATTACAATCATTCCATTGAACTTGATTCAAGCTTAAAGGAAAAACCCGGAATGTTTCGACGGATCCCAAGGAACCCGCACAGAGCGACAGTTGAGGGAATTGATTCTAGTCAGGTGCCAAAATAACTGACCTGAGCAATGTGGAATAAGCGGTGCCAGCCCGGTGGGTTGGCACCGCTTGCTTGTTATGGGTGTAGTATCGCGAAGTAGTTAATGTCAGAATGACTCTAACCAAATCTTCGGCGGTGCCCGGCACCCCGAGAGTAGCAACGAAAGAACGTGGATCATGTCATCGGTACCTGAATGGGCAAATGTCGAGGAACGGCGCAACCTGCCGCCGACCCTCGCGGTGTCCACCGTGATCCTCGGGATCCGTGAAGGCAGCGAAGGCGGCCCGGACAAACTGTGTTTGCCACTGGTTCGCCGCATCCGCCAGCCCCACGCGGGTCTTTGGGCGCTACCCGGCGGGCCGGTCGGGGCGCGTGAATCCTTGGGGCAGGCGGCCGGACGCACACTGGCAGAAACAACCGGACTGCGGCCAACCTATCTGGAACAGCTTTATACCTTCGGGGATATCGACCGGTCGCCAACCCACCGCTTGGTGACCATCGCCTACTTCGCCCTCTTGCATTCCGAGCAGGTCGGCACCGCGGTTCAAGACGAGAACGTCGCCTGGTTCGACGTGGATGACCCGCAGGTCGCCCAGCTGGCCTTCGACCATCGCAAAATCGTCGACTATGCGCTGTGGCGGCTGCGCAACAAAACCGAGTACGGGCAGATTGCCCACCGCTTGCTCGGCGACCGCTTTACCCTGGCGGCCCTGCGCGGGGTGTATGAAGCGATCCTCGGGCGCCGGCTGGATCCAGCGAACTTCAGACGCACGCTGAACTCCACCGCGAGCATCGAGGCGACCGACGAGTACCTAGCCGGGGGTAAACACCGCCCGCCGCGGCTCTACCGCTACGTCGGGCACGGTCCGGATCCGCTGCAGGTCGACCCGCTGCAGGTCGACCCGCTGCAGGTCGACCCGCTGCTGGTCAGCCCGCCGCGGCTGAACCTGGTGCACGCCGAGCCTGCAGCGGGCGAATAACACCCCTCGGCCGTCGCGGCCCGAAACCACAAACCTCTAAAACCCACACACCAACCCCAGCTCGAAAGGGGAACACCATGAGCACCCAACTTTCCGAGGCAACCAACGCCACGAAGACAGGATCGGTCGCGCAGACCATCGCGCGGCTGAACCTGCTGGCCACCGAGTCCACCTGTTCACAGGACCTGGCCGCCAGCCCGTGGGATACCCCGGGTGGATACGGCCCGGGCGCCTCGCAGGATGATCAGATTCCTGCCGGTTACCCCGCCCAGGCATCCATCCCGCAGGCCTACCTGACAGCCAGCGACGAAGACCTCGACGCACGCATCATCGCGGCCAAAAAAACGCTGGGGGACCGGGCGGTGATCCTCGGCCACTTCTACCAGCGCGACGAGGTGGTGAAGTACGCGGACTTTGTGGGCGACTCGTTCCAGCTGGCCAACGCGGCGCTGACCCGCGACGCGGCCGAAGCGATCGTGTTCTGCGGGGTGCACTTCATGGCTGAGACCGCGGACATCCTCTCGCGCGAGGACCAGGCTGTCATCTTGCCGAACCTCGCCGCGGGTTGCTCCATGGCGGATATGGCCGACGGCCCCAGCGTCCAGCGCTGCTGGGATGAGCTGATGGAGCTGTACAAGGACGAGGAAGACGACGGCCGGATGCCGGTCATTCCGGTAACCTACATGAACTGCTCCGCTGAGCTGAAGGCATTTGTGGGGCGCAACGGCGGACTGGTGTGCACCAGCTCCAACGCCGCCACGGTGCTCGAATGGGCTTTCGAACGCGGCCGCCGGGTGCTGTTTTTCCCCGATCAGCACCTGGGACGCAACACCGCCAAGGCCATGGGTGTGCCCCTGGAGCAGATGCCCATGTGGACCCCGCGCAAGGAACTGGGCGGAAACACCGAAACCACCCTGCAGGAAGCGAAGGTCATCTTGTGGCACGGTTTCTGCTCGGTGCACAAACGATTCACCCCGGCGCAAATTGCCAAGGCACGCCAGGAATTCCCCGGTGTCCGGGTCATTGTGCACCCCGAATGCCCCATGGAGGTGGTGGACGCCGCGGATGAAGCGGGCAGCACCGACTACATCCGCCGCGCGATTGCCGATGCGAGTGAACCAACCACCTTCGCCATCGGCACCGAAATCAACATGGTCAACCGGCTGGCCGCCGAGTACCCGCAGCACACCATCTTCTGCCTGGACCCGATGATCTGCCCGTGCTCCACGATGTACCGGATCCACCCGGGCTACCTGGCGTGGGTCTTGGAAGAGCTGGTGGCCGGCCGGGTGGTCAACCGCATCACCGTGCCAACCGAACAGCAGGGGGACGCGAAGATCGCCCTTGAGCGGATGCTGGCCGCACGTCCATGACTACCGGCCGCCAAACCCCGCACGGTGGTGAACACCGGCTGGTGATTGTTGGATCCGGCGTGGCCGGGTTGTGTGCCGCCCTGCAGGCGGCGGCCGCCGGGGCGCACCCGGTTTTGCTGACCAAGGACGCGCTGGGGGATTCGAACAGCGAACTTGCCCAGGGCGGGTTGAGCGCGGTCACCGTGCAATCCATCGCCGCCGGGGATTCGGTGCAGGCCCACGTGGCGGATACCCTGGCCGCCGGCGCCGGGCACTGCGGGCCGGCGGCCGTGGAGATGATGTGCGCATCCGCCGCCGAACTGGTGCAGATGCTTGAATCGCACGCGGTGGACTTCGACCGCACCGAGCATGGCGGGTACCAGCTGGGCCTGGAGGCCGCGCACAGCGCGCATCGAATCCTGCATATCAACGGGGACGCCACCGGGGCCGGGCTCATCACCGCGCTGCGCGCCGCGGTGCGTGCCCTGCAAGCCCAGGGCAAGCTGCAGGTCCTTGAGCACACGCTGGCCACCGGGCTGCTGCTCGAGGACCAGCGGGTGGCGGGGGTCAGCTGCCTTTCGGCTGCCGGACGCACGCGGCTGCGCACCGGTGCGGTGCTGTTGGCCACCGGCGGGCTGGGACAGCTGTATGCCGCCACGACCAACCCCGCGGGGGCAACTGCCGACGGGATCGGGCTGGCCGCCCGGGCCGGCGCGGTGATCGCGGATGCCGAATTCATCCAGTTCCACCCCACCTTGGTGGACCCCCAGCTGTACCCGCAGGCCGGAATGGTCTCCGAGGCGGTGCGCGGCGAAGGCGCGGTGCTGACCACCGAGGACGGCGCGCGTTTTATGCTCGCGGTGCACCCGGATGCCGAACTGGCACCCCGGGATGTGGTGGCACGCGGCATCCACGAACAACTGGTGGCCGGGCACCGGGTGTACCTGGACGCGCGCGGGGTGGAACAGGAGCGCGGGGCAGGTTTCCTTGCCCGGCGTTTCCCCACGATCACCGCACGCCTGGCCGCCTCCGGGCTGGACCTGGCAAAGGACCCGATCCCGGTGGTTCCGGCCCAGCATTACGCCATGGGCGGCATCCACACGGATACCGCCGGACGCAGCACGGTGCCCGGACTCTACGCCGCCGGGGAATGCGCCAACACCACGGTGCACGGGGCCAACCGGCTGGCCAGCAACTCGCTGCTGGAGGCCATGGTGTTCGCGCGTGCCGCGGTTCAAGCCATGATGGAAGACCACCCCCGCGCCTGCGCCTCAGACACCGGGCTGCAGGTGTCCGAACTTCCGCCGGCAGACCCGCAAGCGCCGCTGGAACTGGCCGGCCTGCAGGCCGCGGCCAGCGCCCGGTTGGGAGTTCACCGCACCGGTGGAGGCTTGGGCGAACTGGCCGGGCTGCTCTCCCGCAGCGCCCCGGTCGCCGAAACGGCGCGCGCCCAACACGAGCTGGAGAACCTGTGGATCACCGCCCGGGCCGCCTGTGCCGGGGCACTCACCCGCACCGGAAGCCTGGGGGCGCATCACCGGGTTGACGCGCAGCCTGGCAACCCGTCACCAGCTGGCACCGCACCTAATGCCGGCATTCGTTACGGCTGGGTGCTTGGCGCCACCGAGCGTGCTGAATTCGGCCGCGAAACCCTGGACACCACCGATCTGAAAACCGCAGAAGTGAGCAAGGAACTGAACGCGTGAACACCACACTCAACACCGCAACAACCACCGCCGCGGCGGCAACCCAGGTCCGCCCGGTCCCGGTGGCCGCCATCGACCGAATCCTGGACCTCGCGTTTGCGGAAGACAACCCCCGCGGGGATCTGACCGCGGATACCATTGTGCCGCTCGGCGCCCGGGCCTCGGCCCAAGTGCGCGCCCGGCAGGCAGGCGTGCTCTCCGGCGGGCAGGTTTTCGCCCGCGCCATGAAATTCATCGACCCGCAGATCCACGTGGTCCAACTGGTCAAGGAAGGCCAGGGATTCACCGCCGGGGAGGTCTTGCTGACCGTTGACGGGCCGGCTGCCTCGGTGCTCACCGCCGAACGGGTGGGCCTGAACCTGCTGCAGCGGATGAGCGCCATCGCCACAGCCACCGCGGCGCTGGTGCAGCTGGTGGCGCACACCACGGCGCGTATTGCCGATACCCGCAAAACCACTCCGGGGCTGCGGGTGCTGGAACGTTACGCGGTGCGTTGCGGAGGAGGGGTGAACCACCGGGACAACCTCTCCGAGGCATTTATGGCCAAGGACAACCACCTGGCACTGTTTCCCAACGGTCCCGAGCTCACCGCCGCGCTCACCGCGGTGCGCGCCTCCCTGGGGCACACCACCGCCATGGAAGTGGAAGTTGATTCAATCGAGCAGATCCCTGCCGTGCTGGCGGCCGGGGTGGATGTCATCATGCTGGATAACTTCACCGCCGCGCAGATCCCTGCGGCCATCACGCTGATTGCCGGACGGGCCATCGTCGAGGCCAGCGGCAACATCAGCCCGGATACCGTCACCGCCATTGCCGAGGCCGGCGTGGACATCATCTCCTCCGGTGCCATTACCCACTCGGTGCAGGCCATTGACCTGGGCCTCGATATAGTAGTCGCATGATCTACATGGACGCCGCATCCACCGCTCCGCCCCGCCAGGACGTGCTGGATATGGTGACGCCGTTGCTCACCCGCGACTTCGGCAACCCCTCCTCGCACCATGAGGCCGGGCATCAGGCCCGCCGTGCCGCCAACTGGGCGCGGTCCCAGGTGGCCGGAGCGCTGCAGGTGGCGGCCGAGGAAGTTTATTTCACTTCCGGCGGCACCGAAGGGGCCAACACCGCGGTGATCGGCGGGGCCCTGGCCAATCCGCGGGGCAGGGTAGTGGTCAGCAGCGCCATCGAACACCCAGCGGTGCTTGAAGCCTGCCGGTACCTGGTGGAATTCCACGGATTCACCCATCGCCTGATCCCGGTCAGCGACCAGGGTCTGGTGGACCTCGAGCAGGCCGCCAAGCTGATTGATGACAAGGTCGCCGTGGTGTCGGTGATGAGTGTGAACAACGAAGTCGGCACGATTCAGCCGGTAATCCAGCTAGCAGAGCTGGCCCACCGGGCCGGGGCGCTGATGCACACCGACGCGGTGCAAGCCGCCGGCTGGCTGGACCTCGCACCGCTGGCGGCCGCAGTGGACGCCTTGAGCATCTCCGGGCACAAGATCGGTGCGCTGAAAGGCAGCGGAATGCTGTACCTCAGCTCCCGGCACCGTTTTGTGCCGTTGCTGCACGGCGGGGGCCAGCAGGACGGGATGCGTTCGGGCACCGAAAATCCGGCGGCCGCGGTGGGCCTGGCCGTAGCATTAAAGGCGTGCGCCCAGCAGCGCCTTGAAGGTCTCGGGGAAGGCTACGGGAGGTATCTGATAGACCGCATCGTATCGACGCTGGAGGCCGAATACCCCGGAAGTGTCAAACTCACCGGCCACGAAACCGAGCGGATCGGCGGGATCGTCTCCTTTGTGTTCCCCAAAACAGCAGGGGAGACCGTCCTGATTGAACTTGAACGCAAGGGGGTGCTGTGTTCCTCGGGTTCGGCCTGCGCGGCCGGCTCCACCGACCCGTCGCCGGTGCTCACCGCCATGGGGTACGAGCCGGAGCTCGCCCACACGGCGGTTCGCTTGTCCTTCGGCCGCGGGATCAAGGAAAACGAAGTCAGCCAGGTCGCCGCGGCCACCATTGCCACCCTGTCCCGGCTCTTGGATTAACCGATTTCGCTCAGCTCCAAGAGCCGGCGCCGGGCCAGTTCCAGTTCCCGGGGGTTCAGGTACGGGGAGCCAATCGATGCCGCCAACCCCTCGGCCGCAAAACGCACCGCCAGCGAGGTCCCCTCAGCTATGCCGTCGTTGGCAAAAACTTCGCGCCACGAGGTTGCATCTTGCTCGAAGATATTGTGCTGCGATTGCTCGCTGCCGAAGAGCTGCATGAGGTAGGAGGAGGAGAAAAGCTGTCGCATCAGCTCGCTGTCCGCGGTGAGCGCCCTGACGTAGCCGCGCAACAATTTGCCGGGCCGGTTTTCCGACAGGTCCACATGTGAATGGACTTCATCCCAGAAGCGCTGGGCGCCCTCGGCCAGCGTCGCCTGTTCCAGCTCGTGGCGGCTGGGGAAGTGGTGGGTCAACGCTCCCTTGGACACCCCGGCACGGGAGGCAATCTCCGCCAGGCTGACCCCGGCGCCCTGGGCTGCAAAAAGTTCGATAGCCGAATCGAGCAGCGCTCGCCGGGTGCGTTCCTTGTCCCGGGTGGCCAGCCGTTCGGCTTCGTGGCCGGTAGCGGATTTAGTGTTCGACATGGGTATCAGCCTTGGTCGATGGGGTGGAAGGGATCAGGCGCCAGGCAATCACTGCGGAGAGCACCAGCAGCACCGCGGCGATATAGGCGGTGACCTGCATCCCGTGGGTGAACGCGTGTTGCGCCAGGCTCAGCAGGTCGGTGTCGCCCGGTTCCAGCGCGTTGACGGCACTGGCCAGGGACTCATTCATGGCCTCGGAAACCGTCGGGTCGGTTCCCGCCGGGACCACCAGGCTTGAGCGGTACAGGGCGGTCTGCAACGAACCGAGCACCCCGATACCCAGGGCGATACCCAACTCATAGGCGGTTTCGGAGATGGACGAGGCCGCGCCGGCGCGTGCCGGGGGAGCCGCGGAGACCACTGCATCGGTGGAGAGTGTCATGGCCAGGCCGGTGCCCAGGCCAATGATGGCCAAGGAAATCCCGAGCCAGATGTAGCTCTCCAGGCCTTCGCTCAGTCCCAGCGCGGCCAGGCCCACGGCGCCGATCAACAGGCCTGCGGCGATGGCTCGGCCAAGCCCCAGCCGGGAGAGCGCCGCTCCAACCAGCAGCACCACCAGCATCGAGGCGATGGTGGCTGGCATTTCGGCCATACCCGCCCAGAACGGTGAAAAACCGCGGACCAGCTGAAGGTACTGCGAGAAGAAAAACAAGAGCCCGAAAAACGCGAAGATGGACAGCGCGTTGGAGGCCACCGCCCCGCTGAAGGCGGGAATCTTGAACAATGAAATATCCACCAACGGGGTGGTGAGCTGTCGCTGCCGGCGGATGAACACAAACCCTGCCAGCAGGCCAATCACCAGCGCTGCGAGCACCGTGGCGTCCAACCCGTCGCTGATGACGTGTTTGATGGCGTAAACCACCGGGATGATGGTCAGCACGGAGAGCAGCGAACTGACCAGGTCGATCCGTCCGGCGTCGGGGTTTTTGGATTCTGGCAGCAGTTTGGCGCCGAGGATCACAATCAGTGCAATGACCGGCACATTGATCAGGAAGACCGAACCCCACCAGAAGTGCTCCAGCAACGCCCCGCCGACCAGCGGGCCCACGGCGCCGCCGGCCATGGCCCCGGCTGACCAAATGGCAATCGCGCGGGAACGGTCAATCGGGTGGTGGAACACGTTGCGGATGATTGACAGGGTCGAAGGCATGATGGTTGCGCCGGCAATACCCAGCAGTGCGCGGGCCGCAATCAGCACCTCGGCGTTGGGAGCGAAGGCGGCGATGGCCGAAGCGGCACCGAACGCGATGCTGCCGATCATCAGCAGTCTCTTGCGGCCGATGCGGTCGGCGACGTTGCCCATGGTGACCAAGAACCCGGCCAGCACAAAGGAGTAGATGTCTCCGATCCATAGGATCTGGGTGGCACTGGGGGCAATGTCTGCGGTTAATGCCGGAACCGCCATGTAGAGCACGGTGCCGTCGATGGCCAAGAGTGTCACGGAGAGGATCAGCACCACCAGTGCCGACCATTCTTTGCGTCCGGCGCGCGGTTCTGCGGAGAAGTTTGAGGTCACGAAAAAATACTAACAAACTATTTGGTTCGTTATGAAGTACGTTTGGTTTTTTGTTGATGAGAGGGCGTCTGGCATAACGACAACCGGACTTAGCGTGAATATTGGGTCGAGAATCCCATACTCGCTGTTGGCTGACTCTTCACGTCCAGTTCAGTTGTAATGATTGAAATTCTGACGGTGACGGCCAAAACCACATGTGATGATTTAAACCATGAAGAATCCTGAGATTGTTGCCCGTGCTCTAGACGGAGATCGGCTCTTGTGCGTTCTCTCCACCGCATCGGGTCAGCAGCTAACGCTGCAGGGGACAAACAACGACGTTGACCCCGCTATCGATGACAGCAAGCTATCCAGTAACGTCGCACTGGTGCGTAATGCGTGGGCCTTTGCCGTCTCCAAGTATGAGTCGATCAGCCTTGAAGACGCGACAGAGCAGAAGCAGGCAGCTAAACGTTCGGATAACTTCAAAAAACTGCCCAGTGGATCGCTGAACTTGCCGACAACGTATCCGAGGAAATCAGGCAAGGGTGGTGCTCTGCCTGTTTCGGCCACCACAACCACCTCAAGGTGAACCGCTCCTTTGGGCAATTCCCCGTATATCTCTGTAAGTCATGCGGTTCACCAACAACCCCGTGCGCTGGATTCGGGTGCAAAAACATGGCGGTACGCAACCACGGTATCGGCAGCCTTCAACGTTACTGCGCCGAGCACCTGCACGAAATCACCGGTTTCGAAAAGGCGGACCGGAAGATGGAAGCCTTGAATGACTACGAAGAATTTCTGGCCTACGACAAGCAGAATCTTGCCAGGACCGCCAAAATGGTGGGTCTGGCTGGCGCAGGGGTCGCACTAGTCACCCCGCTGGCGTTCCTTGCCGCTTCCGCCGTCGGTGGGGCCGTCGGAGTGCTCGTTGGCGGATATTCGGGCGCCGCTGCAACGAGTTGGGGCCTGGCTGCCTTGGGTGGCGGCTCCCTGGCTGCCGGAGGGTTGGGAATGGCCGGAGGAACGGCGGTGGTCACCGGGGTTGGTGCGGCCGTCGGGGGAGTCCTCGGCGCTACCGTGACCAACGCCTACGTGCGCGAAGACAAATCCTTCCATATTGAAATGCTTCGCGGAGGAAGCGGGACACCGGTTGTCGTCTGTAACGGATTCCTGAGCCAATCAGGCAAAGGGTGGGGCGAATGGAAAGAGCTGGTGACCGATCGCTATCCAGATTCTCCCGTTTATCGAGTTCATTGGGGCGCGAAGGAACTGAAGAACCTGGCGGTGCTTGGTGGCAAAGCTGCGGCCAACCCGGTGGGAGCCGCAGCGGTGAAGCAGGTAGCACTGAAGGCGGCGAAGACCGCCGGTAAAAAACTTGGCCCCATTGCTCCGGCCTTGCTCGCCGCTGACCTGGCGAAAAACCCATGGCACGTAGCCAAAAACCGCGCGGAGAAAACCGGGGCAATTCTGGCTGACCTCCTGGCGCGAACCGAGGAAGAATCCTATGTGTTGATCGGCCATAGCCTGGGTGCACGGGCAATGGTTGTTGCCGCCCAGACGCTAAGCACCAAACCGCGCGGCCCGCGGATCGAAGCGATGCATTTGCTTGGCGCAGCGATCGGTGCCACGAGCGATTGGCGAGAACTGACCGATGCGGTAGATGACAAGATCTACAACTACCATTCGTCCAGAGACAACGTTCTGAAGATCATCTATTTTGCGGCAGAAGGCGGGCAAACCGCGGCCGGACTGGCTGGGTTTCGACCAGCGTCGAGCAAGTTCCTCAACGTTGATGTATCGGAGAGTGTTGCAACCCATCATGACTACCACGCGAGTGTGAAACTGAACGAAACCGCAGACAGCCAGACGCCCTAGGCTTTCGATCCAAGAATCCAGGGTCCAAAGTCCGCGGCTTATCCTCATCCTGGGGTAGGCCGCGGGATCCTAGGCTTTCGTGCCACCTGGCTACCGCAAATATTTGCCAGAAACCCATCCGGATTTGCCACCGTACTTCACGGGATACCAACCGCTTTTGACGGCTCCGGTAACAACAACTTTTTTGCCTTTCGGGATGGTCAAAAGGACCTTCTGACTGGTGCTCGCACCGGCCCGCAGGTTGAGATTCGCCGTGGTCGTTTTGGTTTTCGCCTTAGAAGTAGAACTGTTTTGCGGTGTGGATTTCTTCGTTGAGATGTTGCTCAGATAGGTGCCCGAGACCCATCCTGTTTTGGAGCCGTAGGTGACCTGGTACCAGCCGGATTTTACCGATCCGGTGAGCTTGACAGTTTTACCCTTGGGGATGGTTTGGATGATCTTTTTACCGGTGCCGATGCCGGAGCGTTGGTTCAGGTTGACCGTGGTTTTCGCTGTCCCTTTCCCGACTTTGTTGGTTTTCGAGGTGGAACCACTTCCAGTGAGACCGTAATAGGCCTCGAACGATCGTGCACCCGAGTTGCGATAGTCCTTGGCCAGGGACGATCCGACATATCGAAAGTGCCATGGTTCATAGGCGTAACCGGTCGCGGATTCTTGCCCCTTGGGGTATCGCAAGATGAATCCATACTTATATCCGTTTGTGGCTACCCATTTCCCGACCGGAGTCTTCTCGAAACAGCTTTGAAGTCCGCAGGCACCATTGCTGTTGCCGACATCAATTGCAAGGCCGGTCTGATGCTCACTAGTCCCGGGCACGGCAGAGATCCGCGATGCGTAGGTCTTTCCGTAGAGTTTGGTATAGCGGTTGAACAGTTCGGATTGGCGGGCATAGGACCGGTAGCCACTGACCGCTGCGATCTTGACGCCGCTTTTCTTAGCGTCTTTCACCATCTTGGAGTAAGCCTTGGCCGCCTCTGGCTGAAGTCTGACATTTGTTCCGGACACCGCGACGGTTTTTGGCACGAACTTCTTGGGACTGAGCGGGTAGTTTTTGTTGACGAATACCGAAATGCTTTGTGGATCTCGGTTGATTTTGCGTTGGGCGGCCGGAATCGCCGTTTGATTCAACATGTCGGGGGAGTGCACCAAGACGCTGGCCCTTGAATCCGAAGAACTAGTTGTGGCCGGTGCCATCACTGACGCTTGCGCGGCGCCGAAGGGCAATGATGCGGCAATAAGCGCGGCAGTAATCAGAGACGGTATTGCTGACCTAGATTTACCATGAATCAACATAATAGGACTCCTGCGACAGTCGGAGTATGACGTGCCACCCATTGCACCACTTGAGCCGGGCAACAATCAACCACTTTTTTCTGGGATCGTGGCCCTCGCTGCCCGCTGTTACGGCGCTAGGCCATCAAAGGTCAGACGACGGCGAAGAACTGGGCTCAAGTGACCATTGAATTGTCCCAACCCTGCCTGATTTGGTAGTTTTGCCATCATGCAGATCCGTCCAGAATCTTATGATGACCGGGCCGCGGTCTACGCGGTGACACATGCCGCGTTTGCCGGGCTGGACCCGATGGTGGAACCAGAAGAAGTTGGTCTGCTCCAAAAACTGTTCGACTGCGATGCCTACGATTCGAGGTATTCGCTGGTGGCCTTGGACGGTAGCGCCGTGATTGGACACGTGATTGCCACCTGGGGGCAGGTTGAAGGCCGGCCACTGCTGGGTCTCGGGCCGATAGCCGTGGCACCCGAGTACCAGCACCGCGGGGTGGGATCGATCCTCATGCAACATATTCATGATCGGGCCGAGGAAGCGCATCTCAGCGGAATCGTGCTGCTTGGCTCGCCGGCTTACTACCATCGTTTCGGCTATGAGACCTCCTCCGAACGCGGGATTTATCCCAGTGATCCAGCGTGGGGTGAACACTTTATGGTTCGGGTTTTCGACGCTGCGTCACTTCCAACGGGGAACTACCGCTACGCTGAACCCTTCGGTTGCTGAACTTACCGTCGGATCAGTGAAGTTTTTGGCCGCTTCAGTTTTGACCGATAATTTGGGGTTTGAGCTGGTGACCTCTTGCCCGTAGGGCTCAGGAGGCGTACAAAAGGATCATGAGCGAGGACCAGCCCCTGCAAGAACTGTCTTTCAGCGTCAGTGGAATCATTGCCAAGGCCCGTACGCAGGTGTATGAGGCCGTAGCTGATCCCGAGCAGCTGTCGCATTACTTTACGACGGGCGGGGCCAAGGGCCGCTTGGAAGTGGGCTCCGAGGTGACGTGGGATTTCCACGACTTCCCCGGTGTCTTTGAAGTGCGTGTGATTGACGTTGAGGCTCCGAATTACCTTGTGGTGGGGTGGCAAGGTGCGAATACGTCAAGCGAAGATGGTTGGAATACCGTGCGGTTCGACTTTGAATCGCTGGAAGAGAGTACTCGCACCAAGGTGACAATCACCGAAACCGGATGGCAGGTTGACGCCGACGGCGCTAAAGCGGCGTTTGGCAATTGCGAAGGCTGGACCGGAATGCTTGCCGCGATGAAAGCCTGGCTGGAATACGGGATCAACTTGCGCGACGGTTTTTACAAGTAGCCTTGGTGATCCACTGCCCACCGCGAACCGCTGTTTGCCTGAGCGCGGAGCTGCGTTGGCCAGGCGATTTTTTGATGATCATTTGCGCGAGAACAATAACCAAACCTTGTTTGGGGTGTCCCCGGCAATGATCTGGGGCAGGAAGGAAACCGAAAATCTAGCTTCAAGCTTCCGGCCAGAAACGTGAGTAGTCAGTAGCGGCCGATGTTTCCGACCGGTCGCACGGACACAACCCGAACTCCGGGGTCTGGCACGGAAATTTCCTTGGCTGATCCCGGAGCAGCGGGTGGGCGTTATTGAATTGCGGCGCGCAGCTTGGTACTGAGCCGATTCAGTTCCAGGAACTCTTCTTCGCTCAGTGCCGTGCCCAAGAGGCCGTAGAGGTGTTTGACGTGCTCTCGGCCAATTTGCTGCTGGAGTTCCAACCCTTTGGCTGTCAGGGAGAGTTGGGTAGCGCGTTGATCCTCCGGATCTGGTTCACGAGTTACCAATCCCTGATCCTCCAGCCGGACAACCATTCGGCTCAGGCTTGGCTGAGAAATCAACAGGTGGCGATTCAGGTCCACCAGGCGGCTTTTGCCGCCGGGGCAGGTGCGCAGATTAAATAACACGTCGTATTCGCGCATCGACAGCTTGGAGAACTCCGGCAAGGCGGTGATCTGCCGCATGACCGCCACCTGCGCCCGGAAGAGTGCTTCCCAGGCGTCGGTGGCGACCTTCAATGATGCAGGGGTGCTACTGGTCCCGGTCACTGAGTACTGGCTCCTTTATGTTGGCAAGCTCGGCTTCCAGTTTAGCCTTGTGAGCTGTCACGCGTCCCTCATGTGTTGGTGCAGGTGTCAGGTCGGCTGGTGCACGAGATGCCATTTCTTTGCGCAACTCGGGAAGCACGTACTCGCCGAACATGTCCAACTGGTTCAGTACGGTCTTCAACGGCAGGCCCGCGTGATCCACCAGGAACAACTGACGCTGGTAGTCGCCGAAGTATTCCTGGAAGCTCAGGGTCTTCTCCAATACCTGCTGCGGCGAACCAACGGTCAACGGAGTTTGAGCGGTGAAGTCTTCCAGTGACGGACCGTGGCCGTAAACCGGAGCGTTATCGAAGTACGGGCGGAACTCCTTGACTGCCTGCTGGGAGTCCTTGGCCATGTAGAACTGGCCGCCGAGTCCAACGATTGCCTGGTCGGCACGTCCGTGGCCGTAGTGCTCGTAGCGTTCGCGGTAGAGGCCAATGAGCTGCTGGTAGTGCTCCTTTGGCCAGAAAATGTTGTTCGCGAAGAACCCATCACCGTAGTAGGCGGCAATTTCGGCAACCTGAGGGGTGCGGATGGAACCGTGCCACACGAAAGGTGCTACATCATCTAGTGGCCGCGGCGTTGAGGTGAAGTTCTGCAGCGGCGAGCGGAAACGTCCCTCCCAATCCACCACGTCTTCGTCCCACAGGCGGCGGAGCAGGTTGTAGTTTTCCACCGTCAGGTTCACCGAGTCTTGGATATTTTTGCCGAACCATGGGTACACCGGACCGGTATTGCCGCGACCCAGTACCAAGTCCACACGACCATTTGACAGGTGCTGGAGCATTGCGAAATCTTCAGCAATTTTTACCGGGTCGTTGGTGGTGATCAGCGTGGTAGCAGTTGAGAGGATGATTCGCTCGGTCTGTGCCGCGATGTAGGCCAGGGTGGTGGTCGGGGATGAGGAGAAGAACGGCCGGTTGTGGTGCTCTCCGATGGCGAATACATCCATGCCGATTTCTTCGACCTTCTTGGCGATCGCTACCTCGGCATCAATACGTTCTTTTTCGGTTGGGGTGTAACCGGTAGTTGGGTCGCGGGTGATGTCGCTGACTGAGAAAACTCCGAACTGCATTTCCACTCCTAGTTTGTTAAGGCTCACTGTGTCCTTGCCTCTAACTTACATGCATATGCATGTAAAAACAAGTTGAGGTGTCAATCATCTTATTGGGGTTCCAGGATCATCGTCGCTTGGAGAGACGTCACCGCCGGCCACGAGACAACGGATCCTTTAGAGAATGCTCGAATAATCTGAGTGAGAAACTTGAGCACTTTCTCAGCGATTCCACTGAGCGAAAGTTCAAGTGGCCGTTGGCCCGCAACAATCGTCAGCATGTTCACCATCAAATTGAAGATCGCCGATGGATTCTTGGTCGCTAGGGAAATACCCTTGAGCAATGCTCGGGATAGTCATGCTGGTGGGCTGGACTGTGGCCTCGCTATAGAATGTGCAGGTGGAAGACACCCAAGATCCAGAGTTCGCTCAGCGACCCGTGGGCCCGGAAGATGACGGCGCCCCCGCTGGGCAACTCGCGGCGGCACCAGCCGACGTAGTGACCCCTCGATGGGGAAACTATCTGCGCAATGGGCTCTTGATTATCGTATTTCTGTTGATGCTTTGGCTGGTGCTCAATGTGCACATGCCCTCGATCCAGCAGATACGTGAAAGCGTCGATGTAACCAGCTGGACCGCAATCCTCGGATTTATTGGACTGTATGCCTTGGTGGCAATCACACCCATTCCCGTGACCATTATGGCCATAGCGTTTGGGCTGCTTTTTGGTGTTTTTGAAGGCACCGCGTTCGCGCTGGTCGGGGTGATGCTCGGTAGCTGGGCGGCTTACTGGCTCGCTCGGCTTCTAGGTCAGGTCACCGTACGTCGACTCATGGGCCGGCATGCACCCACCGTTGAAGAAAAACTCGAATCCCGTGGTTTCCTTGCGGTCTACCTTTTACGTGTGATGCCAGGCGTCCCCTACTGGCCGGTTAACTATGGAAGCGGAGCCTTCGGGGTATCTCAACGGGTTTATCTGATCGCCAGTGCACTGTCTGTCATTCCCGGCCAACTCTCATTGGTTGCCATCGGTGCCTTTATTGCTGTTCCGTCATTTTTCCACGGGGCTGTTGTCGTCTGCGCCTGGATTGTGGTGGCCACCCTAACCATCTGGGCGTACCTGCGCTGGAGACGGCAGAGCAAGGCCGAATCGTAGCTGCAATCACCAGGCTAAAGGTTAATAACAAGAGTTCCCACGCGGGAAACCGAGCTATTCGTCATCACGTCGGACTTCCCTCAAACATGGTTATCTCACCCCCTGGCAACCGCGGAGGTTTTCCGTTCCCCATACTCCGAGTAGAACCGTCTTGGTCAGCGATATAGATACCTCGGCGCATCACGCTATCGCTGTTCTAGTACTTATCACCGTGTGGGAGCTTCTGAGTGCTCCCGGCATACAACGATGGGCCCCACAGTGGTTTCTGCAGCGTGGCTGCATACACCGTGGGGCCCACCGTATTAGTTAGCGCTTAGTCCTTATCCGACGCGTTTTCCTCGGGGTTGAGCATTTGCTCGAACTTTTTACGCTCCTTGCGTGAGATCGGCAATTGGCCGGTCGCCGGATTAACGATTCGCGAAGACTCGCTGGCCGCTTCTGCCGCCGACTTCGGAGCCGGCTTGGCATCCTGTTCAGGCGTGTTTTCCGAAGACTTGGCACCGGCGTCCCGACCCTTGGGTACATCGGACCGGGTCACCTTGCGTGGTTTTTGTTTCGGGTTTTTCGCTTCTGCCTTCGCCGAATCCTCCGCGGGGGCACTGGGCCGGCGGATCGCTGCGGTGGCACCGTCCATGGCCAGCGCCAGATCCTGCGCGTCGGTCTGCGCAACTCGCGAATGTCGACGCGAGGCGCGGCGGGCGGCACGCTTTTCCTTGCTGGATTCAACCAGCCGGTAGAGCACTGGTACCAGCACCAGGGTCAGCAGCGTGGAGGAAACCAGGCCGCCAATGACCACCACGGCCAGCGGCTGGGAAATGAAGCCCGACTGGCCGGTCAGGCCCAAGCCCATGGGTAGCAGTGCGAAGATGGTGGCCAACGCGGTCATCAGGATTGGGCGCAAACGCTGGCCGGCACCCTGCATAATTGCCTGCTCCAGCGGCATGGCCGCCCGCTCCGGGGTGTCTTGGCGATACTGGTTGATCAAGTCGATCAGCACAATCGCGTTGGTCACCACGATGCCGACCAGCATCAGCATACCGATCAGGGACGGCAGACCCAGCGGAATGCCGGAAACCAGCAACAGGCCAATCGCGCCGGTGGCGGCAAACGGGATGGAGACCAGCAGCACCAGCGGCTGGACCAATGATTTGAAGGTCGCCACCATGATCACGTAGACGATTGCCACGGCAGCCAAGAGCGCCAAGTACAGCTGGTTGAAGGACTCGGTCTGCTCGGTGGCCGCGCCGCCAATCTCTGCGGTCGCTCCCTGGGGCAGCGCAACGGTTGCCAGGGTTTCATTCACCGAGCGGGAGACCGTGCCCAGGTCGTCACCGGCGGGGGTGAGGGTGACCGTGGCGATGCGCTCACCGTTGGATGTGGTGACCTGCTGGACCACTTCGGTGCGTTCGACCGTGGCCAAGTCCTGCAATTCCACCATGCCGGTCGCGGTTGGAATCGGCAGGGTCTTCAACTCGTCCAGGGAGTTCAAGTCCATGCCTTCACCAATGAGCACCGACAGATCGGTGTATTCCAGGCGCAGGGTCCCGGCGGGCAGCGGAGAGATCTGCGAGGCGACGAGGCCGGAAAGTTGTGTCTCGGTGAATCCGGCCTCGGCGGCCTTGTCCGCGTCGATATCCACGGTCACCTGCTCGCGCATCGCGGAGAGGTTGTCGCTGATCTCCGAGACGTCAGGGGTGTCGTTCAGCGCCGCGCGCATGGTCTCGGTGGCCTCGGTCAGCAGGTCCTGATTCGGGGCCTTGATCTGAACGGTGACATCCGAAGACATCATGGCAGAAGACCCGGAGCCAACGCTGACCTCGGTACCCTCGGCAAGGTCCAATGACTCGACCTGCGTGCGTACGGTTTCGCCCAGGGCCTCCTGGTCGGCATCTGCGTCGGTGATGACCGTGAAGGTCGCGGTATCCGACCCGGAGGCAAACAATGCCGCCATGCCTGAACCGGTGCCGATGGTCATCTGCACATCGGTGACACCGTCGATATCTTGCAAGGCGGCGTCGATCTTCTCCGCCTCGTCAAGGGTGCGCGCCATGGAGGTGCCCGAAGGCATGCTCTGGGTGATGGACAGCGAGTTTTCCCCGGTGGAACCCAGCAAGTTGACCTTCAGCAACGGGGTCATGGCCACGGTTGCACCCAAGATGATCACCGAGGCGACCAGGGTGATGACCGGATGGCGCTGGGTGCTGCGCAGCGCCGGGGTGTAGACACGCTGCAGCCAGGACTTGTCCTCGGCCAGGTGCACGGTATGCGCCTTGCCGGTACCCGGGCGGTGCGGCAGGAACCAATACGCCAGCACCGGAACGATGGTCAGTGAGACCACCAGCGAGGCCAGCAGGGCGATGGTCATGGTCAGCGCGAACGGGCGGAACAGCTCGCCGGCCATGCCGCCGACCAGCGCCACCGGCAAAAACACCGCCACGGTAGTGAGCGTCGCGGCGGTGATGGCCCCCGCCACCTCGCGCACGGCAAGCAAAATTGCCTGGCTCTTGGACTCGCCGTGGGACAGGTGGCGTTTGATATTTTCAATGACCACAATCGAGTCATCCACCACACGGCCAATGGAGATGGTCAGTGCACCCAGGGTCAGCATGTTCAGGGTGTATCCGCCGGCGTACATGCCGATGAATGTCACCATCAAAGACAGCGGGATGGAGATTGCGGTGACCAAGGTCGAACGCAATGAGAACAGGAAGACTAGGATCACCAGTACCGCGAAGCCCAAGCCCAGCGCGCCCTCAAGGGCCAGGTGCTCGATCGATTCGGTGATGAACGGCGCCTGGTCGAAGATGTTGGTAATGACCGCACCGTTGCCCAGTTCGTCCTGCAGTTCACCGATCATGTCGTTCACTGCCGTGGAGATCGCCACGGTGTCCCCATCCGGGGTTTTGGTCACGGAAATGGACAACGAGTCTGCGCCGTTGGTCCGGGTGATGCTGGTGGCTTCATCGGCCTGGACCGACACCTTGGCAACATCCTTGAGCAATACCGGGCCGTTCTCAGAGACCAGCGGGATGTTTTTCACTGCATCCAGCGAGTCGGGGGCCGAACCGGCAATGACCGGCAACGTCAGCCCATCGGTGTCCAGGGTGCCCACGGGCGTCGCGGCCCCGGCGTTATCGATTCCCTCGGAGATGTCTGCGGTGCTCAAGCCGGCAGCGGCCAGTTTGGCCTGATCCGGGATGATCGAAATATGTTGTCCGGCTCCTCCGGAGACCGAGGCTTCGCGCACGCCGTCGATCTTCTGGATCTTGGGCAAAACAATGCGTGTGACATCGTCATTGAGTTCTTCCAGCGAAACATCGGAACCGACGGCGAGCTGGATTACCGGCAGATCGGCAATGGACCCGGCGATGGCGCTGGGCTCAACTCCCTCGGGCAGGGAAGGCTTCGCGTTGGAGATCGCGCGTTCCACCTGGGAGCGGGCGCGGTCCATATCGGTGCCGTATTCGAAGGTCAGCGAGATCTGCGCGAGACCCGAGGAGGACGTGGCGGTGGAGGTCTCCAGATTTTCCACCGCTTGCATGGCGGTTTCCAGCGGTGCGGCGACCTGTTCGTTCACCACCTCGGGGCTGGCGCCGCTTTGGGTGGCGATCACGGCTATCTGCGGGAACTCCATGGAGGGGATGAGCTCTTGTTTGAGCGAGCTCATGGAGTAGACGCCGAAAACGGCAATAAATATTGAGACCAGGGCGATCAACGCCCGGTTCTTTAATGACAAGATGGCCAAGCGCTGCATGTGGTGCGGTCCTAGCGGTGTCGAAGGATGTACATAGACTCAGCTTCAACTTTAGTTGGTTGAACCGGGACAACAGAAAAATCTGATGGTGATTGGAGCAAAGATCATCCGTTTGGCTGATACTTCAGCGCGACGTTGAGCCTCCAGGCGCGTTGTGCGGCCGCAAATACCTGTTGGATGACTACCAGGACCTGAAAGGTGCTCAAAACACAGAAGCGGCCCACCGATACCGGTGGACCGCCAAAAGTGTTTTAGCTGTTCAGTGCTTCGCTCAAGCCCAGGGACTTGTCGGTTGCCGCCTTGACCTCGGCGTAGAGCGCCGGGTTGTCATTGAGCTTCTGGCCGTAGGAAGGAACAATATCCTTCAGCTTCGACTCCCAGCTGGAGAACTGCTTCGGGAAGCAGCGCGAAAGCAGGCCGATCATGATCGGGGTCGCGGTCGACGCGCCAGGGGAGGCGCCCAGCAGGCCGGAGATCGTGCCGTCGGAGGAGGTGATGACCTCGGTGCCGAACTGCAGCACGCCGCCCTTCTTGGCATCCTTCTTGATCACCTGGACACGCTGTCCGGCGCTGATCAGTTCCCACTTGGAGCCGTCGGCCTCCGGGAAGTACTCGGTGAGCGAGAGATCCTTCTTGACGCGGGACTTGAGCACTTCCTTGATCAGGTAGGTGGTCAGGTCCATGTTGTCCTTGGCCACGGCAAGCATCGGGATGATGTTGTGCAGGCGCAGCGACAACGGCAGGTCAAGCTGTCCGGTGGACTTCAGGAAGTTCATGGAGAAGCCGGCGTAGGGACCGAACATCAGCGAACGTTTGCCGTCGACAAAACGGGTATCCAGGTGCGGTACCGACATTGGCGGGGCGCCCACGGAGGCCTGGCCATAAACCTTTGCATGGTGCTGGTCGATGATCGAATCATCGGTGCAACGCAGGAACTGACCGGAAACCGGGAAGCCGCCGAAGCCCTTGATTTCCTCGATGCCGGACTTCTGCAGCAGCGGCAAGGCACCGCCGCCGGCGCCGACGAAAACGAACTTGGCATTAACGGTTTTCACCGCGCCGGTGGCCTTGTCCTTGACGGTCAACTGCCAGCCTGCGCCCTCGCGCTTGATGGTTTTGACCTTATGGCCGAAGTTGATCGAGGCACCAGCCGAACCCAGCGAGTTGGTCAGGTCCGCGGTGAGGCGGCCAAAGTCAACGTCGGTTCCCGAGGTGACACGCGATGCTGCGACCTTCTGCGAACCGTTGCGGCCCTTGGCGACCAACGGGGTCCATTCGTTGATGGTGTCCAGGTCGTTGGTGATTTCGAGTTCGTCGAACAGGGTGTTCGGCTTCAGCGCCTCGTAGCGGGTCTGCAAGTATTTGGAGTGGTCCTCGCCGATCACAAACGACATGTGAGGCAACGCGTTGATGAAGCTGTTGTCGGCAACACGCTTGTTCTCAACGGCCCAGGAGTAAAACTGGCGGGAGATCTGGAACTGCTCGTTGATGCCAATGGCCTTGGACGGATCAACGGATCCGTCGGCGCTGGCGGCGGTGTAGTTCAGCTCGCACAGGGCCGAGTGGCCGGTGCCTGCATTGTTCCACGGGGAGGAAGACTCCAGCCCGGCCTTGTCCAGGTTTTCGAAAAGACCGATAGACCAGGTTGGCTCCAGCTGGTTGATCAGGGTGCCCAGCGTGGCACTCATGACGCCGGCTCCAATTAGTACTACGTCAAATGATTCGGTTGACGTTTCAGAAGGCACGAGGATCTCCATCGACAGTGATACTTTGCTCTAACCCAGAGTAGACCTATATACCCGCCGGTTAGAAATCCTTAACTGGCATGACGGGGCCAGCGGTGGCTAACTTGAGACCGCCGGCGAATTGCTCATTTGAATATCCGCGTAACACTCGTTGAGCATCGGGGAGGACGGATAGAAGCTGACGTTGGGGTTGAAAGCCAGTGCCGAAATGGGGAATACCAGCGGAAGCAGCGGCAGGTCGAAGTTCAGGGTTTGCAGAATTGACGCGTAGGCGGCGGTGCGGGCTTCACCCGGATCCAGCGAACGGGCTGCAAGAATTTGTGAGTCAAGTAACGCTGAACTGTAGCCGAACTCATGAGCCTTGTTGGACAGTATTCCCGAAAGGAAGTCATCTTCGCTGCGGTAACCACCCGAGTAGCCCAGCAGGTGCAGCCCGGTGAAATCATCAGAACGCACCGTGTCTACGTAGCCGTCGGTCCAGGCGATGGGGCGCGGGCGAACCCGAATGCCGACCTTGGCCAAATCTTCGCTCAGTTGAGCGAAAACACGTTCCGGTAATGGAAGGTAATTGCGTGAGACGCGTAACGGGTAGGCAAACTCGATCTCCTCGCCCGCGTATCCCACCTGCTCCAGAAGTTTTTGCGCGGCATTCTGGTCGTGGTTGTACCGGGCCTCGGGTTCGGGAACCGACAGCGCCGGCGGGAGGATGCTTGCCGCGGACTTGGTGCCCTGGATGAAAAGTTTGCTCGCTAGCTGACCGGTATCGACCGCATACGCGATGGCCTGGCGGAACTCGCGTTTGGCCAACCACTTGTTGCGGTGATCCATGCCCAGGTACAACACGGAGAACGGGTCTCGTTGAACCACCAGTTTGGCGCTGCGGACCAAGTCCCGCATGATGTCAACCGAAACCAGGTCGAAACCGTCGATTTCATCCGCACTCATGGCATTCTCACGGTTGTACGGCGAGGGAACAGAGGAGATTATTGCCACCTGGGGGTGATTTGTATTGGCGTCGAGGCGTCCCCGGTTCCAATAATCGTCGAAAATTTCCAAGCGGACGTTGTGATCCTTGTGGGAGACAAAACGGTACGGCCCGGTACCCATGGGTGTTTTCATGAGGGATTGCGCGGGGTTGGAGGCGGGACCGCCGGTCAACGCCGAGGGCGCGGCAATGGCCATTCCCGGCAATGACAGGGCATCGATGAGGGAGGGCAAGCGGCGACGCAGGGTTAGGGTCACCAGGTATTTGCTGGTCGCGGCGACCGAGCCGAAGTAGCTGGCACTGCCGGCGGTCGTTTTCCCGGTGAAGAGATCCTGCTCGAAAACCGGTGTGAGAGCCGCAAGCTGTTCCAGACGCTGCTGCTGGGCGGCCACATCACGTTCGGTCGCCTCTTGACCGTCGTCAAGGTTCAGCTGCAGGTCTTTTTCCGTGGGGAGGGTGGGGATGTTTTCCGTGTGGTGGAAAACATCGGTGAAGCCCTGGCTGGAATCATTTGATAATGCCGTAGGCAGGGTGGCCCAACGGTTGAAGTTGGCCACCACGGACTCGGCGTCCATCTCGGTGCCGTCGTGGAATTTCACTCCCTGACGCAGGGTGAAGGTGTAGGTCAGTCCGTCCTGGGACTGGGTCCACGATTCGGCCAGGCCCGCAATGGGGCTGCCGGTGTTCGCATCGATGGAAACCAGGGTTTCGTAAATTTGGCGTGAGACACGGAAGGATTCATTGTCCCCGGTGATCGCGGGATCTAGCCCGGAGGGGGGAGCTGGCGCGGCCAGCCGCAGGGTGCGCGGCACCTCGGTCGCTGACGGGGAGGCCGTGGGAGAGGCTGACGCGGCATTCCTGGGTGACGTGGTGCAAGCGGTGAGGGCCAAGGCTGTGCCCGCCAGGGTGCCAGTCAGCAATGCGCGTCGCGAGACGAGGTTCTGCGGCTTTTTGGGCACTTTGCGGCTCAACTTTCTTCGTGGCTCAAGTGATTCCCGAGGTGTGGTGTACCGACGTTGGGCCGGCACCCAAAAAGGTTGGGGCACACAGGGATATCTATCAAAGATAGCGCAAGGAACTGGTGGCACCCGGTGAACCTGCCGTGGATGCCACCAATGAGATCAAAACGTTAACTGCGTTGCGTGTTTAGGGAGTATGCACCAGATTCTCGGCGTCCTGCCCTTCGGACCAAGCCTGCAGCTGGCGTTTGAGCAGCTTGACCATGCGGGGGAAAAAGGCTTCGGTGTTGCCGCCGTTATGTGGGGTGATTAAAGCGTTGGGGCACGTCCATAGCGGGTGATCGGCTGGTAGCGGTTCTGGATCAAAAACATCCGAGGCAACATTGAGCCGGCCGCTGGTGACCTCGGCAACCAGCGCATCGGTGTCCACGACCGGTCCGCGGGCCACGTTGACGATGGTTGCCCCGTCCGGAAGTTTGGCCATGAGCTCGGCATCAACTAAATGGTGGGTTGTAGCCGTGAGCGGAACAATCAGTATCAGCACTTCGATCTGCTCGGCGTACTGGTTTAACTGCTTGATGCTGAAAATCTCTCCGTGCTCATCAACGCGGGCCGAAGAGCCAAAACGCAGCAGGTTGACCTCGAACGGATCCAACCGTTTACGGATTTCTTCGCCAATGCCTCCGACGCCAATGAGGCCCACGGTACGGTCGGCCAACCCCGGCCAACGCTGCGAATTCCAGCTCCCCTCAAGCTGATCTCGGACTGCACCCGGGAATCCGCGCAGCGAGGCGATGGCCAATCCCAAGGCGATTTCCGCTGTCGCGGCGGCGTGCACCCCGGCGGCGGTGTGGATTTTGGCTCGGTCGCCAATCAAATCAACAATTCCGTCATAGCCGGTGGTTTGCGTTTGTATCACCGAAACGTTGGGTGCCTTACGGATATTTGTCAGCACCGCCGAATCAGCCATGTACGGGAAGATCGTGATGTCGATATCTTCCAGTGGTGAATCCGGATCGGTTTCGAGGTCCCAAATGACGGGTTTCAGATTTGCGGGAAGTTCGCCCACTGCATCAAGTAGGTCTTGCGAGGGAAAGGAAACCGTACGTTGGGTAGTCATGAATTCACTCTACAAAGTCAGCCGGTGGGGTGGTAGTAACACCTAGTCATCTCCTGTAATGTAGCTCACCGCAGAAAAGTGGCTATCGAATTTGCGCGAAGCTCAAAAGCTGGTAGAGTTTTATCTCGTTGCGAAAGCGCGAAGCCCAAAAAGCTTCTAGAACATCGCAGCGGGCGCCTCTAGCTCAATTGGCAGAGCAAATGACTCTTAATCATTAGGTTCCGGGTTCAAGTCCCGGGGGGCGCACGAGCAATATGTTCGGCATGCCGGCTCATTGTTTGAATAAATTAATACGCGCCTCTAGCTCAATTGGCAGAGCAAATGACTCTTAATCATTAGGTTCCGGGTTCAAGTCCCGGGGGGCGCACAAAACAAGGTCAGGCTTCGGTCTGGCCTTTTCTGTTTAACGGAAAATCCTCCCGGGCGGCGGCGTGCGCCACCCCGGGAGGACTTCCTTGTTCCTGTGCTTAGATTGCAACCAGGCCGATCCAGGGAAGATTGACGAAACCATCTGTCGTTTGGGTGAGTTCGCGGGTTACTCGTACATCGTCCACGATTTTGGCGATCAGTTCCGGCGAGTTGGCGAACCTCTGCTGTCCGCGGATGAAGGTTGTCAGTTCGACGCTCATTTCCTTGTCGTAGAGGTCTCCGTGGAAATCGAGAATGTGAACCTCAACCAGGCGGTAGGCCATGTCAGGGTAATAGGTTGGGCGGCGTCCAATGGAGATGGTGGCTGCGCGGCGTACGCCATCGACGACGGCGTGACCAGCCCACACTCCATCCAAATTGTCCTTGCCGTTAATCGGAAGGTTGGCGGTGGGGAAGCCGATCAGGCGTCCACGAGCGTCACCGTGTTCTACTGTGCCGTTAAGAATTTCGATCATGCTTCAGCCCTCCATTGGTCCGTATCATCATGTTCATTGAATGAACACTATGATTAGCTAGTGATCATTATGGTAGTGAGTGCTAACTCACAGTGTCAAGTGCTTGAGGTAACTGTCTGAAAGATTCTGAAGTTGGCGCTGTCGTGAACGAGTGATCGATCGTATGGGCCTGGTCGTCGAGAGGCGGTGCTGCTCGGCTATGCCAACAAGTGGAACCGGTGCTTGAGTGGCAAAACAAATTCTGCTGACGGTGACATCGACAGCTTGTGCGCTATTACTCGATACCAGCGGGGGCAACGAGCGTCCTCGGAAATGATGCGCCGACTTGGAAGAAACGGACAATTGCCAATGCGTCAACTGACCTGTTCTTCAGATAACATCGTCAAGGATTGCCCCTTGCGCTTGCCTGGCGGCAATCTATGGCAACGACCCGCACGCATCTGAGGAATGAAGATCTTCCGCACATCCAAAGCCCTGTCCCTGTTGGCAATCGTGACCCTTGCGTTGAGTGGGTGCACCTCGGCGGCGGTTGGCGACCTAGCAGCCCCGGCTGACGCCACGGTCGTCGACTCGAGTTCTGAATCCGCACCGGCAGCGTCCGATCGGGTTGCAACACCGACCGTGGCACCGACACGCTACTGCCACACCGTCCGCCGGCCCGGAGGGGAGCAAGCAGCTCTCGCCGACTGAGGAAACGCGTGGTCCCAGCGCGAGCGGCAGTCACCAATCAACCAGCCAGGTTGGCGCCGCGCTTGAGGGGCCGAAGGCGTCCACGGTTTTGTCCCAGCTGGCAGTCAAGGGCAAGGCCCCGATGACCGGTTATGATCGCAACGACAAATTTGGCAACGGGTGGAAAGACCCGGATGGCAACAAATGTGATGCTCGCCAAGACATTCTCACACGCGATATGACAAACGTGGTGTACAAGGATTCACTTCAGTGCACTGTTGCCTCTGGCACTTTGAACGACCTGTATACCGGCAAGTCGATCAACTGGAAGGTGAAAGCCGGATCCGTTGATATCGACCATGCGGTGGCCTTGGGGAATGTCTGGATTTCAGGAGGTCAGCAACTCTCCCAAGATCAGCGTGTGGCTGTGGCGAACGACCCGCTGAACCTGATCGCTTCGGATGCTTCGGCAAACCGTGCCAAGGGGGATGAGAATGCCGCCGAGTGGCTCCCGCCGAACAAGGCTTTCCGATGCCAGTATGTGGCTACCCAGATCAGCGTGAAGCACAAATACGCGTTGTCGGTCACCGCTCCGGAGAAGGCCGCCATGGCCAAGGTGCTCGATACCTGCCCTGCGCAACTTGCCGCTGAGGTCACCCCGATCAAGCCAGCTGGTCAAAGTAAGGCCAAGACCGAAGCTCCTGCGGAAGAAAAGAAGGTTGATACGGCCGCCAAAGAACCTGCTGCCACCCAGCTGGTTCACCCGGGTGCGTTCTGTTCCGACGCTGGCGCCACGGGCACTGGAAAAAAGAATGGCAAGCCATATACCTGCAAGGCCTCTGACACCGAAGACCGGCTGCGCTGGAGGGCTTAGAAAGTTGGAGATCGGTGCATAATGGGCACGATTAAGTGTTTCTTTGGGTACCTGCTTATGCCTCTGATTCGGTGTCGCTTGTTTGGCTAACTAGTCCATGTATCCGATGGTGTGGCTCCACTGACCGGGTAGCGGACTCAGGTAGTCCAAATGTGATTGTCTGAGATTAAACGTCGCCACGGCTGGGATTGTTCGGCCCCCTAGGCGAACGATTGCCGACTCGCTGATGTCTATGTGTCATCCTGTGCAAGAGGTTCATCTTTCACCAGTTAACGATGAACTTAATCGCTGAAACTGCGCGGTTGCATGGGTCCTGCCACTAGGATGCCTGGGTGAATCCATCGATCATCAGAGTTTTGCCGTACCGCCACCGTCCATCATGCTCCAGGCTTGGCGGGCCAACCAGAGTTCTGCGAGATCTCCAACAACCTTCAACCGATGCCCGGTGAGCTCTTCGGCGCGTCGAATACGATAGGCCAGGGTTTGCCGGTGAATTCCAAGTTGCTGCGCGGTTAGTTGCCAGTTGAGATCGTTGTCTAGCAGCAGGAACAACGAGTCCCGCAAGACTGAGATCGATTCCTTGGTTTCTCTGAGCGGACCAAGCACCGAACGAATAATCTCCATGGCTTCTGAGCGAGATCGCGCCAGCAGCGACACCCTTTCTCCCTGAAATTCAGACCAGGTTGAGCCGGATTTGAGTCCGGCATCCAGCGCGTTGACGGCCTCGGAAGCCGCCCCGGTGAGGTCTGCAAGGTCCAGGTGTTCGGAGGACAGGCCAGCTGCAACACCGAGTTCCCGATAGATTCTTTCGGCCAAACCAAGATTCCCGGTGGTGACCATCGTTAATGTCGCACCGTTCATTTTTCGCGAGAAAGGCTGCACACGGGAGAGGGCTAAGCCTAGAACCAGCCGCTGATGATCTTTGTCTTGCGAGGCAAGTACACGGTAGGTCCCGTTGGGCAACGCAGATTGTTGGGCAATCGACCGTGTGGCGAAGTCTTGGCGTCGCCGCTGAGCGGTGATGGCCGCTTCGCCGTTGGCGATAGCGGTCAGGGCTTCTTGAAGCACGGCATTCGCGTCCACGGTGAGTACCTGCTTGAGGTGGACCAAGGAGAGCGAGTCCAGATCCGCGCCTCGGGAAATCTGCAGGGTCGCCGGCCGAATGGTGCTCAGGGTGTGTGCGCGGAGGTGCGGTTGGGAGGCGATATGGTTTCCGATGACGACGCAGCCGGTCTCGGTATCCACCACGGCGGCATCGATATTAAAAAGTTCCTTGACCCATTGCCCGGCGCGGCGTTGTTCCGGCTCCTGCGCCCCGGCGACCTGGTAAATCCGGGAGAGGGCCAGGATGCTGCGCGACTGTTGGTTGCCGTTGGCCGCTGCCACCAATCGTGCGATGACAACAAACGGTGTATTTTCCCCGGTCATCAGGATCGGGAAGGACAGTCGATCCGCCTCGGCGAGCATCTCGGGCGTCAGGGGTGGTTGCATCCCATCCGCGCCGAAAGTAACTGCTGCGACCCCGGCGGCGTTGAGTTTGCTGATGTAACGACACTGTTCGGTGGGGTGCGCGGGGAAGGTAATCCCCATGGTCATCAGCAACTCGCCTTCACCGAGCCAGGTCCAGGGATCTGGCATTTCGCTGGTTTGGGCCCAGTCCAATACCCTGCCCAAACCTGCGGCACCTGCCAGCACACTGGTTTCAAGGCTTGGATCAAGTGTCAGGTCCCGTACGGTCACCGCTGAAGTCATGGCTTCATCATAGATGATAAAAGTTGCTTCAAATTCATCATGTATTACAGTATTTCAAGTCACATCTTGTTTGTACTCTATTTCACAACGAGACGAGTTCTAGGGCAACGGGGCCGATTGAACTTTCATACTTCAAGGAGGGGTAGCAATGTCTGAAGCTACTTCACGGCAGGACCTGGTTCTGCCGAAAACCACTCGCCGGCTGCGGCCCGAGGATTGTGTAGTTGCCGATCCCAAGGCCCTGCGCCAAGCTCAGATCGGTGCCGGTGTCGGCAACTTTATCGAGTGGTACGACATCGGAGTCTACGGCTACCTGGCGGTGACCATGACCAAGGTCTTCACCTCTGGCATGGATGAGACCTGGGGCCTGCTGGTCACCCTCTTCGGATTTGCGATCTCTTTTGTTGTGCGTCCCATTGGCGGCATGGTCTTAGGTCCGCTGGGGGATAGGATTGGCCGCAAGAAGGTCATGTTCTTCACCATCATGCTGATGGCCGTGGCCACTACGCTGATCGGCTGCTTGCCGAGTTCAAGCACCGTGGGCCTGTGGGTCATCATCCCGCTGTACTTGCTGAAGATGGCCCAGGGCTTCTCCACCGGCGGTGAATACTCCGGGGCTTCGACCTACATCGCCGAGTTCTCTCCGGATAAGAAGCGCGCGTTCATGACCTCCCTGCTGAACTCGGGTGCGATGCTCGGATTCGCCGTGGGTGCCGGCGTGGTTGCCGCCACCACCTTTATCACCGAAGCCAACTTCGGACCCGACGCCATGGTCAACGGCGGTTGGCGTATTCCGTTCCTGATCGCCTTGCCGCTGGGAATTATCGCGGTAGCCCTGCGCAGCCGCCTTCCGGAGTCGCCGGCTTTCGAGGCCGTCCACGAGATCCCGGACAAGGGCAACCCTGATTCAATTTTTGTCCGCCACTCGCTGGCCAAGGTCATCCGGATGTACTGGCCGCAGATCCTGATCGGCATCGCCATGATTGCCGCGGACGGCACCGCGTCCTATACCTTGACGAGCTACATTCCGACCTATCTGGAAACGAATGCCGGTGTCGCCGCGGCTCATACCGCAATGGCCTCCGTGCTGGTGCTTGTCATCCAGGCGATCCTGATCCCGCTGTTCGCCATTGTGGCCGACAGGTATGGCCGGCGACTGGTGTACCGGATCGCGACCATCGGCAACATCCTGCTGCTCTTCCCGGCCTTTATCATCATGCAGTCCGGAACCCTCGGTGCGTTGTACCTGGCGCTGACGCTGATCATGATTCCTTCGGCGGCGTTCTTGTCACTGACAGCTTGTTTTATGTGCGAGTTGTTCCCGACCGCGTCGCGGTACACCGGTGTTGGTTTTACCCACAACATCGCTATCTCGATCTTCGGCGGAACCACTCCTCTGGTGGCGCAGGCCCTGTTGGGTGCGACCGGCAATTCATACTCGCCGGCCATGTACGTGATGTTCTTCTCCGTGGTGGCATTGGCTGCGACCTTCTTCATGAAGGAAACCGCTCGCAAGCCGTTGCTTGGATCGGTTCCCGTGGTGGAGAGCTACGAGGAAGCGGTCGCCCTGTGCAAGGGCCAGGACCGGGACGACAATCTGGATACCAGCACCATGCTGCTGGCCCCGCTCTCTGCGGGTAAATAGTTAGGTTGCAGCGATTTCCCAATACTCTCGGGTGCTTCAGGCAAGGGGCTGGCGAGAGTTTTGGGAACCGGTAAAAACAGAACCGCCTCGGGCCATTGAAGTGCTCCCCAAAAGTTGGACTGTAAAAGTCAAAAACTTTTGGGGAGCATTTTTATGTGCACACGAAGCGCATCATTCAAGTATGGGCGGGAACACCTAGTTGAACTCTTAGAACCAGGTTCTGGATCTGGCGATTCGAGCCTTATGCCTGTGAGTTGCCGCCAGCATTGGCCGCTCGCGGTCACATCCGCTTCGTGTCGAACAGGCAGATCTGCCGTGGCTCGGTGCGGCGGGATTCCGCAAGCCTGTTCAGGGCGATGCTGCCTTGGATTGCTTGTCGCTGCGGGGTGTGTGCCGCAACGCGTCGTAGCCCCACCCGGTCGCACAGTTAGGTGCGGTGATTTGCGGATGTGCGTCACAGGTTCCCGATTGTCCAAGGCGCTTTCGTTTATCTGGGGTCACAATGCCGGGGGAGTCTCACCGACGTCATGCATGCTGCGTCGTTAGACAGCCGGCCATTCGGGCGGAAGGGGCAACTTGTTGGTTTTCGGTGGCTGCGCACTTCCTTGGACGCTGGCTCAAATAGTGCAATTGAGCCAGATTCGGCCCCGAGAAAATTCGTTTTCCATGCGGTCTGTCTCCAGGTTTCGAGTGATCTGCCGTGCTTTCCCGCATTGGCCTCGGCACGTGATCGGCCGCGCCCACGATGGCATTCGGAGCGCCTGTTTCTGAGCGGAAAAGCTGGCCTGATCCGGCACTGCGTACCCTGACGCCGCAGGTCGCTCAGACCCCTGCTGCGCGCCGGTGTTACGGCTTGGCCGCTGAACTAATTACTGCGCGAGTACTTCCAGGAAAACTACTGGAGCCAACGTACCGTCTCTGCGGCCACGGTGCAGCAATTGATGATTAGCCGGCGGGGTGAATACGCCGGTTGCGAGGCGATACGTTGGACTGCCCCGCCAACTTCTGCGTGCCCATTCGGCTGCGATGCAGGCGCCTGATCTGGCCATTTTTCAGTGGTGTGACGTGCAATCCACGCCCTAGTGATACAAATTTCATTTTCGGCTTGACGCTGTGGCTTGAAACACCATATGCTGTGATCACTAAATAAACACATAGTTCACCTAGTGAACGATAGTCCTAAGGAAATTGGCATGGCTAAGCAGATGCGCGTTTTCGCATTCGATTTCAACGGTCCAGCTCACCTGTCGGCTGGCACCTGGCGCCACCCGAAAGACCGCGGTCACGAGTACAAGAACCTGAAGTTCTGGACCGAGTACGCAAAGCTGCTTGAAAGTGCCAACTTCGACGGCATCTTCTTCGCCGACAACGACGGCTACCACGAGAACTACCGCGGTTCCGTCGCTGATTCCCTCAAGGACGCCGCGCAGATCCCGACCAACGACCCGGCCTACCTGATCCCGGCCATGGCCGCGGTGACCGAGAACCTCGGTTTTGGTGTCACCTCCTCCACCGCTTATGACATGCCGTACAAGCTGGCTCGGAAGTTCTCCACGTTGGATCACCTCACCGACGGCCGTATCGGCTGGAATGTTGTGACCTCCTATTCGACCGCCGCCGCCCGCAACCTGGCCAACCAGGAGCAGGTTGCCGCTCACGCCGATCGCTACAACCGAGCTGAGGAATTCATCGAGGTGTCCACCCGGCTGTGGGAAGGCTCCTGGGAGGACGACGCGGTAGTTGTCGACAAGGAAAACGGTGTGTATGTCGACCCGAGCAAGGTCCACGACATTAACTACGAAGGCACCCACTTCTCGGTCCCGGGCATCCACCAGTGTGAGCCATCCGCGCAGCGCACCCCGGTGATCTTCCAGGCTGGCGGCTCGCCGCGCGGTGTGGAACTGGCCGCAAAAACCGCCGAAGCGGTATTCATGAACGCCATCGACAAGCCAACCTTGAAGAAGCAGGTTGATGCACTGCGTGAGAAGGCCGTGGAATTCGGCCGCGACCCGGAACACATTGCCACCTTGCAGATGATCACCGTCATCTCCGCCGCCACGGATGAAGAGGCGCAGGCCAAGTACCAGGAGTACCTGGATCTGGTCTCCTATGACGGAGCCATGGCACGGTACTCGGGCTGGACCGGACTGGATATGTCCACCTTTGACCCGGACAAGCCGCTGAAGGATGTTGAGGCCAAGGGCACCGCCACGATGCTGACCTTCTTCCAGAAGGTCGACTCGGAAAAGGAATGGACCCCGCGTGATATCGCGGCCTACACCGGCATCGGCGGCACCTCCCCGGTGATCGTGGGCGGCCCGCAGACCGTGGCCGATGAACTGATTTCCTGGATGGAAGAAACCGGTGTCACCGGCTTCAACGTCGCCAACGCACTGAAGTTCCAAGACATCAAGGACTTCATCGATTTTGTGGTTCCCGAGCTGCAGCAGCGCGGGGTCATGCGCACCAGCTTCACCGGCTCGACCCTGCGCGAGCACCTGTTCGGAGAAGGTGTTGCCCGCCTGCCCGAGGACCACCCGGGTTCCACCTACCGCAAGCAGACCAGCGAAGTCCGTTAGGAGCACACACCATGTCAATCATCGTCACTCCGGAAACTCCGGATATCGATCCAGCCGAATACCGCAAGATTTTCGGCTCCCTCCCCACCGGCGTCACCGCCATCACCGGGATGACCGCCGACGGCAAGCCGATGGGCCTGGTGGTCGGAACCTTCATGTCCCTCTCGCTGGATCCGCCCCTGGTGACCTTCTGCGTGGACAAGGGCTCCAGCACCTGGCCGCAGCTGCGCTCATTGGGCCGGTTCACCGCCAACATCCTGTCCACCGAGCAGCTTCCGGTCTGCCGTGCCTTGGCCCGCAAGGGCGAAGACAAGTTTGCCGACATCGATTATGAAATCGGCGAGCACGGCACCCCGCACATCACCGGAACCACCGCGACCATCGACTGCGAGGTGCTCTCCGAGGTTGTCGCCGGAGACCACTACATGATCGTGGGCGGCGTGGATTCCATGAGCTCCTCCGACGCCGAAGCGCTGCTCTTCAGAGGCGGCAAGTTCGGTGATTTCAACCTGTGGCCAGCACCGGCCAACCCAGAGAAGAAGGGTTAACCCGCCATGTCTGCACTGTGCAACTCCATCCTCGATGCCTGGCAGCGTGCCTGGGGCAACGGCGAGGTCGAAGCCTTCACCGGCCTGGTCGCCGAGAACTACACCCGTCAGTCCAAATCCGGCCAGGAAACCCTGGATGAAGTGATCGATCAGATCAACTCCCAGCACAACGCCTTCAGCGACTACCACATGGACATCCTGCGTGCGGTGGAGGGCGAAACCGAGGTTGCCATCTACTGGCGCAGCATCGGTCGCCACACCGGCGAATACATGGGTGTTCCGCCAACCGGCCGCGAGGTCATCGTCACCGGTGCCTCATTCATCCGGGTCAAGGACGGGAAGATCACCGACGAAGACGTCGTGTGGGATCCGCGCGAGATGCTCTCCGCCATGAGCATCGTCCACCTCGGCGATACCCGCCGCAAGAAGTAGCCCGGCCGGCACGCCGGTGGTGCAGGGCCCAGAACCCTGCACCACCGGCGGCGGTCTTGAACCAGAAACTCTTTAAGGATTAACATGCCAATCAATATTGCCCACACCGCGCAGCGGCTCATCGAGGCCAAGTCCACCGGCACCCCGGTAGACCAGCTGATCACCGATGAGATGGGGCCAACCACCGAAGATGCCTTCAGGGTGCAGCAGGAATTGGTCCGCCGTGCGATTGAAGACGGCGACGCGGTGGCCGGCTTCAAGCTGGGCAACATCGCCAAGGCCATGCAGGACAAATTCGGTGTGGATGAGCCGGACTACGGTTATATCCTGGCCAGCCAGTTCTACCCGGAGAACCTTGCCATCAGCGAGTCCGAGTTCATTGAACCCTTTATCGAGCTGGAACCGGGTTTTGTCCTGAAAAAAGACCTGTATGGGAAACATGTCAACGCCGCCGACGTGATCGCCGCGACCGACTTTGTGGTTCCGTCCTTGGAAATCATTGATTCGCGGGTCAAGAACTGGAACATCAGCCTCTTTGACACCCTGGCCGACAACGGGTCGATCGGTGGAATCCTGATCGGCGGGCAGCCCCGCAAGCTCAGCGAAGTGAACCTGGCCGATACCGCCGGCGTGATCGAATACGACGGCCGGGAAGTAGCCCGGGGCAACACCAACGCCGTCTACGGCAACCCCATTGGCGCCATCGCCTGGCTGGTCCGCCGCATCTCCGCCTACGGCGTGGGCCTGAAAGCGGGGCAGTTCATCCTGCCTGGCAGCTGCCTGGCTGCCGAGAAAATGATTCCGGGCACCTCGATCACCGGCCGTTTTGAAGGCTGGGGCGAGATCTCCTTCGACTACACCGCCGCCGTATAAAGGATGGAAACCATGGTTGAAAACACCACCGCGCAGCAGATTGAAACCTACCTCGGCGCCGCCGATGCGGCCTTTGCTGCCTGGTCGGCAACCCCGGCCGGGGTGCGGGCCGACGTGTTGGACGTCGTCGCCGACGCCTTGGATGCGGCCTCCGGTGAACTGGTGCCGATCGCAATGGCCGAAACCAACCTGCCCGAAGCCCGGCTGACCGGCGAGCTGAAGCGCACCACCTTCCAGCTGCGCCTATTCGGCCAGGTCCTGCGCGACGGCACCTGGTACGACGCCCGCATCGATCACGCGGATGCTGAATGGCCCATGGGCGCCCCGCGCCCGGATCTGCGCCGCACCCACATCCCATTGGGGCCGATCCTGGTCTTCTCCGCCTCCAACTTCCCGTTTGCGTTTTCGGTAGCCGGCGGCGACACCGCCTCGGCGCTGGCCGGCGGCAACCCGGTGATCGTCAAGGCGCACTCGGGCCACCTGGAACTGTCCCGGGCAACCGGTGAAGTGGTGACCCGCGCGTTGGCTGAGGCCGGAGCGCCGGAAGGCCTTTTCCACGTTGTGTACGGAACCGAAGCGGGGAAAACCGCGCTGCTTGATCCCCGGGTCAAGGGCTCCGGATTCACCGGGTCCATCCCTGGCGGACGCGCCCTGTTCAACCTGGCGACTTCCCGCGAGGAGCCCATCCCGTTCTACGGCGAGCTGGGCAGCAACAACCCGGTTTTTGTCACCAGACAGGCCGCCGCGCTGCGTGGCGAGAGCATCGCAGCGGAGTTCGTCGCCTCCTTCACCATGGGCGCGGGCCAGTTCTGCACCAAACCAGGCACGCTGTTCATCCCACGCGGTTCGGGTATGCGTGAGGCGCTCGCTTCCGCGGCGCTGCCCAACGGCGCCAAACTGCTCAACGACCGTATCCAGGCCGGCTACCTTGAGGTGCTGCAGCAGCTCTCGGGACATGCGGCAACCGAGGTCCTGGTCCAGGGCTCGGACCCGCTGGCCGATCCTCCATCTCCCACCTTGCTGGTGACCGGAGTCGAAGACCTGCTGGCCGATCCGTCGGCACTGCAGACCGAATGCTTCGGACCGACCGCCATGGTGGTTGAATACGACGACGAGGCGCAACTGGTCCAGGCGGCCAAGACCTTTGAAGGCCAGCTCACCGCCACCTTGCAGGCGCAAGATGACGACGATGTCGCCGAGCTGGTGCGCATCGCGGCGGGCAAGGCCGGCCGTGTGTTGTGGAACCAGTGGCCCACCGGGGTCTCGGTGACCTACGCGCAGCAGCATGGCGGCCCGTACCCGGCAACCACTGCGGCCGGTTCAACCTCCGTTGGAACCGCGGCAATTGCCCGCTTCATCCGTCCGGTATCGTTCCAGAACTTCCCGCAGCACCTGCTTCCGGCAGAACTGCAGGATGCCAACCCGCTGTCGAACCCTCGTTTGGTCGACGGCAAACCTGTGGCCTGATGAGTGTGGCGGCTGCACCGGCCCGCACTGCGCCGCCCGCGTGGGCGGTGCAGCGGGTCAGCACCGTGCTTGAACGTCAGGGCGAGCGGGTGGGAAACGACCCCAAGGTGATCGCCCAGAAGGCCGGACTGAGCAAGTCCCTGGCCAAAAGCTGCATGTTTTTTATCTCCAAGGGCGGCTAGCTTCCACGCCGCAACGAAAGGAACACCCCATGAGCGCTGAGACCAGCACCATGCCGCAGGTTCAGATTCTGAGTTCGGTTGGCACCGCACTGCTGGCCGACCTGGTGCTGAAACCCACGGCCCTGAATGGCACCACGCCCTCGGATGCCACCGACAATGCGATTACCTTGAACGCAGGCACCGTCGACATCGGTTTTTGGGCCTGTTCGCCGGGGACCTTTAAAACCGCCCGCAACGGGGTCAATGAAGTCATCTTGGTTCTTGAAGGATCGGGCACGCTGGTGGCCGATACCGGTGAGCGTGTTGACCACGCGGTTGGTGACATGGTGTTGATTCCCAACGGCTGGTCCGGCGTGTGGGAAATCCACGAGCAGTTCAAGAAGCAGTACATCACGCTGAGCGTGTAATGGCGTTGTAGATCTTGCCCGCTCCCCAAAGGAGCGGGCTTGATCTATTTAAGAGGCAATGATCAGTCTGGAGGGCAGATCCAAGCGGTGACTGATGCGATGCTGGGCTCGGCGTTATTCTGAACAAATTTTTTGGTCAAGTTCCCAACCCCGGTGGCAGCCCGCCGCATCGGTGTGCGCCGCCATCAGCGTGCGGATCTGTTTTCAACAATAGGCCCAGAGGTGAGCAGCGTTCGCCCTGCTGTTCAGTGCAACCTCTTCCATCAGCTCTCTTGCGGTGGCCGTGGCTTTGGCCCTGAGCGGAGGGTAATTACCTTTGTGCATAAAGCAGTGCCTTCAAGCATGGAAACTGATCTGCCTGGGGCACCCAACCGGCATGGAACAGCCGGGTCGGGTAAAGAGCGGTCGGCTAAAGACCAATAGGGGAGCGCTGCACAGGATGAGTTGTGTCGGTTAACGCCGCTATCCTTGGTGCCATGGATGTCCACTTGGCAGCAGGCGTTTATGAAATCACCACCGCAACGGGATCACTGTATGAGCTCATTGTGGCTGAGCGGAGCACTCTTCGCAGACTGCCGCGAGCCGTGACACCGGAAGCTAGCCACGCTGATCTATCTACTGCGCTGCGTCGAGACAACGAGCCGATTTCTGTCCTTAAAATTCTCCGTCTTGAGGTTGGCGCAAAGGCGGGGTTCCTTCTTGATCTGCGAGGCGATGGAATCATCACCGTGCGTGAGACCAGTGAGGTTCTAAGGATTCAACGAACCGCAGATGCTCCAGCCAACGTCACGTCGTTTAACTGAGCGAATTCTGAGATTTGCTCTGGGCGAAGCGGTCGCCATGGCCTCTTGGAGTCCAATTTTGAGGACTTGTGTCAACGCGGCAACTGCGCACCGATTCGTCCTGGGTATGTTGGCGAAACCTCGCGCGTGAGCCCAAACCTTGTAACCAATCGCCGGCACAACAGTCAAGCCGTGTAACGCAAAAACTATCCACATGGGCCGACGCTGGACAGGCTTTCAGTGTCTCGTGTGGTGATCGAGCAACTGGCGGATGCCAAGCGAGCCACCGATATGTGGCCGACGCACTTCACTGGCTATGCCCGGGCTGACGGATTGAATCTTTGGTAGGTGCGGCGGGCAGTGCCGCCGTACCTCGGAGCCGTTTCTTGTCAGATCATTGCTGTGGAGTTGTCCCGCGACAGGTTGCCCCTGCCGAGTTGGCCTCACCGTGTGAAATGTGAGCCTTGACACGCAGTAATGAATGGCGTTCTAATAGTTGAGGGTCTTTATTGGTATGAACACCAATAGTTGACGGGCTGGCAGTTGGACAATGTGGTCCTGCTGCTCTCAGGGAAGGAACAGGCTAGTGGGCAAGACCGAGAACACTGCTGCGGCGGGGGAATTGGCGACGCACGTTGAAGTGCGTGGCATTGAATTCATTGCCGCTGAAAACAGGCATGGCAAACCCCGGGAACTCTTTGCGGTCTGGGCCGCACCAAATATCAGCGTGCTCAGCTTTACCATCGGAGCGACGCTCACCATGGTGTTGGGGCTTGAAATCTGGCAGTCAATCGCCGTGATCCTAGCCAGCAGCCTGCTGTGGATACTTCCAGGCATCGTAGCCATTTCCGGCCCGTCGGCTGGCACCAGCGGTTCGGTGATTACCCGCGCCGTCTACGGGATTCGTGGCAACCGATTCATCATCGCCATTTACGGCTGGTTCGTCTCCGGGATCTTTTTGGCCCTGAACTGGGTGGCTTCCACCTTTATGGGAGCGGAGCTGCTGCGCCGGCTTGGTCTGGGCAATGAGACCGTGGGCAAGGCGGTGGTCACCGTGGCGATCTCCACCATCACGGTGTTGGTGGCCGTTTACGGGCACGGCCTGATCCTGAAGAGCTACACCGCGGTTACGGCGGCATTGCTGGTGATATTTGTGCTGGTCACTGCTTATATCCTGCCCCAGGTGAATCTGGGTTTTGTGCAACCTGAGCCGTTGGCCGGCGCCGAGGTGTGGATCTCGGTGAGCATCGGCTTTGCGATCCTGTCGTCCACACCGTTGTCCTATTCCAACAGTGCCGACTTGGCTCGCTACCTGCCGCATGAAACCAAGCCATGGCGCATCGTCGCGGCGACGGCCTTAGGTGGTGCAGTTCCCGGCATCATCTTCACCACCGTGGGAGTGCTGCTGGGTACCGTGCTCTCGGGGGCGGCCTTGGACGTTGGCATCGACTTCGCACTGATGGACATGTTGCCAAACTGGCTAGGTATTCTCCTGGTGGCTGGGGTGGTGCTGAACACCGTGGCGCTGAATGGCATGACCACTTACTCCGCGAGCATGGTCTTCCAGTCAATCGGCGTCCCGATAAAACGTATTCCCTCGGCCATCCTGATCGGCGTGCTCGGCACCATCTTCACCTTCGCGCTTGCCATGTCCACCTCGCTGATTTCCGCGGTGAACTTGATGCTGCAGTTCTTGCTGATCATCTCGGTGCCGACCATGGCGATCTTTGTTGCAGACATTGTGTTGCGGCGCAATCGTTATGATTCCCTGCAGCTGTTCGAGCAGTTCCCCTCGGGCAAGTACTGGTACACGAACGGCTTCAGCGTGGCAGGTCTTGGCGCGGTGGTGGCGGGCGGCGCCGCCACCGCCCTGTTCCTCTCCACCGATGTGTGGGCAGGTCCCTTTGCGGTCATGATGGGCGGCATCGACGTGTCGGTGCCTGTCGGATTGGCAGTTTCCATTCTGGCCTATGCGGTGCTGGTGCGCTTGAGAGGGGTGCAACTGGAATTGGTCCCGGTTAGGGCCAAGAGCTAGTTGGGCAGCGTCAAAGACGTCGTTGATAGCGGGTTCACCAATTTCTAGTCGAAGGCTGGACGCCACCGCTTCAGATTCGGCCACCAGAACGAAGCGGGGCTGGATAGCCGGAGTAAACTCTTCGTGGAAGGCCTCCAGGTCTCGATGCAAAACGTATTAAGGACCAAGCCGCGTCCAATTTCTACGGTCCCCTGCGATTAAAGCCGGTAAAGAGAAGTCGGGCCGGTGAACAACCCATCCGGTGGATGCGGCAGTCTTCGCCTTTTGGGGATCAGAATGATTCGCGGCGTTCTGTGGATAACTGATGTCCGATTCCAGTTCGAAATTTAGACTGGAGGAATGCAGTTACCACTCAACCGGTTGATCTACATAGATGATTCCGGGCACCCGAAAAGTGGGTTGGTTGTGTACGGGTGGATCGATATTCCGCCCGATCGCTGGTCTACGGTGCTCAGAAACTGGCTGGACCTGCGAAGAAAACTTTGGCGTGAATACCGGATCCCTGTAACGAGCGAGCTCCATGCAACTGACTACGTCAATGGGCGTGGTCGAGTATCTACGAGAGTTCCAGACGCATTTGTCCATCATGGCGTTGAGTATTGGAAAGATTTCGGAAGGGCCGTAGCTTGTGAATGTTTAGATTCTCTGAGAAGTACCGAAGGGTTGAGTCTTGGCGCAGTCTACAGTCGTGGAGCACCGAGGGACCTGGCTCGCACGAAAGAGAAAACTTACCGGGCACTTGTTAATAGATTCGAACGGGAACTGGAATCTTCGCGGTCATTGGCGATGATCATTATGGATGGAGATGGTAGTGATAGTTCGTATCGGGATATCCATCGAAGCCTCGCACTGAGTAAGAGACATGTGATCGAGGATGCTATCTATCTAGATTCCAAGCACTCGCAGTTGGTTCAAATGGCAGACCTCGTGGCATGGACCGCCAACGCTTTTGTAGACCAAAACCCGAAAAATGAATTCGCAAAAGAATGGTATCCGCAGTACCCATCGGAACGGGACAGGCACAGGTACCCTCAGGAAATCTGAAGTCTTAAACAGCGAGACCCCCTGGATCTCAAGTGTATGAGGGAGGTCTGCACGTCCCATGTTACCAGCGTGCGTTAGGGTGTGGAAATTTTTCGTGCTGCACTTTTTGGGGAGTTGTTTGGAACCTGGAGAATGAGCATTCTGATTGCTGACGTGGGGTACATGGCGTCGGTCAGCTAACCGTAGCCAAAAGGTACGTAGAATTCCTTGTAGGCCTCGACTCCGTGAACGTCGAGGCTTGAAATCACCGTACGAGGAGGAATTTTATGGCCATCTTCGCAAAAAAGGGCGATGACGCGGTAGCCGCAAAGCTCGAATCTGCCAGCGCCCCCTACCGGGAAATCGGGTTGCGCCTGCATGAAATCATCAAGGAAGAGGCTCCCTCGCTGCAGCCGGTATTGCGCTGGGGGATCCCGTTTTACACCCGTGGCAAAGAGGACGTCTGCTACATCAAATCCGGGGACGACTATCTGGTTTTCGGGTTCGGTGAAACTATCAATCCGGCCTACAGCGAGGGTGCTGCACTGCACCCGGTGGTGTGGAGCATTACCAGCCTCGACGATGCGGCGGAACAACAGCTTCGTGCCTTGATCTCCAAGGCGGTGGCCTGATCTCTTGCTTCACGGTGTGGTGCGCCCCGGTCAAGGGGCGCACCGCACCGTACGCTAATGGGCGCCGAGCTCATACCAAGGACGCAGCTGGCCTTCGGCCGGGGTGCCGTCCAACACCCGGGCGGTTCCGGCCGCCGGGTCCATGATCACGGTGGCCAGGCTGGCCCAGCGCTGGCCCATGGGAAGCGTCATGTCCGGGATGCAGGTCACCGCAGGCTCGCCGGTGGCGGTGCACATCGAGGCGACGGCTTCTTCCGGGGTGTCGGGCAGGTCCGCCCCCAGCCGTTTGGCCAAAAAGTCGAAACGCTGAGAGGAATCGGGCTGGTAGAGCCAGTTCTTCTCCTGGGCCTTCGGCGTTTCGGTCAGGAAATGGTTGGTGCGCAGGTGCAGCCCTTCGGCCAGTTGTGGAACTTCAAAAACGCCGACCGGGGTGATTTCCAGCAGGGCGGTGGACTGCCTATCAAACAAGGCGAAGGAGCCGGAGGAGGCAATGGGGCAGCTGCGCATCAGCTCGATTGCCTCGGCCACGCTGCCGGCGTTTTGCAGCACGTAGGCGGAGAGCACGTGCATCGGGATGCCGCCGACACCGTCTTGTTGGTGGCCCAGGATGTTGAAGTGCAAGGCAAGACCGGCGTCATTGATGCCGATCTTGCTCAAGATCCCGTGTTCGGTGATCCCTGCGAAGTTGTGTTTGGCGCCGCGCACCTGCTGGGTGTGCCAGAACTCGGCCAATTCCACATGCCAGTCCCAGGTCTGGGCACCGAAAATCCGCGGGTTACTCCCGCCGGTGTTGCGCACAATGGTGGAGCATTCGCCCGGGCCGGTGACCTTGGAAGCTGCCAGGATCTCGGTGCGGGCGTTCAGCGCCGCCAGTTGCCAGTGCTCCACGCCGGCGCCCACTGCCGTGCCCACAATTTCCTGGGCGAGGGCGGGGGAGAAGGTGTTGATGTCTTCCAAGGCGCGTTCTGCCATGGAACGCACCTGGGTTTCGCTGATCCCGCCCAGGGTGAAAAAACGCTGATAGGTTTCAAAGGCGCGCACCAAGCCGTCACCGAGCTGCTCGGCGCGCTGTGCGCCGCGTTGCGCGGGGTCGGTGGAGTTGATCTGCAGGGCCAGACGGTGGGCCGGGCGTGCTGCGGGGAATGAAGTCATGGGTTTTCCTATGCGGGGTAGTGATGCAGCTGGCCGGTGACGACGGTCGCCAGCACCGGATTGGCGGCTTGTTCTTCTGGCGTGAGGGACAACGGATTATTGGCGAAGATGCTTAGATTCGCGGGGGAGCCGGTGGCAACCTGGCCGCCGGCGGGGTTGCCGGTGACCAGCGCCGGGATACGGGTCATCGCGTAGTAGGCTTCGGCGGAGCTGATGGCCTGTTCGGTGTGCAGGGCGGCCCGGCCGGTTTCCTCCACCGGGCGGCGCAGCTGGGCGTCGGCCAGCGCCACACGGGGATCTGCCACGCCGATAGGCCAGTCGGAACCCAATGCCAGCGGTGCCCCGGCGTCCAGCAGGTCGCGGGTGCGCCAGCCGTGGCGTGCCCGTTCGGCGCCCAGCCGGGTGGACCAGTTGTCATCACCGTGCGGGCTGATCAAACGTGTGCCGTGCACCGGCTGCACCGAAGCCACCACGTTCAGTTGCGCAAAACGATCCAGCAACTCATCGCCAATGGACTCTAGGTGCTCGATGCGGTGGGCTCCGCCGGTGGCCGGGCCGGCTGCTTCGATGGCATCCAGGGCAAAGGCCACCGCGGCGTCTCCGATTGCATGGGTGGCGGTCGGCACCCCATGGGCGGTGAAAAAGGTGACCGCCTGCGCATAGGCCCGCGGATTGCGCCACAGGCTGTGTGCGTTTTCGCCCAGGCAGTCCGGGGATTGGAACCAGGCCGAACCGTTGTCCGCGGTGCCGTCCAGCATGAACTTCACCCCGGACACCTTCCAGCGTGTGCCGCCCAGCTTTTGCTGCTCCAGCGCCTGCTGCCAGATCTGAGGTGTCGAATCGGCCGGGATCAGCGGCGAGGCGTGCACGAACAGCGGCAGCAGGTTGCGTTCATCCAGGTATTCGTAGACTTCCTGGGACGGATCGGCGAAGTCCAGCGCGTGCACGCCGGTTAATCCGCTGGCGGCCAGGGTGCGCAACTCGGCGAGCACGTAGTTGGCGGCCTGCGCAATGGATGGCACTGGGTACTGGCTCATGACCAGGTCCATAGCTTGTAATTCCAGGATATATCCGGTGGGTGCGCCGGTGCGGTCAACCACAATCTGCGAGGCATCGGCGAATTCTTCGGTGCCGGTCAGCCCCAGCTGGGCCACCACCGCCGGGCTGATCACCAGGGCATGCGCGTCCGCGGTCAGGTAGCTGATCTTGATTCCGGGGAAGTGCTCTTCAAAAAATCTTCCGTCGACCTCGGAACCAAAGACATTGAGATCCAGATTGAATCCGGTGATCCATTCGGCCCCCGCCAGCTGGCTGATGCGTGCGGCGGTGGCGGAGATCAGTTGCTCGCGGGTCTTCACTTCAGCCAGATCCAACGAGGTGCCCCGTTCAATGGAACCCCAGATCGGGTGGGTGTGGATGTCAACCAGTCCGGGCAGGATCACCCCGTCGAGTTCGATGACCCGGGTGGACTCACCGGCCTGCGCGCGCAGTTCCGGTCCGCCGACGGCGCTGATGATTCCGTCGCTGATGGCCACGGTGGTTTCCGAGGTTTCTTTGGCCAGCGGGTTGATGATGGCCCGTGCCGAAATGATCAGGTCCGCGTTCACTTGGCTTCTCCAACGTATCCGTTATTGGTGTTGACACCAATAGACTCTGCATCCCAAATCTAATAGGGTTGCCGCATGAGGTCAAGCACGGCAAAGCCGCGAGTACGAAAAAATCCCGACGACCGGCGCCATGAAATTCTCACCACCGCCTCCCAGCTGGCGCTGCGGCTGGGACTGGAAAAAGTGACCATGAAATTGGTGGCTGAGCACCTTGAGGTTCGCCCGGGATTGATCAGCCATTACTTCCGCACCATCGATGAGCTGTTGTGCGCCGCCTTTGAACAGGCCGCCACCACCGAGCGGGAGGTGCTTTTCGCGCGGGATGAGGACATGGCCCCCGGGCTTGTGCCGCTAGCCGCCTTCCTGCAGCGGGTGAATGCCCCGGAGTTCGTGGACTTGGGCAAACTCTGGCTTGATGCACGCCACCAGTCGCGCTACCGCCCCGCCCTGCGTCAGGTGGTATCCGAGCAGGAGCAGCTCACCCAGCAGAAGCTGACGGACGTGATTGAAGAAGCCATGGAGCACAAGGACATTCCGCGCGGCGACGCTTTCGGGGTGGCCACCCAGATTCTTTTGGTGGTGGACGGGGCGGGAAGCTACGTCAACACCTCCGAACCCCAAGCGCTCGCCGAACTGGCACCGATCATGCAGCGCATGGCCGAACAAGCCCTGGGTCTGCCGGAAGGAAGCCTGGGCTAAGGGCCTGCATATGGCTTTCGGGCGAGCTCGACCAGGGTGGAAAGCACCCGCCGCACCGCCACCCGATGCAGGGCTTCGGGCCGGGATAGCGCGTCGATTTCGCGCGCCAAAGGCAAATCGTGCAGCGGCAACAACACAATTCCATCCAAGCTCGCGGCACTCATGGTGTGCCGCGGCATCAGCCCCACGGCCTGACCGGTGCGGATGATTGTGGCGGCGACAAAAAATTCGTTAACCCGATGGGCGATATCCAGCGGTTGGCCATGGCGTACCGCGATTGGTGCCAGCAACTGGGACAGCGGGAAACCATCATGCACGCAGATCCAACGTTCGCTGGCCAAATCGAGGGTGCTGATGCTCTGTCGCGAGGCCAGCGGGTGGTTCCTGGCCACGGCGACATCTAGTGGCTCGCTCACCAAATGGGTGGGGACCACGCGCCCGGGCGGCCACGGGTCATCATGGGGCAGGCGATGGGCAATCACAATATCGTGGTTCAAGGTCAGCGCCGGGAAATCCGCCCGCGGCACGTCTTCATCGGAAAGCCGGAGGCTGGGAGTGCCGCAGGTGGCTTCCAGCAAGGGTGCGAACCAGGCAAGCCCGGCACTATGAAAAGCCGAAACGCTGACGGGCTCAGATGGATCTGCAAGGAAGTTGTCCACCGCGCTTGCGGCGTCGGCCATGGCGGTGGCGACCTTCGTTCCGGCCGTCGCCAAGGCCCGCCCGGCTTCGGTCAGTTCCAAGCGGCGTCCGCGGCGGACGGTCAGCGGGGTCCTGAAACCTCGTTGCAGGGACGTGAGTTGCTGGGAAATCGCCGATGGCGTGACCATGAGAGCCTCTGCGACAGCCGCGACGCTGCCGCGCTCGCCGAGTTCACGCAGGACACGAAGCTCATAGAGTTGCATTAGATAATTCTAAATATTTAGTTCAGTAAGTAAAGATTGTTCTTTATTCTTGGTGCCGGAAGCATGGTAGGTATGCAAGAAAAATCACCGTTGACTTCTTTGGCTCCCGACCTGTTGCTGATTGCCGTTGCCGTCACCTGGGGCGCAAGTTATCTTTCCGCGAAGAACCTCGTAGCGGCCACCGACGTCACAACCGCGCTGACGCTTCGATATGCGGTGGCCTTCGCCGGTATGCTGTTTTTCCTTCTCTGCCGGCGCGGCTGGCGGATGACTCGGCGAACCACCGCGGTGGGCGTGGTTTTGGGACTCAGCCAAGCTGCCGTCCTGTGGCTGGAAACCGCAGGTGTGGGCATGACCAGTGCCAGCAATGCGGGGCTTCTCATCAGCCTGAGCTTGATCTTCACCCCGTTGCTGGAAGTGTTGGTCTTGCGGCGCGTATTGCCGGTCGCCTTTTACGCCATGGCCCTGGTGGCCATGCTCGGCGCGCTGCTGCTGGCATCCGGGCAGGGTTTGCGGCTCCCCGGCACAGGGGACTTGTTGGTGCTGGCGGCGGCGGTCATCAGGGCGGTTCACGTCATCGCTACCGCCAAATTCCTCAAGCCCACCGATGATCTACCGTTGATTGTTGGTCTTCAACTCTTCGCCGGGCTGCTGATTTTCCTTTTTCTCGGCGCTCCGAATCTGGGTCAAGGGCTCGGCTCAATGGGGCCGGCGGCCTGGGTTGACGCAGTGTTCCTCGGCTTGGCCTGCAGTGTCTTCGCATTCCTAGTCCAAGCTTGGGCGGTACGCCGCAGTTCGGCGGCGCGTGCCAGCCTTTTAATGGGCACTGAACCGGTTTGGGCTGTGGCGATCGGGGTGACGTTGGGTGGGGATCACATTGCGCCCGTGCAGGCAGCGGGGATGGTGTTGATCGTGCTGGCGACACTGGTTGGTGCCCGGATTGAACGTCGGGCGAGGGAAAGACGGAATTCCGCGTTCGAGGCGGATCAAGGGCGGCGCGATGAGCAACTTATGATGGAATCATGAACCTCCAGCAGCTGCTGCAAGAACTTGCAGGCAAAGCCAGCGAGAAGCACAAAGCCAATGTGGTTCGGTTGGGAATCCCGGAAGCCAACAGCCTCGGTGTTCCGGTCCCCGCCATTCGGGCACTGGCGCGCAGTACATCGAAGTCGAATGACCTTGCCTGGGAGCTGTGGGGCACCGGGTTCCACGAGGCTCGCCTGCTGGCCTGCCTCATTTTTGAACCGGCGACGCTGAGCCATGAGCAGCTGCAGTTGCTGGTGAACGACGTGCGTTCCTGGGATTTATGCGACCACCTGTGCGGGTCGGTTTTCCTGCACGACCGGCACTACCCGGAGCTGATTTCCCGCTGGGCGGACGCCGAGGCAACCTATGAAAAACGCGCGGCCTTCGCCCTGATCGCCACCGCGTCCACGCATGCGCGCAACCTCGATAATTCCCTGGTGACCCAGTGGCTTGAACTCATCGAACAACAAGGCGCCGATGACCGGCTGCACGTCAAGAAGGCGGTTTCCTGGGCTTTGCGCGAAGTGGCGCATCTGGATCTTCGAACCCGGGACACCGCGCTGGCCGTGGCCACGCGGATGCTTGGTGGACCGGGCAAGGCCGGACAGTGGATCGGCAGGGACGCGCTCAAGGAAATCAAGGATCTGGTGTCTGTGCCGGGGCGCCGCCGGCTGGTCTCGGCGCAGTCAAAAGCCGCGCAGGCTGCCGGTTTCTAGGCGGAGGCGGCGGGCGCCACACGGAACTCGTTGCCATCGGGATCGGCACTAAGCGCGCCATGCCGCCCTGCGCGACTGCGCACCCGTGCTCCCAGGTCCACCAGCTGCGTTGTTTGAGCATCCAAGTTGCCAGGAGGTTCTGCGCCCACAAGCTGCACAGTGCCTTCGGGCTGGCCGCAAGAAAGCTCACGGCACTCAATGTTGAAATCATCGGTATGATCTGCAGATGCAAGAGATTTTTGTGGTGACCCATCCTGAATCAACCCATCATGTGCAAGGTCTGGTCGGCGGGTGGTACGACAGCTCGCTGACCGAGCTCGGGCAGCTTGATGCGCAACTGATTGCCAGGGAACTGGCCAGCAGGGTGGATGGCACGGCAGCGCTCTTCAGTTCCGATCTCACCCGGACCTTGCAAACCGCGAAGCCCATTTCCGCGCGGCTGGACCTCGCGGTCCAGCCGCTACCGGGCTTGCGCGAAAAATCCTACGGGATCGCAGGAGGCAAACCCGACCGGTGGCTGCGTGAACACTTCATTGCCCCGCCGCGCGATGGTGAACGGCTCAAACATGACGAAGGGATTCCCGGGGCCGAAACCAAATGGGCTGGGTGCAACGAATTTATGCCTCGATGGACAGCATTCTCCAGGACCCCGCGCGCCACAAGATCATCGTGACCCACGGCGGAACTGCGCAGGTAGTGATCGCTTATTGGCTGGGCATCCCGGCCAAGTCCCTCACCCATGCGGCATTCCACCTGGAATCCGGCAGTATTTCGCACCTGATCCAGGACGATTACTTCCATAACCGCTCGATCCGCACACTCAATTCGGTCAAGCACTTGGCCACGAGCTAGCAACAACGGATCAAACCCGGTCAGAACACCGGGCGGCCGCGTCATAGAGCATTTTATGTGAAATGCAGGCACCGCGGGCCGTGCTGGTGGCCGTGCTGCAGGTCGGCCGGATCTTCGGCAATGGGGCATGCTCCCGCCGGTTTTCGCCCATTCGCGGCAGGTGGTGTCTGTCGTCGGGAAACCTGGACTTCGGTGCGAGCCGAATCGACGCTATGTCCCTGATTCCACCAGCACCGCGAGTTTTGCCGCGGCTTGCTGGAGCCGGTTGACGTAATCCACCCCGCTCTTCGTCATTCTCAAGGACAGCCCCGAGACGGACAACGAGGCTACGACTTCACCGGAGCCGTTGCGGACCGGAACCGCGATGACATAGAGCCCCTCTTCCAGTTCGCCGTCCAGCACGGCAAAACCAGCTTTTTTGATCTCCTGAAGCTGTTCCAGGAGCACTGGGCGGCTGGTGACAGTGTTTTCGGTCAGCGCCTCCAGCTCTAGGGGCAATGCGGCCGCTAAGGCGGCGGTATCCTGTTCTGCCAGCAATACCTTGCCGGTGGCCGAGGCATGTAGCGGAAAGCTGCGCCCGACGTATTGGTGGGACGGTGCGAGCAGCCGGTTGCCCGAGGCCTGGGCGATTGTTTCCTGCGTTGAGTTGCTTGTGAACATCACAAATTCAACCGATTCGTTGAAGGTGTTCGCAAGCTCGTCCAAGAAAGGCTGGAGACGGGGTGCCAAGTCCCTCCAGGGGTCAGCTAGCCGCCCCAGGGCACCGGTTCGCCAGCCGAGCCGGAAATTCCCGCCCTCGCGGCTTAATAAACCGGTGTGAGCCAGACTCAACAGGATGCGGAATGCGGTGGGCCGCGGGATGTTGGTCTGTTCCGCGAGCACCGCCGCGCTGGCCCCGCCCGGGTGCTCGCCGGCGGCGATCAGTAGTTCTGCCGCGCGCAGCGCTGAGCGGTTGAGCTGTTCGAGGTCGTGGTCCATATCCCGCCTTGGGTGAAGCTGTCACTTTTCAGTCATCTTATCGGTGCCCTTGCGTGAAGTGCGAGTCGACGTGTATAAAAATGAACATAATGTCCATCAATTGAACAAGGGAGATCGACTCATGGCATTACCTCAAACAATGGAAGCGGTGCTGCTGACCGGCCACGGAGGCTTGGAGAAGCTTGAATTCCGCACAGATGTACCCGTTCCGACACCTCAGGCGGGCGAGGTTTTGATCCAGGTTCAAGCCGCCGGGGTGAATAACACGGATATCAACACACGTATCGGCTGGTACTCCAAGGCCGTCAGTTCGGATACCAACACCATGGCTTCGAGCGAACACACACAAGCAGATGAGGACGACGCCTCCTGGGCCGGGGTGCCGCTGTCCTTTCCGCGGATCCAGGGTGGGGACGTTTACGGACGCATTGTCGCCTTGGGCGACGGGGTGGCGGATTCGCGCCTGGGGGAAGCTGTTATTGTCCGCAACCTGATGCGCCACTACGTCCAGCGCCGCCCCTATGAATGCTGGACCTATGGCAGTGACTGCGATGGCGGATTCGCCCAATATGCGGTGGCGCCGGACAGCGAGTCGTGGGCCGTGGATTCCACAAAACTGTCACCCGTGGAATTCGGGGCCTTGTCCATCGCTTACTCAACTGCCGAGGGTTTGCTGCATCGCACCGGCGTGGGCGCAGAGAAGATTGTGATCACCGGGGCTTCGGGTGGTGTGGGAATGGCAGCCGTCCAGCTGGCCAAGCTGCGCGGAGCCGAAGTTATTGCTATCTGCTCGGCCTCGAAATTTCCTGAGGTACGTGCCGCAGGCGCTGACCGCGTGGTGGAGCGCGGCGCGGATCTCGCCGTGGAAATCGGTGCTTCCGGAATTGATGTGGTGATCGATGTGGTGGGTGGAGACGGTGTGGGTGAGCTGCTGAACTTGCTGCGTCGTGGTGGACGGTACGGGATTGCCGGGGCTATTGGCGGGCCGCTGGCCCAACTGGATCTGCGGACCATTTACCTCAACGACCTATCGCTTTTCGGCTGCACCTTCCAAGAAGATGAGGTCTTCACCAACCTGGTGCGTTACGTCAACGCTGGTCAGCTTAAACCCTTGGTGTCCAAAACCTATCCGCTGCACGCTATTCGCGAAGCCCAGCAGGACTTCATCAACAAAACGTACCCGGGCAAGCTTGTGCTTGTTCCGTCGGCACCTAACGCTTAGGGGTTCAAATGAAAATCAGCAGCATTGCCATTTATGCCCACGAACTACCGGTGCACAACGGGCCGTATCGGATGTCCCACGGAGAGGTGTATTCCCTTGACACGACGCTGGTGAAAATCACGACCGATACTGGCCTGGTCGGCTGGGGAGAAGCCTGCCCGGTGGGGCCGGTGTACGAGCAGCACCACGCGGCCGGCAACCGGGCGGCCCTGAGCGAACTCGCCCCACGGCTGATCGGCACCGATCCGACGAACATGGTGCTGTTGCACCGGAAAATGGACACCGTGCTTTTCGGGCACAACTATGCCAAGGCTGCGATCGACATCGCCGCCCACGACATCGCCGGAAAACACCTGGGAGTACGTGTGGCGGACCTGCTCGGTGGTGTTGCGACCGAGCCGGTCCCGTCCTACTATGCGTTGGCGGTTGATGAGCCTGAAGTGGTTGCGCAACGTGCGGCCGCGAAGGTGGCCGAAGGGTATCCTCGCCTGCAATTGAAGGTCGGCGGCCGTCCGGTCGCCCAGGACATCGCCACGGTGCGCGCGGTGTGGAAGCGTATTGGTGGGCACGGGATCAAGCTGGCAATCGACGCCAACCGGGGGTTGAACACCAGGGACGCCCTGCGGTTGAGCCGGGAATGCCAGGACATTCCATTTATCATGGAGCAGCCATGCCATACGGCGGAGGAGACAGCTTCGGTGCGTGAACGGAGCAATCACGCGATCTACCTGGACGAAATCACAACGGACCTCTCCAAGGCCGTCGCCCCGGTGGTCCGCCGCGAATGCGACGGGCTGGGGCTGAAAGTCACCCGGCTTGGCGGATTGCATCCAATGAGCGTCCTCAGGGATGTCTGCGAGGCGTTTTCGACCCCGCACACCACCGATGACTCCTGGGGCGGGGATATCATTGCCGCAGCCTGCACGCATCTGGGAGCCACCGTGGCACCTGACCTCAATGAGGGAGTGTGGATCGCCGCCCCGTATATCGACGGCCACTATGACCGTCACGGCGGAATCCGTGTGGTTGATGGCCACATCCAGCTTCCTGCCGGTCCGGGGCTGGGCCTGGACATCGATGAAGAAATGTTCGGTGAACCGGTGGCGGTATACACCGCCTAGGGCCGCCTCAGGCCAGCTCGTGATTAAAACCTTGGAGGCCAGCTCATCATCGAGCTGGCCTCCAAGGGGCTTGGGCAGTGTTACTCCGTCGGGGTTATTTGGAGTCAGCCTTCGCGAAAATCGGGAAGGTATTGGTGTCGATGTCAGGATTTGAATCCTGGGTACCAGCCAGCACCTTGGCCTCCTCGAAGGTGGAAACGACCGGGAATGAGCCAAGCAGCGGCTTGCGGGCGGTTTCCCTCAGGAAGAAGGTGGCAATGAAGGCCACCAGTGAGAAGAACATGACATACAGGGCCGGGACATACCAGAGGCCGCCGGTTGCCTGAAGCAATGCCTGGGAGACCAGCGGGGTGGTTCCGCCGAAAATCGAGATGGCGATGTTGTGGGTGAAGCCCACGCCGGTGTACCGCGATGCGGTGGGGAACAGCTCTGACATGGCGACCGCGGTCAGCGACAAGAAGGCGGAGCTTGGTACGGCGACGAGGAACAGGGCCAGGTACAGCGCACCCATGGTGCCCGACTGCATGATCCAGAATGCCGGGATCAGCAGGACCAGGTTGCCAATGGTCGCCATGAAGTAGACCTTCTTGCGTCCCCATTTGTCGGCAATCAGCGCGAAGAGCGGAATCATCGCGGCCTGCACAAACAGGATGACCACGGCGGCCAAGGCGGTGTGCGCGGCGGCGACTCCCACCTCGGTCTCCAGATACGTTGGCATGTAGCTGGTCAGGGTGTAGGACGCGGTGCCGTCCGCGGCAATCAGTGCGACACCAACCAGGATGTAAGGCCAGTAGAGCTTCAGGACCTTGGGCAGTGAGTGACGGATGAAGATCGAGTCGGGATTTCCCGGATCCGGGATTTCCTGGGTGACTTCAAACGCGGGGGATTCCGGCAGGCGGCTGCGCAGGCTGATGGCCACGATGCCCAACGGCAGCGCCAGCAGGAATGGGATACGCCAGCCGCCGTCGACCATGGCGGTCTCGCCCCACTGCGACTCAACGATAAATGTTGTCAGTGCCACCACGCCGGCGCCGACGGCGAAGCCCAGCTGGGAGCCGACGTTCAGCAGGGAGGTCATGAACGCGCGCTTTTTATCCGGCGAGAACTCGGCGATGTAGGTGGAGGCGCCGGAGTATTCGCCGCCGGTGGAGAAGCCCTGGGCCATCTTCAGCAGGTACAGCGGGATGATGACCCACAACCCGACGGTGTTGGCACTGGGCAGGCAGCCGATCAGGGTGGTTGCGATCGCCATGAGCATGATGGTGAAGAACATGACCTTCTTGCGGCCGATCTTGTCTCCCAGCGGACCCAAGACCATGCCGCCGATGGGGCGGACCACAAAGGAGACCGCGAAGCCGAGCAAGGTCACCAGCAAACCCCAGCTCTCATCCATGCCGGCGGTGAAAACCTTGGTCATGGTCACGGCCAGGTAGCCGTACACCCCGATGTCGTACCACTCGATGAAGTTGCCGACACCGGCACCGATCTGAGCTTGGCGCAGGGCCTTGGGATCTGCGACGATGCAGTCTTCGGCGCGCAGGCGCCGGCTGCCGCCGGTGATCCTGTTGCGATTAGTTGGATTCTGGGACATGTTTCCGCCTTATGGAGGGTTGCTGAAGCGACAGGCTCTGGTGTGCACCAGGTGCCGCGGCACGGCCTGAGGGGCCGGATTTCCAATGCTTCGGGTGCGAGGGATGGATCTGAGCTACGGTCATTGGCCAACCCCCACTTCTTTTTGATGTTCATTAGATGAACGACTTGTTTACTGACTGATCAATAGAATAAGCTCGGAATGTGAGCCAGTCAACTCTCGGGTGTAATGAGGCACTCATTTTGTTTCAAGGCTCTATAACTGTGACTATTGCGAATCCCTAGGGGAGTGAAAATGAAGATCTATGGCACCAGCGGGCGAACCAGCGGACACGTCTTGCCCAATTTCGAGCTGGATAGTGAAAATCCGTTGTTCGGTTTATGGAGCATCTTCCGTGACCCGGCCATCGTCGAGGTCGGCGCGGCCGAAGGTTTTGACTGGGTGTGCATCGATGGACAGCACGGCCACGCCGAACTGGCCGATTACAAAACGATTTTTGAAGCCGCCCACAACTTCGGTGTCCCTGCGGGGGTGAGGGTTCCCAGCCACGAGGTGGGCCACATTGGCCGGGCCATGGATGCCGGGGCCAGGCTGATCATTGTGCCCACCGTGGAAGACGGGGAGCAGGCTACAACGTTGGTGGAAACCTGCCGCTACGCACCGCGCGGAAAACGCAGCTACGGCCCGACCCGTACCATCCCGCGGTACCCCAGCGGTGTGGTGGGCGAGGTGGATACCGATCCGAAGGTCGCCTTGATGATTGAGAGCGTCAAGGGATATGAAAACCTCGACGAGATCCTGGCCGCCGGCCCCGACGCGATTTTTGTTGGCCCCTACGACCTGGCAATTTCCCACGGCTGGTCGCTGGAAGAGCTGACCCGCGGGGACAAGCAGCATGTCCTGCGGGATATCGCTTCCCGTGCCACCGAGGCCGGAGTAGTCCCCGGGCTCTACGCCGGTGACATTTCCCTGGCGAAGGAGATGGTTCAGCTCGGTTTCAAATTCATGCCAATCTGCACCGACGGTGCCCTGATCACCACCGCAGCCCGCCGCCTGCTCGACGCCCGCTAAGGAAAAACAGTGCGTATAACTGAGATCGCGATTTACTCGCACAACCTGCCGGTAGCCAACGGCCCCTACGTCATGTCCCATGGCGAATTCAGTGATGTGGACACCACCCTGGTCAAGATCACCACCGACACCGGACTGGTCGGCTGGGGAGAAACCTGCCCCATTGGTCCCGTGTACCAGCCGCACCACGCAACCGGAGCCCGTGCGGCCCTGGAAGCCATGGCGCCAGGGCTGATCGGTGAGGATCCGAGCGAAATCAAAAAGCTGCACCGGAGGATGGATTCCTTGCTCGCCGGGCACCGCTACGCCAAGGCCGCCATCGATATTGCCGCCTATGACCTGACGGGCAAGCACTTCGGGGTGAGTGTGGCTCAACTGCTGGGCGGGGCTACCGTGGACCGGGTGCCGTCCTACTACGCGCTGAGTGTTGGCGAGCCTGAGGTGATCGCGCAGACCGCGGCGGAGCGTGTGGCCCAAGGGTACCCGCGACTGCAGATGAAGGTCGGTGCCCGCCCGGTGGAGCTGGATATCGAGACGGTGCGCAAGGTGTATGAAAAGGTGGGCAATCGTGTCAAGCTCGCGGTGGATGCCAACCGCAGCCTGAACAGCCGGGACCTGTTGCGACTGAGCCGTGAATGCCAAGACGTTCCGGTGATCATTGAGCAACCCACCAACACCATTGAAGAGATCGCCCGGGTGCGCCCCATGCTGCATCATGCGGTGTACATGGACGAGGCGGCCGATTCGCTGTCCACCGTCATGCGGGTGATCGGTGACGGCCTGGTGGACGGTTTCGGCATGAAGGTGACCCGTTTGGGCGGGATCCAGCCGATGACCGCTTTCCGTGATGTGTGCGAGGCGGTCAACCTGCCGCACACCGTGGACGATGCCTGGGGCGGGGACATCATCAACGCCGCCTGTGTTCAGGTAGGCGCCACGGTGAATCCGAAAAACCTTGAAGCGGTCTGGATTGCCGAGCCGTATCTTGCCGAACACTACGACGAGCTGAACCCGGTGAAGGTCATCGACGGGCACATCAAGGTCCCCACCGGACCCGGCCTGGGGGTAGTTCCGGACGAAGCGAAGTTCGCCGCCCCACTAGCTGTGATCGGGTAGTTTCCACGCCCCGCCGCCTTCTTGATCCGAAGGCAGCGGGGCGACAGTCTTTTAAAGACAAATCTTAGAGGCCCAGCATTCGCCAGGCGTTGCAGGCCAGATGGAAATCGGAAATATCCGCCACCTTGCGCACGCTGCGGCCGGTGCTGGCCTCCACCTGCCGGATGCGGTAGGCCAGCGTTTGACGGTGGATGCCCAGCGCGGTGGCGGTCTGCTGCCACTGCAGGTCATGCTCCAGCAGGGCGAAGAGCGTCTGGCGGTACATCTTCGCCTGCTCGGTCTGGGTGGTCAGTGGTCCGAGCACCCGGGTGACAATAGCTTGCGCCTCACTGGCCGAGCGGGCCAGCAGCGACACTTGCAGACCCGAAAACTCATGGATCCCCGGGGTGTTCCCGGCGGACTCCGCCAACGCGCTCAGCGCTTCATCGGCGGCCCCGGGCAGGTCGGCCAGGTTGTGCTGCACCGGGCTTGAACCGAGGGTGATCTCCAACGCGGCGGCGATCTGCCGCACGGCGGGAAGATCCGCTTCGCGTACCGCGGCAACGGCATGCCGTTTCCAGCTGGCAACAAGCGGCAGCAACCCGTGCAGCGCCAGGGACATGGCCAGGCGATCCCGGTGTTTATCGGCGGTGGCGAGCACCCGATACCCCTCGGCTTCCTTCAGCCAGGTGCCCCCGGAAAGCTGCGCTGGTTCCAGCCGCCCGGCCAGTCCCAGCTGCAGTGTTGCTTCCCCGTCGGTGATGGCACCGTGCGCCACCTGCAGCAGGGAGTTGGCATCCACCGAAAGGATTAGCTTCAGGTGCACCAGCAGCAACGAGTCGATCGGAGGCTCGGCCGGGACCAGCAGCTGCGTTGCACGCAGGGTGGACAGCGAATGCCGGCGCAACGCGCCCTGAGGGGTCTGCCCGATCACCACGCAGCCCGTGGCGGTATCTTCCACCGCCACCTGCACCCCGAGCAGCTTGTGCGCCCAGTCGCCGTTGCGTTTAGCCGCCCTGGATTGCGAGCCGGCCTCCTGATACAGCCGGGACAGCACCAGCACCCCGCGGTTGAGCTGATTGGTGGTGACCGCCGCGACGGTGCGGGCAATCACCACAAAGGGAGTGCTCGTGCCGGTGGAGAGCAGGGGCAAATCCAGCTCATCGGCCTGGGTTTTCATGGCCTCGGTGATAGCCGGAGCCAACCCGTCCGCGCCGATGGTGATCCCCGGAATGCCAGCCGCATGGACCCGACGGACGTACTCGGCCTGGGCGTGGGCCTCGGCGGGAAGATTCAGTCCCAGGGTCATAAGCAGTTCCTCAGAACCCAACCACAGCCAGGGCTCGGCCGACTCGCTGGTCTGCGCCCAGCGTACGGTTCGACCCAGCCCGCCGGCACCGGCCACCACGCTGGTATCCAAGGTGGGGTCGGCTATCAGGTCGCCCACGGTCAGCAGTGAAGACATCATTATCCCTCTGTATAAAAATCCTTCAATTATCATACAAACGAATGACTGCAACGTGCATCAAATGCTCCTAGGCTGAAAACAAGAAAAAAAGAACTCCCATTGTTCCCCAGGAAGCAGGCAATCATGAGTGAGAATTTTGACACCGACGTCATCATCATCGGCGCAGGCCTAGCCGGCGCCACCGCAGCGCGTGAGCTGGGAGCTCGCGGGGTGGACACCATAGTCCTTGAAGCCCGGGATCGTTTGGGCGGGCGCCTGTTCACCGAGAAGCGTTTCGGCAAGTACCTGGAACTCGGCGGCAACTGGATGCACTGGACCCAGCCTCACGTCTGGGCCGAGATCACCCGCTACGGGCTGGAAGCCGACCGGCTGGCCCGCGCCGAAGAGACCTTCTGGTTTGCCAACGGCCAGGTGCAGAAGGGCGATCTTCCAGGGTTCATGGAATTGATCGACCCCGGGATGGAAGCCCTGGTGGGCAACTCCGGCAAATTGCTGCCGCGCCCGGACCAGCTTGCCGACAGCGAGGAATTCAAGGCGGCCGACCAGCTGACCTTGCAGCAGGCCCTGGACGCACTGGACCTGAGCGACGACGAACGCCAGGCCAACGAGGCAGCTTGGATCGGGCACTGCAACGGCCCGCTGGACCAGGTAGGTTTCAGCGCCGCCATCCGCTGGACCGCGGCAACCTCCGGTGCCTGGAAGGTCATGCACGAGGCAAGCTCCGTGTACCGCCTGAAGGACGGCAACGACCAGCTGGTGAAATCCATTGCGGGGGATATCAAGGGAGAAATCCGCCTGAACACTCCGGTGACCAAAATCGAGCACGATGAAACCGGCGTGAGTGTCACCGTGGACGGCGGGCAGCAGCTGCGCGCCCGCAAGGTGATCCTGACCGCCCCGCTGAACATCCTGCACGAACTGGACATCACCCCGGCACTCTCCGCGGTGAAACTCGAAGCCTCCCAGGCCGGCACCGCCTCCCAGGGAGTCAAGCTCTGGATTCGCGTGAAGGGCCCCATCAAGCCATTTTTCGCCTACTCCACCAAGGACCACCCGCTCTCGGTGGTGCGCACCGAATTTGTGGGTGAAGAGGACGCGGTCCTGGTGTCCTTCGGCGGCGACGCCTCCCGTATCGACGTGACCAACATTCAGGAAGTCCAAAAGGCCCTCAGCGTCTGGCGCGACGACCTGGAAATCCTGGAAGTGGCGGCACACGACTGGAATGCAGACCCCTACGCCAAGGAAACCTGGCTCATCCACCGCCCGCAGGCCTACACCACCAGCCAAGCCGAGCTGCAGCGCCCGGAAGGGCACCTGCACCTGGCCGGGGGAGATATTGCCAACCTCTGGGCTGGTTTCTTCGACGGCGCCATTGAAAGCGGCCTCGTGGTGGCCCGTGAAGTCGCGGAAAAACTGACCAGCGAAGCGGCCCAAGCGCTCGCCGTCAAGTAGATCACGCCAGGCAGCAGTGGCGGGGCACCAGATGCGCCCGCCGCTGACTAGTGACGTAATTGCACAGGTGATAAACATTACTGTCGAGAATTTGCGCTACTGAAAACATTGCTCTGACTAGTACTGTTATTGGTTTTGAGCAGCTTGGGCCAATTTTTGATTTTTGCCCGGATCTGCGTATGATTATCTACGTTGCAAAGACCGGTTCAAAAAATAACTAGTCAGAGTGAAGTTAGCGCCTCTAGCTCAATTGGCAGAGCAAATGACTCTTAATCATTAGGTTCCGGGTTCAAGTCCCGGGGGGCGCACGGTAGATCCGGTCTGATTCGTCAGGCCGGATTTTTTGTACAGCAACGAAACGAGGTTAACCGATGAGCACCGCCGCACCATCAACCGCTCGACTCTCTGTCGGAGATCAGGCCCCGAGCTTCACCCTGAACGACGCGCACGGGAAAAGCGTCTCACTCTCGGACTACCTGGGCAAAAAGACCATTGTGTACTTCTACCCTGCTGCCTCCACCCCGGGCTGCACCAAGCAGGCTTGCGATTTCCGCGACTCCATCGAGTCGCTGATGGGACATGGCTACCAAGTCCTGGGAATTTCCCCGGATGCCGTGGCGAAGCTCGAAAAGTTCACCACCAATCAAGAGCTGAACTTCCCGTTGCTTTCCGACGAGGACCACGCTGTTGCCGAATCCTATGGCGCCTGGGGCGAAAAGAAGAATTATGGACGCACGTACGAGGGCCTGATCCGCTCAACGATTGTTGTTGATGAAGAAGGAAAAGTGCAGGTTGCCCAGTACAACGTGCGCGCTACCGGGCATGTTGCCAAGCTCCGCCGTGACTTGGGCATTGACCCCAAGTAACAACACCATTGGTCGATTTCTTATCGGCCTAATCTTCCGCTACACTAAATGAGGTCGCACTTCGGGAAGCCACTTTCCGGTGTAGCGCGAGCGAGTATGGCGGAATTGGTAGACGCGCTGGATTTAGGTTCCAGTGTCTTCGGACGTGAGAGTTCAAGTCTCTCTACTCGCACCAAGAAAAACCCTGCGAACCACCCACGGTCGCAGGGTTTTTGTTGTCTTAAAGTAAGCCGAGGCGTAACGCCTTGCATCAAGGGTTTAGTATCAAAGAATCGTCCTGTGAGCGGGCGGGTGTTTGCAGTGGTGCCGGAACTGATCCGGGAGAGGGGCAGTGGTGAACGAGCGAAAGCTACCCACAATGTATGGTTTGGCCGAATCCGATCCGGAGCAGAACCTCATCAAACCCGAGGGACTGAGCCCCACTGCGCTGGAGCAAATCGACCGGATCATGGCCGAGATGGGCCGAATGCGGCAGCTGGAACGCCAGATCATGCGCAATTCGCAGAACTTCATGAAACTGAACGAAACGGACATGCGCGCCCTGCGCATGCTGATCTCTGCCAAACATGCTGGCACCGCGGTCACCCCTGGACAGTTGGCCCGCTACCTCGGGATCTCCAGCGCTTCGGTGACCAAAATGATCGACCGCCTGATCGACGGTGAACACGTTGCCCGCCGGCCGCATCCCACCGACCGGCGTTCCTGGTGCATCGAGATCACCGAGCAAACCCACCTGATGGCTCGGGACCAGGTGGGACGCCACCACGCCAAGCGCTTTGAGGTCGCTCACGAATTCACCGATTCAGAGCGAGAGGTCATCATCAGGTTCCTGGCCCGCACCTCGGACGCCATGGAGAACAGTCTTAATGGTGTCGCCTCGGCAGATCAGCCGAGCGCAACGGCGGGGGACTAACTCACCTGAGATCCTGTTTTTCGGCCTGCTGGGCAATGCTTTTGAGCATGCCGGAGAAGATGAACGAATGAAACGGGCTCACCGACCACCAGTAACAACGCCCGGCCAAACCCCGCGGGATAAAAATCGCCCGCTGGGTGAGGCGCACGTGATGCGCCGTCGGTGATTCCAGCCGGAACTCCAGCCAAGCCTGGCCCGGAACCCGCATCTCGGCGCGCAACCGCAGCAGCTGCTTAGGTTCCAATGCCTCAACACGCCACCAGTCAACGACGTCACCCAGTGCCAAACTGTTGCGTGAGCGCCGGCCGCGCAACAAGCCCACCCCGCCGCTGAGTTTGTCCATGAGTCCGCGAAGCCGCCAGAGACTGGGCAGCACAAAGTATCCGGATTCTCCGCCGATCCGACCGATCACGTCGAAAACAGCGGTGGAATCCGCATGGATAAGCATGGACCGCTGGTCAACGAAGATTTTGCGCCCGGACCACTGCGGGTCCGAGGGGAGCGGTTGGGCCGGGGCCAGCACGGGGTGGGCCGTGGCCCAGCTGGTTTCCACCGAATCCGCGGCGATTTTTTCCAACGCCAAACGCACCGCCTCGGGGTAGTCGGTCAGCCCGCCGGCGGGCGGGGCAATCAACTCACCGATATCCGGGGGACTCACCAGGCAGTCGTGCTGCAGCGAGCCCACCAGGGCGGTAGCAAGCGTGTGGGGCAGGGGAGTGACCAGATTGACCCAGTGCGCCGCCAACTGCGGTGTGAGCACCGGAAGCGCCCAAATGCGCGGCTCGCGTAATCCCGCCACCCTGGCGTAGCAGCGCATCAACTCCGCGTAGCTGTAGGCGCGCGGCCCGCCGATGTCATAGGTTGCGTTGACCGGCTGATCCAGGTCCGCGCAGGCCGCCAGGTAGTGCAGGGCGTCGCGGACCGCGATCGGCTGGACCTGATTTGTCACCCAGCGGGGCGCCGGCATGACCGGCAGCACGTCGCTGAGGTGACGGATCATCTCAAAACTGGCTGAACCGGATCCGATCACCAGCCCGGCCTGCAAAATCAAGGTGTGCACCCCGGCCGCACGGGATTTTTCGGAGTCCAGGATTTCTCCCACCTTCACCCGGGATGCCAAATGCTCGCTGAGTTCACCGTCTGGGTGCAAGCCGGAAAGGTACACCAGTTGGGCCACCGATTGATCCTGGGCGCAGGCCGCCATGATCTGGGCGCATTTCTCCTCTTGAGCCATGAAGTTTTTGCTGCCAGACATCGAGTGCACCAGGTAGTAGGCGGTGTCCACGCCGCGCAGGAACTTGGCCACCTGCTCGGCATCCTGCAAACTTCCCTCGATGACCTCGACGTTTCCGCGCCAGGGCACATCTCGCAGGCGTTGGGCATCCCGAGCTAGCACCCTGACGCGGTGTCCGCGCCGCAACAGCAGCGGGACCAGTCTCCCGCCGATGTATCCGGTGGCTCCGGTGACTGCAATCAGCGCCATGACGTGCTCCGTGTCTTGCGGTGGTACACCGTGACGGCGAGCGCCGCCGCGAGCAGGAGCCCTGCGGTGATCAGTGCCCAGGTCCCCACGAGCGTGGATTGGTTGGGTCCGGTGAGCCTGCTGATTCCGATCCAGGCCAGTCCCCAGCTGATGGCGGCTGCCGGGCTGAGTTGTCCTTTGCTGTAGATGCTCAGGGCCAGGCCCAGGCCTGCGGCGGCGATCAGCAAGATGACTGCCGTGGTTGCGGTCATCGTGGTATGTTCTGCCACTCCCAGTGAGCTGATCCAGGCGGCGGTGTTGGCCACGCTGGCCACGCAGACCCAGCCCAGGTAGGTGCCGAAGGTGACCCAGAGGATCCACCGTTCGGTGCGTGTGGTGCTGCCGTGTTCGCGCAGCAGCATGAGGAGCCAGATGAGCGAGGCGAGCAGGGTGAAAATGACCAGGACGCTCAGGCCGAGCCAGCCGCGTTGGGCGGTGAAGATCCACAGCGCGTTCAGTAGGGCGGATGCGCTGGCCGGGGTGCGCAGTGTCCGCAGGGTCGCCGAGTGCGCGCCGGCGGGGATGAATTGGTAGATGGCGAAGACTGCCAGGCCGAGGTAGATCAGTGTCCAGATGGCGAAGGCCGGCCCAGCGGGGGCGAGCAGGGTGGCGTCCGCGCTGAGGTATCCGTCGGAGGCGTCCTGGATGGGTGTTCCGCCCAAGGCGCCGCTGCCGATGGCTGAACCGATGATGGCCAGGGTGATGGCGCAGGCGGTTGTGAGTTGGGCCATCAGCGGGGTTCTGCTCTGGTGCTCTGGTGGTTGTTTCATGGGTGCTGTCCTTGGGAGGTGAAAACTTTCTGGCAAGAGTCGACAAATGAGAATACTTAAACCATGATGTATCTAGATAGGCTAAATATCAACCAAGCGAGATAATATGCCAGTAAACTCAGATCCATCCTCCGGTGACACTCTCACCGCCGCGGAGCTTTTCCGCCTGACCCAAGAGTTGTTCCTCGCCTACGACGTGGCTCAAAACCACTACCGCGCCGAGTTGGACATCAACGATTCGGACTTGCGCGCCCTGAACGTTGTGCGAGCGGTCAGCGAACTGAGTCCCGGGGTGTTGGGACGCTATTTGGGTCTCTCCTCGGCCGGCTGCACCACCATGCTGGACCGGCTGGAAACCGCCGGATTCATCTGCCGCCACCCGCATCCTGCAGACCGCCGCCGGACCTTGGTGGTGCCCGGACCAAGCTTTCCCCGCACCATGGGCCCGGGCCTGCAACTGGTCCGAATCATCTGCGGACTGTGGCAGCAACTCGACCAACAGACCCGGGCAGCAACCGCCGAGATGCTGCGCCAAGCCACCACCGAGCTCATCACCAGTTCCCAATCCACCGTAAAACCCGAGAAGTAGGACCCCATGACCACACATGCAAACCGCTCGGACCCCCAGTCGGTACAACACACCCTCACCTTTGCCGACGCGCAGACACAGGCAGAGATTTATCGGCATCTAGAGAAACTCACCACCGCGGCCCAGGAACGAACCGCCGCCTACTCCGGCCTCGGTGCGCAGCTGTGGGAACAGCTCGCCCAACGGATTGCCGGCGGAAAACTGGCCCGCCCCGGACTGGTGATGCTCGCCTTTGAGGCGTTCGGCGGACAGCACCGACGCCAAGCCTTGGACCTGGCGTGCGCTTTCGAGCTACTGCACAACGCGCTGGTCATCCACGACGACATCATCGATCGAGATTTTGTGCGCCGCGGGCAACCAACCATCTCTGCGCTGTACCGCGAAAAGGCACTGAGCTGCGGGAGCAGCCCACAAGACGCCGAGCATCGCGGCAATAGCGCCGCGCTGATTGCAGGGGACCTGCTATTGAGCGAAGCGATCAAGATTGCCGGACGGGCAGCCTCCGGGTTGGATCACGAAACACAGATCGAGGCCTGCTTTTTCCAGGCCATCGAACAAGCCGGCGCCGGAGAACTGGAAGACCTGTTGTATTCCCTCTACCCGAACCCGGTCACCACGGCCGAGGTGCTGCACATGGAGGAACTCAAAACGGCCGCCTATTCCTTCCAGCTCCCGCTGCAAGCCGGCGCGCTGTTGGCCGGCGCCGACACACTGCAAGCGCAGCTGCTTGGCACCGTCGGCTCCAAACTCGGGGTCGCCTACCAGATCATCGATGACGTCTTGGGAACCTTCGGCAACCCGCAACACACCGGCAAACCGGTCGACTCGGACCTGCGCGAATTCAAAAACACCATCTTGCTGTCCCTGGCCTCCGAGAACGCGGACTTCATGAGCTTGCTGCACAAATTCCGGACCGGGCAGGTGCCCGCCCAAGCGGTCCGCCAAGCACTGGCCGCGCAGGACGCTGAATCCTTCGCGCGCCAGCTGGCCCACCAATTGTGCCTCTCGGCCACCGGCTCCGCGGCCTTCCTCCGGCTGCCGGATCTGGCGCAACGCAGGCTGCAAAAATGCACCGAACTGATCCTTGAAAGGAGCTGGTAAGCAATGGAATCCGCCCAGCGAACCGCCTTGCAAACCTATTCCCGTACCGCCGCCCGCAGCTCACGGCTGGTGCTCGGGCAATACTCCACCTCCTTCTCCCTGGCCTGCCGGATGCTGGATGCCGCCAGCGCGGCGCACATTGCAAATATTTACGCCCTGGTCCGGCTCGCCGACGAGGTGGTGGACGGAGTTGCCAGCCAGGCAGGGCTGAACCCGCAGGATGTCGGCGACTGCCTGGATGAATTGCAGGTCCAGACGGCCAAGGCCCTGCGCTGCGGCTACAGCACCAACCTCGTGGTGCACGCCTTTGCCCAGACTGCCCGGCACAATGCCATCACCAGCGAATTGACCGACCCGTTTTTCGACTCCATGCGCGCAGACCTGACAATCCAGCACCACAACGAGCAGAGCCTGCGAGACTACATCTACGGTTCGGCCGAAGTGGTGGGACTGATGTGCCTGCAGGTTTTTCGTTCAATGCCAGCGGCTCCCGCGGAAAACGCCCAGCAGGCGGAACTGTTGGACAATGCCGCGCGCAGCCTGGGTGCGGCATTCCAAAAAGTGAACTTCCTGCGCGATCTTGCCGCCGACAGCCAGCAGCTGCACCGGGTGTATTTCCCGAATGTGGATCCCGAGCACTTCACCGAATCCCAGAAACTGGCATTGGTGGCGGAAATCAACACCGACCTGGCACACGCCCGGGCAGGAATCCCGTATTTGGCCCCGCCCGCCGCCCGCGCGGTACTTATGGCCCATGAGATTTTTGCCCAGTTGAACCGGCAGCTGGCCAAGGTTCCCGCAGCGCAGCTGCTGCGCCGGAGAATCTCGGTCTCCACCCCGCGCAAGGCGTTAATCGCCACCAGGATTCTGGTGATGAGATCCCATGAACGGACACCGGCACCGGCGCAAGAACAGCAAACAGGGGGAACCCATGCAGCCTAAAGCCAAACGCGTGGTGGTCATTGGTGCCGGATTCTCCGGTTTGGCCAGCGCCGGCATCCTCGCCGCCCGCGGGCACCAGGTCACCGTGATAGAACGCCAGCAGCAGGTGGGTGGACGCTCGGGGAGGATTGAACGTGCAGGATTCCGTTTTGATACCGGCCCCTCGTGGTACCTGATGCCCGAAGTATTTGAACGCTACTACAACCTCATGGGGACCTCGGCCAGTGAGCAGCTCAGCTTGCGCCGGTTGCCGGTGGGCTACCGGACCTTTTTTGAACAGCTCACCGAACCGGTAGACGTGAGTCCCGGCGTTCAGGCACGTGAGCTGTTCGAGCGGCTGGAGCCAGGCAGCGCCGCAACGCTTGAAAAATATCTTGAGCGCGCCAAAACCAGCTACGTCCTGGCCTTGGAAAACTTTCTTTACACCGACTTCCACAGCCCCGGTTCCTTCCTGAAGCCCGGCTTGCTCAAACACCTGCCCCAACTGATCCCGCTGCTCGGAGGCAACCTGCACAACTACGTCGCCAAACGTTTCTCTCGAACACCCACACGGCAGATCCTGGGCTATCCGGCGGTGTTCCTCGGCTCCAGCCCTAGGCGGACCCCGGCCCTGTATCAACTGATGAGCCACCTCGACCTCACCGAAGGGGTGCTCTACCCCATGGGAGGATTCGCCGCCGTGGCGGATTCCATGGCGCAGCTGGCGCAAGGCTACGGGGCGCAGATCCACCTGGGCGCATCGGCCACCGGGATCATCACCGGCCAGTGCGCGGAGAGAAGTACTGCACGCGGTGGCGGACGCAAACCCGCGGTGCAAGCGGTTCGTTGGACCGATCGCCACGGAGAGGAGAAATTCACCAAGGCCGATTCGGTGATCGGCGCGGCAGACGCCCGGCACCTGGATTCAACCTTGCTCCCGGAAAGTTTGCACACCCACACCGCCACAAAGTTTTCCGCGGTGGACCCCGGCCCCAGCGCCGTGCTGGTGTGCCTCGGGATCGCCGGCACGTTGCCGCAACTTGAACACCACAACCTGCTGTTCACCGAGAACTGGGAGGAGAACTTCACCCGGATCGAGTTGGGCAAGCCGTTGGCCGAGGAAACCAGCATCTATGTCTGCAAACCCAGCGCCACCGACCCCCAGGTAGCACCCGAAGGGTGCGAGAACCTGTTCATCCTCATCCCGGCACCCGCCGCCGCGGCCTGGGGCAAGGGAGGGGCCGACCGCGAGGGGGATGAAGTTGTGGAGCGGATTGCCGACGCGGCCATCAAGCAACTGGCGAGCTGGGCGAAAATCGAGGACCTGCATTCACGAATCCTGGTGCGGCACACCATCGGGCCACAGGACTTCGCACACCTCTACGGAGCATCCCAAGGCGGCGCCCTGGGTCTGGCGCACACCCTGCGCCAAAGCGCCATGTTCCGACCCGCCAATCGCAGCACCACCGTCAGCGGGCTCTACTATGCCGGCAGCACCGTCCGCCCCGGGGTCGGGGTGCCGATGTGCCTGATCAGCGGCGAGCTGGCAGCCCAGGCCGTCGAGGGGAGCGGCAGCTTCGAGGCCCGGACTTCAACCAACAAAAACTCACAGTGGGCTGCCTCATGATCTACCTCCTCGTGTTGTTAGTGCTGCTTGGCTGCATGGTGTTGTGCGATGCCCGGGGCAAGCTGATGATTTTTCGGCACCCCGTGCGTGCACTGATCTGCCTGACGCTCGGTACCGGATTTTTTGTTCTCTGGGACGTGGTGGCGATTCGCCAGGGAATTTTTCTCCACCGGGACTCGCCATTGATGACCGGAGTGATGCTCGGAGACCAATTCCCGCTCGAAGAGCTCTTTTTTCTGCTCTTCCTGTGTTACTCGTCAATGATCGTTGTCACCGGAACCCCGGTTCTCGCAGCGTGGCTGCGCACCACCCGGTCGGGAAAGGGGAGTACCCATGTTTCTTAACTTAGGACTGATCTTTACCGCCGCCGCAGTGCTGGTGTTGGGTGCCGCCCTGCTCATCCGCAGGATTCCGCTGCGCCGGGTTGTTCTCCAGCTCGGTGTGGCCCTGGTTCTCATGCTGGGACTCACCGCCATCTTTGACAACGTCATGATTGCGGTGGGCCTCTTCGATTACGGCAAACACACCCTCTCGGGGCTGTATATCGGGTTGGCGCCCATTGAAGACTTTTTATATCCACTGTGCGCGGTGGTGTTGATGTCGGGACTGTGGTGGCTATGTGGTGCGGCACCCACTGCGTCTGAGCAGAAAACCACTGCATCCGCGGAGGAGTCCCATGATTAAAGAATTGTTGCTGACCTCTCGACCCATTTCCTGGGTGAACACCGCTTACCCCTTCGCGGTAGCTTACCTGCTCTCCGGCGGCGGGTTTGACTGGAAGCTGGTTCTCGGAACGATCTTTTTCCTGATTCCCTATAACTTGTTGATGTATGGGGTCAATGATGTATTCGACTATGAATCCGACCTGCGCAACCCGCGCAAGGGCGGGGTGGAAGGCGCCCTGCTCGATAGAAATTCACATATCCTGGTGCTGCGTTGCTCGCTGCTGCTGACCCTTCCGTTTGCGCTGGTGCTGTTTGTTGCCGGTTCCGCCGTCTCTGCGGTGGTTTTTGCCGTCAGCCTGTTCGCGGTTCTGGCCTACAGCGCTCCCAAACTGCGATTCAAGGAACGCCCTGGACTGGATTCGGTGACCAGCGCGGTGCATTTTGTCTCCCCAGCGGTGTACGGCTGGGTCCTGGGAGGTGCTGAACTTCAGGCGACTTCGTGGCTGGTGTTTGCCGCGTTTTTGCTGTGGGGGATGGCCAGCCATGCGCTGGGCGCAATCCAGGACATCATCCCGGACCGCGAAGCAGGGTTGGGCTCCATTGCCACCGTCTGCTCGGCGCGGGTGAGCCTTTACCTGGTGCTCGGAGCCTATATCCTGGCCGGGGTCGTGCTGTGGGTATCGCTGGACGGAGTGGCCGCGGCCACCGGGTTGCTGGCGCTTCCCTACATACTGAATGTGCTGCCGTACCTCGGCGTCACCGATGAAACATCGGGGAAGCTAAACACGGCCTGGAAGAGGTTTTTGTGGATCAACTACGTCTGCGGTTTCTTGCTGACGATGCTGTTGCTGCTGATGTGGTGGAACGGAGGAGCAATTGGGTTTTAGAACACTCAAGATCGATGGCGAGCCCGAAGCAGTGGCTGGCAACGCCTCGGGTACGGTGGAGAGCATGGACGTAATCCTGCTTTCCGAGACCGGGCAACCTATCGGCACATGTCCCAAAGAGCTTGTACACACCACCGACACCGCACTGCACCAGGCATTCTCCTGCCATGTCCACAATGCGCAGGGCCAGGTGTTGGTGACCCGCCGGTCACTGGATAAAAAAACCTGGCCAGGGGTATGGACCAATTCATTTTGCGGTCACCCACAGCCAGGCGAATCCTTCGAGCAGGCAATCAACCGGCACGCACAACGGGAACTGGGAATCCACGTCAGCAACCTGAAGCTGGTGCTGCCCGACTACCGGTACCGTGCCACGGACGCCTCGGGCATCGTGGAGAACGAATACTGCCCGGTGTTCACCGCCTTATTTGACGGCGAGCTGAACCCTGCACCGGATGAAGTGATGGACTTCGAATGGGTGGAACCTCTGGCGTTGGGCCGCTCGCTCGCGCAGACACCGTGGGCCTTCAGCCCATGGCTGGTCACGCAATCCGCGCAGATGGAGCTGTACGGACCGAGAAGCTGAGAACACCGCTGAGTTCAGGGAAAAAACGGGCAGGCTGCGGAAAACTTGAGGTTTTCCGCAGCCTGCCCGTTGCCTGTTCCTGGTTAATGCTGCGAGAGATACTCCAACGCGTCCTCACGGTCAGTGAAGTAGCGCGCGTTGATGGTTTCATCGAGTTCTGCCAGGGTGAACCCTGAAATCACTTCATCAACGAGGCTTTCGCCAAGGAACGCCAACCGGGTTGGACGCGCCTTGGTGGAGAGTACCTCCGCCACGCTGGGACAGACGTTACTCAGCCCCGAAATGTTAACCAACACACGGGCCGTATGGGCCCCTCCGCGGTGTTGGATGCTTTGCACAATCTTTTTGGTGTCCTCCGCATCAAGCCTGACGCCCGAGGCAAAGGTTACTTCGTATAATTGAGCGCGCAAACGTGTAATAGTCCACGTCTGAGCGGTGGAAGCGCCGATGCGTTCCTGAGCCACTAGATTCATATATCCCCATATGCTGAATTCGTCCGGGGGCCTCCGCCGATGATCACGAGTGCGAGTCAGAAAACCGGTGGAGTGCTCCCGAGTACCCCTAGTCTACTCATAACTGCTGTGGGATTGTGTCTGTTTCACTGAGCCGTTGATGTGATGTCCCCGCGCTTGGCTCACCCCCAGTGCCCGCAGCGTCTGCAATTGCGACTCCGAGGTGACCTGCACCGCGACACATTCAAGGTTCAGCGTGGCGGCCATGTCGGTGATGGCGCGCAATACCGCAATATTGGTGGGGTTTATCCCGATGTCCTCGGTCAGCGAGGAATCAAGGATCAATCCGCTCAGCGGAAGCCGCGAGAGATATCCCAGGGACGAATATCCCGCGCCAAACTGATCCAGATACAGCTCGATGCCAAGCTCGCGCAGCTGCTGCAGGCTGGGCAGCCCGCCTTCGTGGTCGGCTACGGACTGCGCCTCGGTCACTTCAAGGACTAACAGGGTCGGCGGAAACTCAAGCCTTTCAAGTTCCGCGGCAAGATCTGAGGCAAAACCAGCCGCGCTTAACTCCTGGTAGCTGACGCTCAGATGCAGCTTGCTGGTGTGCGCAATCTGTGCGCTGCGCCTGCGGTCGACAAAACTGTCCAAGGAACCGCGAAACATGCTGCTGCGTACCGCCGCAAGCAGGCCGGCCTGCTGAGCCAGGGAAATCACCGCTTCGGCCGGCAGGTTTTTATGGTGCGGGTGGTTCCAACGAACCTGCGCCTTGTAAGCCACCGGCTGATCGGTGGACAGCTGCGCAATGGGCAGAAACTCAGGGCAAAGTTCCTGTGTGCCCACGGCGTGGCGAAGCTCGGCGATCAGCCTCGATTTGGCCAGGCGTTCATCCAACAAGTGAGGTTCAAACGGTTGAGCCTTCTGCGTTCGTGAACGTTTCGCCGCATACATGGCGGTATCTGCCTGCTGCACCCAGAGATCCGCGTCCATGGTGGAATCCGCCTGCGCATACCCGATGCTCACCCCGGGATTGATCACAATGGAACCCAATAGCATCGGCTGGTTCAGTTCGGTTAAAAGACGTGCGGCAAACACCGGGGCATCGTCACCGGCCAGGTGAACCAGCAGCGCAAACTCATCGCCGCCCAAACGCGCCACGACGTCGGTATCACGCACCACCTGGTTCATCCGCCTGGTGAGTTCTTGCAACACCTGATCGCCCAGGTGATGGCCGTGGGTATCGTTGATGAGCTTAAAAGAATCCAGATCCAAGACAAAAAGCGTGCACGCCGGTTCTCCGCGGGAAATCGCGGCCAGCTGCGCGTCCAGCTGCCGCCGAAGCTCGGCCCGATTGGCCAAAGACGTCAGCGGATCGCTGTAGGCCAGCACCCGAAGCTGTTCGCTGGCGGACTCCAGCAACTCGGTGCGCCGGGCCACCTGCTCATCAAGCTGCCCGTACAGCTCCGAAAGACGCACCGACATCGCGTTGAATCCAACAATGATCGCGTCAATGCCATCACGTTGGGTGCTCGGTGCCAGATAGCTGCCGAAATCTCCGGACGCTGTTCGAAGGATCGCGTGAATGAGGTCTTTGATCCGTGGATCATCGGCCGAACCGCTCACTGGATTTTCCCTTCGTCCAACGGCCTGTGTCCAAGCCAACTCGAGTTTTAGCATAAATTGTTTGGAGATTACTGCAAACTGTCAGTAGCTTGAGAATACAGAGCTTGACCGGGAGGGAAATGCACGACCCGGGATAGAGTACGAGAATGTTCACTGCAATGGGGATTGCAGTTTGGCTCAATGGGGACTGTGAGCAGAAAAAAATTTAATGCCGACTCCCAGCACGCCCGGGCGCGGCCAACAGGAGAAGTGTTGAAACAAAAATCCCTCGTCCCTCTTTTAGGCGCCGCGCTATTTTTAGGCTTAACACCGGCAGCTCCGGCGCTGGCCGATGAGACCGTGACGGTCAGCCAGCCAGCGTCCACCAGCGACACCGGAGCCTGGGCTACCGTCTCGGTACCCGTTGCCAAGGGACTGACCCCGAGCGCACTGACCGGGCGCATCTCAACCACCGCAAGCGACGGGCAGCTGCAACTGCGTGTTGGCCAAAACACCATCAAAACCCTGCCGGTCAGCCAGGCTGGCACCTTTGAGGTGCCGTTGACCGGGAAAGAACCGGTAGAACAGGGAGCCCTGAACGTTTCGGTGCGTTGGCAGCCCGAAACCCGGCAGGGTCAATGCCTGAGCAGCGAACCCCAAGAGGTTCAGCTCTCCGAGGTTGCCGTGGACCTCAAGGGCCAGGCGACCGCCCCGCAATCGATCGCCGAGTTTTTCGCCGGCTCCCCGAAAACCGTTTCCGTCCACGCCGCGGACGAGGCAGCCGCCGCCGCATTGAGCGCCGTGCCGGCCCTCGCCGCGGCCTTCCCCAACTCCGAGGTTTCCTGGAACACCAAGGGGGCCGATTACACCATCGAGGTGGCGCTGGCCGACGAAGGCATGCAGCTGGCCCTGGATCAGGGCGGAACCGCCCTGCGCCTGAGCGGCAGCGCCGAGCAGCTTGCCAACCTGGACACCGTGATCCGCAGCCAAGCGGTCACCCTGGCCACCGGTCGCCAGGTCGACGCGCTGGCCACGCCGGCCACCGACGAACGCTGGGCCCCGGCGCAGGTGCTCAGCCTGGCCGACCTGGGCTCACCGGAACCAAAACTTGAAGGGTACGGTCAATCATCCGTCTACATCGGTGTGGATGAAGCCAACCTCGGCTCCAGCCTGGAAGGTGCGCAACTCCACCTCTCCGGAACCCATAGCGCCATCCCGGAAAACACCGCCGCCGCGCTGAATGTGTACTGGAACGACACCCTGGTTGATTCATTTGTGCTGGGTGAGGACACCACCGTGGACGCCGACATCCAGATCCCGGACTCACTGGTCAATTCCCGCAACGGCTTGCGCCTCCAGCTGGACGCCGCGGCGCAGGGAGCCAACTGCGCGGTTCCCGGCGCGCTTCCCGTCCAGCTGCACCTGGATGGCGCCAAAAGCACCCTGACCCCGCAGTATGGGGCGGGCAACACCTCCGGCTTCCAATTGCTCCCGCAGCGTGCCGGGGGAGAACTGGGCCTGGCGCTGGGGCAGAATGTTTCCGCCGCTACCGCAAACGAACTAGCTACCAGCGTTTTGGCCGCGCTGCAGCAGTCCAGCGCCGTGCCGCTGAAGGTGGAGAACCTTCAGATCGCCGACGTGGCCAGCTCGCCGTTGAGCACCGTGGTGATCGGCGCGGAGGCGTCGCTGGCCGATGAGCTTGGCGCGCCGTTGCGCTTGGAACGTTTTCGCACCATCGAATCCTCGGTGCTTGAAGCCGGGGTGGGCTCGGATACACCCTACGCGGCCCTGGAAGCCTTTGAGCATGAGGGACGCACCGTCCTGCTGGCCGGAAGCTGGTCGCCGGATGGCACCAGCCCGGATGAGCTCTACCAAGACCTCGCCACCCAGGTGACTCCCCAGGCCGGCGGCTGGGCGGCGCTCTCCCGCAACCTGCTGATTGCCCAAGACTCGGCGAAGCCGGTGCTGCTGGAAAGCAACGCGCTGATCCCGCAAAAATCTGTCACCGACGACTACCGGGCCTACGCCTGGTGGGCCGTGGGAGGCGTGATCGCCGTGATCCTGGCCGGGGTGGCCGGAACACTTGCTTACCGCCGGAGAAACGCCCGGGCCAAGGCGCAAGCAACCGCTGAAGCCCAGGCCGCCAACGGATCAACCGACGCGTCCTCCAGCACCCTAGATGAGCACTAAACTCAGACCTGCCCCGCGCGGCGCTGCCCCCACCGTGCTGCGCCGCGCCTGGCGGCTGCTGGATGTGCCGCCACAGGTGCGCCAGGTTCCCGGCTCCGTGCTGGTTGCGGTGATCGCCGGGCTCGTGGGGTTGGCCGCCAGCTGCGTCACCGTACCCCAGGGCTGGGCCCTGGCCTACTCCGATGCCCAAAGCCACCTGACCATTGCCCGGCGTGTGATTGACTCCATGGCCCCGGGTTTCGAACAGCTTGGCACCGTGTGGTTGCCGGTGCCGCACCTGTTGCTGATCCCGCTGGTGGCCATCGACCCGCTGTTCCACACCGGGTGGGCCGCGGCCCTGCTGGGAAGCGCCGCACTGGCCGGAACAGCGGCCGGGCTGTACCGCATCGCCGCCAGGCTCGGTGTCGGCCGGGCCGGGCGGCTGGCTTTACTGGTGCTGCTGCTGGCTAACCCCAGCGTGCTGTACCTGTACACCACCGCGCTGACCGAACCGGTGCTGCTGTTGTTCCTGGTCGCGGCGCTGGCCGGGCTGAGCCGCTGGGCCCTGGAATCACGGCGGATGAGTGCCGGAGAATTGGCGGTTTTCGCCGGCATTCCCACCGCCGCCGCCATGCTCTCCCGCTACGAGGGCTGGATGCTGGCGCTGACCGGCACCATCTTTGTCTGCGTGGTGACCGCACGCCGAACCCGTTCGCTGCGCCAGGTGATCATCATGGCCGCCGGCTACGCCTGGATCCCGGCCGTGGCGGTGTTCTGGTGGCTTGCCTACAACTGGGGAATCTACGGGAACCCGCTGGAATTCATGTTCGGCCCCTACTCGGCCAGCGCCCAGCAGTCATCCATCAGCACCAGCGGCCTGCTGCCCACCAAGGGAAATCTTGGACTCACCCTGGTGACCTTCCATTCCTCGGTGTTCGGAACCGCTGGCCTGCTCATGATCATCCTGGCCGCCGCCGGCATGCTGATCGCCGCCTACCGGTGGCGGTTGCAGACACCTGGTTTGGTGCTCTGGCTGACCAGTAGCGCCTACGCCTTTGCGGTGCTGAGCATGTACCTGGGGCAAACGGCCATCAACAACGCCAACTCGCTGCCCAGCACCTGGTGGAACAACCGTTTCGCCATGACGGCGCTGCCCTTTTTCCTGCTGGCGGCCTCCCTGAGTGTTGATGCCGTGGCAAGCTGGCTGACCCGCAGCACAACGCACGGCCGCATCCCCACTACCACGCTGCGCGCCGGTGCGGCCGCGGCCTTGGGCGTCGCGGTGGTGCTTCAAGCCGGATGGTGGGCTACCGGTCCGGTAGACCGTGCCCCGGTGCTGGCCGAGGCGGTGATGAGCGCCGAATCAACCACCTACTCCAGCGAGGCCGCCCGCTGGCTGGCCGAACACTATGACGGCGGCGGATTGCTGATAGACGAAAGCGCCCGCGGCAACGCCATCATCCCCTTGCTGGGAATGGATATTTCCCAGATCTACCTCAGGGCCTCCGGCGAACGGTTTACCCAAGCCTTGAAGAACCCGGCGGCCAACGCCCGGTGGGTCCTGCTGAACGTCGAGGAGGAAGGTGCGCCCATCAACTCCGGCCCCGTGGACCTGGTAGACCAAGCGTTCACCGCTCATCCCTCGGCGCGGGCCAGTTACCGTACCGTCTACACCTCCCCGACACACGCGGTGCTGCAAAGGATTGACCGATGAATGTGCCACACAAACCGCTCGGACAGCTCCTGGTTGAACAGCAGCTGGTGGACCAGGCAGATGTTGAGCAGGCGCTGGAAGACCAAGCGCGCGAGGGCGGGCTGCTCGGTCGCCACCTGCTGCTTGCCGGAGCGGTGAAACGCCGTGACATGTACCGCGCGCTCGCCGATCAGTGGGGCACCAGCCTGGTGGACTTGGTGGAGGACCCGCCGCAACCGGACCTGTTGGCGGGACTCGACCATGAATGGGCGCTGTCATCCGGTTGGTTGCCCTACCGGCAGGCCGCCGGGCACACGGTGATCGCCACCAGCGTCACCCCGACCAGCGAGCTGCTTCAGGAGGCGCGGACGATGCTGGGCACCCCGGTGCAGGTGGTGGCCACCACCGACTGGGATATTCAACAGGCCTTGCAGGCATCATTCCGCCGCGAGATGCTGTACGACGCGGCGGACAAACTCTCGGTGGAGGACCCGGCGCAGTCCGCCAAGGTGGCGCTGACCCCGTGGCAGATGATTGTGCCGCTGATCCTTGCCGCGGTGTGCGTGGCCGGACTGATCATCAACCTCCGGCTGACCCTGATTGTGGTGCTGTGTGTGGCGAACATCAGTTTCGCCACCAGTATCCTGTTCAAGACCCTTGCCAGTGTCAACGCCCCCATCCAGCGCGCGCGGCGCGCCTTGGCCGCCCAAAGCCTGCAACGGTGGCGTGAACGTTTAGGCGTGCAGATTCCAGCACGCGGGCGGATCCCGGATGAAGACCTCCCGGTCTACACCATCTTGATCCCGGCCTTCCACGAGGCGAATATCATCGGCAAGCTCATCGAGAACATCGGTTCATTGGATTACCCGATGTCCAAACTCGAGGTGCTGTTGCTATTGGAGGAAGACGACCAGGAAACCATTGCCGCGGCCAAGGCCGCGGCGCCGCCGGCGAATGTGCGGATCCTGGTGGTTCCGCGAGGAGTCCCGCAGACCAAACCACGCGCGTGCAACTACGGATTGGCCATGTCCAACGGTGAATTTGTGGTTATTTTTGATGCGGAGGACCGCCCGGAACCCGACCAGCTGCGCAAGGCCATCGATGCATTCCGTGAAGATGAACGAATGCGTAACCAGGTCGATCCGAACGCTCGGCCGCTGATCTGTGTACAGGCGGCGCTGAACTACTTTAATGCCGAGCACAACGTGCTCACCCGGATGTTCGCCGTGGAGTATTCACACTGGTTCGATTCGATGCTTCCGGGCCTTGAAGGAACCGGGATTCCGTTGCCGTTGGGCGGCACCTCCAATCACTTCCGGGCCCGGGAACTGCGCGAGCTCGGCGGCTGGGACCCATGGAACGTCACCGAGGACGCGGATCTGGGGCTTCGGGCCAGCGTGCGCGGCTACCGGGTGGGAATCATCAACTCCACCACCTGGGAAGAGGCCTGCTCAAAGGTTCCGGCCTGGATCCGGCAGCGAACCCGCTGGATCAAGGGTTATATGGTGACCGCGGCGGTGAACATGCGTCACCCGTGGCGTTTTGTGAAACGCACCGGACTGGGCGGGGCCGTGGGCATGATCGGATTGATTGCCGGAACCCCGCTGGCTTTCCTTTCGTATCCGTTGGTGCTGGCTTTCACCCTGGTGACCTATGTCGGCGTTCAATTCATCGGGCTTGATCTTCCCGGATGGTTGCTGACGGTGGGGTGGGTGACCATGATATTTGGCAACGCGATGATGATTGTGGTCTCCGCGGTGGTGTCCTGGAAACGTTATGGCCTGCGAGTAGCGGCCTTCGCGTTGTTGAATCCCGCCTACTGGGTGCTGCACTCGATTGCCGCCTGGCGGGCGGCCTATCAGATGGTCCGCACACCACATGTGTGGGAGAAAACCCCGCACGGTTTGGATGAGGACGAAGAATTTCTGGCCGGCTGAGGCCCCGGAAAACTCGAGCGGGAACACCAAGACCCCATCGGCTGCGCAGTGTCCGTAAACGGACGTGCGGTGAGCCGGTGGGGTCTTGGGTGTTATTCAGGGGTGCCGGATGACGGTTACACGAAACTTTCGGTGCCTTCGATGGTGTTCATGAAGTGATCCATGAAGTCGGCGAAGTCGTTGGCATCAATTTCCTGGTCGATCACGGCGGCCACCGACACGGCATCATCAAGCTGCAGATCAATGGTGGGGCGCAACGGGATGGAGAAACGGAAGACCCGACCGGTGGAGGTTGCCACCTCGTACTCGCCGTCGTTGAGCAAGGCGAGCTGATTGACGTTGGTGTTATTGATGGTGATGGCGTTTTCGGAAGCGGTCAGGTTGCTGGAGTTGACCGGGGCTAGGACCAGCTCGGCAGGCTGCCGTCGATAACCGATCACCTTCAGGCCCCCGGAACCGGCGACGCCGGTTCCCGCTACCAGGTTGTAACTGGCGAAATTAGGGATCTGAGAGTCGAAAACGCGGTGCAGTCGCGCTTTAACGTGCTCGGTCGGATTCTCGGCTGGGCTTGTGTCCATAGCTCTTACTCTACTAAGGATTACCTACAATCTGGGTATAGAAAGTGCTTGACCACACGAAACTCTCAGGTGAACGACTCGAAACTGAAACGTAGTGGTCGGTAGCGATACGAAATGTTTCCTTCTGTTTATTCGTCGTTGTGACTTCTCCGTGCAACGGTGAAGGTCCATGGAATAGGGCTCAGGATGTGGCGTTGCACCGCGGCTGCAGACGCTTAGTGGGAGGTGCCCCGCGGATGTCTCTGGTAGTAGTGCCGCTGAGATTGAATCGGTGCGACTTCACGGACTGAGAACTACCCAAAACAGCTTTCGTTGGCTTGTTCAGTTCGGTCGCGTGGCACAGTACCGCGCTTCTTGGGTGCATTTGAACAATCTGATCAGTGCCTTCGGCAACAATTTTGTGTCACCGGCTTGTCACGGGTTACCCAATTGGTCATATTGACTCCTAGAATGGGGTTTTATGAGCCAAGATTCCAGCCCGGACATTAAGCCACGGTCTCGTGCAGTGACCGATGGCATCCACGCTGCTCCGTCGCGCGGCATGCTGCGCGCGGTTGGCATGGGGGATGAGGATTTCGCCAAGCCGCAGATTGGCATTGCCAGTTCGTGGAACGAAATCACCCCCTGCAACCTCTCGCTGAATCGTTTAGCGCAGGGCGCCAAGGAAGGTGTCCACGCCGGCGGCGGGTTTCCCATGCAATTTGGCACGATCTCCGTCTCGGACGGCATCTCCATGGGCCATGAGGGAATGCATTTCTCCCTGGTGTCCCGCGAGGTGATTGCCGACTCGGTGGAAACCGTGATGATGGCCGAGCGGCTTGACGGTTCGGTCCTGCTGGCCGGCTGCGATAAGTCGCTGCCTGGCATGCTGATGGCAGCCGCGCGGCTGAACCTGTCTTCGGTGTTCCTCTACGCCGGGTCCATCATGCCCGGATGGGTGAAGCTTGAAGACGGCACGGAAAAAGACGTCACCCTCATTGATGCTTTTGAAGCGGTCGGCGCGTGCGCGGCCGGCAAGATGAGCGAAGGCGACTTGGAACGTATTGAAAAGGCCATCTGCCCGGGCGAGGGAGCCTGCGGCGGAATGTATACCGCGAACACCATGGCTTCCATTGGAGAAGCGCTGGGTATGAGCCTTCCCGGGTCCGCCGCGCCACCCTCGCCGGATCGCCGGCGTGATTCGTTCGCCCACCGTTCGGGCGAAGCGGTAGTCGAGCTGTTGCGTCGCGGAATCCGCGCCCGCGACATCATGACCCGAGAAGCTTTTGAAAACGCGATCGCGGTGCTGATGGCGTTCGGCGGCTCAACCAACGCCGTTCTTCACTTGCTGGCCATTGCCCGCGAGGCCGAGGTGGAACTGAGCCTGGATGACTTCAACCGCATTGGGGATAAGGTGCCGCACCTGGCGGACCTGAAACCCTTTGGCCGCTACGTGATGAATGATCTGGACCGCATCGGCGGGGTCCCGGTGGTCATGAAGGCCTTGTTGGATGCCGGGTTGCTGCACGGAGACTGCCTGACCGTGTCGGGGAAAACCGTGGCGGAGAACCTGGCGGAGATCGCTCCGCCGGATCCGGATGGGAAGATCCTGCGCGCCATGCAAGATCCAATCCATCAAACCGGCGGTATCACCATCCTGCACGGTTCGCTGGCTCCGGAAGGCGCCGTGGTGAAATCCGCGGGATTCGATGCGGATGTTTTTGAAGGCACCGCGCGGGTTTTTGAACGCGAACAGGGTGCCTTGGACGCGCTGGACCGCGGTGAACTGCAGGCCGGGGACGTGGTGGTGATTCGCTACGAAGGCCCCAAGGGCGGTCCGGGAATGCGCGAGATGCTGGCCATTACCGGTGCCATCAAGGGCGCAGGTTTGGGCAAGGACGTGTTGCTGCTGACCGATGGCCGCTTCTCCGGAGGCACCACGGGATTGTGTATCGGGCACGTGGCCCCGGAAGCGGTGGACGGCGGACCGATTGCATTTGTTGAAAATGGGGACAGGATCCGGGTGGATATCCAGGCGCGCACCTTTGACCTGTTGGTCGACGAGGCCGACCTGGAAGCCCGCAAGGTCGGGTGGAAGCCGTTGTCGGCCAAATTCACCTCCGGTGTGCTGGCCAAATATGCCAAGTTGGTGAATTCGGCGTCGACCGGCGCTTACTGTGGGTAAACACTAGAAGCAGTGGATTTGTCCGTGTGTGGGCGTGTCATGCGTCCACACCATGGACATCCATCTCATATAATGAGATGGCACGGGGTGCAAGTTGATCTTTGCCGTGAGGTGGAGAAAGATAAGTTACATGCAAATATTTATCGATGTTCTACTAGTTATCGGGCGCGGAGCCTGAGACTTGCTCTGGAAACAGGCAGAGCATCGGTGACGCGCAGCCCCCTTTCGTCAGAAGTGACGGCCGTGGGGCGTTTTTTATGCGCAGATGAAGAGATAGAAATGGAAAGGATCCAGATGAGCAACTCCTCACCCGCCAATCCGGCGTCGGTTGCGAAGTCAATCAGTCGACCCAAGGATGCCGCCGCCGCTGTCTCTTCCGTTGTGGAAGCTTCGAACCCGGTCCAGGGTCCGAACAACATCGTTGCTCCCACACAGATGACGGGCTCACAAGCCATCGTCCGCTCGCTGGAAGAATTGGGCGTCAAGGACGTCTTCGGATTACCAGGTGGGGCCATCCTTCCCACCTATGATCCACTCATGGACTCGACCAAGGTTAATCACATCCTGGTCCGTCATGAACAGGGTGCCGGCCATGCCGCACAGGGTTACGCCATGGTCAGCGGAGAAGTTGGCGTCTGCATCGCTACCTCCGGGCCGGGCGCAACCAACCTCGTCACCGCACTGGCGGATGCCAACATGGACTCAGTGCCCATGGTGGCAATCACCGGCCAGGTCAACAGCGCCTTCATCGGCTCTGACGCGTTCCAGGAAGCCGACATTGTCGGCATCACCATGCCGATCACCAAGCACGCTTTTTTGGTGACCGACCCCGAGGATATTCCACGGGTCATGGCCAGCGCGTTTTACCTGGCCCAGACCGGCCGTCCCGGCCCGGTGCTGGTGGACATCACCAAGGATGCCCAGACCTCGCAGATGACCTTCTCGTGGCCTCCCAAGGTCGAATTGCCTGGTTACCGTGTGGTGACCCGTGGGCACAACAAGCAGTTGCGAGAAGCTGCCAAACTGATCGCCGGCGCAACCCGTCCGGTGCTCTATGTGGGCGGCGGCGTCATCAAGGCCGACGCACACGAAGAACTCAAGGCATTTGCCGAGTTCATCAACGCCCCGGTGGTCACCACCCTGACCGCTCGCGGCGCGTTCCCGGATTCACACCCGCAGCATGTGGGTATGCCCGGTATGCACGGGGCCGTGTCCGCGGTGACCGCCTTGCAGCAGTCCGACCTGTTGATCACCCTGGGTGCGCGCTTTGATGACCGAGTCACCGGTGTGCTCTCCTCGTTCGCTCCGAACGCCAAGGTGATCCATGCGGATATCGACCCCGCGGAAATCTCCAAAAACCGCGTGGCTGATGTCCCCATTGTGGGCTCGCTGGATGAGATCATTCCTCAGCTCTTCGAGGCCTGCGAGGCACGGTTTGAAACCGAACCGCAGCAGGATCTGTCGAACTGGTGGTCGCTGCTTAGCCGCCTGCGCGAAACCTACCCGATTGGCTACACCGAGACCCATGACGGCCTCTCCGCCCCGCAGCACGTCATCCAGCGGATCGGTGAACTCACCGGTCCGGAGGGTGTCTACGTTGCCGGTGTGGGACAGCACCAGATGTGGGCCGCGCAGTTCGTGAAGTACGAGCGCCCGCGTTCCTGGCTGAACTCTGCCGGTCTTGGCACCATGGGGTACTCGGTACCCGCCGCCATGGGCGCCAAGGTTGCCCAGCCGGAGCGTGCAGTGTGGGCCATTGACGGAGACGGCTGTTTCCAGATGACCAACCAGGAGCTTGCCACCTGCGTCATCAACAACATCCCCATCAAGGTCGCGGTCATCAACAACTCTTCGCTGGGCATGGTCCGCCAGTGGCAGACCCTGTTCTACGACGCACGCTACTCGAACACGGATCTGAACACGGGCCACGGCACCGCGCGCGTTCCGGACTTCGTGAAGCTGGCGGATGCCTACGGCTGCGTGGGGCTGCGCTGCGAACGCGACGAGGACATTGACGCGACCATCCAGAAGGCGTTGGAAATCAACGACCGTCCGGTGGTTATCGACTTTGTGGTCTCCGCCGACTCCATGGTGTGGCCAATGGTCCCCGCCGGAGTGAGCAACGACCAGATCCAGATTGCCCGGGGCATGACCCCGGAGTGGGAAGAGGAAGACTAGAACATGGCAAAACACACGCTGTCCGTACTGGTCGAAGACGTACCGGGTGTCCTCACCCGAGTTGCAAGCCTCTTCGCCCGCCGTGCGTTCAACATCCACTCGTTGGCCGTGGGTCCCACGGAGATCGAGGGAATCAGCCGGATGACCGTGGTGGTCGACGCCGAGGGGGACTCCCTGGAGCAGGTCACCAAGCAGCTGAATAAACTGATCAACGTCATCAAGATCGTGGAACTGCTGCCGGATACGTCCGTGCAGCGCGACCACATCATGGTCAAGGTCCGCGCGGATGCCAGCACCCGCTTGCAGGTCACCCAGGCGGCGGAGCTTTTCCGTGCCTCGGTGATCGACGTGGCCACCGACTCGCTGGTCATCGAGGCCACCGGCAACGCGGCCAAGATTGAAGCGCTGCTGGCGGTTCTTGAACCGTTCGGCATTCGCGAGATCGTTCAGGCCGGCACCCTGGCCGTGGGCCGCGGCGCCAAGTCGATGAGCGACCGGGCGCTGAAAACCCTTTCGGCCTAGCGCCGATTCGTGTCCGAAGCAGCCTAGTTCATGACTTCTTCGGACACGAACATCACATTTCATAAAACATGGCACCACACTTAAAGTAACTGCTGGTGCCTGAACCAGAATTTCCTTTTTCGAAACACACAAGGAGCAACTCACATGGCTGATTTGTACTATGACGACGACGCAGATCTCTCGATCATCCAGGGCAAGAAGGTAGCCATCATTGGTTACGGTTCCCAGGGCCACGCGCACGCACTGAGCCTGCGCGACTCGGGTGTCGACGTAACCGTGGGCCTGGCCGAGGGCTCCAAGTCCCGCGCCAAGGCTGAGGCCGAAGGCCTGAAGGTTGCCACCGTATCCGAGGCCGCCAAGTGGGCCGACGTCATCATGATCCTGACCCCGGATCAGGTCCAGGCCAAGGTTTACGCTGACTCGATCGCTGAGAACCTGGAAGCAGGCAATGCCCTGTTCTTCGGTCACGGCTTCAACATCCGCTTCGGCTTCATCCAGCCGCCAGCCAACGTCGACGTTGCACTGGTTGCTCCAAAGGCTCCGGGCCACACCGTGCGCCGCGAGTTCGAAGCCGGCCGTGGCATCCCTGACCTGATCGCTGTGGAGCAGAACTTCTCCGGCGCCGCCAAGGAACTGGCACTGTCCTACGCAGCAGGCATCGGTGGCACCCGCGCAGGTGTCATCGAGACCACCTTTACTGAAGAGACCGAAACCGACCTGTTCGGTGAGCAGGCTGTACTGTGCGGAGGCACCTCGCAGCTGGTTCAGTACGGCTTCGAGGTTCTGACCGAAGCTGGCTACAAGCCAGAGATCGCTTACTTCGAGGTTCTTCACGAGCTGAAGCTGATCGTTGACCTGATGTGGGAAGGCGGCATCGCCAAGCAGCGTTGGTCGATCTCCGACACCGCTGAGTACGGCGACTACGTCTCCGGCCCACGCGTGATCACCCCAGAGGTGAAGGAAAACATGAAGGCCGTTCTGGCTGACATCCAGTCCGGCGCTTTCGCTCAGCGTTTCATGGATGACCAGGCCAACGGCGCCAAGGAATTCCTGGAACTGCGTGCCAAGGGTGAAGCACACCCAATCGAGACCACCGGTCGCGAGCTGCGCTCGCTGTTCTCGTGGATCTCCGATTCCTCCAGCGATGACTACGTTGACGGTTCGGTAGCCCGCTAAGCGGTTCTAGAAATCGTATAAATTACGTCAGTGACGCTATACCCCAGGGTTTATCGTCACTGACGTTTTTATTTTGATCGTATGCAACAATCCATCAGGGAATCCGATGGTGGTTCAGAAGTTCAGCTACTAACCAGCAGCTGCCATGAGCTTGACGTGAAAAACTGAAATCCTGCTGGAGCATTGCAGCTTAGTTTCGCCGATAGTCGCATATGCCATGGCACGTTTGGACCATTGACAGCTTCTGCCGTGCAGGACAAGTTTTCCAGGCCGAGAAGAGTCAAATCTTCGGTAAGGAAGTCAGGCATGTAGCCCAGTGGGATACCTGTTGCATCCGCTACGAGAATTGCTTGGGTGTTGACGGGGTTTTGCGGTTCGGTAAGCAGGCGCAACTCGTCACCTGGACGCAGTGAGCGGAGCGCATGCTCTTGAAGCTCTTGGCTGACGGTAACTTCACGAGCATGGAGAGTTCGACGTTCGCCCGCTATATGACGCATGCCATGCACGAGGAAACTAACTTCCCATGTGCCGAGAATTCCCTCCGCCTGAGTTGGTACTGGCAGTAACTGAAGGGTATGGCCAGCCCGTCTACCGCCCGAGTGCGGCAGTTGCTCCCAAGGTGTGGGAACATCGGAAAGCCCTAGCGCCGAAACGAAACTTGAATAGTCTGGACGCCTCGGGGTCATGACACGTTGGGCAAAGAGTGGAAAAAGATCGTCTGCATCATAGCGAGCATACAAATCAGGGAAACCGACGAGAGGTCGAAAATCTTCGATACTTAACACATTGTGTACGTAGTTGAAGCTGTAGACACCAGAAAGTGTTTTGGCCAGTAACCCGATAGCACTGATTTCGCGCGTAAAAGGGTGCTGCCAGGTAACGACCAATACGTTAACTTGATGCGCGCCGAGCGACTCTGCCGAGAGCAGGCAGGGTGGGGCAAATACAGACATCTTGGATCTCTTCCATATTCACGGTGAGCAGCGTAGTGATGAATCTACGCCGAACCACCTACATTTTGTCGAAACCGTTCGCGATTTCGTTTACTCGTCCAAGAGGGATGTTCGATGGAGACTGTGATCAATGTCGTTTACCGTCATCGGAGTGCTTTGCCAGTTTGGGGATGATACTAGTGCCGAGAACATTTCAGTCTGCCCATAGACGGCCACTAAAATTGCCCGTTGATGGTCGCGAAAAGCACCCACCAGTGGCCATGAATGCTGCCCACCGATCAGTTCACAGTTTTCTGGGTCTTACAGTCAAAGGCGTTTGCCAAGGTCAGAGTAGAATCAATCGCTGATTCGCTTGCAGAAATCCTTCGTAGCCGATGTCGAGACAAATCAGAGTTCCAACGCGGACTTGAAAGTAGGCAATGGGGCAGCTTCGTACATTGAAGTGTTGTTCCTGCTGTTCAGGTGATCGATTCCGGACCTATGGCTATCAAATACCTGGTGTATTGGACTAGCCACTCACCGACACAACCAACGCTAAACAGGGGGGGCACTGAGCGACCGAATGTTATGTGCGCGGAGACGATGAGAACAGCGGATTAAAGCACAAGAGGCCGGAGCAGGAACAAATTATGTCTTCCTGCTCCGACCTCTTCGGAATCTATCTGCGTCTAACGCTTGGAAGCTCGGTAGCCTGCCTTGCGTGCGTCGCTCGTGTTCTTGAAGCATTCCTCAGGCTTGGTGCGGTCGTAGAACTGGCCGCCCTTCACGTGGTACTTCCATTCCTTATTGCTGCCGGTCCGGTTTCCCTTGACCGGGTAGCCAGCAGGGCAATTGTATCCGCTGGGCTTCTTCGAGACTGGTGTCTTTTTTGCAGCCTTCTTGGAGACTTTGATTGTCTCGGTCTTCGTTTTGGTCGAGGTTTTGCCTTTGTACTGGTACTTGACCGTTGTGGTGACCTTATACGTTCCGGTTGCCAACTTGGCCGAAGTCTTGTTCTTAGCTACAGTTTTTGAGCCCTTTTTCACGGTGAGCGTCGCGGACTTGACCTTGACGTTTTTGACCTTGGAATAGCTTGGCTTAATGGTGGCCTTTGCCGAGCCGGAAACGGTTTTGTTACCGATCTTCTTGATGGTGACAGCCAAGGTCGCCTTTTTCGCGGCGACTACGCTCACGCTGGCCGGTGCGGTAACAACTGGCTGTGCTGCGGCAGTGGTGGCGCCCGAAAAGACCAAGGCACCAGAAGCAAGAGCGACCAGAGCCCTCTGCAAGAGTTTGTTCATATTTTCCCCTAAGAAGTGATGATGACCGAGGAAAAAGCCTCAGATGAAAACCAGTTTAATGCGATGTATGACGCCATGTAAACCTAGATACCATTAGCCGAAAGCACAGCGACACGGGCTGTCACCTGTAGTTTTGGTTCACGACGTGGAGCACTCGAGGCTTAGGTGTGTGCAAAAGGAACTACCAATCGGACGCCAGAAACGCGAGCAAATCGTTTTCGGGTGCTGGCTAGAGGCAATTCGGCAGATTGAGGCACAGGTGAAATGCCCTGCGACAATCACCGTAACCGGGCCGGTGGTTAACGCCCCGTGAACACTTCGTGAGCCCTCGGTAAAGAGCTTCTGAAAAGGGCGTATTTGAGACTAGAGCACTGTTAGCCTCGAATGGACGATCATCATCCCGCTGCAGTGAGAGCAAAAAATTTATGCCCATCAATTTCTATCCGCGTGGTTTTCTGTACTCACGGGACGCCCAAGTGATTACGGACGAACTCAAGGGCTTTCGGCACCATCAGACCAGCCGCGGTGAATTCTGGCAGGCGCCAGAAACTGAACTAGAGATCTTGGATAGAGGCACGGCACTCATTGTCTTGATTGGACATGCCCAGTACGTTTCGGATTCCGCTTCCACCGGCGATACACGTGAGATTTGCGCCCTGATTTTTGATGCATGGGAAACTGCGGGCCGCACGGAAGTAGAAAAGTACCTCTATGACCTTGGAGGTCGCTATGCGCTGTTTGTACTGACCGATGACGAACAATATGTCTACCATGATGCGCATGGTATGCGCTCGGTATACTTTATCGACGGTCAGACGGTCGTTTCATCCCATGAGCGAATGCTCGCCGATCTTGTGAATGCCCGGCCCGAGTTGGCTACTATTTCGAGCCTCTCGCTTGCATTGAGAGGGCGATTCAGCCGTTTTCGCGGAATCACAGCATTACAGCCTAACCATAGGTTGGACTTGTCGACCTCGTCGCAATCCCGCTATTTTCCTTACACTGAGAACTCTTACCTAGGTGCGTCAGACAAAGAACGGTTAGATCTGGCTCAGCATTTGTGGACTGAGCAGATCAGGCTGATCTCGTCTGATCGGGACGTGGCGCTGTCGATGACCGGGGGAATTGACAGCCGAGTTTCTTTGGCAATGTCACGAGCCTTTTGGGATCGGATCAAAGCCTTTACCTATACGGCGATTCCTCGGCAAGACAGCGCTTGGTCACGTTCCATCTATCAGGATGAAGCGATCGTTCAGCAAATCCTGGATGTGGTCAACATTGATCATGAATTTCTACGCCGTGATGAAGCACCAGCATTGTCGGCAAATGAAAAGAATACGTTGGCCAAGAACACCGCTGGCCAGCACGGACAGTGGCTACTGAAGCTATATCAGCGAAGGTTTCCGAATCCGAGCACCGTACATTTACGGGCCAATCTGCATGAAACTGGTCGCAACTATTTCCACAAGTACCGTACGCCTGGTGAGCCATTGCGTGGCTTAAGGAAACTCTTGCGTGATCAGACGGTTCAACGCCACCCTGCGATGGAAACTCAGATCGATACGGTGATGGATGAATTTGACGAGCTTATCGGCCAAGCGGGCTACCGTGAATTGCCCGCATCCTATGAACCTCTAGACATGTACTACTGGGAGCTGCGCCAAGGACGATGGTTTTCTGAAGTGTTTAATGAAACGGATTGCGCTTTTGATACTGCGATTCCGTTTAATCACCGCCGTCTAATCGATCTGGCGCTGTCCTTCGACGCGAGTCAACGTCGCGAAGGCTACTTCTTCAAGGAACTAATCAATCGAAGTGCACCGTTCCTCAACTTCTACGGGGTTAATTCCACCAAGAATCTCTATGAACAAGGTCGGGACAAACTCAAGGAGTTGCCACCGTTACGCACCAATAGGGTGAACAATTCCGTAGGTACAAATGTTGAGGTCACTTCCAAAATCAGCATCTTGAATGAACAGGGGCAGAAAATCGCCCATAGGCCCTATGCTGGAAGCTTATATGTTCCAGCCGAACACTTCAGATCAAGCCATGTGGCTGAAATTCAGATCAATCATGATCCGGATGCAGATATGAGACCTATCGATCTGCAGCTCTCTGTGGAAAATACCTACGAGAACCCCAGGGCCACGAATCACATGGAGTTCGTAGTTGAACTCGACGGAGTTGAAACGCTGCGACATGATCTATCGGCAAGGCCAGAACCCTATGGAATTACGATGACCGCCCTGCCTGCTGGTACGTGTGTCAAGATTCGAATTCGTGCGCTTCGAGATACGCCACGAGATTCATGGGAGAAGGCTAGCCGCACCGGCTTGCAGATCGTCGCAAGGGTCGCGCAGGGCCAAGAACGAAAAATCCTGACCGACAATCCTTTTGCCAAAATTCTTCCCGTGGAACCAGCTAACTGAATGGTGAGCATGACCGACCAATTGAACAACCAGACGACTCGGCAAAGTGTTCTCCTGAACAACGCGCGCCGCACCCACCTGAACCTGCATCAGGAGATTCATGAATTGAGTGAAGAGTTACGGGCGCTCTACGAACGTGAATCCCGTTTGCTGAAGATGCTTGATAAACGAGACAAACAGCTGGCGCAAACGCCGGATGGTCGTCATCCCAAAGTTGCACCTGCTGCTACCGCGCAGAAAGGTAACCCCGATTCGGAAAAGGCCATGCGGGAGTTGGAGCTTTTGCAAAAACGCTATTTGGCCTTGAGCCGTTCGAAACTGGGGCGGTTGCAACTGTGGTACTGGCGATTTAAGTCGGGAAGGTAATATCAATGGATCCGAAAAGTCTTAGCAAACGTCTAAAACACATCGACAGGCGCATTGCCAGTCTTTCTCTTCCCGAGGGTTATCCGCAGGGATTCAGCATGGAACGCCACTTGATGTCCGACTACTATTCGCAGGCGTTAGCCGGAGAACATCCTTTCATCGACCCGGCACGGAGCTCAGCGGACTATGTGAGTCGTCGTTCCTACTTCGACTCCACCCGACGGCGAATCACTGACGAATTCTCCAGCGTTATCAATCGCAGCGAATCCGACGGACAACGCTGGTACCAGCCTTTTGAAACACGTATCGGAATCATTGCCGATGAGTTTCTCTATAAGAGCTTTGCCAATACCGCGAAATTTGTTCCGCTCACCCCTCAGAACTACACAGCGCATGTGGGGAAACTCGACTTGGTTCTTGTCACCAGCTCGTGGCGTGGCCTTGCCGGAGAGTGGGTTGGCGCCTCGCAACGCAAGAGCCGGATCCGCAAGCTCATTGAAACCGAACTTATCCCGGCTTTCCAAAATTCCGGTACCCCGGTTGCTTTCTACTCCAAAGAGGATCCGCCCAACTATGCGGTGTATCTGAGTACCGCGCAGCTTTGCGATTATGTTTTCACCAGTGCCGCGGAAATGGTTCCCCGGTACGCAATTGATTGCCCCAACGCCAAGGCGATCGAGGTTCTGCCATTCAGCGTCGACCACCAGCACCACAATCCGGTGGGCAGCCGCCAGCACCGGATCGATGATGTGGTGTTTGCCGGCAGCTGGCACAACCACAAATACCCAGAGCGCCGCGAGGCCGCGTACCAGCTCTTTGACGGGGTGATTGCCTCCGGGCGACGGTTGCGCATTATTGACCGGAACTGGGACTTGGGTTTGGAGAAGTACCAATACCAACAGCATTACCTACCCTATGTTGAACCTGCCGTCGCACATGATGAGCTTCTCCGTATCCATCGGACAAGCGATATTGCCATCAACCTGAACTCGGTAGTGAACAGCGCCAGCATGTATGCGAACCGTGTGGTTGAACTACAAGCCATGGGTTGCACGGTGTTGTCGAACTATAACGCGGGGGTTAATGACCGATTCCCCAATGTGTTTATGCCTGAGTCAGCGTTCGATACCGCTGACATCGTTGCCTCGCTGGATGCTGAGCATCTGTACCGCAATCAAATGACTGGTCTGCGCAACGTTTATACCAGCCACGTGAACTTTGACCGGATGCACACTCTTCTTTCCACCTGCGGTGTTGCCACCAGTGGGCCAGGAACCCGAACGGTGGCGTTGGTTGGTTCTGCAGAAGTTGCCCATCGTTTTCTGCAAAGCCAGCACTTGCCGGGAATGGATCCTTCCACTATCCAGGTCTTCGAAGATGAACGCAGCGCCAGAAATGCTGGTGCGGATCTGGCATGCTCGGTTTCCGAAGGGTTCGATTACGGCCAGCACTATCTCCAGGATCTGCTTAACGCCACCAAATTCGTTGCGGCGGGGACCTTGTTTAAGGCACCTGAATCGTCCGCGAGTACGCAGCACCATGACTTCACCGAAGACGCCGCCCCCGAACACGGCTCACTACGTTGGCTGGAAGCCACGAACGACAGCCGCGAAGATCAGGGTTACATGCTTGACGGTTACGAAGTCGCTCCGCGAGCGCGGGAACGTGCCGAAATCAGCCCTGAGTGGAAGCCGGAGCTGAGTGTGGTGATTCCGGTCTACAACAATGGTGGACACCTGAACTTTAAGTGTTTTGAATCCCTGCGTCGAAGCTCAATTTTCGAGTCCATGGAAATCCTGCTTATCGACGATGGTTCAACCGACGCGGCGACACGAAATACCGTCCGCGAACTTGAATCACGTTATGCCAACGTGCGTGCGTTTAGTTTTGAACCCGGAGGCTCGGGCAGTGCATCACGCCCACGCAATAAGGGTTTGGATATGGCAACAGCGCCGTGGATCACCTACCTGGATCCGGATAACGAGGCACTGTCGGATGGGTACGCTAAGCTGCTGCAGCTGGCCAAGACCAACGGTTCGGATTTCGCCCTGGGCAACATGATTCGTAATGCGGACCGACGCAAGCTGGTCAACTATGTGCGAATCCTGCGCAAGCAGATCCACCAGAATCGGGTGTCCGACGAAACCTACGCTGTAGATCCTGGGCTGCTGCCAAAAATCAATTTCACGCCCATGAGCATCCAGGCATTGGTGGCGAATACCGATTGGCTCCGATCCCTGAAGATTGAACAACCCGTTGGCGCGGTAGGACAGGATTCCTACTTCTTCCAGCAGATGCTCTACTACAGCACCAAGATTTCCTTGCTCAACGAGCCGATCCACGCATACTTCGCGGCCGTATCCACCTCGACGGTGAATACCCTTGGACCGAAGTTTTTCCGCAAGTACATTCCGCTGGAACGCGAACGCGCTGCCTGGCTTGGCGAAGTGGGGCTGCTGGACGTCTACAAACAACGACGTATGGAGCCCTTTATCAAGGGCTGGTACCTTGACAAGCTCCAGCGGGTCGCGCCGGAAGAACAGCCTGAATCTCGTGCGCTGATTGCCCAGCTGGCAGGTTTTTATGGGCCACATGAGTGGCAGGACGAGACTCTGCAAGAGTTTTTCGCCACGACGGCAGCCGAGCTACCCGTTTCCTAGGCTCCGCAAGAACATATACAACACCGTAGGACAGAAACTCGATGGACATCAGAACACTGCGCACCGGGCTGTGGCACCTGCGCACCGGTGGTTTTAGCCAACTAAGCACCTGGTGGAGGCGCCAGCAATTGGGCCTGCATCAGGCGCCACCGTCAGCAGTTGCCGACCGTCAGAAGCTTCTGGGGTACTCGCCACAGGGCATTGCCGGGAGCAGCGTCAATCATTCGCGGGCGCGTAGCTCGTTGCGGGTGGCAGTGATCCTCGACGAGTTCAGCCATGCCGCGTGGGGACCGGAATGGGAACTGGAAGCGCTGACCCCGGGGAACTGGGAACAGAAATTAAGCGACTCACACTTTGATCTGCTGTTCGTCGAATCAGCGTGGAATGGCAACAACGGTGCCTGGCAATACCATCTGACCGGTCCCACGGCACCGCGTCCCGCGCTGGTTTCAATGATCCAAGGATTCCGGGAAAAGGGAATTCCTGCGGTGTTCTGGAACAAGGAAGATCCGCCGCATTACGCGGACTTCTTGGAAACGGCCAAGCTTTTTGACGCGGTGCTCACCAGTGATGTTCGCAAAGTTCCTGACTACACCAAAGACCTAGGCCACCGCCGCGTGGGGGTGCTTCCCTTTGCCGCGCAACCCGAACTGCATAATCCGGTGCGCTCACGAAGCGCCACGCCTCGCGGTGTTGCATTTGCCGGGATGTATTTTGCCCACAAATACCCCGAACGCCGTGAACAATTGGAGCTGCTGCTGGGAGGTGCGCTGGAAGCAGGAAACAAGGGCGGAGAGCAACTCTCCATTTTTTCGCGCCAGCACGGAGGCAAGGCCGAGTACCAATTCCCTGAAGTGTATTCGAAACATGTGAGGGGTTCATTGCCATATGAGCAGATGGTTGACGCCTATCAAGAGTTTTCGGTATTTCTGAACGCCAATTCGGTGATCGATTCACCAAGCATGTGCGCCCGCAGAATTTTTGAGATAACCGGATGCGGCACCCCGGTGCTTTCCGCGCCCAGTGCGGCGCTCGGAAACTACTTCGCCCCGGAGGAAGTCTTCGAAGCGCAAACACGGGAAGAAGCCTCGCAGGTTTTGCGCACGCTGGCACGAAGCCCGCAGCAGCGAGACCGCAGTGTCCATCTGGCCCAGCGCAAGCTCTGGCATGAACACAGTTATGCGCATCGAGCCCTCGACGTTGTTGGACTTGCCGGCCTAGAAAGCCTCGAAGCGGCAACGCCAAACAAATTCTCTATGGCGGCTGACCGCAATGTGAGTGTCATTGTGGCAACCAACCGCCCGGGACAACTGGACCATGTGCTGGAAACGCTTTCGTCTCAACAGCAGGTCAATATACAACTCATCCTGGTGACCCATGGATTTGAACCCGATGCAGGCACCTTGCAGACCTTTCGTGAGCGTAATGCTGAAGGGGAACTGATTCATGTACATGCCCCGGAATCGATGAGCTTGGGGTCATGTTTGAACCAGGGGATACTTCGTGCCGACTCAGATTTTGTCGCGAAGATCGATGACGATGACATTTATGGACCGAACTACCTCGCCGACTCGATCAATGCGTTGCGTTACAGCGGTGCTGATCTTGTGGGCAAGCAGGCGCATTACATGTATCTGGAAGGTAGCAACCGAACTCTTCTGCGCATGGCCGAACGCGAACATCGATTCACCGATCTGGTCATGGGGCCAACCATGCTAGGTAACCGAGAGCTATGGGCCGAACTGAAGTTTGCTGATTTGGGACGAGGGGAAGATACGGACTTCCAACGCCGCGCCGTCTCCGCCGGAGCAAAGATCTACTCAGCTGACAGGTTCAACTTCCTGCAGATGCGCACCGCAACTGAAGGGCATACCTGGCAGGCGGGGGAGCGCGAGCTCGCGGCCACCGGGAGCGTCCAGTTTTTCGGAAGAAACGATGACCATGTTTTTTTCTAAAACGGACGGGGAGGCTTCGCCTTCTTTGAAGATCCTGCTCCTGACCCATTCCTTTTGGCCTGAGAATTCGCCACCCCAACGACGATGGAAAAGCTTCACCCGTTCGTTGGCTGAAGCCGGACATCAGGTCAGTGTGGTCACCCCGTATCCCAAGGCGTCCTCGGAATACCCCAAATCACACAGCGCGGAGCAAGACCAGCGTATTCGGATGATCCGATACCCGGCGTTTGGTTCAGTCACCTCGCTGATCGGAAAGGCCGTGCGCTCACTTTTTCATGCGTTCGCTTCCGTGCCGGCAAGCTTGCGCAACGGCCGACAGGATGTGGTGATCGCTACGGTTCCGGCCTTGAGCACACTGTTCAGCGGATTCGCGGCCAGCCGCTTGTTGCGTGCCCAATTTGTGGTTGACCTACGCGACCCATGGCCGGATTTGTTCAGGGATTCTAAGATTCTTCGGCCCCGAAGGCTTGAACCGCTCGCGATTCGTGCGGTGCTGTATCTGCTGCGCAAGGCAGACCTGGTCGTGACCGTAACCGAAGGATTGGCACACACCGCACGGAACCAAGGAATACGCCACGTCTCGACCATCCCCAATGGGGTAGACCTCGCCAACTACCCGTTGCCGCGCAAACGGAGTGAAAACTCACCGCAACGCAGACTTCGGGTGCTCTATCTTGGAAATGTAGGGCTCAGCCAAGGACTAGACCTGCTGATCCGTTCTGCTGCGCAGCTGCCGGGGCGGATTGAGGTACGTCTTGTCGGTGAAGGCAACGACAAGGTCCGGTTGCAACGGCTAGCTTCCGAGCTTCGCGCACCGGTGCACTTTTTCGACCCGATACGTGGAGAGCAAGTTCTGGATATGTACAGCTGGGCCGACACCGTGGTGGTGAGCTTGAGACCAGATTGGCCGAGTTTCAGCCATACCGTCCCATCCAAACTGTACGAGCTGCTGGCCCTGGACCTTCATGTGACGGGACTGGTTCAGGGTGAAGCCGCAGACATCATCACCGATGCCCGAGCCGGGCAGATTGTCCGACAGAACATCAAAGCGCTCACCACCTACTTTGAGCACTTGTTGCAAGATCCACTAGTCCTCAAGGCTTCTGGCGATGGTCCGCAGTGGATCGCCCGCAACGCGGACCTTGCACGTCTCGGACGGCAATACACCCAACAACTCGAAGCGCTAATCGCGCCAGAGGCGTCCGCCGGAAGAGTTCATTCATGAACGCCTTGAACAGGCCCGCCCAAGCTGCGGGTCAGCTCCGGCACTACAGCAGGGGAATCAGCAATCTCCTCCGGCTGGTGACCGCCAACCTCGGTGATGACCCGCACTATTTCGCACTTCAGGCCGTACGCAAGCTCGCAGGAACTCAAAAACTGGCGGGAATCCAACACGCTGTTGCCGCGGCAGCAAACCGCAGCAATCTCTCCACACTCGGAGCGCTCTTGAGCGAAGATCGGGCCTCGCTCCAAAACACCGTGGAGAACCAAAGGGACCGCTGGAACGAACCACGCTACGCAGCTCGACTGGCTGATTGCGCCATTGCCGCCGGACTGTGGACCAGCGCCGCCGAAATCCTGGCAAGCAGCGAGATATCCCGGCATACCGCCCGATCTCGCGCCAGATTATCTTGGGCATTGGGAAATATTGACGAAGCCATCAGCACACTTGAATCCTCTCGCATATCTGCTGGCCGGCAACTGGCACACTATCGTAGCGAACGTGAAGTTCTCACCGGGTGGGAGCCTACCTTGCCTGCCGGCCAGCGCCATTGGAGCATCGAATCAGCACCCAAACTCCTCTACGTCGCAACAAACTCCCTGCCCCACACCGGTAGCGGTTATGCCCAACGAACCCAGAGCCTGTTGGCGGCGCTGCAAGAAGACGGTGTTGAAACACGGTGTGCCACCCGAGTGGGATACCCCCTGAACATCGGGCACGTCTTCAGCCCGGACCACGAAACCGTGCAGTCGGTTCACTATCACCGCCTGCTGCCAGCCAAAATGAACTTCGATATGGTTGGCCGGATCCAGCAGCAGACACAGCTGCTGGCAGATTTGGTGTCGACACTTCAACCCACGGTTCTGCACACCACCACGGACTTCACCAATGCACTATCGGTGCGAGCCGTCGCGCGCGTCTTCGACCTTCCCTGGGTATACGAAGTACGCGGACAACTGGCAGACACCTGGGCCTCCACCAGGCCGGAAACATCTCAAGATTCGCAACGTTACCGGCTCTTCACCCAACGCGAAGCCGACATCGCAGCTAGCGCGAACGCGGTGTTCACCCTCGGCGAGGCCATGAGCGAAAATCTTCAAAAATCAGGGGTAAGTCCGCCACGTATCACCGTATTACCCAATGGGGTCGGAGACGACTTCTTGAAGCGCGGTTTGCCTGACGAAACTTCACGCGCAGAACTACGCGCGGAACTAGGGCTGGAACCTACGTCTTTCTATTGGGGTACCGTTTCCAGCCTGGTTGATTACGAGGGACTAGATTTGCTGGTCCGGGTCACAGCCGGGCTTGCCCAGAGATACCCGAAACTTCGTTTGTTGATCGTTGGCGACGGGGTCGAACGTGAACCGTTGATGCGACTGGCTGCAGAATTGAACATCGAGGATCGGTGTGTCTTCACCGGACGAGTTCCACGGCACGAAGCCCCGGCCTATCATGCGGCGCTGGATGTGTTCGCCGTTCCACGACGCGACCTGGGTGTCACCCGGGCGGTCACGCCCCTGAAACCGGTGGAAGCCATGGCCAGTTCGGTGCCCGTGATGGCCTCCAATCTTCCAGCGCTCGCCGAACTGATCGAGGATCAGGTTAGCGGTGTTTTACTCAAACCGTCCGATACCGAAGTTTGGAGCGATTCGTTGGAGAAACTCATAATTGACCCATCATTCAGAGCTCGTTTGGGCGCGTCAGGACGGGAATTTGTAGAGAATAACCGCACGTGGTCTTCGTGTTCATCGAAACTTAAGCGAATCTATTCTTCCTTGTCCATCGTAAATTAACCCGGCGTTCACTCACGATTCCTAACTTAGATGAGTAATGGTTGGTCGGCTCGCACCGGCATTATCCACAACTGATAATTTGAGTCTCAATGTCTATAGCAGCGAGGCTCCCTAAGGATGAGGAAGTCGCACGAGTGACTGAGATCAAAGAAGTAGCTGTCATTGGCCTGGGATACATTGGCCTTCCAACGGCTGCGATTCTGGCTGAGAATGGAATTCGTGTTCACGGAGTTGATGTTAATGAACGCAACGTCAATGCCGTCAACGAGGGCAAGGTGCCCTTTGTTGAGCCAGAGCTTGGCGACTTCGTTTCCCGAGCCGTCAATAATGGCCTGTTGACGGCAACGGTGACAACCCCGGCAGCGGATGCCTACATTTTGGCTGTCCCTACGCCGTTTAATGAGGACTACACCGCTGACCTGAGCTACATCGAGGCCGCGGCCGATGGCGTTGCGCCGCTGCTTACGGGAACTGAACTCGTTATTCTTGAGTCCACCTCGCCTCCGGGGACCACCGAGCACCTGGCGAATTATCTGGCAGCCGCCCGCCCGGACCTGAACCTGGATCAGCTTCTGGTGGCGCACTGCCCCGAGCGTGTGCTGCCCGGTCAGGTCATGCGAGAACTCGTGACCAACGACCGAGTTGTCGGCGGAACCACTCCGAAGGCCGCGCAGCTGGCCAAGGATCTCTACTCGACCTTCTGCCAAGCCGAAATCCTGACCACCGATGCCGCCACTGCTGAGATGTCCAAGCTGGTGGAGAACTCCTACCGCGATGTAAACATCGCCTTCGCCAATGAGCTCTCGAAAATTTCAGACAAGCTGGGCATCAACGTGTGGGAACTGATTGACCTAGCCAACCACCATCCGCGGGTCAACATCTTGCAGCCAGGTCCTGGCGTGGGTGGACACTGCATTGCGGTTGACCCGTGGTTCATTGTCGCCGCGGCCCCAGAAGAATCCCAGCTGATCCGCCAGGCCCGTGAAACCAATGATTCCAAGCCAGGATGGGTCGTCACAAAAACCGAGGAAGCCATCTCCCGCAACCCGCAGGCGCCCGTGGCCCTGCTCGGATTGGCCTTCAAAAAGAACATCGACGATTTGCGTGAGTCGCCGGCAATCCAGATTGCCCTGGAACTGGCAAACAAGAACCCGCACATCAATTTCCTGGTCTCTGAACCGAACATCGAGGTTCTTCCGGCGTCATTTGCCTCGGTGCAGAACGTTCAGCTGGTGCCGACCAACGAAGCCATCGACCAGTCAGCGACCGTTGTTTTGCTTGTTGACCATGATGAATATTCAGATGTTTCCCTCCAGCAGCTGACGGGTAAACAGGTGATAGATACCCGCGGGCAATGGCGTGCGTTGACCGCCGCACCAGCAGTGGAATCCTCGGCCTTGGAGAATTCGAATGCCTAAAAAAATCATGCCGATCTACGGGACTCGTCCCGAAGCGATCAAGGTTGCACCCATCGTCAAGGCGCTGCAAGCCAGCGAACTTTTTGATTGTGTTGTCACCGTCACCGGTCAACACCGGGAAATGCTTGATCAGGTCAACACCCTGTTTGACATCGTTCCAGACCACGACTTGGACATTATCGAACCACGGCAGACCCTCAACGGCATCTTGACCAAAACGATCAAGGGGCTGGATGAGGTATTGGATAACGAAAAGCCGGATGCGGTGATTGTGCAGGGCGACACCACGACCTCTACCGCCGCCGCGCTGGCTGCCTTCTACCGGGGAATCCCCGTGGTGCATGCAGAAGCGGGACTGCGAAGCCATGACCTGTATTCGCCGTTCCCGGAAGAAGCCAACCGCAAGCTGACCAGTCAGCTGGCTGCGTTGCATCTGGCACCGACACGAGTGAGCCGAAACAATCTTGTTCGCGAGAACCTGAAGGCGGAAGACATCGTCGTCACCGGCAATACCGTGATCGATGCACTGCTAAGTGTGGTTCAAAAGAACGTTCCGTTTGAGGATTCTCGGCTGGAAGAAGTGACCTCCAGCGGGAAACGTATCGTCCTGGTGACCACCCACCGCCGTGAGAACCAGGGTGAGCCGATGCGCCAGATCGCTAGGGCCTTGGCTCGCCTGGCCCAAGCCGAGCCTGGTGTTGAATTTGTGCTCCCGCTGCATCGAAACCCAGCGGTACGCGAAGCGCTGCTTCCTTCCATTGAAGGAATCCAAAATATCACCCTGACCGAGCCATTGAGCTACGGGGAATTCACCCGCATGCTCGACGCCTCGAACATCGTCCTCACCGATTCCGGGGGAGTCCAAGAAGAAGCTCCGAGCCTGGGCAAGCCGGTACTGGTGATGCGCGAAAATACCGAACGTCCCGAAGCTGTTTCCGCTGGAACGGTACGACTGATCGGTACGGATGAACAGCGGATTGTCGACTCGATCAGCGAGCTGCTGAATAATGCCGCAGCGTACGCCGACATGGCCAATGCGGTTAATCCCTACGGGGACGGTTTGGCCGCTGAACGCACCGTGGCGGCTCTTGCCGAACTGCTGGGTGTTGGGCAGCGTGCCGAGGAATTCGGCGACTACGACTTCGACGAGGCCGCCGCCGAGCAGGCCACCAAACGTTCAACCTTGGTCTAATACCGAACCCGTCCACATATTTTGTCGGGGTCAAACCGACAAGTCAGGCATGTCCGCACCGTGCGGGCATGCCTGACTTAAAACATCAGCACGATCTTGTGTATGAAGGACTTCAACTGTTGAAAACCGAAGAGCTGGCCTATGTGCTTACTCGCGAACTGGACGTTGAGACAACACATGTTTCCGTCCAGCTGTCATTGGAAAACATCCCGTCAGAGGACCTGGATAAGTCGGGTGTGCTCTACTACCGCCTGCAAGACGCAGAAGGCCAGGAGATTCGACTCATCGAGAAGGTTGGCGTTTCACCGGTCTACGGTCCCTTTCGTTATGTCCACCAACGCCAAGGTCAAAGCCACTACACCATCAATGTTCCTATCCCGGAAGGGACCAGTGTTTTTGAAGCTGGTGTGGTCTCCTTGCGGCAGCGGCTTCGTGGAAATGTCAGCCTGGATGCCACGGAACGTGGACCGAATGCGGACACCGATTTCTCTGCGGTGACCCCCAAGTCACCCATTCCTGTGGACGGTGTACGTCTTACATTCCCGGTACAACCCGGGGCCGAGTACGAATTGTTTGCTCCGGTTCAGGCCACCGACCAGGGCAAGGCACTGTTGCTCTTTTCCTTCATGGATAGCGCAAAGAATCTGCTCCTGCCCGCCGAAGGGCTAAGCTACCACCCTGAGTTTGGCGCCTATCAGTATGCTCAGGGCGCGGCAGGTGCCGCGACCTCAGTCAAGATCCCGGAGGGCTGCACCGAACTGGAGTTGCGCGGCAAACAATTCTCCGGATCGGTAGTTGAGCTGATCGGTGAACCTCGGCTTGAAAACACATCTGATCAGATGGTTCCGTCCGGTCAGCTGATCACCTCATGGATCGAGAACCTGGACACCGCCGATGACATCATTTTGCTCCAAAGCACTGCCGGTCCGATTTCGCTGACAAATAAACTACTGCTTCGCTCTAACCGCACGGCGATGGAACTTGCCAAGCACGGATGGAAAGTTGTGTATTCACCGTTCAGCACCCCTGACCTCGCCGATCGGTTGATTAACGAGAATCTGCTCCAGCTCGCTCCTGACGAGCTCCCCGGCGTGGTTGATCGCCTGGTCGCCAAGGGTCTGACCGGGCGTCGGGTGCTGTACTGCTCCTCCTTTGCCGACATGAGAGCGTTGTCCGTGCAAAACCGGCTGCAAGACTACGGCTGGAAGTCCGTATACGAGATCCGTGACGATATGGAAGAGTTCCGTCGAGTCGGCTATTCCAAGTGGTACAGCCCCGCGCTGGAGCAACGCTACGCACAGGAGGCAGAAGGCCTCCTTGCCACAAGCCCTCGGCTTAGGGATAAAATCTCGGTTATTTCCGGCCGGCAAGATGTCGCGTATTTGCCCAATGCGGCGCCCGACGAGTTGATCGAACAGACCCGCACGATGCGTTCAGTGCAGCACCATGACCAGCATCGCTCTACGGCGGTCGTTGGGTACCTGGGGCACCTGACCGACTCGTGGTTTGATTGGCAAAAGTTCTTGTCGGTTGCCAAGCTGAACCCGGATCTTGACTTCGAAATTATTGGCCATGGCATGCCCAAGGACATCAGGCTTCCACTGAATGTCCGCTACCTCGGAGCGATGAGCCATGACGAATGTTTGCCCATCGTTTCGCGCTGGACCGTGGGCCTGATTCCGTTTGTGGAATCACGACTAACCTATGGGGTCGACCCGAACAAGGTCTACGAGTACGTTGCGATGGGTCTACGCACGGTCAGTGCTCCCATGGGAGATTTGGAGAACGTTCCCGGGGTCAGCATTTACCGGACAACCGAGGAATTCTCACATCTACTCAGGGACGCCGTGAACGACGTGCCTGATGAAGAGTTTTACGATACCTGTTCAGCGTTCTTAGAAGAGGCCGCCTGGTCCTTCAGGGTCGGGGAAATCAGGGGTTTTATTGAAGGGCTGTACAAGTGAATCGAATCCTCACCACCTACATGAATTGTTCCCTGGGTGGGATGACCAGCGTTTACCGCGCTCGAGCCCTGCATCATCCGAACACCCAGTTTGATCATGTGTTCGAAGCGGATCGAGGTGGGAGACAAGCCTTCGTTTCCTTGCCAAATTCTTCGGTTCGAATCATCGAAGAGAACCGTTCGGCAAACTATCTGAGCTACCTGCTGTCACAGGTCGACTATCGCCAACTTCGAATTACCAGCCGTCCGGGCTTACTGGACAAACTTGTCATCCCTTCAAATACCTCAGTGGTCTACGAGATTCACTCGCCGAACCCGAAAATTATCGCCCGTGAACTGAAATCCTTGAGCATGGAGCGCATAGATGAGATTTGGACCCCATCAGATTGGGCCTCCCAACTAGTGCAGTCGTTACTGCCGGCCCGCAAACACGCGACAATCCGGACGGTGCCAAATCTTGTTGACACCACAAATTTCCGCACGGAGTCGACAAAAAGTTACAGTTTCCTCAAACGTGAAGGAAAGCCCGTATCTTGGATTGGTCGGCTAGAGAATACGCAGAAAAACTACCTCGACTTTTTGCGAATCTTGAAGCTGCTGCCCCGAGACCACTACGGACTGGTGATTTTTAGTTATGAGAACACCCCGGACCGGCTTGAACGTTTTCTCGGAGACGCGGCCATGCTTGGTGTTGACGATCGACTACAAATCTACGGCAACGTGCCGCAGCCAGAAGTTGCGGACATCCACCGCGCAGTGCGGGACGCCGGCGGGGCCTTCTGTTCCACCGCTCTGAGCGAATCATTCGGCTACGCGGTGCTTGAGGCTGCGCTCACCGACTGTCCGGTGGTTGCCTACGATGTAGGTCCATTGGCTGAGCATCCGATTCCCGTACATTTGACGGCGGTCGGGGACCTGCGCGGCACCGCGGAGGCCATCAGGGAGATTACCGAATCAAACTGACCGTTTGACTGCCAACGCACAATGAGCGGTGCGGTGGTTTGACGCCCAAGTTTTTCTGGGCACCGAAGCACCGCACCATTTACGACCCGTCAGTTGATTGCCGGGCTTACTCTGCACCCGCACCCGCTGGCGGCTGCGGTATAGCCAGGACCCAGTAAGACACCGATTCCAGTGGTTAGACCCCCATCGGGGTGGTGACGTCATGGTAAGGGTCTGCAAAACTATGATCGAGTATCTCGTTCAGGTAGCCGCCGTAGCCGCTCTTGCCAAGTGTTGCTGCAAGTCCGCGGAGTTGGGTGTCGTTAATGAATCCTTGACGCCACGCAACTTCTTCCGGAGCCCCGATTTTCAGGCCTTGTCTGGCTTCAACGGTACGGATGAAGTTGGATGCGTCATTCAGGGATTCAAACGTCCCGGTATCCAGCCAAGCGGTACCGCGGGCCAACACATTGACGTTGAGCTGGCCTTCGTCCAGATACAGGCGGTTGATGTCTGTGATTTCCAATTCGCCGCGAGCAGATGGTGAGAGTGCCTGTGCTTTGGCAATCACGGAATTGTCATAAAAGTACAGGCCCGGAACGGCGTAGTGGCTTTTGGGATTTTCCGGTTTCTCTTCTAGGGAGATCGCCCGGTGGAACTGGTCGAACTCAACCACACCGTAGGCGCGTGGATCTTTGACCCAGTAACCGAAAACGGTTGCGCCCGGCTGGTCGACGTATTTTCGCAATTGAGTACCAAAGCCGGGGCCATGGAAGATGTTATCTCCCAGGACCAGAGCCACCGATTCATCACCGATGTGGTCGACACCAATGATGAACGCCTGGGCAAGCCCCTCAGGCTTCGGCTGCACCCGGTAGCTCAAGCGCACTCCGAATTGTGAACCGTCACCAAGAAGGTTCTGGAATTGAGCCTCGTCCTGCGGAGTCGTAATGATCAAAATGTCCCGAATACCAGCCAACATCAACGTTGATAACGGATAATAGATCATTGGTTTATCAAAGACCGGCACCAGCTGTTTTGAGATGCCCATCGTAATTGGATGCAGACGCGACCCAGTTCCCCCAGCAAGTATGATTCCCCTCATGAATCGAGACTAACAACGGCAATAAGCTCGCCGGCAGAGTATCCGTACTCGAAAATTTCTAGGTCTACACCTCGCACCGGTATTGCTAGTTAGCGTAGGGATATGAAAAGAATCCTTGTGACTGGGGGAGCGGGATTCATTGGGGTCAACTATGTCCACCACATGATCGAGCACTCCGACAGCGCCATCACCATCCTCGACAAGATGACCTACGCCGCGAATCGGCAATCGTTAGATTTGTTGCCGCCGTCCCGCGTCAAGTTGATTGTCGGAGACATTGCCGACGCAGTACTTGTTGACGAACTCGTCTCCAAACACGACGTGGTGGTGCACTTCGCCGCCGAATCTCATAACGATAATTCGTTACATGACCCGGGTGTTTTTGTGCGAACCAACGTTATCGGAACGTTCGAATTGCTCGAAGCGGTACGTAGGCACGATGTCCGATTCCACCATATTTCCACGGATGAAGTTTACGGGGACCTCGCCTTGGATGACCCGCAGCGATTCACCGAAACCACACCCTACAACCCATCAAGCCCGTACTCGTCGACGAAGGCCTCCAGCGACCTGCTGGTTCGTGCTTGGGTGCGCTCCTTTGGAATCAACGCGACGTTGTCCAACTGCTCCAATAATTACGGGCCATTCCAGCACGTCGAAAAGTTTATTCCCCGTCAGATCACCAACGTTCTGACCGGCGCGAAACCCAAACTCTACGGGGACGGCACCAACGTCAGGGACTGGATCCATGTGCGGGATCATTCATCGGCGGTGCAACGCATCGTGGAACAGGGGCAATCGGGCCATACCTATCTGATTGGGGCGGATGGGGAGAAAAACAATAAGGACGTACTCCGGATAATCTTGCGGCTCATGGGCGAAGCAGAGGATGCTTTTGATCATGTGATTGATCGTCCCGGACATGATCTGCGGTACGCGATCGATTCCACAATTCTGCGCAGCGAGCTGGGCTGGACCCCTAGGTACACCGACATCGAATCAGGACTTTCTCAGACCATCGATTGGTACAGTAACCACAGAACCTGGTGGGAGCCTGGTAAAGCCAAGACCGAAAACAGATATGCACAGCAACTCCAAATGACTTCGGAGGCTACCTGAGCATGAATGACTCCAATTCATTGACGATCCGCCCGACACAAATTGCCGGACTGCTTGAGCTGTCAATGCCTGTCCACGCGGACGAACGAGGTTGGTTTAAGGAAAATTGGCAACGCGAAAAAATGGTTGCTGCGGGGTTGCCCGATTTTCATCCGGTGCAGAACAATGTCTCGTTTAATGCTTTTCGCGGTACCACTCGTGGATTGCATGCCGAACCGTGGGATAAATATATCTCGGTGCTCTCCGGGAAAATTTTTGGCGCCTGGGTGGACCTGCGTCCTGGGGCGGGATTTGGGACGGTGTATACAGCAACTGTTGGCCCCGATTCTGCGTTGTTTATTCCCCGCGGTGTCGCCAATGGTTTTCAAACCCTTGATCCGGACACGGTGTATTCATACTTAGTGACCGAGCATTGGACCGAGCAGGCTCGGTCCAACTACAGCTACGTCAACCTGGCAGACCCAACTCTCGGGATCAATTGGCCCATCAGCCTAGACGAAGCGATCATCTCCGAAGCTGACCTCAAACATCCCAACCTTGATGAAGCAAAACCAGTACTTCCGAAAAAAATTGCTGTCCTCGGCGGCACCGGTCAGCTGGGACGAGCTTTGACAGCGCTGGGTGTGGAAGATCCACGGATTGAAGTATTTTCGCGCGCAGAATTCGATTTTGAGCGGTCAGGTTTTTTGGAAGGTTTTCCGTGGGCCAACTATAGCCATGTCATCAATGCCGCTGCCATGACCGCGGTTGATGAGGCTGAGACTCCACCGGGACGTCGCCGTGCCTGGCAGGTGAACTCTACTGCTGTTGCCTCACTGGCCGCACGGTGCGCACAGCACGATGTCACGTTGGTGCACGTATCCACGGACTACGTTTTTGACGGAAAAGATCAGGACGTGAAAGAACAGCACCCGATCTCACCATTAAGTGTTTATGGGCAGAGCAAGGCGGCGGGTGAAGTCGCGGTTTTATCCCACCCAAATCATGTAGTGGTGAGAACGAGTTGGGTTGTCGGGGAGGGGAAAAACTTTGTCGACACGATGTTCAACCTGGCGCAGCGGGGTGTGTCTCCGAAGGTGATTGACGATCAATTCGGCCGACCAACATTTGCGGTGGACTTGGCGCAGGCAATCATGCATCTGATTGACACCGGTCAGCCCGGCGGCACCTACCATCTTCAGGGCGAAGGGGAAGTGACTAGCTGGTATGAGTTGGCGCGCCGAGTTTTCAGCCTCTCCGGGCACGATCCTGACCGGGTTGCCCCTACCTCGGCAGTCGAGTACCTCAGCAGCGTTGCCTTGGCTGCACCACGTCCTCGCAACAGTTCTTTCAGTCTGAACAAGATCCGTGCGACCGGTTATCTGCCCGTGAACTACCTGGTTCGGCTGGAAGAGTACATAGAAGCGAAACGGAACATCGTGCAGATCCTCGATTAAGTCACTGATTCAACTTTCGGCGATGTTTCGCAACACAGTAAATTTCGAGTGGATGCTCAGTGAGCGCACGCTGCGCTCAGGCGGAACCAAAGGGCACGAAGTGCCGTATTGCGACTGTCAGCTCGAAATTCCTAGTCATCAAGCTTTCTATCCAAGACTTGATCCGTAGCCCGGTTACACAGCTGCTACGGACAATTACCTGAAATTGTGAGTCTCGGTACTTGGTTCGTTATGAACGCCCTAAAATATCGTGATTTTTCTCCGTAGCGAGCCTAGGATAAAAAACACGCGGATTGGTCGGGGGATCCATTCGCAGTCATATATGGGGATATGAACCGATTGGGGCGGTTTAAATGGAGTACTCGAGCGTATTTATTGGGGATGACACTCGGAATTCACGTAGGCTTTGGGGTGAGACCAGCGCGCTGGTCGCTACCCCTACCGACGCGAGCACCGAGATCGGAAGAATTCTAGAAAAATCAACAAAATCTGGAGCGGTGGTCTCTGGGCCATCGGGTAGTGGGAGGCGTGCCAGCGCCGAAGCGGCGCACAGCCAGTTGAATGACGCGCCACGGCTGATCAGGCTTAATGGCAGTAGCTTCGGTCAAAACATGCCGCTGGGTGTCCTTGCCTTTCTGTTGGCTCAAATCGAAACCGCTCAACAGCCAACCCATCATGAACTGGTGCACGGACTTGCCCGTTTATTGTGCCCAGAAGGAAAACCCTCGGTAGTTTTGCTGGGGAAACCTGATCTGATCGATGAGGAGTCCGGTTCCCTGCTGGCACAGCTGGCGGCCATGCGAAAAATCAAACTGGTTGTGGTCTGTGATGAAATTCAGGACCTGCCACAAGACATCTTGGCACTGTTCCGCTCCGGGCAATTGGAGCATGTGAGTATCTGCCGCATGAACACCTTGGAGACTCGCGCATTTTTAGAGTCCGAATTGCAAGGGCCGATTTCAGCATTCGCGGCTTCGACCTTGCAATACCTGGCGGACAGCAACCGTGGTGTGATTTTGAAGTTGGCCCGGATCTGGATTGCCAATGGCCAACTGAGTCAGGAATCGGATACTTGGGTTCTTCGCGACTTGGAGCTGGGTAACGGGCCGGCGGTCCAAACCCTGTTTAACTCCATGGCTTCGGGCCTCGATGACGGTGAACGTGTGCTGTTATATGCGCTGGCTCTAGGGGGTCCGGTGTCACGGGAAATGGTTCACCGTGCAGCGCAGACCAAGGCAATGGACCAGCTGATTGCCAAGGGCCAAGTGAAGGTGGTGCCCCAGGCTGAGCACCGTCTCATGATTGCTGTTCCGCTGCTGCGTCTGATGCTTCGTCAAAGCATTGATCCTGAAATGGAGCGCAGCGGCCGAGATCTTGTGGCGCAGCTGCACCAAAACGCAGAAACGGCTTTGACCTTATCCACCATTTCCGTGCTGTCTGATCTGGGACAGAACACGGAACTGTTGGATATTGCCGAGGACTACTCGGCTCACGGCTACGCCAAAGCGCAATGGGTGGTTGGTCCGTTTGCTCGGGTACGTATCCTCAAGCTTCATATCAGGGCTCTGCTTCGGCAGGGTGAGATCGCCGCAGCGACCGTCATTGTCAGGAAAGCGAGTGAGAATCTGCATGCGGCCATTGAAGACTCATGGTCTCAGGATCGTTTGCTCCGTGCCCAACAAGAACTTGAGTTGTTAACGCACCTAGTTGACGCTGCGCGTGCTGAAGAAGAAACAAATTTTGAGGCCAATGCCTTGGAGGCTTCAGCTTTACCGCAACAAGCATGGATGACCCGGGGGCTAAATCTCCGCGCCATGGCGCTGCAGTCGGGTAATTATGCTGCACGTGCACGGCAGTCCGATGCCCAAGCGATAACCAGCTTTGTCAGTAACGAGTTGCGTGTCCGCCGGTTGGGAACAGCGGCATATGGCAACGTGTGTTTTGATGACCTCGGCGAGGTCGAAGAGCAGTTGCTTTTGACAGAAATGCTGTGCGGCATGTATTCCGAGGCCTTGGTGCGAGCTACCGAACTTGCGGCCGGGAAGTTCTCGAACCCCCAGCTGATCGCCCGGGCAGAAAGCCTGCGGGGAATCTTGTTTGCTTTGCAAAGCGATTATGAGCGTGCATTGAAGATTCTTGAACCGTCTCTCGCACAGCTACAAAAGCAGGGGAGCTGTGTCGAGCTTTCGGCCGTGGAAGCGGTTGTTGCCCATTCGATGATCATGGCCGGGCGGCGCTCAGATGCGGCCGAGATTGTGGGGCGCGAGTACGACGGAGAAAACAACACGGTTCCGGTGAACTTTTACACCTGGGTCACCCAGCTTTTCTCGTCGATGAGTTTGGCGGTTATCGGAATGCCGGAAGTCGCGATTGAGCGAATGACTTCCTTTGCCGTCAAAGCACATGCCGCTGGTTACTTGATGCTGGAACTGGGGAGCATGGCTTATGTGCTGCGCTTGGGAGGTGACGATCCGCAGCACAGGCTAGGTGAAGTTTCGGCCCTATGCCAAGGGCCACTGGCCGAAATGTACTCTGAGCTGTCCACAAAATGCCATGATGGCTCAGCTGACCTCTTTACTGTACTTCGCAACCTGGTGGTAGCCGGTCATCTGCTCATGGCCACGGTACCGGGCAACACACTGGTTGCTTCGCTGACCCTGAAAGATCAGCGAAAGCTGGCCAAGCTAGTGAGTACCGTGAAACGTCCGGCCTACATTGCTGACAGCACCTGGAGCGAATCCCCGGAACAGACCAAACCAGACGCACCAAACTGGGCGGGAGAGCTGACCAAACGCGAATCACAGATCGCTTTGCTGGCGATTTCTGGCAAAACAAATCTTGAGATTGCTCGTTTTAATGGTGTGTCGATTCGAACCGTGGAGGGACACCTGTATCAGGTGTACTCAAAGCTACAGGTTCGCAATAGGCAAGAGCTCACCGCACTGGATCGTACCAGCCGACGTGCGGCGGGACAGCTATGAGCGCCACCGCTTACCAGAGCAGGCGCAAATCCAGCGAATACCATGACCTATTGCACGTTGTGAGCACCCCAGAACCAAGCGGTGCCTTGGTTTTGGGAGGCGTCGGTATGGGCAAAACCAGCCTCGTTGATGCGGTGATGAGTAATTCTGGGAATATCGAGCCTGCAATGAAACTCTTCTGCAGTCCGACACTTGCTTCGGTTCCATATGGTGTCTTGTCACCATATTTGGATGCATTGGGCTCGGTAGAAGAACCGGTCCAGGTTTTGCGAGAACTCAATCGTGTGCTCATCAAGACACCAGTAAGTGACCAGCCGAGAATTGTGGTTGTTGAGGACGCGCAATTTCTTGATGCACAAAGCTGTTTTGTCCTTTCGACACTCATGGAAAACGCCGCGCTTAAGCTCATTGCCTTAGGCGCCGGGGCACTTGATTCCGAGTCCACGCTGGCGCAGCTCGCCCAGTCGCCACTGATGTCTACCATTGTGGTTCAACCACTGGACGTGGCCGGTATTCGTGCCGTCGCCGAATCCATGTTGGGTGGGCCCCTGAGCGAAAGTGCGGCGGGGTCGATACATCGACTCTCCGGCGGGAATCCGAGTTTTGTTGAAGCGCTCGTTGCCTCGTGCCTAGAACAACGACTCTTGATTCAAGACAAAGACCTGGACTACGGACCCGGTGCGCTCCAGGGAATCTGGGTGCTCAGCCAAGAAGATATTGCCATAGACGCGCGACTGGCCGATCTTGTCAGCGAAATCCATCGGCTCAGTACCGAGGAAGAACGCCGTGCCTTGGAGTTTCTGGCTTTAGGCGGGCCGGTGTCCAAGGAGACTCTAGAATTCGGACGGTTCGAGTACCGCCGGATGATTGATTCAGGCCAGTTAGTTGAGCTTGCCGACGCGAGGGTGACCTTGGCCTCGGAGTTGCATCGCCGTGTACTTGGTGTGATGACCTCGTCAGAACGAAGTGCGGAACTCTTTCAGACATGGAAGGAATACTCGGGAGGCTCAGCCACAGCACTTTCACCTTCCCACCTTTTATGGGGAATGAAGCTTGGATTGAGCTATCCCACAGAACGGGTGTTGAACGCCGCCAGCGCCGCATTAGATTCGAGCGACTATCCGTTGGCGTGGGAATTATGCAGAGTAGGAAACGTCGCGCACACAAGCGGGCAGGGGGCGTTGTTTGAAGCCGATGTGCTACTGGGGTTGGGGAGGTTTGAATCCGCGCGCAACATTCTTCTGCGTTTCGTTCGAACCGCCAAGGAACCGCATCTGCTGACGTTGGCCTACAGCCAATTACTGGTTGTTGTCACGAATTTGGGCAATAACCTGCCATTAATGGGTGAGTACATTCAGCAATGGCAGGATTGGGCCGAAAGCTTGCCGCCGGGTGAGGAATCATTGACTGCGGTGAGGGACCAGCAGTTCGCTAAGAAACTGTTGGTGTTGTGGACAAGCGTGAACTCCACCAACGGACAACGCCCAGCACCTGAGAGATTCGAACAGCTCATCAATGATCCTCAGTTTCCAGATCAAGGACAAATCATTGCCAGGCTGATGTCTTGTGATGTGGCAAGCGTTGAAGGGCGTTCAGAAAGTGCATTAAAAATTGCCCAAGAAGCCGCCCAGTTGATCGCAACCGACCCGAAGGTCCGGTCACTCTACGAGACACGGTTGATGTTTCTCCAAGTGTGGAACCTGTTGCAACTGGGGGATAATCTTCAAGCTCAGCGGTTCCTGGCGTCCTATAGGTATGGTGGGCCTCATTATGGTGTTCAGCATCAAGGAGCTATCGCCATGCTTACCGGGCTTGCCGACCTGCTGCAGGGACGTAACCAGTCTGCGGTGCGGATGTTGGCTGAGGCCGTGACCGAACTGCGTTTCACTGACCCGGGGCAAGTGTTGAGCCTCGCGCTGAATTTGTATGCCAAGGCGCGAGAACAGGCCGGTACCATCCTGAAGGGAGCTTCTTCAGATAGCTCCGGTCACCCCACTGATCCGCCAGGAGTCTTGGGGGAGTTGCCTTCGCGCCAGCGAATCTTCGCCCGCGCCTCGGCCACGAGTATTGGGCACGCGCTGGGAGAAGAAAAACTCAGGGATTTCCCGATTTTTGAACGTATGGCACTGGCAGGCAGAGTTTCGCATCTACCCGATGAACAACTTGTGGGTAATGAAGAGCTTCAGCGGCTGATGGTGCTGTGCCGGGAACACGAAGGTAACAAGTCACAGCTCCTGTTGGAACTGAGTGAATACCGTTCGGAGCCCGAACCTCGACCATTGGAAGAACTTGCGCAAAAAGCGTTCCGCCACCAAGAAGTGCTCATCGGTGTTGAAGCCTTGGCGCGGGCAGCCGTCCGGTACTCGAATGCAGGCGAACCACGCACCTGCGGCACGTTGTTGCGCCAGGCATCTCGGGTAGTTAACGAGCATCGGATCAATCCGAACAAATATGTTGCTCGTGCACTTGCCCTGACCGAACTCACGGCTCGCGAAGCTGAAATTGTTCAGCTTGCCTTGTCAGGAAAAAACAACTCGCAGATTGCCCGAGCGCTGACGGTTTCTCAACGCACGGTTGAAGGTCATCTGTATCGAGTTTTCTCGAAATTGGGAATTTCGGAGCGCTCTGAATTGGGTGTTGCGGAACTAGATTTTGGAGCAGCCCAGTAAGTTGACTACGGGTTTCAAGCAATCTTGAAGTAAGAACCACCCGTGCGCAGCCTTATTGAGTTTCAGTAATCTCTACTATTAGGGAGCAGCGCGAAATCAGAGCGATTTCATGCTGTCCACGAGAGAACTGGGGACCATGCACGTGGTTAACATCCCTAAGGACTCCTTCCCTTAGACGGGGCGGCGGTTAGCGAATCCGCAAGGATTACCCCCCAGCGCAACCGTTCGCCCCTTACACTAAACAGGTCTCATACCGGATCTCCCCCGATCGCTGGTATGGGACCTGTTTTGTGCGTTAAAGACATTTTTTGCCGAGCGAGTGCCCTCTAAGTATCAACCAAGTATCAGTCGAGTATTTTCTCAGAGTTTCCTCTCAGGATTCGAGTGTTCCTCCACTCGTGCCACTAAGTAGCTCGCACCATAAGCTCAACATTAAGAGTTGCTGAATTGGGTTTTTGGGGACGCGGCTCTTTATTGGGGAAATTGCATCGTTTTGGGGGATTACACAAGATGTGTATTTTTGGGGGACTTTCACGTGCCTGCGCCCGCGCTACGGATACATCGCAGGTTGCGAGGTACTGCCATGTCGCAGGTTAGCGGGCGAATTGAAGGCAGCAACTTAGGATCGTCGCGGCTGTTCGGCGCGACCCGAGCGTCGACCGGTACCGCGGTGGCCTCGACCGCTGCGCTGGACGGACGGCGTTACGTTCGCCGCCTGGCAATCACCGACTTCGTCATCATTGCGTTCGCCAGCGTCTTGCCGGAAGTTTTTGTCCTGGTCGGCGGTCGCATCAACGGCGGGAACCAAGAACTCACCGAGCACTTCATCTTGACCGGTGCTGTTGTAGCACTGGCTTGGCTTCTGAGTTTGACGTTTTTCCACACCAGGGCTTCAGGCCGCATCGCGGTAGGTATGCAGGAATACAAGTTTCTTGTCTACGCGACGGCAACCGTTGCCGGCGGGATCGGTCTCATAGCCCTTGTGACCGGCAACCTTGACTATCGCTTGTTCATCATCCTGAGCCTGCCAATTGGTCTGGGAGCGCTGCTGCTGGGACGTTGGACCTGGCGCCAGTGGCTGGCCAAACAACGCCAACGGGGTTTCGCCCTGAGCAATGTCCTAGTCTACGGGCAGGTCAAGGACGCACCCTACGTGGTCCGCCAAATCTCAAAACAGTCCGGGCCGGCCTATCGGGTCGTTGGGGTGTTGCTGGATGGCGAACACGACCAAGAATCCGAAATGAACCTGCGTGCCGTAGACCCGACCCTTCCGTTGACCTACGACACCGGAGCCATCGAGGAGGAAGTTCGGCGTTATGGCGCTGATTCCGTGGTGGTTGCCGGGCCGCTGAGCGGCGGCAACACCGCACTGCAGGAACTCGGCTGGCGCTTGGAAAAAACCGGCACAAAGCTGATCGTTGTCTCCTCGCTGACCAACGTGGCAAGCCGCCGGGTGCGGACAAGCCCGGTAGACGGAATGCCGTTGCTGCATGTTGAGCTCGCTCGTTTTAGCGGATGGCGGTTCTGGCTCAAGCGCAGTTTCGATGTAGTTTTTGCATCACTGGCGTTATTAGGACTCGGCCCGGTGTTTCTCGTCATCGCCCTGCTGATTCGTTTGGAAGGGCCAGGCAAGATCTTCTTCAAGCAGGAACGTGCCGGGCTGGACGGATTGCCTTTCTACATGTTCAAGTTCCGCTCCATGGTGGAAGACGCCGAAGAGCAGCTGAAGTTCCTTGAAGCCCAGAATGAGGGTGCTGGCCCGCTGTTCAAACTCAAGGACGACCCCAGGGTCACCAAGATCGGCCGGCTGCTGCGGAAACACTCACTGGACGAACTTCCGCAGTTTCTCAACGTATTACGCGGCGAAATGTCGGTCGTAGGCCCACGCCCGCCGCTGTTCAAAGAAGTCGAAACCTACACAGGCCACGACCACCGGCGTTTGTACCTGAAACCAGGTGTCACCGGGCTGTGGCAAGTCAGCGGTCGCTCCAATCTGGATTGGACCGAAAGCATCCGACTGGACCTGTACTACGCCGAAAATTGGACAGTTCTCAGCGACCTGCGCATCGTGTGGCGCACCTTTAAAGTCATGATCAAACCGGATGGAGCCTACTAAATGAGCATCGCACCAGATACAAGCGTCAACCCAGCGATTCGAGTCGCAGTGGTAGGCGCAGGATACTGGGGACCTAACCTGGCGCGAAACTTTGCAATGAGCAGTGAATGGGAACTAGTCGCCATCTGCGATATGGACCTTGAGCGTGCCCGGGGCCTGGCCCACAAAACCGGTGAACCTGCGGTGGCAGGTTCCCTCGACGAACTCTTGGCCAATCACGAGATTGATGCCATCGCCATTGCCACACCGGCAAGGACCCACTACGCCATCGCCATGCAGGCGATTGCCGCGGGCAAGCATGTGGTGGTTGAAAAACCTCTGGCAGATAACAGTGTCCACGGCCGGGAGATGGTTCAAGCCGCCGCAGCCGCAGGAACCATCCTGATGGCAGACCATACCTACTGCTACACGCCGGCGGTTCTGAAAATCCGCGACCTGCTAGCAGACGGCGAACTAGGCGAAATCCTCTACATTGATTCGACGCGGATCAATCTGGGACTGGTTCAACCCGACGTGGATGTGTTCTGGGATCTTGCGCCGCACGACTTGTCCATTCTCGACTTTGTGCTTCCCGGAGGACTACGCCCGTTGTCGGTGACAGCCCAGGGTGCAGATCCATTAGGCGCCGGCAAATCTTGTATCGGATACCTGAGCATGCCGTTGGAAAACGGAGCGCTGGCTCACGTGAATGTGAACTGGCTTTCGCCAACCAAGATTCGGCAAATGGTGATTGGCGGCAGTAAAAAGACTTTGATCTGGGATGACCTGAATCCGCAACAGCGTTTGAGCATTTTCGACCGCGGTGTGGATCTGGGCCGGCAGGAAATGATCCGCACCGACACCGAAGATCGTAAGGGCGCCACCATTTCCTATCGGCTCGGAGACACTTGGTCGCCGGCACTCTCCGAGTTCGAGCCGTTGGGATTGATGGTCTCGCAGTTTGCCGCGAGCATCCGCAGCAACAAACCAGCACCCACCGACGGTGAATCCGCACTTCGTGTCCTGCGTGTTCTGGAAGATGCCAGCGCAAGTTTGGCCAATGGATCCGCACCGCAATTTAGCATCGAGACTTCTGTAATGGGGAACGCATCATGACACAGCCTGTGGCACGCCTTGAGGGCAAAAAGTTTTTGGTTACCGGCGGCGCCGGAACCATCGGTTCCGAAATCGTCGACCAGCTGCTTGCAGCTGGTGCGGAACAGGTAGATATCCTGGACAACCTGGTTCGGGGGCGCCGCGGCAACATCACCGAGGCCCTGGCCAGCGGTCGGGTAAACCTCATTGAGGGCGACATTGCCGACCGCGAACTGGTTCGGGAAGTCACCCAGGGTAAGGACGTAGTTTTCCACCAGGCCGCCATTCGTATTACCCAGTGCGCCGAGGAACCGCGTTTAGCGGTAGACGTCATGGTCAACGGAACCTACAACGTGATCGAAGCGGCGGTAGAGGCAAAGATTCCCAAGGTCATTGCCGCATCCAGCGCCTCGGTGTATGGCATGGCTGAAGAGTTCCCCACCACCGAACGACACCATCCGTACAACAATGACACCCTGTACGGAGCAGCTAAGACCTTTAACGAAGGCCTGCTCAAGAGCTTCCACGCAATGTACGGCCTGGACTATACCTTGCTGCGCTACTTCAACGTGTACGGTCCTCGAATGGACGTGCACGGCGCCTACACCGAGGTGCTGGTGCGTTGGATGGAGCGTATTGCCGATGGGTTGCCTCCGCTGATCTTCGGCGACGGTTCACAGACCATGGACTTTATCTTCTCTGAAGATATTGCCCGCGCTAATTTGTTGGCGGCGGCCAGCCCGCTACGCGAAGGGATTTACAACGTAGCAAGTGGCACGGAAACCAGTTTGAAGCAGCTGGCTGAAACTCTCTTGAAGGTGATGGGTTCTGACCTTCACATCGAGTACGGTCCGGAACGTGCGGTGAACTCGGTGGTCCGCCGTTTGGCCGACACCAGCGCGGCCCGCCGCGATTTGGGTTTTGAATCGACCGTGGGGCTGGAAGAAGGACTGCGTCGGTTGGTGACCTGGTGGGAACCGCTGCGCGAAGAAGTGGCCGCCGGCCGACTTCTGAAAAAACCAGTTGCCGCTAACCACTAGGCAACAGCCCACGTACACATTACATTTGTGAGTACTCACGCGAACACCGATTTTTTGGGGGAAGAATCATGGATCGCATTAGCGTCATGAAGCCATGGCTGGGGACGGCCGAATCCGACGCGGTAGCAGAGGTTATCGCCTCAGGCTGGGTTGCTCAGGGGCCGCGCACCGCAGCATTTGAACAGGAATTTGCCAAGTACCAACGGGTCGGGCACGCGGTGGCGGCTTCGAACTGCACCACCGCATTGCACCTGGCACTTAAAGTGGCAGGGGTGCAGCCCTCAGACGATGTCATTGTGCCGTCGTTTTCATTTATTGCGACGGCCAATGCGCCGACGTACCTTGGCGCACGCCCGGTTTTCGCAGACGTTGAGCTGGAGACCGGCAATGTCACCGCGAACACCATCCAAGCGGCCCTGACCGAGAAAACCACCGCAATCATTGCGGTAGACCAGGGCGGAATGCCCCTGGATCTGGAGCCTTTGCGCAGGCTCTGCGACGAAAAGGGTCTGGCCTTGATCGAGGACGCGGCCTGCGGTGCCGGCTCCACCTACCGGGGCGCTCCGGTTGGAGTGGGCGCAGATGTCTCGGCCTGGTCGTTTCACCCGCGGAAGCTGCTCACCACCGGTGAAGGCGGCATGCTCACCACCAACAACGAACAGTGGGCGCAGCGCGCCCGGCGACTGCGCGAACACGCCATGGATGTTTCTGCCGCTGACCGCCACGGCTCGACCTTGGCTCCCCAGGAAAGTTATGGCGAGATCGGTTTTAATTTCCGCATGACCGACATGCAGGCCGCCGTAGGCTTGGTTCAGCTCTCTAAACTGGACCAGATGGTGGCACGCCGCCGGGAATTGGCAGCACGGTACCAACAGGCTCTGGCAGGGATTCCGGGACTACGCTGTGTGCAAGATCCAGAGTATGGAACGTCGAACTACCAGTCATTCTGGATTGAGCTCACCGAAGCGTTTGCGCTGAGCCGTGAAGAACTGCTGGCAAAGCTTGCCGAAGATGGAATCTCGGCACGCCGCGGCATCATGGCGACCCACCTGCAGCCAGCATATGCAGGGCATTCCGGATACACGATCCCGCTGCCGGTAACCGAACAGCTGACCGCCAACACGCTGATCCTGCCGCTCTACCACGACCTGCGCGAAGCCGAGCAAGACCGCGTGATTGTCAGTGTGCTTTCCGCCAGTGTACTCACCAGCACCGGGGCCTAGGATGGCGCAGGTACTGCTACTGGCCGCCAGCGGGCTGGCCAGGGAAACACTTGAATCAATCCGCGGCACCGGTGACCATGAGGTCACCGGGATCTTGGATGACAACATTTCGTTACATGGAACGAAAGTGAATGGTGTGCCGGTCCTGGGCGGGTTGGAGCTGGCGGCCGAACGCACCGAGCAGCTGCTGATCTGTGCAGGCAAGGGAAGCTCCCGGGCTGCCATCATCCGGCGCTTGGGCCTGGACAATGAACGGTATGCGACACATGTCAGTGCCCATGCGGTACTGGGCTCAAACGTCCACGTGGGGACCGGAAGCATCATCCTTGCCGGCACCGTGGCCACCAGCGACATCCGCATTGGCCACCACGTGGTGCTGATGCCCCGCGTAGTGCTCACCCATGACGACGTCTTATCGGATTACTCAACCTTGGCCGCCGGTGCTGCGCTCGCCGGATCCGTCCACGTGGGCCGCGAGGCCTATCTAGGAACCAACAGCACGGTCCGGGAAAACCTCAATATCGGGCCTGGTTCCGTGCTGGGCATGGCCGCGGCCCTGATCTCCGACTTGCCGGCGGGCCAGACCTGGGCTGGAAATCCGGCCCGCGAGCTGAATACGTTCCGCTCTGGATCGCAGCCGGTCCAGGATTCCCACACACTTTCGAACGCAAGCCTGAAAGAAGCCACTCGATGAGCAATAACTCGACGACAACCCACGCACCTATTCCGCTGGTTGATCTCAAAGCGCAACAGCGCGAAGTCCAGGAACAGGTTAACGCCTCACTGGCCCACATCTTTGAGCACACTGCGTTCATCGGCGGGGCTGCGGTGAGCGACTTTGAACAGTCTTATGCAAACTTCTTGGATACCACGTACTGCATCGGTGTAGGGAACGGGACGGATGCCCTGGAGCTCGCCTTGCGTGCCGCCGGGGTGGGGCCGGGGGACGAGGTCATCATTCCGGCAAACACCTTTGTCGCCACGGCAGAGGCGGTAAGCCTGACCGGTGCCACCGTGGTGCCGGTGGATGTTGACCCGCAGTACCTGCTGATTGACCCTCTGGCGGTGGCCGAGGCGGTGACCGAAAAAACCAAGGCGATCATCCCGGTGCACCTTTACGGGCAGACAGCGTTTGTTGAGGAGCTGGAACCCATTGCCGCGGCCTGCGGAGCGATCATCATTGAGGACGCCGCGCAGTCACAGGGAGCTACCCGTTTTGGTCGCAAGGCCGGAACCTTGGGGCAGATTGCAGGAACAAGCTTTTATCCGGGCAAAAACCTTGGGGCGGCTGGCGACGCGGGAGCGGTGTTGACCAACAACAGCGAGCTCGCCGAGCGAGTTCGCCTGCTGTCGGCCCACGGAAGCCGGGTGAAGTATGTCCATGAGGCCGTAGGGCGCAACTCCCGGCTGGATGCGGTTCAGGCGGTGGTGCTCAGCGCCAAGCTTGAGCGTTTGGCTGGGTGGAATGAGCTGCGTCGACGGGCCGCAGAGCGCTATGGCCAGTTGCTGGCCGAGGTACCAGGGGTAGTTCTGCCGCAGCAGGCCGAAGGCAATGAGGATGTCTGGCACCTGTACGTTATCCAGGTCGAAGATCGCGACCGGGTCTTGGCGGAACTGAATGAGGCAGGTATTGGCGCCGGAATCCACTACCCGGAACCGATCCACCTGACCGGAGCCTTCGCCCACCTTGGGTACGGTGCAGGTTCGTTCCCGGTGGCTGAACAGGCCGCCGATCGCATCCTGTCGCTGCCGCTGTACCCGCACCTCACCGAGGAACAGCAGCAGCGGGTGGTTCAAACCTTAAAGCGAGTACTGTAGCCATGGATCAACACCGGAATGAGACTGGCAAGGCCACCAAGGCCACGGCCCCCTCGGCCGGTGGAGCTTTTGGCTGGAGCTTGGCTAATACCCTTATTTCACGGCTTGGGACCTTGGGGATAGGCATTGTGCTGGCTCGAGTCTTGGGTCCCGAACAGTTTGGCACGTTTGCCATTGCCTTGGTCGCGTTGATGGCTGTACTGAGTTTCAACGAGCTCGGGGTGAGCCTGGCTATTGTGCGGTGGCCGAGTGACCCAGCGTTGATTTTCCCTACGGTTAATACGTTATCCCTGATAGGAAGCACGGTGTTCTGTGCTGCGGCTTGGTTTACGGCACCCGCATTCACCGCGCTGATGGGGGATCCTGAAGCTACGCCAGTTGTCCGTCTCTTGATACTCTCCGTCTTGATTAACGGGGCCGTTGCCGGGCCGGCGGCGCTGCTTCAGCGTTCATTCCTCGAACGTCCGCGTATGGTCATCGACCAAGTGAACGTTTGGGGTGGAGCCGTAGTTTCGATTCTCCTCGCCCTCCTGGGAATGGGGGCCATGGCGTTGGCCATCGGTCGGCTGGTAGGTGGTGTTTTATCCGGCATCATGTTTCTGGTGGTCTCACCGATTCGTTATCGTTTGGGTTTTGATCGGCAGAAAGCCGTTGATCTCCTTAAATTTGGGCTTCCGTTAGCCGGCTCTAGCATCGTGGTTTTCCTTGTAGGGTATGCGGATCAATTGATGGCCGGAGCACTGCTTGGAACCCTTGCACTAGGCTTTTATGTGCTCGCGTTCAACCTGTCCAGTTGGCCATTGAACATCGTTTCGCAGCCATTGCGGCGCGTCGCTCCTGCGGTTTTCGCCGCGGTGCAACATGATCCACAACGATCCCAAAACACTCTGCGTGGCCTTTTCACCTTAGTAGCTAGCGTGAGCATTCCCATTTTTGCGGCCCTAGCCGGTGCTGCTGAACCACTGGTGATGTTGATCTACGGTGAAGTTTGGATGCCAGCTGCGGCGGTATTAATGTGGCTGGTAGTCGCGGCCCTAGCGCGAGTCTTCTGCGAACTGGTTTACGACTACCTAGTGGTAGCGGGAAGGACCTCGGTCGTTTTTGTAGTTCAACTGACGGGACTGATTTTGTTGGTTCCGGCGTTGTGGCTTGGAGCTGAGCTTGGTGGGATCGTGGGTCTGGCTGCCGCGCAGACCATCGTGTGGTTCGCGATCATTCTCCCAATCTATTTGGCGCAACTGCGAAACCTTGGGGTGCATTTTCAGTTCTTGGTCAAGGTATTTTGGCGACCGTGTTTAGGCGGTTTGGCGACCGGATTTGCCTGCTTTATCGCCAGTGAACTGGAAATCCATCCCTTGGTTTCTTTGGCCCTTGGCGGGCTATTTACCCTTTTGGTGCTGGGCGTGCTGCTGTGGCGTCAACGCGGCGAAATCTCTGCCATCCGGAACATCTCACGAAACAACGAAACAACGGTGACCGCATGAGAATCCTGATCTATCCTCATGACCTGGAAATGGGTGGCAGCCAGCTTAACGCCATTGATCTGGCCGCCCAGCTGCAGGCTCAGGGACATGAAGTGATTGTTTACGGTTGGCCTGGTCCATTGGTAGAACGCATTAGTGAGCTAGGACTTGAATTTGTTGCGTCGCCTCGCCCGCGTTTTCGGCCTACCCCTTCAATCGTTTCCGACCTGCGACGTCTTGCGGTAGAACGCCAACTAGACGTGTTGCACGGATTCGAATGGCCACCGTCGCTCGAATGCAGACTTGCCGTGCAAGGCCTTCAGGGAGTAACAAGTGTTTCTACCATCATGTCGATGGCGGTCGCGGACTTTATCCCTCGTGACATGGCCTTGACTGTGGGAACCGAACAGATTCAAGACGAACGAACTCGTAAAGGATATACACAGACCTCGTTGTTGGAACCTCCAATCGATATCAACGAAAACCAGGCCGATACCGCTCTCGGTTGCGAGTTTCGCGCTACGCATGGAATACCTGGCGATGTGCTGCTGCTGGTTGTTGTGTCACGGTTGGTGCCAGAGCTGAAACTCGAAGGAATTCTGACGGCAATTGATCATGTTGGTCAGCTTGCACGGCAACGGAAGATAGTAATGGCCATCGTGGGTGATGGATCAGCCCAAGAATTAGTCAGCGCGCGCGCTGAAAAGGTCAACAGCTCCAGGCCGGGGACGATCATTTTATGCGGTCAGCTGTCAGATCCGCGCGGTGCTTACGCTGCCGCGGACATCATGTTGGGTATGGGTGGTTCGGCATTGAAATCAATGAGTTTCGCCAAGCCACTGGTTGTGCAGGGTGAGAACGGCTATTGGAAGTTGCTTGACGAATCCACGCGTCAAGAATTTGAATGGCAAGGCTGGTACGGTATCGGGGATAACTCTCACAATGGCGAACTTGTTTTGGCCACAGAACTTTCGCGGCTGCTGAACGACGCTCCGTTGCGTACGCAACTGGGAGAATTTGGGCGTCGGATCATTGAAGAACGCTACAGTTTACAGGCAGCGGCAACCATCTTGGAAGGAACCTACCTCGAGGCCCAGGAACGTGGTCAGGGACGTTGGCTGGAACTTGCCCGTGCAGGGATGCACTTCGGTGTTTACCTCGCCCAGCGCGCAGCACAACGTGTGCAGCGAAAGGTCGTAACGGATGATTTTAACTCCCAGCGCCTTGTCGCAGGACGCGAGAGTCGCCTGGACGATACCCAGCGCAGAGTCATTTTTGTGCCCGGAACTTTCTGGGATGACGTGCAAGGTACCGACCATATGTTAGCCAGTGCCTTGGCACAGGAAGCTTTTGTCCTATGGGTCGATCCGCCACGAAGTATCCGCTCTTCATTCAGTGAAGGTCAGCAGGTGCCGTTGAAACCCGTAGGGGTGGATCAGGTAGGGGTCGGAGTAACCCGAATCCGTACCCAAGTGCCTGCTGGCGTCCGATTTGCGGCCGTGCGTAATTTGTATGATCTGCTACCGCTACGCCGAATCCGCGCGTTCGCCCGGACCCGAGAAGCTGAGAAAACAGTGATCGTTAATGCGTCGGCGACGGCTGCCTTTCCTAGGCTCGTGGACGGTCTGAAGATCTTGTACGTCACCGATGATTGGATTGCCGGCGAAAAGCTTATGGGTTTGCCTAACGGCAGTGTCAGCAAACGACTTAAAGCGAATTTGGCGCAAGCAGACGTAGTTTTTGCGGTGTCGCCAACCTTGGTCCAGCAGTTGACTGAGCTGGATCCTACATGTCGGGTAGCGCTGTTGCCCAATGGATGCCGGCTTCAAGACCTTGTGCCTGATCGAGGGCAGCCATCTGCGGGGCTGGTCGGTCAGCTAAACGAGCGACTTGATTTGAGTTTGCTCGAGGCGATTGCAGACGCCGGAATCGCACTGCGCATCGCTGGCCCGCTCAGGGGCGGCGATCCACTGTGGCGGGCGCGAATGGAAAGATTTTTGGCCTCGCCTGGTGTGGAATGGGTGGGGCAGATTCCAACCGAACAGGTTCCTGAATTCCTTTCACATTCTCGGGTAGGAATCACTCCATACGCAGTCAATGAATTTAACCAGGCGAGTTTTCCGCTGAAAACCCTAGACTATCTGGCTGCTGGCTTACCGGTCATTTCCACGAACTTGCCATCCTCAGCCTGGCTGAATACGGGGCACGTGCTCATTGCGGATTCGATTCCAGAATTTGTGGAGTTGCTTGGTCAAGCTGTCGCCAGCGCTCTGGAGCCAGCCGAACGAGCAGAGCGTTTGCAGATTGCTGAACAGCACAGTTGGCCGAGGCGAGCGCAACAACTTTTAGCCGAAATTGATGACTGTGTGTTATCCGACACGTAGACTCGATTAAGCCGAAGAACCTGATTCATTCGGCGCATCCACAGGTTGGGGACCTTGTGGCATGGGGGAGTCGCCTTGGCGACAAAATTTGGGGGGAAATATGTTTGTTAACGACATGCTGAGAAGCTTAATTCATCGATGGTACATCGTTCTTGCGGGAATACTGGCGACGGCGGGCATGGTTTATGGTGCCTATGTTATGACGCCCGTTACCTATCAAGCGCAAGCCACCGTGATCCTGCTTCCGCCTGAGAAGTCTGTGGCGGAGGGGGATAATCCGTATCTATATCTTGGCGGCCTGGGGCAAGCCCTGAACGTTCTCGTGATCAGTATGAATTCTGCGGAATCGCAAAAGGAGTTGGTTGGTGAGCAAACCGGTGTTGGGTACGCGCTGGAGCAAGACACAACGACAACTGGACCTATCATCAACATCACTGCTGTAGCACCCGATTCGGGAACGACAATGGCAATTTTGGACCAGGTGGTGGCCCAGGTTCCAAAAACTTTGGTGGGCCTTCAGGACCAACTTGAGGTGCAAGCCAACGCGCAGATCGGCATAATGACGCTGTCTAAGGACGCTGCGCCTGAAGAACAGAACAAAAAGCAATTGCAACTCATGGCAATTGCGGCCGGTGTTGGGGGTGTGGGCACACTATTGCTCGCCGCTGCCGTTGACAAGCTCCTTACCCGACGCGGGGCCAAGCGTAAAAATGGCCCTGACGATGGCCATGATCTCGAGAAACCAAACGATGAAGCAAAAAAGAAGTCTCGTGATCACGACGAACCCGGTGGAGGCTCGCTTCTCCCAGAGATCGATTTGAGTCTGCTGCCTGAATCGGCCAGCTCGTCCGTTAAACGTTCCACAGACTCGTCAATCTTGCAGGTGCGCAACCTGAAAGCGTTCAACGGGTTCTAAACAATGCTTAAGACTGCGCCTTCAGCTTCGGTCAGCGAGCCAACTAAAACGCAAAAACCGCGCATCAAATCTGATGCAGTGAGCGGTCTGACAGTTTATGTTGTGCTGATGTTTTTGGTGCCCAGCGATCGTGTGGTTGCTCAGCTGGGCGGGTCGGGTACCCCATCGGTCATTTTTGCCATTGGGCTTCTCATCTGGTGGCTCTGGTTTCGAGCACGCCGTTCAACACGAGCGCGGTTTCCGAATCCAGTTGTTATCGCATTCATTTTGTTCTGCGTCGCGGTGTTGGCCAGTGAAGTGGTAGCTGCAACGATGACGGCCCCCATTATGGATCGAAACGCAGCAGATACAGGACTGATTAAACTTGCCAGCTACGCCGGCGTATTTTTTGTCGCTGCCGACGGAATTCCGAGCTTCGATCGTTTGATGGTGTTGATTCGACGTTTGGTTTTCGCTGGCGCGTTGATTGCGCTGCTGGGAGCATACCAATTTGTGACGGGAACGGTGCTCATCGATCGGATTCCCACCCCGGGGCTAGCTGGCACCGATGCAGGAATCGACATCCGTGGCGGTTACATGCGCCCGCGCGGTACGGCTCGGCACGCATTGGAGTTCGCGGCGGTGATCGTGACGATTTTACCTCTGGCTTTAGCGTTGTGCGTGGGAGATCAGGCACGTCGCATGTCCCGACGGCTTGTTCCAGTCGTGCTACTGGTATTGGTTTCGCTGATGTCGCTGACTCGGTCTGCACTGATCGGTCTTGTGCTGTGTTTCATGGCAATGTTTCCGTTCTGGGACAGTAAGGTACGACGGATAACAATTTTGTCGATGATCGCCGGGGTTGGTGCTGCCGCCGTGGCATTCCCACAACTGGTACGCACCATTGGCGACATGTTTTCTTCGGTTGATTCAAGCGTTAATTCGCGAACCGACAGCTACGGTGTCGCTTTTGAGATTTTTTCTATACATCCGTGGTTCGGCCGGGGATTCGGTACCTTTCTTCCTTCGTATCGGATCTTGGACAACCAGCTATTGCAGCTGCTGATTGAAATTGGAATCGTTGGGATTTTATCTTTCCTTGGGGTGCTGTTGACTTCCGTTTACTGCATTTTTGCCGTGCGTAAGGCAAAAATGAGTACCTTGGAAAGCCACCTCGGCGTGGGGCTGGCAGCCTCAATCGCCGTAGGAGCCTCCCTGATGGCGTTCTTTGATGCGCTGTCGTTCCCACAGGCTCCAGGTGTTTTGTTTCTCGTTCTCGGTTTGGCGGCGGCATACGTGAGACTGGCCGGAGAAGAAAATACTTACAACCGATTCATGATCCCGGTTCTTTCGGTCTCGAAACATCGTGCTCATGTGATCGCTACGGCGGCAGCGATGCTGGTCCTGCTGGTGGCTGCGCCGATTGCCCTATCAATCAGGGCAACACCAAACATTGTTTGGGCGCAACGTGACGTGGTTTTTTTGCCGCCAGCCTCCTCTGTTGGAGGAAACTCGCTAAGGTCCGATGCCCAAGACCTGATTCCGTTTGCCACGATGGTTGAGCATCGCTACGACGGGATCCATGGGCTTGATGCGATTCAGACCGTCTCCGCACCGATTTACGGGACCGGAATTTCGTCCGGATCCTCGGTATATGTTTCGAATGCCGGAGGACAATGGCAAACATACATGACCGACGCAATCATCAGTGTAGAGGTTGTTGCCAATTCCAATGAGGCGGTGCTGCAAAAAATTAATGCGATCACCGATGAGCTTGAAGTCCTTGCCGCACAACCACAGGAGCATATGAAGATCATCGACAGCGCTCACATCCTGACAGATACTTATCCAGCGGACATCGTTCCACAGACTATCGCGCCGCGTACCAAATGGGCGTTGCTTCTTTTCGGTTTTCTGACGCTCATGGGAGCCGGCTTCGCCTATGACCTGACTCGTCGAAAACTCGGGTTGCCTTAAAACGTAGATTCACGGGAGGTGAAAACACATGGGGAATACCCACCCTGAACTGGTTCGTTCACTAGGCAAGTATTTGGTGCTGGCCTCAGCTGGTGTTTTGGCATTAAGCGGGTGCAGCCCAAGCCCCGAGAATATCGATGCATCACAGAGGACACGACAGGCGATAGATGGGGGAGCAGACTACTATGCCCAATTCACAAATGGGCTATCAGATGAAGCAAGTTTTTTCCCCTTGGCGCTTTGGCATGAAAGCTTGACGGACGTTGCCGGGGTCCAAACTGATAAATCATTCGGAATCAATACATACGTAGAGGTTACGCCTGACTCAGATCCCTCTCTTGCTTGGGACAACAACATGTATGTGCTCTCAAGTTTGGCGACGGAACAGCAGAATGGCTATGTACTGCCAGACGAAGTGGATATGTGGGCTAAATCCGGCGAAGGCGTTTGGACCGGAGCTTGGCCTGGGGAAGCACCCGTGTGCGAACCCGAGGAGAGCCGCTGTGGCTACACGGTAATGGAAAAATCGTTGGCCAAGGCTCCCGAAGGGTTGGCCGTGTACGCCAATTTCGGCAAGGGAGTCACGTTTTGGGACCCCGACGAACCCGGGAAGCACTTCGTAAACTCGTATGCTGACATCGTGTCAGCAGATAATTACTGGTTCACCGATCCGTACATCTGCAGCCAACACGAAGGAGGGACAAGGTTCGCGACACCTCGGGACATGACCGCCGATGAATGTCGGCTCGCTGCGAATTATGGGTGGACTGTTCAACGTGTCCGCGGTTTAGTGGAGCCCGAGTCTGACATGCCAGTTTGGGGGTTCGTTGAAATCGGCTTGCCTTTTGCGGACGGTGCACGTGCCATCACCGCCCAAGAGACCCGTGCCGCAGTGTGGCAGAGCATTATTGCTGGCGCCAGAGGCATCGTCTACTTCAACCACAGTTTTGGTGGAAGCTGCCAGTCACAGCACGTCTTGAGAGATTGTGGCGCGAAGCTCAGCAGCAATATCCAGTCGCTTAACTCCGAGGTGACAGCACTAGCGCCAGTTATTAATGCACCAACTCTCCAGGGGCAGCTGACCGTTGAAGGAAACACTCAAACGTTGGTGAAGTCGTTGGGTGAAGACCTGTACATCTTTGCGGGGTCCGCTCAGTCCGCCGGTCAGAAGACAAATTTTTCGCTGTCATGTGATGTGCCAAAAGAAGTTGAAGTTCTAGGCGAAGACCGGACGATTACTACCTCCGGGGGGATGTTCACGGATTCCTTTGCTGATGGGAACTCGATTCACCTGTACAAACTCACCAATGCAGGATGCTGACTTGGACAGCTGAGAAAGCTGTTCAATGGGAGTAGTCTGTACCGGCACGTTGACTTTTTTAGCCCCAATGCAGCTTAGGGACGTCGATCCACTTTCGATCAACGTCCCTAAACAGGGGCAACCACACATACTTGTCGCAACGGGACTACCTGAATACTCCTCCTGCGAGTTGCCGCTAGACGCGGCTGGTCTCGTCTCGTTCCCATACAACGATTTCAGGCTTGACCCGCCGATTTTTGAGCCGCGCTGAGACTACGAAACCGGCATAGACTGCGGCATCAAAGGCTGATCCTGGGCCGGAAATGGAACGTGCTAGTTCTACCGATGTTCTTCTTGTGGAAGAACCGTTGCGGGAACTGACGGCAAGGCTGTCCATTTCGGTTTGGCCACGATAGTTGCGCTTCAAGATCCCCATCAGCGCTGCGACCGTACGAGGCGTCGAAACTTTCACCGGGATACTGGGGACAATCTCCTTTTCGTCAGCTCCAAACTGTAGATCAACAAAGAGATCATCACCCGTGAATTCTGGAAACTCATCGAAGCGTGCTCGTCCCGACGCGCTCATGGCGTAAGCGCCCGCGCCCCACAAGGCCTCGTTTGTCGACGGAAGACGACGACGCGCACGGTAGAAGGCCTGGACTAATGGTGATGCACCGTCGGTATCGTACTCAAACGCAGGACGCGCCGAGAGGGCACCTGGCTGGTTCAACCGGTCAAAAGTCATACGCAAGGCCGAGACCGTCAAAGTGATGTCGGCGTCAAGGTACAAGCGCGGGAAAACGCCGGTGGAGTCATCGGCAAGATTTAGCGCAGCGACCTTCGAAGGGATCGATGACTCAATCACCTGAACACCAGCAAACCCACGGGCGATTTCCGCGGTGTCATCGGTGCAGCCGTTGCACGCCACAATGACGTCAATGGTGCCGGCTTTCGCCAGGGGCGTCAACGGTTCCAACGTGCGAGCAATGACGCTGGCCTCGTTGTGGGCGGGAATGATGACGACCCCGTGCGGGAAATTGGCTCCACCATCCACCGGTTGTGTTCCGCTGGGTAGGCTTTGCCACGATTTTTCGTTTGCCACCCGTTGAAATAATCCCTGATGCGCGGGGACATTGCGTCGTGCTGCGTGGTGCAATGTCACGAGTGTATGAAATGCTGCAGCGTAACGGGCGGTTCGGTGTTTGCGGGCGTACTTAACTCGGTTGACCGCCATCAAAGCGTTGAGCTCCAGGGATGAACCTGATCCACCCATCTGATGAGTCATTACGGCAGCCGGTTCATACCAAACCTCTTCTCCTGCCGCCCGGGCGCGGTGGAAATAGTCAGTCTCTTCCGAGTAGAGGAAAAACTGTTCGTCCCAGGCCCCAAGCTGTTGTTCCAGCTTGGCGTCGATTAGAAGCGCAGCGCCGGTGGCCCAATCAATTTGATGCGGATGGGCATAACTCTCCGTATCGAAGTCGATTTCGGTAGTCCAGCTAGGCCGTGTGGGTATTTTGGCCCCAAGAAGTGCATCGCCCAGCGCCCGAGAAAGTGTTGGCTCGTGGCGAAGTGAAACGTAGGTTGTCCCATCAGACTCCAGAAGTTTTGGCACAACGATCCCGGCATTTGAACGACGCATCCGGGCAGTTAGTGCAGAGATGGCGCCGGGAGATACCGTCAGATCAGGGTTGAGCACGAGCACCGCTTCACAGTCACCAATCAGCGTGCGCGCCATATTGATGCCGCCGGCGTACCCAAGGTTGGCCCGATTCTCCAGAACAAGAACATCTTGATGCTGCTTGAGGATGCTCAGGGTCTCATCCGAGGAACCATTGTCAGAAACCACAACCCGCAAATGAAGATCCCGTGCTTCAACACGCAAACTATCGATCAGTTCTTGAATTGAGTCCGCGTTGTTGTACGTCACCGCCAACACGCTCACATCAGCATGTTCCTGCGCGGAAACAAATTCACCGGGCCGGGTTTGCAACTTCTTCAAGACAAGGGGCAGATTCTCGATCTGGCGCGGTGCAGTTTTCCCGGAGAGGTAGGTACGTTCGCGACGGATTTTCAACAATCCCGGAGGGTCATTAACCAGATAACGCTGAGCGAGCCGACGCGGCTCCATACTCAGCCGCCAGGCCCACTCCAATCCGTTGTCACTGACCCAGCTCGGTGAGCGTTTAACGACACCGGCAAGAAAGTCCACCACGGCCCCGAACGCCAGCAGTACCTTGGCACCGGTGAGCGCCCCGTAACTTGCCATCCATAACTCTTGGCGAGGTTTACCCAGGCCCACCACCAGCACGTCCGTTTTCGACAGCCGAATCTGTTCTGCAAGTTCAAAGGACGTTTGCGGGTTTTCGATGTCGTTTCGTGAAGGCGCCCAGAACCCCGATACCTTAAGCTTCGGACGATCTACCAGCAGCTCTGCCGCTAGTTGTTGCTGCACCTGGGGTTGGCCACCGAGAAAACCTACCGAGAGGTTCTCTTGCTCGGCGGCATCGAGGAGCGGACCGATCAGATCACTGCCTGCCAAGCGAGGCCATTGCTGTTTGGTCATTTGGTTGGCTTGAGCCACCAGCGGTGCACCGTCCAACAGGGTCAGCCAGTGCATACCGCGTTCCGTGGAATCATGGATCGGATCATTCCCAGGACGCAATGGTCGAGTTGTATGCGTTGAGTCACCGAGCACCCCGCGCCAACGGCTCTGGCTGCCGAACTGGATAATATGATCAAGGTTCGCGGATACTACCGAGAGCGGGCCAAAAGCTTCAGCAGGAATCAACGCATGGTTAATGATCTGCTTCACCGCGGCGTGCTGATCCATCAGGTCTACAACGATTCCGCCGAGGCTGATTTTTTGATGTGTTAAATGCACAGTAGGCTCCTTGCAAGGCCGGTCAGGGTACGGCCGCAAGGCATCGCGGCAAAGAAAAGGACCGGTAGGGCTTAGATAAAACTAGATGCGGCTGAGTTAGCCGACAGAAGAGAGCTCATCATTGGCGAAGCGATATCGCTCACCGGTGGCGGGACAAACCCAGTCTTCGCCCTCAGGGATCAAGCGGTGACCTGATTTCCCAACCCAACCAAGTTGTTTTGCGGGAACTCCAACCATCAGCGCATGGGCAGGTACATCCTTGCTGACCACTGCACCCGCAGCAACCATGGCCCAGGCACCGATTTCTACCGGTGCGATACAGACCGCCCGGGCACCAATTGAAGCACCCTCTCGTAGGGTGACCCCAACGGCATGCCAGTCGGACCCATCTTTGAGCGTGCCGTCGGTATTGATTGCACGCGGATATAAGTCGTTAGTGAGAACGGCGGCAGGTCCAATGAACACCCCGCCTTCAAGTCGGGCCGGTTCATAAACCAGAGCGTAGTTCTGGATTTTGCAATTTTTACCCAGAATCACGTCAGGGCCGATATACGCCCCTCGCCCAATGTTGCAACCGGCACCAATCTGCGCGCCTTCACGCACCTGCGCCAGGTGCCAAATGTGTGTGCCGGCACCGATACGTGCCCCCGCTGAGACATCAGCGGTGTTTTCAATATGTGACATGTAGTTTCCCCCAAGTATGGCTTTGTCTTAGCCATGGGTGCCCATCGAATGCGGTGTGGGGCACCTCTAAGTTATGAGGATAAGTTCAGCTTCACCGTTCCACAACGAGAATCCGCGAAGAACGTACCAATTAGGTGGACTATGCCTTGGGACAAGTAGTAATCGAGTGTAAGGCTGCTTCACCACTCACGACACAGGGTTCATTCACGCTTTAGTCTGGTCATGGTGATATCGCGTATTCGTGGGGGATCGGGATATCCATGGGGGAGAAAATGAAATCCAAATCTTTGATTGCCGTGATCCTGTCGTTAGCGGCAATCTTATTTATTGTCGCTTTTGCAATGGACTGGATGGGGCGTTCAGAGCAGCCATCACAGGCCGGCGAACCGGTTCCTAGCGCAACCGAACAAACAACTCAAAGTTCCGCGCTTCCATCAGGACAAGAGCCTGTTGCAACACCGTCGGAAACGACCGCTCCGAAGGCATCAGCCACAGGCCAAGACACCGAAGCTTCTGCGGAGGGTGACTCCTCGGAAAAGGTGCAGGCCACCCGTCCGAGCTGGAATCCGCAGCCAACGCAGGCAGACGAGCGACTGGAAGTGCCCGAAGAACCGAGTAAAAGCTCCAGCGCACTGCCAAGCGCCGAACCCCGGGAACCGGTGCTATCCAAAACACCCAAAACCGGGGCTGCTGAGGGGGAACTGACCAAGGGGTTCCCAAAGGACGCGATACCGCTGCCGGCCTCGACAACCGTCGAACGCTCATCCGTGGAAGCTCAGTCTTCGCTGGTTATGGTGGGGGTGCAAGGGCGTAGCAAACAAAGTGTGGAAGACGTGCTGGCCTTCTATGAGTCCCACTTCAAAGATCTTCAGTGGCTTGCAACTACCAGCGACCAAGCGGACGGGACAACACAGCTTCAGGCCGGGTTTGGCAAGGAAACCGCAACTGTCACCCTGCACCAGCTGCCGACCGGGTTGACCGAGATCAACGCCGCAGGCGTATTCACGGTGGAGGGATAGGGCATGTATCTGAGTCTCTCTGATTGGAAGAGTAACAAAGCCTCAAATTCTGCCCGAGCCACCCAGGTGGCGTTCAAAGCTTCACCTACGGTGATTGCGCTGGGTATTGTGAGCATGCTGACCGATATTTCCTCGGAATCCGTAGCAGCAATCCTCCCGATGTACATCACCGGGGCACTTGGGTTATCCATGATCGCCTATGGATTTTTTGAAGGCCTGAATCAATCGGCCAGCGCGTTGGTCAGGATAGCCGCTGGCTATACAGCAGACCAAAGCCGCCGCCCCAAACCGGTCGCCGTGGCCGGCTACTCACTGTCAATGGTGGCCCGGATAGGATTGCTTTTTGCTACCGGGTTTGCCGCGATCACCGCGGTGATCGGGATTGATCGCGTGGGAAAGGGAATCCGCACCGCACCACGCGACGCGATGATTCAACAGGCATCGCAACCCGAACATTTGGCAAGGTCCTTTGGCCTGCACCGGCTATTGGACACCATCGGAGCTACCGCGGGGCCGCTGCTTGCATTTATGGTTTTGCTGATGGTTCCAGACGGATATCGAGCCGTTTTTGTTCTGTCCCTGGCTGTTGCAATTCTCGGCGTGGCTGTGCTGGTTCTTGTGGTGCCGAACCGCAAGCTTGGAACAACACCTCTACCTGAGCAGGAAACCACCCAAACGGTTGAGCCCGAAGTGATAGCGGCAACGAAACCGGTTCGTTCGCTAAAGGTTCGCCCGATGCTTCGAATGCTGTCCCACGGACAGATGGGGCGGTTGCTGTGCGCAGCAGGAATACTCGGCCTATTGACCGTCGGAGACGGGTTTGTGTACCTCGCTTTGATGGACCACGGAACCATGGACTACTTCTGGTTCCCACTGTTATTTGTCGGATCTAACTTCGTGTTTTTGGTGCTGGCTGTTCCCCTGGGCAAACTTGCCGACCGAACCTCACGCGCCGCAGTTTTTGTCTTGGGGCACGTGGCCCTGGCGGTTGCCTACCTGTGCGCCAGCGGGGGAGGATCCATTCTCTTTATCCTTAGTGCGCTGGCCGCCCTGGGACTGTTCTACGCTGCGACTGACGGTGTGCTGGCAGCGCTCGCCGGACAGCTGGCCCCGCAAGGCTCGGTCTCTACCGGCATCGGTGCCGCACAAACGGTGGTGGCCGTGGCACGACTCCTGTCAGCGACCGGATTCGGTGTGCTGTGGGTGATTTTCGGTGCACAAATTGCTCTTCTTGGGGTGGCCGCGTTGCTCCTGTTGATGGTGCCGCTCGCGTGGTATCTCTTGCTTGGAAAAACCGCCGAATCTCATAAAGTGAATCCATGAGCATTACGGATCAAAGAGGCATCAGCAAAACCCGGACACTGATCCTCATCATCGTTGCGGTATTGGTTCTCGGAGCGGCAGGCATCTACAGCATGCAGGCATTTTCCCGTTATCAAGAACGCACTAGCGGCGTTTCAGCGGCTGCGCTTCGAGAGACGATGCCAAGCGGTGACCGTATTGTTTTTCGCAACACCGCGATGGGTGAGGGATACGGCACCCTGGCGGCTGTTGCCCTCGATGCCCCCGGCGGGGAACGGGCATTAACTGGAATCGTTTGCGACCGCGTTGCCCAGCGCGCTGGACTCATTTCTTGTATGCGAACTCAACGGGGGATTCCCACTACTTTTCACAACGACGTACTCGACACACAGGGTGATGCCCTAGAGACATTACCACTCCCGGGGATTCCCAGCCGCACCAGAATCTCCGACGGCGGGCTAGTGGCAACTACATCGTTTGTGACAGGGCATTCCTACGCTGCAGGAAGTTTTTCCACCGAAACCACCGTGACCCGGGCGGACGGTACCGGATATGGAAACCTCGAAGAATTCACCATGATGGTTGACGGGAAGGAACTGACCGCCGTTGACCGCAACGTCTGGGGAGTAAGTTTCGTCTCCGAAGACGAATTTTATGTAACCGTCGCTTCTGGCGGTAGCACGTGGCTGATGCACGGAAGTTTCTCCGCCCGCACCTTGACCTCGGTACATGACAACGCCGAGTGTCCCTCGGTGTCGCCGGACCGGACCCGTGTCGCCTATAAAAAGCGCACCGGCTCTGGTGCCACGGTGCATTGGGATATCGCGGTCCTGGACCTGAAGACCGGGCAAGAAACAATCATTGGGTTGCGTGACGGTTTTGACGACCAGCTGGAGTGGCTGGATGATGACCGGTTGCTATTTGGCGTTCCGCGGGTCGGAGAAGTTGGTGACAGTGATGTTTACGTCATTGATGCCCAGCCCGAGGCTGAACCTGAGCTGCTTATTGAGCATGCCTGGTCGCCTTCGGTTGTGCGTGCTTCCGACTGACCCGTCGGTGCGGGACACCAGTCGTTAATTATCTGTAGTTGGAACCGCTAATCCACGTACCCGGTCCACGTGCCCGGTACCGCAGCTCTCCCTACTGGGTACGGCCCGACCCGGCCTGTTCGTGACCCCTCGGCCACTAGCGTGGCCACGGCAGGTCGCGCGTAATCGATCCTGCGAAGGTGGACTTGATGGCGCAGGAGCACGCCATTATGAAGATACTGCTCCAGGACGCCACTACCAACAGATCTGCGGCGCGGATCTGCGGCGCGGCAGTGCTCGAAGCGAGCCGAGTGTAGCAGCCCCCAAGGCCTTGTCCCCGCAGGGGTAACATCTCGCTTGCTCCGTTAGATTCTTTGGACCCGGAGCTACGGAAGGGGTTGTTCTTCGGCGGACGTAACCACCGCACGTTGGAATGCATGCAGCCCGATGCCAGGCCGCCCTTGAGCGGCTGGCCCGTTCGGATGGACTGGCTGATGGGCTCGGTACCCGGTTCGGGCGATGGCATTACCGGGCACCTGAATTTCGATTCACGACAACGGGAATCTAACTCCAATCACATGCAAAAGCGCCGCTGAGGAAATTCTCCCTCAGCGACGCTTTTGTGGATTCTCCAGTTCGTTACTCTTCGGTGGACTCTGGCGGTCGCGACAGTTGTGGTTGCCGCGTGCTGGTTGGTTCAGGCGTAGGCGTGTCGCTTGGAGCCGCGGTGGTGGCTTCAGGCTCCGTTGTCTGCTCCGGTTCGGGTTCTTCTGCTTTCGTTGTTTCCGGAGCCGTAGTTTCCTCCGGTGATTCGATGGCTTCCTCCGCTGTGGAAACCTCAGCCGTTGCCTGACGGGCGGCTGGAGCCGGCGTGAGTGAGTAGAGCAGGTCAACGTGGTAGTTACTGCTGTTCCAGGAACCAGTCGGCCTAGTGCTAGGCCCGTAGGCGTACAACCCGTTGCTGCCGGATAGGCTCAGCACCCCGTTGTCCTTTCCATTGGCAAAGTCCGCACCGGTGACCACGTACCCACCATTGGGGGTGTGATAGGAAACGGTGAACTGTTCGCCCGCGTTGAATTCCAGCGTATTGCTCAGGTATGCCGTGTACCAACCGGGTTCCGTTGACGGGCCAAAGGTTGTGGTGGCCAGCCGAGTGCCTTGAGCATCCCAAATGTTTCCGGTGGATGCTCCAGTTCCGGTGCTGCCGCGATAGTACCGAATCGCATGGATCGTAAGGTCCTGTGCGGCCTCCAGACGCATCCCCAGTTCGACGTCTCCGGAATCCTGGGGGTTCAAGGTGAGCGGAACCTGATCACCCAAAAATGATTCCAGCTGGATTTGCGCACCTGAAGTGTGAACGGTCCACGGATCAATAGCGGTCTCACCGGAATCCACACCGCGAATATTCTGTGGCGCCACGGTCAGTACACTGCTTTCGGGCAGGGGATCTTTTGGTGTGAAGGTCACTCGCATGCCTTGCTGATCCACCTGGGAGACCCCGTCAATCTCACCCTCCGGGCCGCTGACCTTCAACTTCGCACCATTTTCTAGCGCTTGGCTGAAGGTAGCGCTCAAGGTGCTATCCAAAGCAATCCCGGATGCTCCGGCTTCCGGGGACCGTTCAACAACGGTGACAGGGGGTGACTTGGGGGTGAACCTGACATCAACCAGGTAGCTGGTGGTGACCGTGGAGCTGGGGTACCCAGTTCCGTAGGTATAGTGCCCGGCCCCGGCGCTGGTCTTCAAATGTCCGTTTTGTGTGTCGGTGGCGAACTTACCTGGCGACGCCGGGTAGGTTCCATTGCTGCGGTAGGCGGCCACATAGTCGTTGTTGGCTTGGATCTCTATCGGAGTCTCGAACTCGGCGTACTGCCATCCGGAAACGCCGGTGTCCGGGAACTGCACCGTGGCCAGCACGTCACCGGCCGTTGAATACAGTGTTCCGGTGTGCGGCCCATTTTCTGACATGCTGCGGTAGAACTTCAGGCCACTCACGGAGCCTTCAACATCCGAGGAGAACCTGGTACCCAGGGTGACTGGAGTTCCGTCAGCGACTACCGGAACCGTCGGCGCTTCGGTTGAGTTGAACAATCCACACGGGCAGCTGGCCGGGTCCTCGGGCTCCGCCTGGGTGCGGAACGAGTAGGAAGCAGGGTTGGTGAATCCTGCTGGCTCCCCGGTGATGCTGAAGCCAACGGTGTAGATGGTATCCGGTTGCAGCGGTTCTTCGGGGGTAAAGGTCGCTGTGGTGCGCTCGGTGTTGAGGCTCGACGTACCGGCCACACTCGACCCGCCCTGCGTGAGCGACAGTGATGAACCCTCGGCCACAGCTCGATTGAATGTCGCGCTCACGGCAGCGGTTGTGCTGACACCCGAGGCTTGGGCTTCTGGGCTGCGCCCGGTTACCTGCAAGCTGGTGGGCTCCGGGGTACTCGGGGTCGGAGTTGCGGTGGGTTCACCAGAGCCTGAAACGCTGCGGTACACCAAATCGGCGAAGTAGTTGCTGCTGTTCCAGGAGCTGGACGGCATGCTGCCCGAGCCGTAGCTGAAGATTCCGTTGGTGCCCTTGAGCGAAAGGACACCGTCGGTTTTTCCGTTGCTAAAATCACCGCCGGTGAAAACGTATCCGCCCTTGGGAGCCTGGTAGGAGACCGCAAAATCGCTGCCAGCGGTTATGGTCACCGGTGTGCTCAGGAAAGCCGTCTGCCATCCTTGGGTGGTGGTTGCTGGGAAAATTGCGGTACCCAGCAGGTTGCCCTGGGCATCCCAGACACTGCCGGTGTGCTCACCGGCACCCAACGGGCCCTGATAGTACCGTAGTCCCTGGATCTCGATATCCTGCCCGCTGTTGAACCGTAGTCCCAATTCAACGGCTGACGAATCTGAAGGGTCCAAGTTCGCCGGTTCCTGGGTTCCTAAAAAGGTCTGCAGTGACTGGTTGCCGCCCGAAGTGCGGAAGGTCCACGCGGGAATCTGCACCGCCCCGGTGTCGACACCGGAGATATTTTTCGGTGTGACGGTGATGGTGCTCGCTTCGGGTAGCGGCGTGTCCGGAGTGAACGTCAGTTTCTTGAGATCTTCGGAGACCTCGGTGGTTCCAGGGATCGGGTTGCCCCCGGTAGCGACCTCCAGTTTGGCACCAGACTCAAGCTGTTGGCTAAAAGTCGCGGATATCTGTGAATCCACGGAGGCGTCAAAAACACCGCTGTTGGGGGACCGGTCAGTGAGCCCGACGGGTTGCCCCTGTGGCTGGAACCTGACATCCACCAGGTAGCTGCTGGAGACCAGCGAGTCGGGGAACTGCTCGGCGTAGCTGTAGTGGCCTGCCGAAGCGCTGGTGCGTAGCGGTCCAACTTGGGTTGGAGCGCCTAGGGCCCCGGGGGTGACCGGGTATATCCCGTTGCTGCGGTAGGCAGCCACATATTCGGTGTTGGCTGAAATGCTCACGGGAGAGTCAAATGCGGCATACTGCCAGCCGACGGCTGAATCATCTGGGAAGGTCACTTGTGCTAGTTGTTCTCCGGCAGACGAGTACAGCCAGCCATTATGCGCACCGGTTTCGCCCGGGCTCCGATAGAACTCGAGTCCTAAGAGTTGGCCGTCCTCGGTTGCGGAAAAACGGGTGCCTAGTGTGACCGGTCGACCATCGTTGACAACTGGCACAGTTGGAAGCTCGGCATCCGGATACAATCCGCAGGGGCATTCGTTAGGGTCTGCCGGGGTCGCCAGTACGGTGGTGAATGTCCAGGTCGCACCGTTGTCCACCGGGTTGCCGGTGGTATCGGTAGCCGAGATTTCGGCACTGTAAACGGTTCCCCGTGCGAGTTCGGCCTGTGGTGTGAATGTCGCCTTGCGTGTGGCCGAGTCGTAAGAGGTGGTGCCGGGGACAGTGTTATTTGATGCGTCTTTCAGCACTATCTGCACCGAGGATGCGTCAACTTTTTTGGATAACGTTGCCCCGATCGGTGTGGTGATCGGTACGCTGCGAGCAGTATCGGCCGGCGTATGACCGTAGGCATTGAGGGTGATCGACTCCCCGGTTTCAAATACCGCGTCCACAAAATAGTTTGCCTTGTCCCAATCTCTGGTTGGGAATCCACTGCCACTGACAAACAACCCTGCCGCCGGAGTGCCGAACCCTCCAGCTGCCCCAATGGGGTTGGCTTCCGCTCCGCGATAGGCAAAGTCTTGAGTCACGGCCGAGTAGTGGCCGTTCGGGGCATAGTAGGAGACAACAAATTCGTCTCCGGCACGAGCTTCGACTGGATTGGTGAAGGTTGCGGTTTGCCAGCCTTCTGCGCTCTCATTGGTAAATGCGACGGTTGCCAACTGTGTTCCGTTCACCGTCCACAGCGTGCCGGTGTGTGCTCCGGTATTGGCCTGACTCTTGTAAAAACGCACGCCGGTGACGTATCCGTCGGTTTTTGCGGTAAATCGCAAACCGAGCTCAACCTCTGATCCGTCGCCTGAGTCAGCGGTCTTTGGAACACGTTGGCCGAAGACACTGTAGGGGCCGGTGATCTGCATCGGGACAGTTGTTCCCTGCTGCGGGTAGTTTGCCGAGTCGTCTACGGCGCGCACCAGTAGCTCTTCATCGCCACTGCCTTCCTGAACCGCGGTGAAGCTCCAGGTGCTGGTTCCGGTAGCTGCTTTCCAGCTGGTTCCGCCGTCAAAGGAATACTCGACTGCGGCGACGCGTCCTCCCACATCGGTGGCGGTGCCTTTGACCGTGATTATTTCGCCGTTGCGCACGGACCCGGTTGGCGCCTCGGTAACGGTGAGGGTTGGTGCGGTGGTGTCCTTAGCCGCGGTGGGCAGGACCAATTCACTCATAAGTGTGGTGGGCAGGGTGTCCATGTCCGCAAAGAGGTTGACCTGCGCCTGTTGCATTCGTTCGTCGGCCGGTGCGCCGTTTCCGTCATGCCATTGATCCAGGCCCCACGTCCACTGCACGGAGCCGGTGGAGAACACCAACGCGCCACTGGCCGCCCGATACATCGTGGTGTGATGTGTGGTGTCGTTGGGCGCTACGGTGTTGCCGAAATCTTGGAGATACTCGGGTACCGACCCGGTGGTGGTGGACAAATGAATCAGGCCCGGCGGGCGAAAGCCGTTGGGAAGATCTTCATTGGACTCATACCCCACGGTGTGGGGTGCCAGCTCGGTTTTAGTGCCTGAGTCTTGTGAGTCCAACGGCGTATCACGCCACAGGCGCATCTTGCCTTCTTCGGCATTAACCGTCACCGGCAAATCGCCGCTGTTGACCACATAAGCTGTGCCGGTGAGCGCATTCTCGGGAAGTCCGCCGCCGTCCTCGGTGGAAGCGTAGCGGGGGTCACGCCATGTCCCGGTCCATTCGTCGGCCGGGTCAATCTTGTTATTTCCCCAGGTCTCCTTGTAGGAGACCAACGTCCGGTAATCGTTCTGGTCGGTGGGCGACTTTTCGTAACGTGTGCGCCAGTAGACCTCGTTACCGGTGAGGAACTGCAGGTTAACTCCCGCATCCCGGGCATCTTCAACATTCTTGCGCTGTTGGCCTGACCAGTATTCGTCGTGTCCCACGGAGACAAAAACCTTGTGATTGGTCAGCAGTTCGCCATGCCTGTCGGTATCGACACCAGAGAAATAACTGACGTCGTAACCGTTGCGTTCAAGGAAACGTACCAACGGATATTCGGCACCAAAATAGAAGTCGCGGGCTTCGATCCCATCACGTGTGGCAAAAGGCCGGTTGTAACTCAGCTTGAAGGCTCGACCATTATCCGCCCCCGAGTAGAAATCCGAGCCACCGTAGAGGTTGTACGCATGCCAGGTCGGATCCGAGGTCTGTACCAAGATGTCAGAGGTGCTGGCCTCGTTGCGGACGATAAACGTGATGTGGCTCGAACCGCCGGTGTCATCGCGTGTGAGTTTAGCGAGATAAACTCCGGACACCGCATCGGATGAGACGTCCCATGACGCGGAAACAGCCCACGTACCGCAGTCGATCAGTTCGGTAGTGACATCACTCAGGCACTCAGGCTGATTTTGGGGGAGCGAGGCACTGGGCTGGATCGAAGTGATCTTGCGAGCGCCGAGCCCCTGATACCATCCGGTGCGATAGATATCGATGGAGTAATCGCTGGCATCGGTATCAACCTTGAATTCGACCCGTTGGCCAACATTCACACTGATATCGGTTGCAAATCCCTGAATCGAGTCGTCTCCGGCACCATCGATGTCCCATTCTTCAAAAGACGTACCCGGTTTGGAATTTTCGCAGACAATGGCGTTGGCCCCAGGTCCGCAATCGGCAGCCACGGCTGGCGCCGAGACCGCCGTCAGGCCAACAAGAACCAGTGCCAATGCGCTAAAAGCAGCAACCGCGGTTGAAGCTGAACGCTTAATTGCCTTAAAGAAGTGACGTGTCGTCCCCATGACGAAGCCCATTTCATCCCCCAATGATGCGCCAACTGACGCGCGAGCGTGGATACCGCCGAATAAACGGTTCTTCGGGGCATGTTCAGCATACGGTGCCAAGCTACCTCGCATATAAGAGTTTTGGATAATCAGGAAATATCCGAGTATGGAAACTATCTCGGAAGGCACGTCAAAGGGTATTTGTGTCCACAGGATTTGAACGTACGGTGATTGTCGATGTTTTTGCGAAAAGGATCTTGGGGAAACTGCCTTGAAAACCTTGACATGAATCTCTGCACACGCAAGCCGATCAGATCGATGACTGCTGGCTGTTGGCGGGTGCCTCGAATTGGTAGGTACCTTGTGTTGACTGCCAAAAATATTTACTGTCTCTTGAGGAGAGCTACTGGCTGCCACGTAAGCATTGCAGACTGGCCTAGGATGGCGAAATTACCCAAATGCGTTCCTGGCCCCGATGACATCAAGGGATTTTCGAGTGAGCGACTACAGGGATTCTTGCTTCAAGGCAGCGAAAACGAGTATAGGTTCCGGTGCTGTCCGAGGTTATCTGGCTCTATGGTGAGAAGTGAATCTTGAGACTTGCAATGGCTCAGTAACGCTTGGGGAGCGGGCACCAGTGGAGAACTTTCTCGATCGTGATACCGTCAAATTTTCGTGTGGCGCGCCAAAGCTGAACCAGTCAACGGATGGAACGCAACCCTCGACAGATACCGAGGCGATTGCCCGGAATCTGTTTCCATTGAGCACAAGTCTCCATCGGAACCTCATCGACTCCAAACTTGAATTACCGCCACGAATCAGTGTGAAACACGAGCGGCGTTGGCCCAAGTCCTTGAGAGTTGGCTATGCAGCGGGAGCCTATGACTTGTTCCATATCGGTCACCTCAATATTCTTCGGCAGGCAAAACAACACTGCGATTACCTGATTGCGGGTGTGGTTTCGGATGCAATGTGCGAGCAGGTTAAGGGTATTAAACCGTTCATTCCTGAAGAGGAGCGACTGAGCATTGTCCAAAGCCTTCGGTTTGTTGACGAGGCAATTCTCGAAACTCTGCCAGACAAACTTGATACGTGGCGAGATCTAAGGTTCACCGTCTTTTTCAAAGGTGATGACTGGCGTGGCACCCCGAAGGGGCTAGATCTTGAACAACGTTTCCACGAGCACGGAGTCGACGTTGAGTATCTGCCGTATACCTTGCACACCTCCTCTACGAAGCTTCGTCTCGCGCTCGAAAATTTTGAAAGCATCGCCAAAGCGAACCGATGAAGCATCGAAAAATTTGGTGCGGGTGCTCGGCGGACCGTGGGTGGGTCACGGGTGAGCTGGATCGACTGCGCGATGGTTCACGTCTTCGAAAACTCAAGTCCATCTGATGATTCAGGCACCGAGGGCCCCAGCTGATGAGTTTTGGCGGTCGGTAAACACATTTTCACGTTGGGCTGACCGCTTCTTGGTCACGTGACGGTGTAAGGAGGCAAGAACCTAAACCCAGCGGCAAATTTGGTCTATGTGAAGGCCTCAACTCTTTGAAGCCGTGATAATCCGTCGCTCTCGTTGTCCGGCGGTGAGTGTGGTGACAGGAGATCACTCAATCGATTGGGACGTGCTCGCTGGTTCATAGACAGTAGCACTTCGAGCCTACGGAGTATAGACAACCGACCCGTCCGCACGCAACCTGTCATCCAAGTGAATTTCAAGTGAGCGAAAAATAGAATCCACGTAAATTGAGCCTTATTTTGAGTATCCTATTGCCCGTGCTCAGAAGCGGCTTCGTGCCTATGCTGGAAACCAACTGGGGTAGTGACGGTGCACGTGCAACGTTTTTCAAAGTTTGGGCACGTCACCTACGTGTTGGGGGGCCCGCTTTGCAGGAGAATAAGCAGCCAATGCTGCTAGCTGACCTATGGCGTCGTATCGCCTATCGGTGGAAGACGGTGTGCGTAGTATTCATTGTCACCGTTTTCGCATCGTTGGCGTTCGGTGTCATTAGTGGCACGAACTATTCCGCGAAAACGGTGCTAACCGTAAACCCCTTAACCACTAACCCGTTTTCTTCCGCAACAGCGAACCAGCAGATCAACATCACCACGGAACGAGCAATTCTTAGTTCAGGTGAAGTTGCTCGCCGAGCCGCCGAGAATCTTGGAGAAGACGTCAGTGCTTCTTCGCTTAGCGAGAATGCGAGCATTGAAGCACCCCAAGGTTCACAAGTTCTGACTGTGACCGTTGTTGACAGCGATCCGGAGCGTGCAGTGAACAAGGCCAACGCCTTGGCTGCCGCATATTTGGAGTTCCGGGCCGAAGGCGCATCCCAGGTAGCCAATACGTACATTGAAGCAATCGACAAGAGGATTGCCGCTATTGATCAATCTGAAACTGGCACTTCAGCGTCCAATTTGGTTCTGTCTGACCTCATTAACCAGCGAAATGACCTTGCTCTGGTTGCTGAAAACCCCGGAAGAATCATTGGGTTCGCGGATGCCACCGACACAAGAATGTACCCCGGCATGGACGTCTACCTGGTTGCGGGTGTCGCCGGCGGTCTCATACTTGGTGTTATCGCGGCCCTAGTGAGAGATCGTCTAAGTCGATCGACTGGAAACGCGGCTCGCCTCGCGGAGCGTACCGGGCGGAAAGTTTTCGAAGTGACTGATCCGGCGGACCTCGAAGGTGTGCGGTGGATCGTCCGAGCGCAGATGGGAGCTGAAACCCGACTCATCGGACCGAGTCGTGCAGTAGGGTTCCTTAGTCTTGGGCGGTTCCCCGAGTCGCAAATACGTAGAACCTTCGCTCAGGTTCTGAAATCGCAAGCCAGGCATTTCCATAGTCAATCGATAGCTGCCGTGCTGCCCGAAGAGCTTGATCGTGGCTGGCCCGAAAAATCAGAGTTGAGTTTGTGGTCGAGTCTGGATGCGGTGCTCACGGGGATACCGTCACACGTCGAGGCAACCAGGGTTGCAATGCTGTGCGATAGATTTCTGGATTCGATCGTACTTCTGATTGATCAGTCGACATCGTTGACGGCCGTATCCCGCTATTTGGAGATCTGCGATGGGATAGATGAGTCATCGGTGTTTTTGGTATTTATCAAACGTCGCAGCAAGAGAAACGAATATCCATCAAATTCGGAACCCTATGACGTTCCAATTCGAAGCAAAGTAAAAGTCGGCTAGAGCCGCATAGTCCGTTAGTGTTAGTTTTGCTGGAAGCGGTGACAAATGAAAATCCTACTCGTAACTTCACCAGGTGGGCACCTGGCCCAGCTCGTATCACTCAAGACGTGGTGGGGGCGTCATGAACACGAATGGGTGACTTTCAAACAGACCGAAGTTGTCTCAACGTTGGAAGGCGAGGAGATCACCTGGGCCTATTTCCCAACGTCTAGAAATATCCCCAATGCAGTCAAGAACTTTTGGCTCGCATGGCCCACCTTGCGAAGGATTCGTCCGGACTTAGTCATCTCAAATGGCGCCGGAGTCAGTGTACCGTTTTTTATCGTCTGCAAAATGATGAAGATTAGAACTGTGTACGTTGAATGTTTCGACAGGATCACACTGCCGACGCTCAGCGGAACAATTTGTTACCCGATAAGTGACCTATTTTGTGTGCAGTGGGACGAGCAAAAGAGGTTTTATCCCGATGCCGTGAATATTGGACATTTATTATGAAAACACTGGAAGAGACGCTCGGAGGCATCCGCCCGGAGATCGTGGTTTCGGTAGGTACCGATCTTCACTTGTTTGATCGGCTAATCGACTGGGTCGACGATTGGCTGGCTTGTCAAGACAACTGTCCAACGTGCCTGGTTCAATATGGGGCCAGCCATGAACCAAAACATGCCTTAGGGATAAGCAGGGTGTCTCGGTTGGAGTTGCTGGACCTGTATGCCGATGCCAAGGTGGTTATCGTGCAGGGTGGACCAGGTTCCATTCTCGACGCCCGCCAAGTGGGTGTATTGCCTATTGCAGTACCAAGGTGGCCGGAACGCAACGAAGTTGTTGACGGGCATCAAATTGCTTTTACTGAAACCATGGATGCGCATGGCGAAGCTGTGTTTGTGAATTCTGAGGACCAATTGAGGAATTCGCTCGAACTTGCGCTGGGGCATCCGGAACAATTTCATAAGAGTCCCAGAATTAGCCAGACTGAACTCGCATCCCGAGTCTTAGGTGATGAAATTGAGAGGCTGTTCAGCGAACCTAGAAAATCTCAAATAGCCAGGAGATCCTGGCGCCTCTTGAGAGCAAGAATGTCTGTATCTCACGAAGAACGAAAATCTCAACCCCAGGGCCAAGGGATCATTCAGGATGATGCGCACCGGATGATTTTTTGGGGGCCGCAGAATGAAGCTCAAAATCGGGCTTGGCCATGAAAAAACCGCATGTCGCTTCGATGTCGTTTCTGGCGATTTCGATGTTTTGCCTCGCTGGAGCCACTGGGTGTGTTTCGGAAGACCCACAGGCAGCGTCTTCTGAAACCTCCGCCACCGTGGCAAGTCAATCTCCCGCGGCCTCCAGCACTGAACCGGAAACGAAAGCAACAAAAACGAAAGACAGCCCTACGGAGGACGATACCCAGGAGCCAACCGCTAAATCCGAATCCAGTGCGAAGCAAAGTGAATCCACGCCGAATAAAACATCAAAGGCTTCCGCCGAAGACATAAAGACACCGAAAACGTGGCCGAAGGATTCCCGTGAAGGCGATGAGCAGGAGGCTTCCGTGACCGAGGGATTCATCGCGGAGACTGAAGGGCTGACCTCACCGAACTTTGACAAAAATGTGTTGAGCCCGGAAACGACACTTCCGGAGCCACCTGATTACAGCGAATTCGCCACCGGGGCCGCACTGGGAGAGCTCGAAGCTCAGTTCACGGAGTATGCGAACAACAACTGGAAGCAATCGGGCAAGGTTGTCGTGATCGGTGAATCGAAGGTGGAGGATCTAGTCATTGATGACGTACCTACCCACCGTGTTTATCTATGCCTCGACTCCAGCGATCTCCAGGTCTCGGAGCCTGACGGGTTTGTTGTCACGGCGAGGGTGGAACCAGGGACACGAACAGCATTAAATATTTACGATCTTCAGGAACGCGAAGGGCAACTTTTCGTAGTTGACCACATCTTTCCTGAAAATCCAGATTGTTGATCTTAGGTTTGGTCGAAATCATGAAACTTACTTTGAATTTCAGTTCAGGCGGGGCAAAAGGTTTGGCGCTTTGCGCGTTAGCTGCCGTTGGCCTTGTAGCTTCCACCATGAATGTCGTCAGCCCGCCAGCACAAGCTGACGGAGTACCGACATTCGATGGCTCCAGCCAGGGTAATGCAGCGGCTTCGTGCTGGGAAGTTAAGACTGTGAATCCCGCTGCTGCTTCGGGTATTTACTGGCTGCAAACGCCAGCGATGTCCGCACCCGAACAGTTTTTCTGTGATCAGGTAACTGACGGAGGTGGTTGGGTTCTGATTGGGCGTGGGCGGCAAGGCTGGAAAGAAACGTATGAGGGGCTCGGGACCACTGCTCAAGTCCGCAACGTTGTTACGGGTACGGGTGCCTTCGCGCCCAAACAGCTGGCGTCTACAACCATTGACCAGTTGCTTAACGGAAAGTCTGCCCAGACTTTGGCCGACGGCATTCGGCTGCGCCGAGCATTGGATACGGCAGGAAGTCAATGGCAGGAAGCCCGTTTTCAAACAAACAAGAGGGAACGCTGGACTTGGGCATTTTCTTCCGAAACACCGGTGACTACATATAAGTTCGGAAGTCTTGCTGGCAATGGTGGCGCGACCTCGACATTCGGTTCGGGGCAGGGGGTCAACCGAGTTGATACGCGTGAAACCCAAGCGCAGGGGTGGACCCAAGGATGGGCCTATGGATCAACTATCACCGGCACAAACTCTAGTGATAGTTTCCTCTGGTCCGCTACAACGGGGCTCGGTAGCGCGCGACCCTTCACACAGATGTATCTGCGGCCTAAATTGCTGCAAGCCGACGTTTCCTTTGCTGCGATTTCTGACAATGGAACATCAAAGTACGAACAACGATCGATGCAGCTGACCGGAGCGATGCCTACGGTGTGGGGAGTGAATGGCCTGGCCTCGGGCAGCGGCGAGTTGCGCACCGAAGCTCAGACATTTGCCCAGGTAGGACAATCCGTATTTGTGGGTGGCAACTTCCAGTATGTGCAAAAGAACTCCAGTGGCGGCAGCCGCGTGACGCAATCCTATGTAGCTGCCTTCGATGTAACTACGGGAGAATTTTTGCCGGGATTCAAACCCACTTTTAACGGTCAGGTCAAGGAACTGATTGCCCTGCCCAATGGTTTGCTGGTTGCCGGTGGAGAGTTTACCGTTGTCAACGGACAACCTGCGGTAGGAATCGTTGCGCTCAATCCAACAACCGGTGCTACTTCCACCGCGTGGAAAGTGGCGATGGAAAACCGGATTTCCGGTGGTTCCGTGTCGGTCAGGTCCTTGGGCGTGAGCGGAAATTGGCTTTACATTGGCGGTGCCTTTACTCATCTCACCGGCGGGACCAACACCAGTCCTGTTTATGCGAGGTCAGCTGCCAGGGTGTCTGTGATTGATGGAACCGCGGATCGAACGTGGAACCCGGCCTTCAACGGAACGGTGCTGGACGTCGCTCCGTCAAAAGATGGAAACCGGTTGTACGCCTCGGGCTATTTCACCACCTCTAATGGAACGCCTACGGATGCCGCGGCTGCGATTCGGACCACAGCCAATGCAGCAGTTGATCCGTGGAGTTGGACCCCCAGCGCGACGGCACACTTCCAATTTGGAATTGCTGATGAGGGTGGCCGGGTGTGGCTTGGCGGGTCAGAACACAGCCTGTTTAGTTTTAACCCTTCGACATTTCAACGGCTCTCGACCAACATCACCCGTGCGGGCGGCGACTTCCAGGATGTCACCGGACAAAACGGTCTGATCTATGCGGGCTGCCACTGTGGCAATTGGAATTACACCGACGGTACGGTCTGGCCGGGACCAGGGCCAAACTGGACGATTGCGGACAAGATCAACCTTGTGGGGATCTGGGACGCAACCACCGGGAATTACCTGCCGCAGTTCAACCCTGTGATCAAGGGACGTGGCGGATACGGTATCTGGGGCAACTTCGTTGACAGCCGCGGTGTCCTATGGAGCGGCGGAGACCTAGTGTCATCAGTCAGCACCACAGGTGCCGGACAATGGTCGGGCGGGTTTGCCCGCTTCGCCCTCAACGATTCGACGGCCCCCGGCACCCCCGGTGGGCTCAAGGTTGTCAGCAACGGAACCACCGATACCCTGACGTGGACTGCGTCCAGCGGATCGCCTTCCGGGTATCAGATCCTTCGGGGGGATCGCACCGTTGCCACCACAACCACCGGGCTGAGTGCCGCAGTGGATCACGTTGACGGAGGCCGCTACTTTGTCCGGGCCATTGATGCCTCGGGCAACCGTTCGGCATCCTCGAAGGTGGTTGTGGCGTCCACCGTGACGGTGCCAGCCGGAACGATTGATTTTATTGTCACCGGAGAGAACTGGAAGTATCGGTTCGAAAATAGTGCGCCGCCGACAGGCTGGACGGGGGTAAGTTTCGACGATACTGCCTGGGCCTCGGGAAAGGCTCCTTTGGGATGGGGTACCGCCGCGATTGAGACTACCCTCACCGCCGAAGGAACTAAACCGCTGTCGTATCATCTGCGAAAGTCTTTCACCGTCGATGACGCCAGCAAGGTTGCAAGCCTAGACCTTGCGACCCGCGCAGATGACGGACTTGTGGTGTACCTCAACGGGGTCGAGGTGACTCGGGCGAATATGGGTACCGGAACCATCACCTTCGGCTCCTACGCGACGGCTGCCCCCAGTACAGCAACGGCGACGGCGAATCCCTTGGAGGTCTCACTTCCGGCCACCGCGGTACGCACCGGAAACAATACGTTGAGTGTCGAGGTCCATTCGAATTACCGGAGCACTCCGAATTCATCATTTGATCTGAAACTGGTGGCCACCATGGGCAACTAGGCCACGCTGCATTCAACCACCGGCATCATCCTGATCCCAACGGCATTTCTACGTCAGGCAAGGGAGCATCCGCTTTATGGGTGAAGAGATGGTGTCGGCGGAAATGAGGTAGAAGATCAAAACAAGGACTGTTTGATCGATTGGATTCGTACATTTCGGGGGAACTGTGGGAACAAAAGATGCTGGGGTAGTGGTGGAAGGGCGCCCGTCCTTTACACAGGTTTTGAAGGAACTCGACCATGCTCAAAAGCCCGGCGACGGAGTTCCGGCCTACACTCGTTGGGTGAACCGACGGGCAGCAAGGGTGTTCGCCGCCGCCGCGGTGTCATCTGGTATCGGACCGAATACCGTGACGGTGCTCAGCGCCTGCTCGAGTTTTGTCGGGCTGGTATTGCTCGTGGTCCTTCCACAAAGCTGGGGCACGGGTGTACTGGTGGCTTCTCTCCTGGCCTTGGGCTACATCATGGATTCTGCCGACGGTCAGGTGGCCAGGACTACCGGGAAAGGCAGTCCGGCCGGTGAATGGTTGGATCATGTGGTTGATGCAGTTCGAACCCCGGCGCTGCACCTGGCGGTCTTCATCGGCTTTGAGCGTTGGTTCAATTTTGACCCCTGGCTGAGTTATCTTCCGCTGGTGTTTGCCCTGGTGGCGGTTGGACATTTTACGAGCCAAATTTTGGCCGAACAGTTGACCCGGCAGCGTGTTGCTCAACTGCCGGTTGCCTCTCCCGGGGTGTCCTCCGCCGAACCCCACCGGAAAGGAGCGCTCTGGTCGGTACTGATCATTCCTGCAGATACGGGAATCATGTGCTGGGTTTTTGTGCTGTGGGGGAGCCCAGTACTTTTTGCCGCAAGTTATGTGCTTCTTTTTCTGTTCTCGTTGATCTTTGCTGGAATATCGGCACGACGAAAGTTTGTGCACCTGGGGGTGCGGGTTAGATGACTTCGATTCGAGAAGAGGTGACACCGGCAACCGCGCCAGGCCACGTAAGCCCGAGCATCAGTGCGGTCATCACGACCTGTGGGCGGCCGGAGCTGTTGCGGAAGGCTGTGCGCTCAATCATCAATCAAACCTACGTCGGTGTGATTGAGATTGTGATTGTGTTCGACAAGATCCCGGTTGATGAACTGGAGGATGTGGAAACCCTTCCGAGGCGGAAGATCATTACGATCCCGAATTCTCGAACTCCAGGTTTGGCCGGTGGGCGTAACACCGGAATCCTTGCCGCGTCGGGGGAAATTATCGGGTTTTGCGACGATGATGATCATTGGCATCCAGAAAAAATCACTCAGCAGCTGAACACCTGGAACAACGTTCCAGAGGCGGTGGCCTTGGCCAGCGGTATCGATATCCGAACCGACGGAACGAACATCATTCGCAAACCGCCAGAAGAAGTGACGTTTGATGATTTTCTGCGATCCAGGGTCACTGCGATTCACCCATCCACCATGCTGTATCGACGTCATGACCTGACCGGGCGAATCGGGCTGGTTGATGAGCAACTCCCTGCCGGGTACGGTGAAGACTACGATCTACTGCTTCGAGCTACACGCTTCGGGAAGATCCACTCAAACCCAGAACCACTTGTTGGTGTTCTATGGGACCGGCCATCCTTTTTTGCGGGTCGATGGGAGAACATTGCCTCTGGGCTGACCTACCTGCTTCGCAAATTTCCGGAGTTTGAACGCAGCCCCAAGGGTGTCGCGAGGATTGCTGGCCAAGTGGCGTTTGCCCATGCAGCTCTTGGCGAGCGAATCCAAGCTCGACGGTGGGCTCGAAGTGCATTGCATCGAGACCCGACGCAATTGCGCGCCTATGCGGCGCTAATAGTCTCCACCGGTTGTGTTAACGCGGCGTGGTTAGTCAAGGCCATGCAAAAGGTCGGGCGTGGGTTATGACCGTGACACCGCACCGGCACCTAGCCTCCAAACATGACCTAGACAGTCTCAATGCAGAACTCCCGATTCGACACGTAGCAACGCGTGCGGGGGCCTTGCCTAGCTGGCCGATTTTCGCGCTCATCGTCGGATTCCCGGTGTGGTGGGCGCTGGGTGCCGTGCCAGTGATGTCTCCCGTGCTGGCCGTCGTCATGATCTTCTACTTGTTGAACGCCAAAAATCTTATGATGTTCCCCGGGATTGCCCCGTGGTTTATGTTTCTCCTCTGGGTTGGCGCCACCGTCATTGGTGTTCAAGGAGCTGGAGATCTTATCGGTTATGGAATGCGCGTCTCGGATCTGATCCTGGCCGGAGTGTGCATGGTGTATGTGAGCAATGCAGGTTTTTCGCTGTCGAAAAACCGTGTGGTGAATTATCTTGTGGTGATATGGCTCGCCATGGTTGTTCTGGGGTTCTTGGCACTGCTCATCCCTGACGTCAGATTAAAAACGCCAGTGGGAATGCTGCTCTCAGAGTCGATTACCTCGAACGAGCTCGTTCGCAATCTTGTGATGCCTCCCTTGGCTGAGGTCCAACAACCGTGGGGTGCCCCTGAGCCGTTCGTTCGACCAGCCGCCCCCTTCCCGTATGCGAATAGTTGGGGTGCGGCATTCGCGGTGCTGGTTCCGGTAGTGCTTTCGCGGATCGCGACGTTGACCAGCCGCAAGCGTTCGATTCTTCTTGGAATGGTCCTTGTTTTTTCCTTCATTCCAGCTGTGGCAACGAGTAATCGCGGCATGTTTGTGGGATTGATGGTTGCGCTGGCTTACGCACTCATGCGCCATGTTGGGCTGGGGCACTGGAAAGTTGCGGTCCTGACTGTTATCGGAACGACAACGATGACGCTAGTTCTTGTGGCGAGCGGGGCCGTGAGCGGAATTCTCGGACGGCAAGAGTTCAGCGATTCAACAGGTGGCCGTATGGCGCTGTATCTGAAAACCTGGGAGCAAAGCCTTCAAGCGCCGTTGCTGGGCCATGGAAGTCCGCGAATTGATCCCACCATTGGAGTGTCGCTCGGGTCTCAGGGATTCCTTTGGACACTGATGTTTTGTTATGGGTTTGTTGGCCTGTTCCTGTTTTTGTATTTTTTTGTTGGTGCAGTGATCCGCACACGGCGGGTCAGCACGATGCCCGATGTGTGGCTTCATGCTGCACTGATCAGTGGAATATCGCTTATCCCTTTTTATGGACTGTCGGTGCTTCAGCTGTCGGTCTTGTCCATAGTTTTTGCCTTGTTGTTGAGGCAAAGGTACGTGGGAACCAATGACTGATCCCTCGACGGCGATGGATCACGAGACGAAACGCCAATCAACAGCGACCACCACAGTATTGACCTTTTTGGGTGTGTTCAGTGGTGCTTTGTTGGCATTTGGCATCACCATCTATCTAGGACATCAGGTCGGAGAAGACGGAACCGGTCAGTTCTTTCAGATTGTGGCCTTTTTCTCCATCGCGATAACCCTGGCCACCTTCGGCGCTGACACCGGGCTGGTAAGGAACCTTGCCGCCCAAAAGGCGGTCGGCGCAACAAAGTACCTGGGCAGCACACTGACCGTGGCCGGAGTTCCGGCTGTTGTCTTGGCGCTGTTGTTGGGTATTGCGTTGTGGATGAGCGCGGAATCGTTGGAAACGCGGCTAGGAGTCGCCGGATTGGCTGGAACAATCAGGGTTATGGCGCCGCTGCTTGTTCCGGCAACGATAATGAACCTTGCCTTTGGAGCTTTGCGTGGACTGGGGCGGGTAGCAACCTTCAGCGCGTTACAGAATATTCTGCTTCCGGCGCTTCGCTTCTCAGCCGTTGTGGTGGCTGTCGCTGTGGGTGGAACCATGATCCAGCTCGCGGCCGCGTGGAGTTTTCCAACAGCGCTCGCCGCCCTCCTGGCCTGTGTGGTGACGTGGCAGACGCTGCGGCGGATTCGGCATGGAAAGGATGAATTCACGGCTGATTCCGACGGATTACCCTCGGCTAAGGTCTCATTCAGGGGATTTTGGGGGTTCTCATCCGCCCGCGGAGCCAGTGCACTGGTTGAGACAATGCTGGAGTGGATTGATGTTATCGCCGTGGCCGTGTTTCTGGGCCCTGCCGCAGCGGGAATCTACGGTGCCGTCAACCGTTGCGTCCGGTTGGGTGTCATGCTGGAACACACCGCGCGCCTGGTGACTGGCCCCATGCTCAGTGCCTGCCTGGCCGTTGGAAATAGGCAAGGTGCAAAACAACTGTTTGGTGACACCGCAAAGTTGCTGGTCTTCTGTGCCTGGCCCTTTTACCTGACGCTGGCCATCTTTGCTCCAGCAGTCCTGTCGCTCTTTGGCCCGGGTTTTGCTGCCGGGGCGCTGCCTTTGGCAATTATTAGCCTGGTGATGATGCTTGTCGTCTCGGCCGGAGGAGTTCAGAGTTTGCTCCTCATGGCAGGTAAGAGCCGCTGGCAACTCGGCAACAAAACATGTGCCCTCTTGGCGGCCCTCGTATTGAACTTGTGGCTTGTTCCTGCGTGGGGTCTTCTAGGAGCCGTCACGGCATGGTCCGTTGCCGTGCTAGTTGACTGCCTTTTGGCGACTATCCAAGTTTCGCGGGCGATGGGATTCGGTGCACCGCTGCGTCAGATGCTTCCGCTGGCGGCAACATCCCTGCTCCTATTCGGCGTAGCAGGAATCGTTTGGCGTGTAGTATTTGGACCCAGCTTGTTGGCACTTGGATTGCAGCTTGCCACGGCAGTTCCTTTGTATTTGTTTTTGTCCCTCAAATTTCGCCGCCGGCTTGGACTGGAGAAAGTAGTCGACGGGATTCGAGCGTCTCGGATTATTGCCAAGTTGCACCCGGCTGAAAACTAGCGGCGGTGTTCCTCTAGAGCCAGCCATGAAGACGTGCCGCTGGTGTCATAACTTGTTTTCCTGGGATTCCTTCGCAGCTGCAGAGCACAGATTGGTGTTGAGTCAGATACTGGAAGACCCGAGAGGGAAAACCGCGCACTTGGACCATGAGCATTTGATTTGCGGGAACAATGACGCATCGCTCGGCTGGAGTAGACCAGCCGAGCGATGCGGACGAATAACCCTGGGCTATCGAACCAAGGATGAACTTAGCGGTGAAGTCCACCCCGGATCCGAAGAGAAGCGTGCTTTTGCTTCAGATTGGCAGAGCTAGCCTTTGTACGACCATGCGCGGACATAGTCGATCTTGAAGTCTGCGGTGTCCTTGGTGGTCGAATCAGGCATTCCCCAGTACGGTGAGCCGTACTGCATGTTCAGGCGAACATGGAACTTGGCAGCCGTTTCGAAAGCCTTCTCATAGGCAGCGTTTCCAGCTCGCTTCACGGTCTTGTAGGCCTTGCCGTCGAATAGCCATGTCATGCCGTCTGGAGTCCATTCGAAGGTCCAGGTGTGGTATCCACCGGAAAGATCGGTCACAGGGATCCAGGAGTTAGTTTTGCTCTTACCCGTCTGGTCGTAGTGAAGGGTTCCTTCGCTACGGTTGAACGGATCGAACGAAGTATTAGCTGTATGTGGAGTTCCGTACGCCTCCATGATGTCAATTTCACCGCCGGTGGCGGCGCCGTCTGGACGGAGCCAGAACGCTGGCCAGACACCCTTGGCATTTCCCTTGGTCAGCGGCAGCTGTGCACGCATTTCCCAACGACCGTACTTTTGGGAGAACTTCCCAATGCTGTCGAGGTAGCCGGTGGAGAATTCGCGGGTGCCGCTCTTAACCACGGGCTTGTCCATGCGCTTACCCTGGATCGTCAAGATGCCATTTTTGGTGGTTGCGTTTTCTTTTTTGATGATGGCGCGGTCGTAGGACAGAACACCGTGGGTTGAGTCGTCACGAACCGTCCACTTCGACAAAGATCCGGAAAACTCGTCTTGCCATACCGGATTACCCCAGCCAGCAACATAGCCGTTTGTGGTTGATGGCGGAGTAGTAGGAGTGGTTGGTGTTGTCGGCACGGTCGGGGTCACAGGAGTAGCTGTGGAACCGGTGGCCAGCTTCATAGGCGAGATGACAAGGTCGTCATATGACAACGTCGACACTGGACTGTTGCTACCGCGGTACGCGCTGACATCAACGGTGCCGACACCGGTAATTGCGTCGCTGGAAGAATCGGTAGCAGAAATGTTCCAAGCCGTAGGCTCTGTGCTTCCAACGAGCCATGCTTTGGCGCGCACGCTAACAGCTGGTTTCCCGGTAACTTCAAGTTTGAGATTGACTTGCTTGTTGGCCGCAACTTTGAAGCCGAGTTTCACGGGGGTGGCTAGCGACTTCATTCCACTGCTGGTCCACCGGTTCAGCTCTAGGTAAGTAACACCCTGAGGGGATACTCGCAGGGTGGTGCGGTAGTCGCCGGCCGTTGACTTACGTGCATGGAGAGATGAGTAGATCCCTGCACCGGTAGTCGCAAGGGCATTGGTTGAAACCTTGTAGTTTGCGACGACATCCTGAAGATTGTAACTGGCGCTCACAGCTTTGGTCTGGCCGGAAGCTGGCAATGCAATCTGCGCCTTGGAGCCATTGACGGAAAACTCGCTGCCCTTGCTGCTGAAGGACACCGAAGACGAGTATTTGCCCCACCCGGAAGCCTGTGTACGAGACATCGAGTCCGAGACAATGGCTGTACCAACTGTGTATTTCGATGCGGCGTCGGCTGGAGCGGAGTTTCCAAGCACCGGCGATACGATCGCTATTGCCGTGGCGAGCGCTGCGGTTGCGACGACTGCTTTCACAATTCGTTTCGTGTTGGGTCGATGTTGCGAGCTGGGGGTCTCGAAATCGATATTCGTCAAGGGGAGGCCTCAAATCATAGGTCTGTAAAGCGAGCAAGCACCGGGGGATATCGGCGTCAAGCACAAATTGATGGGGGGAGTGCAAATCTGGGGGAGGCACTCCGCATCGGACGAGAAATATGGTTGCACGCATCCAATATTGTTAGCAAATCGTTATAAAGGTGGTTGCTCTTGCGGTTTGGGGCCAAAAAACTGCGTCAACGAGCGACTCTTGAGGCATGACTGAGGGCCTTGCGGAGCAGTTCGAATGGAATGTTGACCAGTGGCATTCGCCGATGATGCTAATCTTCCGCCGTAACGTATGAAATCACTTTGGATACCTTGTGATTCTCACCAGAATGGTAATCCGAGCGTAAGTTAAATCACGAACTGTTGACATGGCGATGGGGCTATGGGGTCCGTTGGTCAAGTTTGGCCAGCAGCGGTGCCGACTAGGCATGACTGTGGGAAGACTTCCTGGCGGTGAGTATTCGGGGCAAATTTTGTGCGTTGAGTGATTATGCAAGTCGATGTTGGGCAGGCCAATGCTTGCCAAAATGTCTCATAACAGTAGGCGCACCAATGAATGCTGCACGATTGCCGTCCAGTCGCGTTATGTGGATTGTGTTGTCCGCTGGAGATGATTGGCCCAAGCCTGTGGCCCACTCGGGCGCATATGTGCCCGAGGGCAAGGCAAGTTAAGTCCACGGTTTGATATCAGGGCTGTCGTTGTCGTAAGGGTGGAGCAGACGGCCGCCACGCGGGCTCGGTGCAGATATCTTTCAGGGTGGATGCTTGCGTGCGTGCATACCTGATGAGAACTTGCGTGGATCACCAACGGAGGGTGGGGCAACGCGAGTGTGTAATCCGGCTTCCCAGCGACATTGTTGATCGATGGTTTGTGACGAGCAGAAAAGAACTTGCCGCTATCGACCTGGTATCAGGAAACCTATTTTTGAAACCGTCTTCAGCGCGAAGAATGATGGAAGTAGAAAGTTCGTTGCCAAGCTCAGAGGGATGATCTGCAATATAATTCGTGACGTATCGGGGGAGTAATAAGTCCGTGCAGCCATGTACATTACGGGCGTACACCTAGCCATTCTAGGGGTTCGTGAAAATTTTCACAAAGTTCACAATTTGCTTCGTAACATGCGGGAATTCAAGGCAAAACGCCTCATGCGAGGGGTTAGTCTGATTAACGGAGCTCTTTCAGGAAGCGCTCCATGCAAGCCACCAGCCCAATGAAATCGCAAAGGTGTCACTCCCGTGTCTGACAACAAACCAATCGTACTTCTGGCCGAACAGCTCTCGCCCGCTACCGTCGCGGCACTCGGTCCCGACTTTGAAATTCGTCAGACCGACGGAGCAGACCGCTCTCAGCTGCTCGAAGCCATTGCTGACGTTGATGCAATCCTCGTTCGTTCCGCCACCCAGGTTGATGCAGAGGCCATTGCCGCAGCCAAAAACCTGAAGGTCATTGCCCGTGCCGGCGTAGGCTTGGACAACGTTGACATCAAGTCCGCCACCCAGGCTGGCGTCATGGTGGTCAACGCACCCACCTCGAACATCATCTCAGCTGCAGAACTGACCGTGGGACACATTGTCTCCTTGGCTCGTCGCATCCCCGCAGCCAATGCTTCGCTGAAGGGTGGCGCCTGGAAGCGTAGCTCCTATACCGGTGTTGAGCTTTTTGAGAAGAAGGCCGGCATCATTGGTCTGGGTCGTATCGGTGCCTTGGTTGCAGCACGTCTCCAGGGCTTCGGCATGGACATCATTGCATTTGATCCATACGTCACGCCAGCACGTGCCTCCCAGCTTGGTGTCACTTTGGTGACCCTTGACGAACTGTTGGCGCAGGCTGATTTCATCACCATCCATATGCCGAAGACCCCTGAGACTCTTGGGATGCTTGGCAAAGACGCTTTTGCCAAGATGAAGAACACGGCTTACGTAGTCAACGTAGCTCGTGGTGGTCTGGTTGATGAAGCGGCACTGTATGAAGCCTTAAAGAATGACGAGATCGCCGGTGCCGGTATTGACGTCTTTGTCAGTGAGCCGAGCACCGACCTTCCGTTCTTTGAATTCGACAACGTCACCGTCACCCCGCACCTGGGCGCTTCCACCGATGAAGCACAGGAAAAGGCCGGCGTATCGGTCGCGAAGTCTGTGCGCCTGGCGCTGGCTGGCGAACTTGTTCCGGATGCCGTAAATGTTGCCGGCGGTGTCATCGACGAGAACGTCCGCCCAGGTATCCCGTTGATCGAAAAGCTTGGTCGGATCTTCAACGCACTGACTTCAGGGTCGCTCACCAGCATCGACGTTGTTGTGGCTGGCGAAATCGCAGAACTGGACGTCAAAGCATTGGAGCTGTCGGCACTCAAGGGTGTTTTCATGGACGTCGTTTCGGACCAGGTCTCCTACGTGAACGCGCCGGTTCTTGCAGAGCAGCGTGGTGTAGCAACTCGACTGATCAAGACCAGCGACTCGCCTGAGTACCGTAACCAGCTCACCATCAAGGGTGCAAGCAACGAAGGTGCACAGTTGGCCGTAGCCGGTACCCTGACCGGGCCGAAGCAGATTGAAAAGCTCGTCGGTATCAACGGACACGAGATCGAGATCCCGATTTCCGACCACATGATCATTGTTCGCTACTCAGACCGTCCAGGCGTAGTTGGTGCCTTGGGTAACGTTTTGGGAGAGCAGGGCGTCAACATCGCCGGTATGCAGGTATCGCGAGATGAGAAGAGCGCTGAGGCTCTGGCAGTAATCAGCATCGATTCAGCTTTGCCACAGGGGGTACTGGACGTTGTCGGCACCGCGATTGGTGCGAGCGTTGCCCGAGAGATCAATTTAGAAGACTAGAGTCAGTTGTGTGCGATTCGGCATCAAGATGAGCGTAACTGATGCCGAAGCGCTTCACGCATAAACCGCAAATTATCCGGCTTTCGCTAGGACGAGTACGAGGAAGACTTCATGATTTTCACGTCAAGCACGTATTGACTTCGTTTCAACAGAAGGACAGTCAATTTCTGGTTCGCTTGATACGTCATGCAAGAGGTGAGGCGGGTGCCTCCTGCACTGTCAGTCATCGGGTATGATGAGACGCGAAATATTACAACGTAAGCACTATTACCATCTTCATCGTGCCCGCATTCGTTCGCTTGTTGGGCGTTGATCGTAGGTGCGGCCGCGATGCGAGATCTTGATACCACGACATCGAAGCCGCACCACTTTTCCTGATACTGGATAGTGCAGCTCAAGAATACCAATAGGAATCAGATGTTCTCTTCCATAGTCACATTGTCACCGCTAACGCTGGAGCCAGGAAACAGTGTTTTTAGAAAACCTCCGCGGCCAATCAATCAACAGCAACCCGACTACTTGGAGAAGTTTGATTCCCAGACAATCTTCTACGATGCATTTCACGACGGAGAAAATATTCGCTTCTCCGGTCCACCTCTTTTAAATTTGGCCGAGTACGTGGGTCCAGAGAATTTTCAGTCGGGACATCGCCCTCCTATTGAAGGAAAATTCTGCGATTTGGACAGGACCCAGTCATCATGGATTCGCTTTGACCACCGAACAAACGACGTATTATTCACTGGGCTTGGGATTCAGCATAAACTCTCAATTGGTGAATCATTCTTGGACGTCATGACATCACGGAATGTACTTGTAACCAAGTCAAAAAATAATGATTTGGAATGGATTCGCGACTGGATCAAGTTTCATGTGGAAGTTCAGGAAATTAACGCTGTCCTTTTGTATGATAACAGCTCAAGCGACTATGACAGTTTAGCTTTGATGGATATGATGCGTAAGATAGAGGGTCTAGAAGTTGGTGTTGTCGTCGAATGGCCCTTTAAATTCGGACCTCAAGGGGGAAATTGGGAAGGAATGAATAATGCACCTTGGGATTCCGACTTCACTGAATATAGTATTCTTGAACACGCCCGCCATCGATTCTTGAAAAAAGCGAACCTCGTTATTTCTGCAGATATCGATGAGTTGGTCATGTCTAATGGTGGCCAGTCGGTTCTTCATATTATTGACGAATTACAAACCGGCGGTATTGCATACAGCGGTCGATGGATCAACAATGTTCTTATCGATGAAAATCTGAACTCCTCGGGGACAACGTCTTTTGGTAGTTTTGGCTACTTTGATCCGCGCGAAGCGCCGACGACGCAGAAATGGTCCATTTTGCCTCGGTTAACAACAACAGCGAGCCAGTGGAAGACTCATAGCCTGGCTGGATACAAACTAACAAAGACTGATCTAGTGACTCATCGTCATTTCCGAGGGATTAGTAATAATTGGAAAACGGCCAGATCCAAACCGCAACAGCTGGATACTTCCCATCACATTTTTGATCACGTGCTTTCTAAGAATCTAGTCGAATCGGGCATTAGAGTCTCTAATGATCCAGCTGAAGATGCGTCGTCTGGAAATTTTCTTCGCAAACCGATCCTCACTTATCTCGCTGATGGCCTAAATGGAATGCGATTTGATTTTCAATGTGGTAAAGCCTTTGTTACCAGTGACAACTGCATCGAATTTCAGACGATTATTAACGGGCGAACCATTAGTATTACCATCGACCTCATTGACGATAAAGTTGTCGCGTACATTCGATTGAGCGATTCCAACAGCCAGTGGATCAGAGCACTCTTTGCCAATAGGTCGCTGTCGCTTGCCTCCGATAGAGTAATGCTCTTGACCTTGGAATCAGACGTCTCGCCTAAGGTATTCGCTGAATCGATTTTTGATCAGGTTCGCTGGATCTCACAACGTAATTACGAGCTTTTGTACCCGCAGGAACTGCGTCGCGAAGAGTCTTCGACTGCTGTGCCCACCTATTGGTGGAACGGAAGGACGAACTTTGGCGATCTGATTGGTCCTATGCTAGTCGGCTCGATTACGGGACGTCCAGTAAAGAACATGAAGGACAGTGACATGCAAGGTAGCACGTTGGTCACTGTGGGGTCTGTTCTAAACTTGATGGAACGCGAACGGATAGATATCTGGGGCACAGGTCTGATTGCACCGTTGCATTCAAAGAGTATCGCGAATTTGTCTAGGGTGAATCCTAGGCAAATTCATGCTGTGCGGGGTTGGCGTACATACAAAGAGCTAACACAAAAGATGGGCTGGGTAGTACCGAGAGTATTTGGAGATCCGGCTCTACTGTTGCCGCGTTTCTATCGTCCAAGTGCCGATAAAGCTAGTGACACGACGGTTATTCCTCATTACATGCACGCGAAATACTTCACCGATATGTCTCAGGATCTTCATGTTGTCAACGTAGAATCTACTGCCGAGGAAGTAATCTCAGTAATCGCTAATTCGAGAAACGTTGTATCGACTTCATTGCACGGTATAATTGTCGCTCAAGCGTATGGAATTCCGTGGACTTGGTTGCGAATTGAAGATCAAGTTCTTGCCGGAGATCAGTTTAAGTTTGAAGATTTCTTTTCGGTAATTGATCGAGATAGTGTGAGTAGCTTCAGCATAAAGTCATCTCAGATCAACGCTGGTGCGATAAGAAGTGTTTCCAAGTCCTCTCGTGTCCCTTCAAATAAGTTCAACTTTAATGCACTACTAGACGCCTTCCCTTCGAACTTTGAAATTTGAAAATCATAATTATAGGTTATTTGAATTTATTGCTACGAAATGCTGATCCGTTAGGTCCGTTGAATATTGATTCGAATCCGGCACTCCAGAATATTTCTCCTATGTAAAAATAACCTAAATCATAGTTTAACCTAGTAAATCCGTCAGCCTTCGAAGCTAACCGGAGGCTGCGGATTTCATAACACGTCTGATCGCGCTTGTTGAAATCGCTTTTCTGAGTGCTCGGCGCGGAATCTCTTCACTTCGCAGTCACCGAATCATATCTTTTTGTGGGCCCGGGATGTCGCATTCTCAGCTAAGGTAGTGTCCGACTAACTGATGAATATTGGTGCTAAATAGCTTCTCTTGGTAGTGCTTTTCTGGCAACCTGGTGTGTAATTGACCCTTGACTCTTTGAGAGCCAACAATATTGCGGTTCAGAGCCACCCTGTATAAGCTCCTCCCACCACGCAATAGTCTGTGTAGTGGAAGGAGCCATTTTCAATGGTACGAAAGATCAAAGCGAAGCGGATACTCCAACTTCGCGCCGAGTGCTTGTCAGGACGCACCATCGCGTCCACCCAAGGTCTCTTGCCGCAATAGCGTCGCAGAAGTCCTCAACGCTGCCGCCGCCAACCCCAATAGCTGGGACGAGCTCAAGGCCCTCACCGAAGACAAGGTCTACGAACTCTTATTCCTTGGCCGCAGTGAGCACGAGAGCGTGTTCACTCAACCCGACTGGCCCACGGTGCATAAGGAACTGGCCAAAGTCGGCAGCAACCTGAAACTCCTGCACGGCGAATACTCCGATCAGGCTAAAGCCACCGGTGTATAGCAGAGGTTTTTGGTAGCACATGTGCGCGGAAACGGTGTGAAATCTCTGGACTCTAAGGCGTTCAATCAACTGCGTGGCGGAACGATCGGCATCATGGAAGCCTATCTCGCCTCCCAAAGAAGCATGCCGATTACCGGACTACCCGGCAGGCCGACGACTCAGGGCAAGAATGAACGCTCGCACCAGACCCTTCAACAGTTCCTCAAAGCCAACAAACCCCAGAATCTTGCCGACGTGCAGAAACTGCTTGGCCGCTACCGTGCACACTACAACCAGCGCCGCCCTCATCAGTCCTTGAACCAAGTGCCAAATAGCGCCTCTTGGTAGTGCCGTTCCGGTCACCGGTCACCGGGTAGCGCTGTTCCGGGTACATGGTAGTGCGCGGGCACCTTTCGTGATGGGCTGGGCCGATCGCCGCATAATTCGATGTGGCGATCAGTTCAGAGGAGAAAGATCTTGGTGGATTACCACGCCATTATGTCCCTGCTGGTCACGGGACGAACCTACAGCGAGATCACCGCTTCGGTGGGTTGCTCGCACCGCGATGTCGCCACGGCGAAGCGAACTATGACCGCCGCCGGCATCACCGCGCAGCGGTTGGCCGCGCTGCAGGCCGCAGACATTGAGCAGCTGTTCCCAGATCAACGCAGGACGATTTCCCAAGAGTATGCGGACCCGCATTTCGCCCAGGTGATCGAGCAGATGAAGCACAACCGGTTCTTCACCCTGCAGCAGGGCTGGGTCAACTATCTGGGCGCAACCAGTGCCAAGAAGAAATACAGCTATTCGCAATACTGCGAACGCTTCAACCGGTTCGCTGCGGCCACCGATGTCGTGGCCACGTTGCAGCATGAGTCGGGCAAGTCGATGTTCGTGGACTGGGCTGGTCCGACGGTGCCGGTGGTTGACTTGGCCACCGGTGAATCGCAGAAGGCGTACTTCTTCGTGGCGTCCTTGCCGTATTCCGGGTTGGTGTTCTGCCAGGCGTTCAACACGATGAAGCAGGGATCTTGGAACCAGGCGCATGTGAATGCCCTGGCTTTCATTGGCGGGGTGCCGCAGCTGATCGTGCCGGATAACGCGCGCACTGCTACGCACCGGCGTGCCCGTAAGGATTCCGAGGTGGTCGTGACTGCCTCCTACCGTCAGCTGGCGGAGCATTATCAGACGGCGATTGTGCCGGCCAGGTCTAATCGGCCCCGCGATAAAGCCCATGTTGAGCGGATGGTGCAGGCGGTGGAATCCCGGATCATCGGGTATCTGGCCTCCCAGACGTGGACATCCTTTGATGAGCTCAACGACGCGGTTCACGAGCGGCTGCTGGACCTGAACGACCGGTTGCGTCGGGTCGACGGAAGCACTCGGCGGGAGAGATTTGAGGCCGAGGAAGCTGCTTTGCTGCAGCCTCTGCCGGATGATCCGTTTGAGTCGGTGGAATACAAGCAGTTGAGGGTCGGGAGGAATTACCACGTCACCAGCGATTACCAGCACTATTCGGTGCCTTATGAGCTGGCCGGGAAGATCCTTTCGGTGCGGATCACCTCGAGCACGCTGACGATGTTTGATGGGCAGGTCAAGGTCTGCGAGCATGCGCGGAAGGTTGGGCGCCGGGGCCAGTGTTCAACTGATCTGGCTCACGCGCCGGCGCATCATCAGCAGGTGCAGGGGTTGTGGTCAAGAGAATGGTTCGTGGCTGGGGCGAGGGCGTTTGGGCCAGCGACCGTGCAGGTGATCACCCAAATCCTGGACCGCAGCAAGGTCGAGGCCCAAGCTTATCTGGCCTGCCGCAATATTCTTTCGGAGTTAGGCAGCAAAAAGAAGGCGTTGTTGGAAGAAGCATGCCAGGAGCTGCTGAACCTGAACGGGTATCCCACCTACACCTCTTTGAAACGGGTGATGGCGGCCTTGGCGCAAGCCAAGGAGCAGGACGCGTCCGTGGTGCCTGCGCCGCAGAATGTTAAGGATCTGAGCGGGGTTCAGCACCTGCCAGGGGTGTTCGTGCGCGATGCCCAGCACTACCAGGGCTTCGGGGGCAGTGATGCTTAATAGCGAGGACCATCAGAAAATTAAGGAGCTTCGTCTGACGGTCTTCGCCGAGAAGTTCTTTGAGCTGGTACAGGATGAATCCAACGATAAGCTGCTGCCGGAGGAAGTCTTTATGGCCGCGGTGCATCATTCCTTGGATGCACGCCGTTCGCATCGGGTCGACCGGTTGATCAGGCAGGCGCAGTTTCCGTTGCCGCAGGCTTCGATTGCTGAGCTGCATTACGGTCCCGGCCGGAAGATTGATGAGGCGCGGATGAAACGCTACGCCACGCACCAGTGGCGGCATGACCCGACGAATCTGCTGATCATCGCTCCCAGCGGTGGCGGGAAGACCTATGTTGCGTGCGCGATCGGTATTGCGGCCTGCCACAGCGAGCATTCGGTGATCTATACGCGGATGGACGTGCTGGCGAGGAAGCTGCTGATTGCCCGCGAGAACGGGCGGGATCATGATGCGTTGTTGGATCGGCTGCGTGAGGCGGACCTGTTGATCGTTGATGATTTCTTAACGGTCGGTCTGGATCAGAACATCGCTAGCGATGTTTACGGGGTGCTGGCGGACCGGGAGCACAAGCTGCCGACGATGATCGTCAGCCAGACTGATCCGTCGTATTGGGTGCAGGTTTTGCCTGACCGTGTTGCCGGGGATTCAATCGTGAATCGGTTGGCGAACAACACGAGGTGGCTGTTGCTGGGTGAAGCTGATATGCGCAAGCTGAAGCATGAGAAGGCGCGGGAGTCAGTTGATTTCTGGGAATAAGTTGCGGTCTGTTCCCTGATAGCTCATCCCGAGCCTTCCTCTCAATAGCGTAATGGCTCAGAACCCCTGACGGGGTTCTGAGCCATTATCAAAAGGCCACGTCCTCCGCTACCGGCTAGCCGGATTTGAACTACCATCTGCCCGGAGCCCGTCCTACCAGGTTGCCAGAACAGCACTACCAAGAGACGCTATTTAGCACGCGCTGCTTTCCGGGTTGTTCAGCAGCCGTGCTACTAGGTCCCCCAGGCGTGAAGATGCGATCCATCTGCTGCAGTGCGTAGGGCTGGCCCGGGCCCTCGTTGCGGTCGCTCGCGGGAAGACGCTTCGAGACTGCCTCAACAGTGCGCGGGAACATGCGGTGTTCGACCATTGCGGTTGGGTTCCCATGGCTACATGACTGCGTTATTGTCAGCGACGCGAAACGGGTTTGCTGGGGACCCAACGAGGCAGAATGGAAATTCCACGTCTTGTGTAGTGCAGCAGATACCTGGGTGGTGTTACATAGGCCGCGCCGTATTCGATGCTTACGTGTTTGCTGTCGCAGGAGGCGTAGGGTGTCAATGGCTTTCTTGCAGTTCCGTGAGGGCGGAATAGCGGTACCACCTCTCCGGAACAGAAGTACCTTCAAGCGCTATTCTGCACACTGAGCCAGCGTACCGATCCGTTCAGCGATGACCGTTGAGGGCATCTCCGGTGTTTCCTTGAGCAAACGTCGTACGGCTTGTTCGTAGGGGTCGAACGCTGTTGCCTGCGGTTTGCGTTCGTATTTGGGTGGTGTGGTTGAAGCTGCCGCCTTCACAACGGTGGTGCGGGAGATTCCGAGGTCACGGGCGATCCGCGACTTGGGAACTCCTTCTTTTACGAGCCTTCTGATCAAAGCCCAATCTTCCAAAGTGATCACACTCCTTATTCTGAGAGTGTTCACTTTTCGAGTTCCGTTTATGACCAGTTTTCAACTTCCGTCGACAATGCACTCAATACAAGCAGGTCGATTGGCTGCCCGGTTGAATGCTGGTGCGTTGGCTGACGCAATCATGGAGGCATCGTTCACAACACGATCTGGGTTGAGACCGGTTGGTTCAACATGCGCGAGGCGACCATGGGTGCGGGAGCTAAACGCAGCCGGTATTCTCGGTGAGATTCTTTGCTCAGAGCCGCCGGTCAACTGTCGCGGTTGGATGGCTGCTCTGAACCGCAATAATGAGCGGCTCTCGTTCGGAATATCGATGTCTCTAAAGGCTTCGAATATTCAATCACCTCCACCATTAATCGTTGAAGCGGATATTTCTATGCTTTAGCCGGTCATATGATGAATGTTTTCAACTAGAATCATGAATTAAGTTCAATTCAATTGATCTATCGCATCCTGAATCGTCAGAAAATACTGACAACTCCACCAGCCTGAAATGCATATTAGAACTGGTGGAGCCGTAAAGCTGTTTGTAAACAGCGGGTTAATTAAGGGAGTGGAAATCTAGTCGATTTGAAATTACTTCGAACCCCAAATAGTGTCGGCAACTCGTCGGCTCGCCATCCCGTCGTCATTCGGTGCAAACTGATTCGAGTAATTCCTTACTCTGTACAGATATGCCAATGGATCTGCCTTCAATAGCGAAATCAAAGATTGAGTGGAGTCTAACAGCGGGCCGGGCAAGTTCTCACGGAAATCGAAGTAGAATCCTCTAGTTGATGAAGCGTAGTCATCGATATCCGGTGCAAGGATGAATATTGGTCTATTCAATGAGCAAAAATCAAACATGATTGAAGAATAATCGGTAACAAGCGAATCTGAAATCAGCATCAAATCGTTGATATTTGGATGCTTACTAACATCGATTACATTATCAAAATTGAACTGGCGACGAGCGTCGACTGTATTCGAATGTCCGCGCATCAATATGACCACTGAACTTCCGAATGCTTTTTTCATTGCAGAAAAGTCTAAGAAAGAAACAAGATCATAGTGATTTGAAGCTGTTCGCATATTGTCTCGCCATGTTGGTGCATACAAAACTACATGCTGATTGGGTAGAATTCCAAGCTGAGATCGCAAGGCATCCATTTTCACGCTATTTCGAAAGTTGACGAGTGCGTCGTTTCGTGGATATCCGGTGGAAAGGACCTTCCCGCTATACCCGAAGGCCTGAGCCAATCGTTCGGCGGAAAAATCATTCTGGGCAAGAAGCAAATCCCAATATGCGCTTTCGCGTTTCATTAGCGATCGGTAAGAGACGGACAGGTTTCCTGCAGGGACATCATTTCCGATCTTCTTAAGTGGCGTCCCATGCCAGGTCTGGATGTAAATCTGACCTTCAGTTTTGGCAAAGTAGTAGGGAAAATTATTGTTGTTGACAAGCCAGCGAGATGTAGACAAGACTCTTCTATACTCAGCGGAATGAAGTACAACGGGTATTGAGCCAGTTGGAACTGGAACGGAAAGATCCCTGACGGTCCAGTAGTGTGTCCCCCCAAAACCTCGTCGCTGTGCTTCTTCAAAGAGGGCAAGAGGTGAATCTGCGATCGCGTTTCCCGCGAAAGACTCAAATAGGGTGGCATCGGCAATAGATGAACCTGTCGAAGACACAATCTCTCGAGCATTTCGTTGCCCGAATTTTGTGGTGTCACCGAATGATAGCCTTGGGTAGATATTAAGCCACAAAGCTCCAGCCTTTGCTGTTCGAGAGAGCCGAACTCTAGAACTCTCGAGCATGGAGTGAATCGGAAGATTTACCTGAAGGGAATAATCTACTGGAATCCATACTTCAGCCGAACCTAAAGTAAGACGTGACTTACTGGCTTTCAGAGCATAGCCACCTTCGGGCAACGCTAAACTGCTTTCGCCACTGTTTTTTTCACTCAGTATAAACCGCGCGGAGAAGAGACCCGACTCCTTGTCGAATTCAGTGCTGTGCGGCAGAATTCTGTGGTTTGAGGAACTTTCGAAGTACAGGCGAGTTTCTGCTGCATGCGGGGAACCGTAACGACCTTCCAGAGTCAGTTCATCTCGCTCTTCATTGAATCTCACATTATGGACGCTGATTCCGAAATCTTTTTCTTCCAATCTCACAAAACCATTCGGCGATAGTGAAACTCGTAGCCGGCGTCCATGTGATGATAATTCGAGTAGGTCGTTGGACGACTGACTCGATTGGATCAGTGATGAAGAATGCCTGTTTGCAAGCCGAAGTTCCCAAAGTGCAGAACCCACTAATGTGTCGTCAAAAAGTGGAAGACTCACATCAAATATGAGTTCATCTTCAGTAACCATGCTAACTAAGAAGGAGACGTCTCGGCGATGCTTGGAACGAAGTACCAGCCTATCGAAGTCTCCGGCACTTCGTTTGTCAACGCGGAGAACTAAGTTCCTGCCATCTAAATTGATAGAACGACAAATGGGCTTTACTGTTGGAACATTGACGACCAATCCATGATCTTCATCGAAATCCAGTGCAAAGCGAACGTCCTGGGCCAGCCGACCATGCCCAAATGACGTACCGGACCCCAGAATGACTCGACCTGTCAGGTTTCCACTTCGAACGATGTTGGCTACATGCACTTCAGTCTCTACTGCCCACTTGAGGTCAGTCGTCGAAGTATCCACAGGTAGTTGGATAGCCTTTGTATCGATCTTAACCGAGTACACTGCTTCATGGTAGCTGTTGTAAGAGTCGCCGATCGGAACCAATTCGACAGGAACATCTACAGTCATGGCAGTAAGCTCGACAGGTTCGCCGTCATGGTTCAGTGGTATTAGTCTGGCCAGCACATCATAGTCAAAGACATTGGGCGACATTCCAGATATACGTAAGGCAATGATAGCTTCGATTACTGAGCCTTCATCTATCCACTTCACCCCCAAAAGATCTGCGCGAAGACGGATCGAGGATTCTGCAGGAACCAAGATATTTCGATCTACATCGAATGAAAGGTCAGGCAGGAAGTCTGTGTGACAGACTAGGCTTGAATTCTTGCCCGGCAGAATCGCATAGCCAGCCCCGTCCTCCTGCTTTTTCTGTAGTATCAATGACACGTCACTCTGGCGGCCGTTTAGAAGAGACAACGCAATGATGCGTTCCCAATAAGGAACCTCATTCCATAGTTCTTCTGTCATGAATTCATCGAGAAACCTGATTCCCAGAATCAATTCATTCCAGTACGCCTCATCCGTCCGAGGAATCTGATCATAATAAGGCTTGAGATCAAATCCAATGGACTTCAACAGCCATTTTTCAAATATTTCTGAGCTTGAATTCTGCCTAAGTACGTTGCCCACATTCTTCATGACAGCCATGCGGTCTTGTAAGTCTTCGATTTTGGCCTTTTGTTGGGTGATGCTCGTCCCGTCCTCTCGAATCACCCAAGTGTACACGACACGCTTTAGAACATCGAAATGCTCTGAGGTTGTATAGGCAATGGCAGTTGGCCCTTGATCTTCGTAACGAATATCGACAGGGAATTCTTTGATGTGTTCATCCCAAAAAGTACGACGAAATACCTTATTCCAGGCAAAAACGTCCTTGAGCAGTTCAGGATCATCAGCGAGAGTACCCGCAATTCTATCCTCCGAGTGAACGTTTTGAGCCCACTCTGGAATCCAAGTTTTCAACCCGCGTCGGCGTTCCACGGAACCCACAACAAAGTCCGAACCGGATGATTCCAACTGATCGACCATGGCTTTGTACGCGCCAACCGGAATATAGTCATCGGAGTCAGCGAAAGTAAGATACTTTGCAGTGGCTGCTCGTATTCCAGTATTTCGAGCCGCACCAAGACCAGCATTGTCTTGGGATATGACTTTAACTCGAGAATCATTGTAAGCGTACTCACGAGCGATTTCACCTGAACGATCAGGTGAGCCGTCGTCAACAACAATAATTTCGATTGGAATCTCGTTTTGAGCAAGAATTGTGTCAAGCGTTCCTTTTAGGTATTGTTCAACTTTATAGCATGGGACAATCACGCTAAGTATTGGATCAACTTCAGGTTCGACTGCCACAACAGGAATTTCAGACACTGGTACAACTGATTTTGCTACCGTGGATGTCGATTCTTCCGAATGAGAAGCGATAGATTCTCTTGACATACTTGGAACCTCAACCACAGAGGCCAAACCTTTGGTTTTGGTAGCGATTTTTTGGATTGTTCGTTTGAGCATTAGCTTCCTCGGTGGCTTGGATGAGTTCATGGTCGGATCAAGTTTCTAGTTTCGCTTCGTGCAATATCGTTATGCTTAGTCGGGCTGAAGTTTGGAAGAAAGCCGCCGCTCAAAATCATCTTGAGCATGCCTTCAGCCAAAGATTCATCTGTATTCTCAGTGATGATTCCGTCCTCTGGCCCGACTACACTGTCCACTACGTTGTATCTTGTCGTTACTACAGGCTTTCCTAAGACCATGGCTTCGATGACGGCAAGACCTTGTCCTTCGTACTTGCTGGAGAATGCGAAATAGTCGCACTTCTTAACGAGTGCGTGTGGATTGCGATGGTACCCAAGTAGATGAACATTGTCCTTTAGACTGAGGCTGGATATTAACGCTTCTAAATTAGAATAAAGCGGACCGTCGCCGATTATGTACAAATTAGAATCAGGATGGATTTCTGTTACAATTTTCATTGCCCGAATCATTCTAGATTGGTTCTTCTCGGGGGACAGACGGCCGACGGTAACGAAATTTTTACCTGTCTTAGGCGGAACAAAATTTCGGTATTCCTCAGAAAGCCTTAGCACTTCATCTTGATCAATAAAGTTCTGAACCGTAACGAACTTTTCTCGAGGTGCGTGCGCTGACATTTTGGCTCGATTAATTTCAGTCAACTCCGGGGAGACTGACACAATCTTGTCAAATGAATTGTATAAGCTAAAGAGAGAGCTTAGATTCTTATAATGTGGCATTTTTCCATTTATTGTTCTCTTTGCGTCTTGCATTAGATCATTATGCATCCAAATGTATTTCGAATTGGAATTCGCCGCAAGAAGAAGTTCTGCCCAGAACACAGAGTACCCATCGAAAGCGATAATGGTATCAAAAGTAGAATCTCCAAAACAACGCACCCATTCATGCTTGAATATTTCACGAATGGTTGACATGTTTACGTTTTTTGCTGTTCGGCCACCCTCGCTGAGATAGCGGCGATAGGCCCTTCGAGATGTCAGCGGTAGGGCTATACTGCCGACCCTTGGAAAATGTCTGATCAAATCTGAGAACTCATAAACCTTCGAGAGCTGGTGCTCTTTCTTTGAATATGGATAGAGGATACTGACGTCATGTCCATCGGCTGCCAACTGATTCGCGAAGTTAACTGCAGCGGTCGAAATACCATTTGGTATGAGAGAACCGACGTGCAACAGGATCTTCTTGTGACTTGCATCAGTTTCTATTGGTGTATCGCGTAGATGCTCGTTTTCATCCTGAAAAACGGCGTCAACGACCCGTTTTGTGGCGTTTCCGTCTTCAAGAGGTAGATACTTTGTAGTCCAGGCCTTCCTAAGATTTTTCAAGTCCTCAGTGCCGACAGGGTTTGCAATATGTGCTATGGTGTCAGCGATTGTCGAGCTAACTGTGCCCGGGAGCTCAGACTTCAAAACATACATCCCCCTACCATCGAGCGCAGAATCTGGGAAGTAGAAATGAATAGGTCTATTCTCTATTAAGAAATCGAAAACAATACTTGATTCATCTGTTATTAATTGATCTACTGCCGGGAGAATTTGATTTGTTGGAATTGAATTATCAATTATTCCAATGTTGGCAAGAGTGGCCTGATCGATTTTTCTCAGAGCGAGCTGGTGGACCTTTAGAAGCACGATGTACTCGCGAGGATTGAGACCCTGTATGAGTTCGGCGCAATCTTTCGCAAGCTGCTGACTGGAGTCGATAATGTCGCTAGGGGATGTACCTCTCCATGTGGGCGCAAACAGGACTATTTCACGATGGTCGGTGTGGTCAATCCCGAGATTTTTCCTGAGTAATTTGACATCGGTTTGGTTTGAAATTTGCGCATCCATCCGAGGGGAACCCGCCTCGATAATTTTTCCGCCGTAGATCCCTCTCAGCTTGAATGCCCTGTCCCATATTTTTTCCGTCATCAAAGAACTAGCAGAAAGAATGTAGTCGGAAGCAACTAAGTTTCGTATTACGTTTCTTGTGCTAGGTATTCCCAATGGAATGTCATATCCCATTTTTTTCAGCGGTATTCCATGCCACGTGTTTAGATATATTTGATTTTCTTTTTTCGTAAATTGATGGGGAAATGTTGAATTTGAAACAAGGTACTTCGATTTCGAAAGGTAGTAAAAATATGCTAAAGAACCGTGGTTAGCCCAAATAATGTTGCGTTTTTGTTTATATTTGTCCCACGTGTATCCCGTAGGTTCAGAGCCGCGATAACTCCAAATGAACTTAAAGTTGGCATACTCCGGGGCGTTGAGCATATATTCGAAAATTGCCAGAGGGTGGCAACTTTGACTCGAACCGTCAAATGATTCGAAAAGTACCATTTTGTTGTCAACTGAAGCAGCCTTGGACCTGAAGTGTAAGTCGTCCCTAAGATACCTTTTAAGGCGCTTCGTAAGATCGTGTAGCTGACGGTTCACTCGCAAATTGTCCTCGTATCGTGCGGCTCAGGCATTCGCATCCATAGATCCTCGCAGCATATTTTGGGGTCCGGCTGGACTTGGACCCTGGACTTGGCTACTGGGAGATTCATGGAAAATTCATTTTACTAGCGAAAGTATCCTAGCAAATCTCTGAAGGGTTTGCCCCCTGACGAACGTTGGAACATCGTCATCATGTACGCGCATCTTGACCTCAGCCCAGATCCTTCGTGATTGTCTCCGTGCTCACCAGCCCCAACCAGCATCCAGGGTTCAAGTGAGTTCTCGTAGTTCAGAGCACGACAAGTGGGGCCGAACACTTGCGCGTATGCCAGCGTCCAATGTATGGAAACTGTTGTTGAAGAAGTCAAGGACCAAGACTCAGCGGAACAGGCAACAAAATGCCCGCGCCTCCGCCGACCGGCCCGCTCTGCGATCCGTTCCCGCAGCAGAACGAGTTCCACTTTCGGTGCTGTTTTATGGAACAGCATTCGTTGGTGGCTGCTGTTGGTAACCAGTTTTACGGCCAGCGAGCAGACCCTGTGTTTCCATAATTTCAAGTCTCAACTCTATGGAGCATACTCCTCCGGCGCCACTGTCGGCTGCAACCAAAATACCAAAATCAAGGCGAGCAGGGTCAAGTACGCTCAAGTCTGGATAGCGCCGATCTTGAAGAACATCAGCCCGTCCATGCCTATAGCTTTCAACGACTTGATCCGATTCCGGCATCGGCGGTGCACTCGGTGGCGCAGGTCTGGAAATACCGGATCAATACGCGGACTATTAGTCAGAGTCGCAGTCGTCCGGTTTCCTTTAGTGTCTTACTAGCTGGCCATCGCGCTAGGATGCTACGGCTCGACCCGCAGGTCGATCGTCGTGATTGGAGTGTAGTCCTTCATCGTCAGGATTTTCGATACGTGAATTATCCACGTGCCCTTGTGCTCGACCCGTCTGGAGTGAGGGCTGGCTTCCAGCACCTTTTCTCCTATATCCATCCAATGTACCGTTCGTTGACGACCCGTATCGTGAAGGAAGTGGGGAATGGCAAGCCCAGCTGGTTCACGTGCAATAAAAACTCGCGGGTCGCATCAGACCTATTGATGCGAACCAAGATCTTTTCACAGATCAGGTTGTTGTGCTGCTCCTAAAAGCCATCAGACAATTGCTTCAGAACCTGGGCTAGGATGTTGATTTGATCGGTTGTTTAAATGGCCCTTTGTTTCCGAGACGCATCCTCATTGTCAGCACTTCGCCGATACCATAGTCTTTGTCGTGGTAGACCACTGCGATCATCGATGTGAACCGACGCCCTCGAACATAGGTGCCATTGGTGCCTTCCTAATCCGAGCGAACGTGAACGAGGGACGCACTTATATCCAGGATCGGCGGATTTGCACCGGTAGCAAGTGAGTCAGGGTTCCGTCGGCTAGTGACGGGTCAGAGTCGCAAGCGGACTCCTCGTTGAACCTTTGCGAAGTAGTCGCCAAACGCTCTAGGTTGGCCCGCCAGCCGGGTGGAGAAACAACTAAACGTCACTTCGGAGTCGATTGACTCGAACACGCCCTGCATAATGTGTACGTGTTGAGCATCACTGACTCGATCCGCACCGGCAATGGGCGCCAGGGTCTGATCACCGATGATTTCCCCTGACTGGTGGATCGCGATGGCTGGCGCGAATTGGGTGAAGCTGTCCTCGCGTAGCGTCGAGAACTCGGGACTGTTCAGTAAGCTCGGTCAGCGTACCAGACCCGAGCGGGGCGCCAGTTTTAGCTGTGTGGTCTAGATTGGGAGCGGATGGTAAGGACCGATAGTATTGTCTAGGAAAGAGGAAGTCCATTCAACGCTTCGTCCCAGACGCGTTCCCACGGAAGAAGCCCAGCAACGAAACGCTACGAATCACGGCCTGCAACTCATGGAACACCCCTCGATAATCCTCTGCGAGGATCTTCCAGTTCTCCAAGTGAGCGTTGCCCCGTTCAACCGACGCACGATGTTTTGAGAGCACTTTGTTGAACAGCTGATCATGCTTAATCAACTCTCCGGCACCGGCGCGATGCCCCTTCTTGTGCGGGATCATCCCCGACCTTCCTTGATAGTCGAGATCCGCGAGGTACGACGAATCAGCCAGCAGTTGCTCCACGCCGGTGCGGGTGAAAGTTACCCAGTCGTGTGTCCTCCGAGGCACTGGTTCACCGATATAAACAGCTCTTCAGGACAGCGTGGTGACGACTTGGATATTGACGCAATACCACTTCTTTTTCCCTGAGTAATGTTTATAATCGCGGGTCGGAGTTTGCGAACTTGTACTTCAGTGCCGTCTCTGATCTTTGATTCACCCCTGGCTAGTGCCTCTTTCGGATCGTGTGCTTCCAACGCCAGGGTCATGCTGATCAATGCCCAATGAGCGATGATTGCATGTGAAACGACTTCTGTTCGCGATGTTTTTAGCGATTGCGTATTTTAACAGAGGGCGTTTTTGTATAGCTTGGTAACGTCTAATGACTTTGCCTGGCCGGGTAAGGGCTCTTATTGGTGATTTGGGATTGTGTCAGACTTTGCGGGTGCCTTAGTCTCGAAGCCTTTGCGCTCGAAACCCTTTCATTTTGCAATGGTCAGCTTGGAGTTGGAATCGTAAAGACTTGTTATTGATGAAACGCTCACCAGCTGACTCACCGGAGAAGCGTGTTAACTTTCGAATGACAATGATGCCAGTGTGCAATACCGATTGCATCGGAAGGGGTAATGGGCTTCAACTACCCTCGTGGTCGCTCAACAACAAGAGTAAGGTTACAATCGCAAGTTTGTTCGTCGCTGTTTTCGTCGGAAGAAACGCCAAGCGTCTAGTGTACGAAGTACGATCGAATCATGACTAATCAAACTGCAATATTTATCGACGCAGGGTTCCTTCTGTCTTTAGGGGGTCACCGTGTGGCAGGAACAACTCTAAGAACCGCTTTTATAACTCAATACGAATCCTTGGTGCGCGGGATCGTGCAGACAGTAAAGAAGAATACTGGGTTGAGCAACCTGAGGGTTTACTGGTACGACGCGTCTAAGGATGGCCTGTTTACTGAGCAGCATAAGAGAATCGGCCTGATTCCTGGTGTTAAGGTTCGATTAGGGAGAATTTCGTACAACGGAGAGCAGAAGGGCGTTGATCTTCGATTGGCTTTGGATCTTGTGGGCGTCGCCCGTAATCGTTCGGCCAGTACCGCTTACTTAGTTTCTGGCGATGATGATCTGGCAGAAGCAGTAGAAGAAGCCCAAGACTTGGGGATGAAGGTTGTTCTTCTTGGGATCGCAAAGCCGGAAAGTCGACTAGGCGTTGCTTCGGTTGCCGAGCATTTGGCCTTGACCGCCGATGCAATCGAGATCCTTCCAGACCAGTTGCTGGATTCTGCGTTCAATCGTGTACTTGAATGGGACCCGGATCATTCTGAGAAATCTGCTCGTATAGCCGAAGCGGCTTCTGCAGCGAATAGCACAACACCCGCGCACAAATCGGCAGCACCTACACCTGCGATCATGGCGCAGCGCCCAGCAGTTAATCCGCATGTTCAACCTGGAGTGCAGGCTGAAATCATATATTCAAGCGATACGCATCGCCAGGGGTACCAAGGTAACGCGGCTTATGAGCAAAAAGAACTCGGAATCGCCCAAGAGATTGGCAGTCGCGTTGCCGAATCGTGGTTAGCGCTGACCACACAGACCGAGGTGGTGGAGATCATCGCGGACAAACCACAGCTGCCGCCCGAAATCGATAGAACCCTACTGAAGGACTGCGCTCAGGTGCTGGGGGAGTGGAAGACCGATCAGCAAAAAATACGACGAGCACTGCGAGGTGCGTTCTGGGATCACCTTGATCGCCTCATGTGAAGGTCCTCGAACTCTGCAGACTCAACTTTCCTCTTCGGACTAAGGTAAATTTAGATCGTGACTTCTCAGCAGAAACCCTTTTACGCAACAACTGCAATCTCCTATCCGAACGGCACTCCTCATATTGGACATGCCTATGAGGTGGTAGCCACCGATACCTTGGCGCGTTTCAAACGCCTAGATGGCTTTGATGTCTTCTTTATGACTGGCACGGACGAACATGGTCAAAAGATGATGCAGACTGCAGAAAAGGAAGGGATCGCTCCGGCTCAACTCGCGCAACGCAACTCTGACGCCTTCCAAGCTATGAATGACGAGCTTGGCACAAGCTATGACCGTTTTATCCGAACTTCTGATGCGGATCATCACGCCGCAGCCCAGGAGCTTTGGCGCCGAATGGAGGCCAACGGTGACATCTACCTGGATAAGTACGCTGGCTGGTACTCGGTTCGTGACGAAGCATTCTACACCGAGGACCAGACCGATGTTCGTGAAGACGGTATCCGTTATGCTACGGAAACCGATACTGAAGTGACCTGGACCGAGGAGGAATCATACTTCTTCCGACTCTCCAAGTACCAGGACAAGCTTCTGTCCTACTACGAAGAAAACCCTGAGTTTGGAGCTCCTCGTTCCCGCTTCAACGAAGTTGTGCGTTTTGTTGAAGGCGGACTGACTGACCTTTCAATTTCGCGCACTACCTTCGACTGGGGAATCCCTGTACCTGGCAATGAGAAACACGTCATGTATGTATGGGTTGATGCGCTGACGAACTACCTAACGGGTGTTGGCTTCCCTGATGTTGAGTCCGCTTCATTCCAGAAATACTGGCCAGCGGATGTTCACGTGATCGGTAAAGACATTTCACGCTTCCACGCTATCTACTGGCCGGCATTCTTGATGTCAGCCAAGCTGCCAGTGCCGAAACGTGTCATGATTCATGGATTCCTTCACAACAATGGCATCAAGATGTCCAAGTCCTTGGGGAACACTGTGTCGCCAGACGATTTTGTCAATCGATACGGTCTGGACCAGGTACGTTACTTTTTCCTGAGGGAAGTTCCCTTTGGGGCTGATGGCAACTACAACCATGAGACCATCGTTGCTCGAATCAACGGTGACTTGGCTAACAACTTCGGCAATCTGGCTCAGCGCTCACTGTCTATGGTTGCCAAAAATTGTGGGGGAGTAGTTCCTGCTCCCGGCCAATTGGAACCAGCTGACACAGCGATCCTGGATGCCGCGGCAAAACTGCTGGAGATTAACCGGGATGCCTATGACCGTCAGGAGTTCAGTCGTGCGCTCGAAGCCGTGTGGCATGTTCTTGGCGATACGAATGCGTACTTCGCAGAACAAGAGCCTTGGAAGTTGAAGAAAACAGACCCTGCACGTATGGAGACTGTGCTCTATGTGACTATTGAGATTGTTCGCCAGGTCGCTATTTTGCTCCAACCAGTGCTTCCGCAGGCAATGACCTCGATGCTTAACGTCTTGGCTGTTGGAGAAGGTTCTGCCCGTAACTTTGAAAACTACGGTACCTCGTTGGTTCCAGGAACCGAACTTCCGGCACCATCACCTGTTTTCCCTCGCTACGAAGAAGAGAAATAGCCTTCTATCCTAAAAACCAGGCCGTGGGTTTAAGCATTATCAATTGATCAGCTTAAACCCACGGCCTGAGCTGTTTTACGCCTGAGTGGGCCTTATTTAGGGGCTAACGACACCGGTTTGGTAAGCGATGACTACTGCTTGCACCCGATCCCGTGCCCCGAGTTTGGCTAAGATGTGACCCACATGCGTCTTGACGGTTGCCTCAGAGAGAAAGAGACCCTCAGCAATTTCAGGGTTTGATTGGCCTTCGGCGATAAGTCCAAAGACTTCGCGTTCCCGGGGTGTCAGGGACTCTACGGACGCGGTGAGCGAATTGTCCGCCTGGGCTACCGAACGTTTCAGAATTGGGGCCATATGGTCAAGGAGTCGGCGTGTGGTTGATGGTGCTATGACGGCATCCCCGCGGTTTACTGTCCGCACCGAATCAAGTAATTCTTCAGGTGGTGCGTCCTTCAGGAGAAAGCCGCTTGCGCCGGCCTGGATCGCACTGAGCGCATACTCGTCCATGTCAAAGGTTGTCAGGACAATAACCTTTGGCCCATCAGCAGCCTTCTTGGCGGGATCCAACAGACGCTCAGTTGTTTGGATTCCGTCCATTTCCGGCATGCGGACGTCCATCAAGATAACATCGGCTTGCTGTAGCAACGGGGTAGCGAGCGCCTCTCGACCGTTGCCGGCTTCGGCAATAACTTCCATATCAGGTTGAGAGTTAATGAGCATCCGGAATCCACTGCGTACCAGCAGTTGGTCATCTACAAGAGCGACCTTGATTGTGCTGCTTGACGTCATTGAGTGTTAGTCCTCCGAGTATGGAATGAATACGGCAACCGTGAATCCTCCACCGGTTCTCGGTGAAGCACTGCATGTTCCATCGTATAGGGCAACACGTTCGCTCATGCCTTGAAGTCCGTATCCTTGGCCGTCAAAGGACAATGAGCCGGCACCACGGCCATCATCATCAACACGAACTTCAAGCCCTCTGGCGGTCCAGCTCAACCGCACCGTTGCAGTCGTGTTCGGTCCTGCATGTTTTACGACGTTTGTTAATGATTCCTGGACACTTCGGTAAACCGTTAGTTCTGCTCCTGCTGGCAGTTCCTTTCGCGGTGAACTATCGCATTCGAGGTGTACTTCCAGCCCGGCGGTCCTGGCATTCTGAATGAGGTCTGGGATGTTTATGAGAGTGGGTAATGGACGGTTTTCAGCTTCCTCGTCCGTGCGCAGAACGCCCAGGAGTCGACGCATTTCTCGCAAGGATGCACGCCCCGTGTCAGACACTGTTTTGAGTGTATCGATAGCTATCTGTGGTTCCTTGACTGCGGCATACCGCGCACCATCGGCCTGTGTGATGATGACCGATAAGGAGTGCGCAACGATGTCGTGCATCTCGCGAGCAATGTGGTTCCGCTCATCCGCTGCTGCCAGGTCACGTTCAATGATTCGCTCTTTTTCGAGGCGTTCGGCATGATCTTGAAGCGCTTTCATGGCCAACCGACGGTTGCGCGCAAGGTCCCCAAAGGTCCAAGAAACGGTGACTACAAGTGCCAAGCCGACAAAGGAAATGATCATGTCGAACGTGATGATCGAGGCTTCACCTGTTGGAGAGGTGCTGTTGCTGTTGAAGAGGCTAAAGGTTGCTAATAATGCGCCCAAAAGCCCGATGCCTAGGGTTGTGAAAGATTGCCAGCGTCTGCCGTAGACAGCCATGGTGTACACCATGATTGGCACGGCCAGCTGCGAGGGCAGCATGAGTCCTTCAAACGCCAACTGCAAGAGGTGGCCGAGAGTGATGATCAGGGTTGCAGGCCATGGATGAGAACGGCGCATCATCAAGGGCGCGGTTTGCATCAGTGAGATAGCCACAAGGGAAAGGGTGGTGACTAGCGAAGCGCCATAACCAAGGCCCGCTGTCAAGAGCAAACAAAAGAGCGTAAAGGCCAGGCCGGTTGCAAAATCAACTTTGCTGGAATTCTCGCGAATCCACCGATCGATTCTGCGATGCGGGTTTGAGAAGATCAACTACGCCTCTGAACTTAGTAATTCACACGGGTGCGCACCAGCTCGGATAGTGAGGTAATCGGTGCAACGTGTCTAAGTTTAGTAGTTTCCGTATTGATCAACCTCATCCTGCGGTCTGAGCTTTACCTGCCGAAAATCCAGCTTTTCTCATTATTTGAGACGAGCTCTCACATGTTGGACTCGATTCGATAGTCTTGGTGTCATGGGAAACGTTTATGAGATTGCAGTCATCCCTGGAGATGGCATTGGCCCGGAAGTTGTTGCCGAAGCGGTCAAGGTATTGAACTTTGTCACCAACGGTGGCGAGAACAAGGTCAACCTGACCAACTACAAGTTGGGTGCTGAGCACTGGCTTGAAACGGGCGAAACTTTGCCGGAAGAGACCCTCGAGAAACTTAAGAAGCATGACGCAATCTTGTTCGGCGCCGTTGGCGCTGCGCCGGGTGATACCCGAATCCCTTCGGGGTTGATTGAGCGCGAAATGCTGCTCAAACTGCGCTTCTCACTGGATCACTTTGTAAACCTGCGTCCTTCGAAGCTCTACCCGGGAATTGAAAGCCCGTTAGCTAATCCGGGAGACATCGACTTTATCGTTGTTCGTGAAGGTACTGAGGGACCGTACGTCGGCAATGGCGGATCGGTTCGCACCGGAACTCCACATGAGATCGCCACCGAGGTATCCATTAACACGGCTTTTGGCGTGGAACGAGTTGTCCGGGATGCCTTCTCCCGCGCTTCACGCCGCGAACGTAAACATGTGACCTTGGTTCACAAACACAATGTTTTGGTCCATGCAGGCCACTTGTGGCGCCGCACGGTAGAGGCTGTTGCCGCGGACTTCCCAGAAGTGAGTCACGACTACCTTCACGTTGATGCAGCCACCATCTTCCTGACTACCGACCCATCCCGTTTTGACGTCATTGTCACCGATAACCTGTTCGGTGATATTTTGACTGACCAAGCTGGAGCAATCACCGGTGGTATCGGACTGTCGGCTAGTGGCAACATCAACATGACGCGTACCTACCCGTCGATGTTTGAACCTGTGCACGGATCCGCTCCGGATATCGCGGGACAGCAGAAGGCTGATCCAACGGCGGCAATCCTGTCCGTTGCGTTGATGCTGGATCACCTGGGCCTGTCAGATTTGGCGAAGGCTGTTGAGCGTGCTGTTGAAAAAGAGATCACTTCACGTCAGGAATTGACCGATCATCGCACCACCAGTGAAATTGGCGATGCAATTGTAGCCCTACTGGCATAAGCTAAAAGGGAAGTTTCCGGTTAGAGCCTAACCGGCAACTAATCCACAAACGGGTGTTCTGCAGCTTGGTGGGACACCCGTTGCTCGTATAAGAATTAGGAAGTCCAAAGTTAGATGGAATTCACCGAGAATCTCTCAACGAACCGCAAGAGCGCTGAAGACCGCGCTGAGGTCCTTGCCAACCCAGGTTTCGGCGACTTCTTCACCGACCACACTGCAGTCATTGACTGGTCGGCCAACGGTGAAGGTCACGGCGGAACCTGGCACGATGCCCGTATCGAACCTTATGGTCCCATTGCCATGGATCCGGCAGCCTCTGTCCTCCACTATGGACAGGAGATCTTTGAAGGTCTGAAGGCATACCGCCACGAAGACGGATCGGTATGGACCTTCCGCCCTCATGCTAATGCAGCTCGTCTCAACAAGTCGGCCGCGCGTCTGGCCCTTCCGCAGCTAGATGAGGAAGCATTCGTTGAATCGTTGCGCCGGCTCGTAGCGACCGACGTCGACTGGGTTCCAACCGGTGACGGTGAAGCGCTTTACCTGCGTCCATTCATGATCGCCACCGAGGCTTTCTTGGGTGTCCGTGCTGCACGCGAAGTTTCCTACCGCGTGATTGCTTCACCTGCCGGCAACTACTTTGGCGGTGAACTCAAGCCAGTAGCCATCTGGGTGTCCCAGAACTATGCACGCGCTGGTCGTGGCGGAACGGGTTCGGCAAAGTGCGGCGGCAACTACGCGGCGTCATTAGTTGCTCAGCTTGAAGCCGAAGACAACGGGTGCAAGCAGGTTTTGTTCCTTGATCCGTTTAATGACAACGCGGTTGAAGAGCTTGGCGGAATGAACGTGTTCTTTGTGACCAAAAACAACAAACTTGTGACTCCCGCACTCACCGGCACAATCCTAGAAGGTGTGACACGTTCATCCGTGATTCAGCTGGCTAAAGACCGCGGTATCGAGGTTGAAGAGCGTCGTATCACCCTTGACGAGTGGCGTGAAGGAATCGCTAGCGGAGACATCACCGAGGTTTTCGCCTGCGGAACCGCGGCAGTGATCACACCAATCGGTGTCCTGAAAAACGGTACCGAGCTCATTGGTGACGAAAACGCCAAGGCTGGTGAGGTCACCATGTCTATTCGTGAAGAATTACTCGGGATCCAGCGTGGAACGATCGAGGACCGCCACAATTGGCTGGAGCGTTTGGCCTAGTTTTTAGACTTGATTAGTAGAATTGCCTGTGCAACGTTGTTTGCACAGGCAATTCGTTTTGAACTGAGGAAATTTGTATGCATGTTTTGGTCACGGGCGGTGCCGGTTTCATTGGCTCGCACACGGTAGCTCACTTGCTAACCGACGGATATCGCGTATCTGTTATTGATAACTTCAGCAACTCATCACCGGAGTCATTGCGCCGCGTGGCGAACTTGGTGGGGAAGTCGCCTGAACTCTACAACATTGACCTGCTTGATGCACCTGCGCTGAAAAACGTGTTTGAATCTTTGCGACCGGACGCAGTTATTCATTTTGCAGGTCTCAAAGCTGTCGGAGAGTCGGTTGCTCAACCACTGCGCTATTACCGTAACAACGTCACAGGCACCTTGAACTTGCTTGAGGCGATGGAAGCGGTGGACTGCCGGACCTTGGTGTTCAGCTCGTCGGCCACAGTGTATGGGGAATCAACGGCGTTGCCACTGCTCGAAACAACCCCGCGCAGTGCCACGAATCCATACGGGCGAACCAAGCTGCATATTGAAGAAATGTTGGAGGAGTTGGCGGCTTCTGATCCTCGGTGGGCAATCGCAAACCTGAGATACTTCAACCCGGTTGGCGCCCACGAATCTGGTGACATTGGAGAAGACCCACAAGGTATTCCCAACAATCTCATGCCATTTGTAGCTCAAGTCGCAGTGGGAGTCAGGGAAAAGGTCAGCGTCTTCGGTGGCGACTACCCTACGGTGGACGGCACCGGTGTTCGCGACTACATTCACGTTGTTGACCTTGCTGCGGGCCACCTAGCCGCCCTCAACTACCTGCAGGGCTCAAAGGGTGCACATGTCTGGAATCTGGGAACAGGGGCTGGTTCCAGTGTGCTGGAAGTTATTGATGCATTCGCCCGGGTATCGAAGCGCCCGGTTCCCTATCAAATCACCGACCGGCGGGCAGGGGACGTGGCGGAGAACTATGCCGATCCGGAAAAAGCGCGGCTTGATCTTGGCTGGAAAGCCGAACGCGGGCTTGAGCAAATGGTAGGGGACATGTGGCGCTGGCAGAGCCAGAATCCAACAGGTTTTCCCGACCGTGAATTTGGGACGATGAGTGATCAAGAGCTGAACGAATTCATCCGTGGTGAGTAGCTCGTCGGCAGAGTTTATCCCTGTACACACGTCACGATAAGGTTCTTACATGCGTATTGCTCGATTTGTAGTTGATGGTGACCCACTGTATGGCGTCGTTGATGGTGAAAATGTTCATGTCTTGGCTGGAGACCCATTCTTCCAAGGTATTAAGACCACCGGCGCTGTGCACCAACTGGACGATGTCCGCCTCGTAGCGCCGATCATTCCTCGCTCAAAAGTTATTGGTTTCGGGCGCACCTATCGTGAGCATGCCAAGGAGCTTGGCAACGAGGTCCCACCCGAGCCCATAATGTTCCTCAAGCCCAATACCTCGGTTGTTGGCCACGGTGAACCAGTGACCCTTCCTGCGTTTTCGCAGGAAGTCTCCTTTGAGGGGGAGCTGGCAGTGGTGATTGGTCGCATTTGCAAAGACGTTCCGGCGGAGAAGGTCAATGATGTGATTTTCGGATACACCATCGCCAATGATCTCACCGCGAGGGACGCACAGCGGTCCGACCCCCAGTGGGCTCGCGCCAAGGGTTTTGACGGGTCTTGCCCGCTGGGACCATGGATTGAAACGGAACTCGAAGACCCGGATGATATCGGGATCATCACCCGAGTTAACGGGGACATGAAGCAAGACGGCTCCACGCAAGACCTGATCTGGCCTGTCGCAGAACTCGTAGCACGAGCTTCTGAAGCTTTCACCTTGCTGCCGGGGGATGTGATCATGACCGGCACCCCTGCCGGTGTTGGTCTGGTCGAAGCGGGTGATGTTGTGGAAATCGAGCTTGACGGTCTGGGTTTGTTGCGATCGGTTTTCCGTCGGTAATACGATTTGAGTAAATGTGGTTTTTCAAAGAAACTTGAAAAGCCACCAACTTGCCATCATCACTTTGGTGGCACCGCACTGGCTCCCGGTCTCAGAATGTGACCGGGAGCCTTCGCATTAAGCGTCAGCCTCGATGAGCTGAAGGCATAGAATAGGAACTATCATGACTGATCTTTCGCTGATACCTCCCGTGACCGAAGGCACTCCCGTTCGCGTCCGATTCTGCCCATCGCCTACTGGCACTCCTCACGTCGGCCTGATCCGTACGGCCCTCTTCAACTGGGCCTACGCCCGCCATACTGGTGGCAAGCTGATTTTCCGCATCGAAGACACCGACGCGAAGCGTGATTCCGAGGAAAGCTTCAACCAGGTGCTTGATGCCCTGGACTGGTTGGGTATCGATTGGGACGAAGGCGTCAATGTCGGGGGCCCGCATGTGCCCTACCGCCAGTCGCAGCGCGGTGATATTTACCAGGACGTGATCGCTAAATTGCGTTCCGCTGGCCACGTATACGAGTCGTACTCGACACCAGAAGAAGTTGAGGAACGCCATAAGGCCGCCGGCCGTGATCCAAAACTGGGATACGACAACTTTGACCGCGAGCTGACAGAAGAGCAGATCGCAGCGTTCAAGGCTGAAGGCCGTGAACCTGTATTGCGTGTGCGGATGCCGGACGAAGACCTCACCTTTACCGACTTGGTTCGTGGGGAAATTACCTTTAAGCCTGGAACCATTCCGGACTACGTGGTTGTTCGGGCCAATGGCCAGCCGCTGTACACCTTGGTGAACCCAGTTGATGACGCACTGATGGGTGTGACTCACGTTCTTCGTGGTGAAGATCTTCTGTCTTCCACTCCGCGCCAGATTGTCCTCTACGCGTTGCTGCATGACATCGGTGTTGCACAGTACATGCCACGCTTCGGGCACCTCCCGTACGTCATGGGTCAGGGCAACAAAAAGCTCTCCAAACGAGATCCTGAATCAAGCCTATTCTTGCACCGGGACCGCGGTTTCATCCCCGAGGGCCTGCTGAACTATCTCGCACTGCTGGGATGGTCGCTGAGCGCGGACCAGGACATCTTCAGCAGCGATGAATTGGTCAAAGCCTTTGACGTGACCGACGTACTCTCAAACCCGGCGCGTTTTGATGTCAAGAAGGCCGAGGCCATCAACGGCACCCACGTGCGGATGTTGGAGCCAACTGACTTCCGTAATCGTTTGGTGCCATACCTGCAGGCCGCAGGCCTCGTTGGCACCGAGCTGAGCGAGCGCGAAAACGACATTCTGGATCAGGCGGCTCCGCTGGTGCAGGAGCGCATCACCCTTCTGGGTGAGGCGGCGGAGATGCTTGAGTTCCTCTTCAAGAACGATGATGAAATCGTTGTGGAGGAAAAGGCACTCAAGGGTATGCCTGCGAACCTCGAAGAGGTTGTCAGTGCTTCTCTCGAGGCACTTGAGGGTGTGCAGGACTGGAACGCTGAAGAGATCCAGAATGCCCTGCGAGATAAGTTAGTGGAGCAGATGGAACTGAAACCACGCCAGGCCTTTGGGCCTGCCCGCGTAGCAGTTTCCGGCAAGCGTGTCTCGCCACCGCTATTCGAATCTATGGAAATCTTAGGTCGCGAATCGAGCCTTAATCGTCTTCGTGCCTTTGGCGCCACTCAGTAGTTCGAGGCTCAATTTTCGTGAGTGAAACGCACAACACCCTGGATGGTTCAGCCATTGAATCCATCCAGGGTGTCCTTTTTGACATCGACGACACCCTAGTAGATCTGCATTCAGCGGCCATTGAAGCATTTGAGAAGAATACCCGTCAAGACCTTGGCGAACTGGATGCCACCACGCATCGTCGGGTTGCGCTCGCTTTTGCGGATGATCAAGCCGGAGCCTACGAACGTTACATGGCCGGGGAGCTTACGTTTTTAGAACAGCGTGAAGTCCGACTGCAGCATGCCTATGCCTTGGTAAATGCGGAACCACCACGGGGCGAGGCATACATCTCCTGGGCATCAATATATGAAGGCGATGTGCGCAGCCACTGGCGCCCATTTGAGGACGTTCTTCCGCACCTTGCCGAACTCCGAGAGATGGGAGTTCCGTTCGGCGCAGTGAGCAATAACATCGAATCGTATCAGCGCACCAAACTAGAAGTTGCAGGGTTATCCGAAATCAAAATTGTCATTGGTTCGGATACCGCTGGAGCGCCCAAGCCAAACGCAGCACCGTTTCTTGCCGGATGTGCACAGCTTGGAAGTTCTCCGGAGCGGACCCTCTACGTGGGGGATAACCGCGTTAACGATTACGTAGGCGCGAAAAATGCGGGACTGCTCGCGGTCCTTGTAGATAGGGGCGGAATCCATGAGGACTTCTCAGGCCTTCGAATTCGAAACCTGTGGGATCTGGCGGAGTTAATCCGCACTGATTCGGGTAGATTTCGCTTTTCCGCCTGAGGCGAGCGTCGATTTGTCTTGATCCTTGAACGTCGGTATAGTTAAATCTCGTGCTGAAGCGATCAGACTGAATTGAAATATCAATTTAGTCTGAACGTCCAAGTCATAGTGGGATATGGTGTAATTGGCAACACAACGGTTTCTGGTTCCGTCATTCTAGGTTCGAGTCCTGGTATCCCAGCGCTTCATCAAAGAAATTTGATGAGCTAAGAAGAAATTCTTGGCATACGGCCCCATCGTATAGCGGCCTAGTACTCCGCCCTCTCACGGCGGCAACACGGGTTCGAATCCCGTTGGGGTCACCAAGCATTCTTCGCAGGCCTCCCGCAAGGGAATATACGGCCCCATCGTATAGCGGCCTAGTACTCCGCCCTCTCACGGCGGCAACACGGGTTCGAATCCCGTTGGGGTCACCAAACAAGCCACAGATAAATCTGTGGCTTGTTGTATATCAACCCAAATCTGTCGATGTGTTTCAAATTACCTCCTGTCATAGGGCAAGATGGTCACATGGAGGCAAAACCGGAGTCCCTTGCTGCAGGTGGTGCAGCTGCACCTGACGGATCAGATTATGCTGTGCAGACCATCAAACACCTCGCTGCACTTAGCTCGTCTCTGGAACGGCTTAAATTTCTCCAAGCAAAATCGCAGCCGACACTACCAAGTGAGCAGCTGAGGAAAAAGAGTCTTCATCAGATTACGGACTACATTCTTGCCCGGGTGGAAAATCTGCATGCGCCACTGCTGATCGTCGTCGGCGGATCCACTGGTGCAGGAAAATCTACGCTGGTGAATTCGCTGCTGGGCGAGACCATAAGCCCATCTGGCGCTGTGCGGCCAACGACTCGTATGCCGGTCCTTGCCTATAATCCGGCAGATGAATCGTGGTTTGCGAGTCAACGAATTCTCACCGCGCTCAAGCGCTTAAAATTCTCCGGCGTCAAAACTGACGGAGCACTATCCACTGAACCAGCAGTGCAGCTTGCTCCACACCCAAAGATCCCTCAAGGGATCGCTATGATTGACGCTCCTGACGTTGACTCTATCTCAGATGAGAATCGAGCACTGGCCGTTCAACTACTCAACGCAGCCGACCTGTGGCTTTTCGTCACGACGGCCAACCGGTATGCAGACGCGTTGCCTTGGGACTTACTCACGGAAGCTGGAGCACGGGACATTACGGTCAACATCGTGCTCAATCGAGTCCCTGCCGGTGCCGAAGTTGAAATCTTGCCTGATTTGGAGCGTTTGCTAGCTGAGAGAAACCTCGGATCCTCTGCTGTACATGTCATTCATGAGACCGTCTTGGGGCAGGACAGACTATTAGTACCAGAGCTTGTTGATCCGATTTCGAATTGGTTGATTTCCCTGGCTGGAGACGCAAAAGAACGCCGGCGGATTGCAGCGCAGACCTTGGACGGTGCACTCAAACGGACACTCGCTGACGTGAATGAACTCTACGCGGAGGTTCAAGATCAGGAAGTTCAGCTAAACGAGCTGATGCTGGCAGTTGATCAACGATTCGACGGCGCGATGGACGAGGTGAAGCTCGCGCTAAAAGATGGGTCGTTGCTCCGCGGCGAAATCTTGGCTCGCTGGCAGGATTTTGTGGGTGCCGGTGAGCTGCTGCGCGGGCTAGAGGGTCGTGTTGGACGCATCCGGGATCGTATAGGTTCATTTTTTTCGGGCAAGCCACCATCAAGCCATCGGGTTGAGGAAGCCATCCAGGCCGGCCTGCATTCGATTTTTGTCGCAGAAATTACCTCGGCGGTTCAAGATCTTGACCGGAGCTGGAGGAATACTCCCATCGGGTTGGAGCTTCGAAGTGAACTCCCAGCGCCGCGTCCTTCCGAAGACCTGGACGTCCAAGCAAGTACTGCCGTGCGGGAATGGCAAAAAGACGTCCTGTCCATGATCCGCGAAGAAGGGGCAGGCAAACGGAAAACCGCGCGCATGGCCGCATTTGGAGTCAATGGCATAGCGGTCATTCTCATGATTGTTGTTTTCGCTTCCACAGCTGGCTTGACTGGTTTGGAACTTGGAATTGCCGGCGGCTCAGCGGTCATTGGTCAAAAGTTATTGGAAGCCATCTTTGGAGAAGATGCCGTCCGGCGGATGGCTACTAAAGCCAATGGCATGCTTGAAGAACGAGCGCGAGCGCTCATTGAAAGCAACGCGGAACCGTACCGGATGGCCATCAGACACCATCAACAACCTGATGAGGTGCAATCGCTTGCCGAGTTTATTCGTTCCCAGGGCGGAAAGGGCGTAACGAATGAGTGAACGCAAAGTTCTCAGGGCGCATTCACATCTCAATTCGCAGATTGAGGCCATCACTGAGGCAATGGAAATTGCTGAACCGTACCTTGACCCGGAAACCGTGAACTTCGCTGCAAACGTTGTCTCCCACGCCGCAGACAGACGGCGTCTTTCCGCCGAACATGTGGTTGTGGGACTGTTCGGAGCTACGGGATCGGGAAAGTCCAGCCTCTTTAACGAGTTGGTTGGAGCCCCGCTCGCTCGCACGGGCGTGATCCGACCAACAACCACAAAAACTGTCGCTGCCATTTGGCAAGCAGAAGGCTCTGCAGAGTTGCTTGATTGGCTAGAAGTGGATGGCCGGCACATCATTGATTCCGGCTCTGGCTCCGGCAATAATTCACTCGGCAAAATTGACAGCGGGGGGCTCATCCTCTTGGATCTTCCCGATATGGATTCAACGGCTGTTGAGCACCATGTCATTGTTGACCGCCTTGCGGGGCAAGTCGACGTCTTGCTCTGGATTCTTGACCCGCAGAAATATGCCGATGCGTCGATCCACCAAGGGTTTCTGGATGCGCTGGGATCCTATGAAGGCAATGTGCTGGTGGTGCTGAATCAGATCGATCTTGTTGATCAACCAAGCCGTCGAGAAATCCAGAAGTCTTTGAACACAATTCTCGGCCTTGACGGGTTCAAAGATCTGGAGATCCTGTTGGCTTCTGCCCAGACCGGCGAAGGACTTGATGCCTTGCGTCACAAGATTGCGAAAGTGTCCGAAAACAAGGCACTGTCGATTCGTCGGCTTAAAGCCGATGTGGATCAAGTGATACATCAGCTGGCCTCCGAACTGGATGCCAGTGGAGCGAGAGTCCCCGGCAAATTGGAACAAGCTGAACTTGAAGAAAAAATTGCTGCTGCCCACGGTGTGCGCCTGATCTCTGAAGCCGCTGAGACCTCCTACCTGCTGCGCGCCGCAAACCATACCGGCTGGCCACTGACCAGCTGGTTGCTTCGATTCCGCAGAGACCCGCTGAAACGAATGAATCTTGGGCGAAACCACGATCAACCCGAGCTAGTGATGACCTCACGGCCCGCGCTGTCTGTGGCCCAGTCCGCAAGCGTTAAACAGGCGACTAACAAGTATGTCGGCTTGGCCTCGGACGAAATGCCCGACGGCTGGTCCGATGCGTTGAGATCCCAGGTATCTCACCGAATGGGAAGCCTGGAACAAGATATTGATCAAGCAATTGCCACGACAGACCTTGCCGCCGAACAAAAATCTTGGTGGTGGCCACTGACGCGTTTCCTTCAATGGTTATCTATTGTCGTTGCGTTGGGTGGAGCGCTTTGGCTTGGAGCTCTAGCGTTCGCGGGATACCTGCAAATCAACCTGCCCGCACCGCCAAGAGTCGAGGGAATTGCAGTTCCTACCTTGATGCTCGCCACTGGGTTACTCTTTGGTATCGTTCTTGGCATCTCAGGTTCATTTCTCAATCGAATGGTCGCTAAGATGAAAAGAAAGCGCATTCAACGAAACCTCGAACGCTCGGTCGCGGGAGTAGTCCGTGAGATCATTGTGGATCCCGTCGCCGCGCAAGTGGATCAATTCAATAGCTATGCGGGCCTTATCTATCAGGCCGCGAAGAAAGCCGATTAATATTCCGTGACGAATCACCCAGTGAAAAAGCTCCCGACGGTTGGCGACCTAGGCGAGCAAGGAATTCTTGATGTTATCTTGCCGTTGCTGGACTCCAGCAAGGCGGCGCTCGGACCGGGTGATGATGCCGGAGCCCTCGCTGTTTCGGGTGCTGAAGTCATTGTGTCAGTTGATACGCTCGTTCAAAATCAAGACTTTCGACTCGTCTGGGGCAGTGGTTTTGAACACAAGGCTTTTGACATTGGCTGGAAGTCAATTGCCCAGAACGTTTCCGATATTAATGCAATGGGCGGCGTTCCCACCGGTGCTGTCATTTCATTGTCTTTGCCTCAAAACACAACTATTCAGTGGGTCAGGGACTTCGCCAAGGGAGTCTCGGCGGCCGTTGAAGGGCTTGGCGCTCAGCGTCTATCGATCATCGGCGGGGACCTGGGAAAGGCCTCGGAGATATCTGTGACTACAACGGTCTTCGGTGAGTGTGAATTCGGAAAGATCCTCAGAAACGGTGCCAAGCCTGGCGACCGTCTTGCAATAGCTGGCCGCGTGGGATCTGCAGGAGCCGGCCTGGCGATACTCGACAGTGACAAACAGTGGGAGAACTGGAACCGCTCGGTGGCACGAATCGCTGATTCCCAGTGCAAGCCGACGCCACCTCTTGAATCGGGCCCACGGGCAGCGCAGGCCGGTGCCAGTGCAATGTTGGACATCTCAGATGGGCTGATTCGTGATGCATCACGATTGGCAAAGGCCAGCGCCGTTAACGTCAATCTGAAGTCCGCGGTACTGAAAAAATTTGCTTCGCGTCTAGATCCTGCCGCCACCTTGCTGGGTATTGATCCAATGTCATGGATCTTGGACGGCGGGGAAGACTTTGGACTGTTGGCGACCTTCCCGCAAGACGTCAACATCCCCGAGGAATTCACCGTGATAGGTGAAATCAGTGCTCAAGCTGGGCGCCGTGCCCTCGTTAAAGTTGATGGGCACATCGTTAACGGATCGCGAGGTTTTGACCATTTTCCGGTAGCCGCGGACCGTTAGACCCCGGCTAGCCTAAGCTTCCTGGACGGTCAGACTGAACCCTGAGGAGATCTGATAGTTCGTTCGCCGCGGCAACAACAACTTCGTGAAAAATCTTGCCCGGCTGACGTGTCAGACGTTCAATAGGTCCTGACATGGATAACGCGGCGATCACTCGACCGGATTGTCCGCGGATAGGCGCGGACACTGAGGCAACTCCGGGTTCGCGTTCTCCCAGAGATTGCGCCCATCCGCGCCGGCGAACCCCGGCAAGAATGGTTGGGGTGAATCGTGCATGATGCAGACCGTCAATCATGCGTTCGTTATCTTCCCACGCTAAAAGAACTTGTGCAGCAGAGCCTGCTTTCATGGACAGCTGAGTTCCTACCGGGATGGTGTCTCGCAAACCGACAGGGCGTTCCGCACTGGCAATGCAGACGCGGAAGTCACCTTGTTTACGGAAGACCTGGGTGCTTTCACCCGTTTGATCTCGAAGCTTGAGCAGTACAGGACCCGCTGCGCTCACCAAACGGTCCTCGCCGGCAGCACTGGCAAGCTCGACAAGACGACTACCCAGCTCGAATCGTCCATGCATATCCCGCCCCACAAAACCGTGGTGCGTGAGTGATTGAGCGATTCGATGAACGGTGGGCCGGGATATCTGTGTCAGCTCCACCAGCTGCGAAAGCGTGGTTGGGCCATTCTCTAACGCATTGAGAATGGCGGCCGCTTTGTCGAGTACACCTACACCGCTACCTGTTGTCATATCTCAATTCTTGCGTCTCAGTATTTGAGATTCAAGTCCGCATACTGGAAATGTCATTCTGTGAAGTGTCACAGTTGAAGTATCAAAAGTACGTAGCTTGAGGAGTGTGTCGCATGTCTACCACACAGTCGCCACAGACACTGGCCGAGAAGGTCTGGAACGCACACGTAGTGCGCCGTGGAACCGGTGAGGGCGAATCTCGCCAACCGGACCTGATTTATATTGATCTCCATCTGCTGCATGAGGTCACCTCACCGCAGGCATTTGAAGGTCTTCGGCTTGCTGGGCGTCAGTTGCGTCGCCCGGACCAGACTATTGCCACCGAAGATCACAACACTCCCACGCTGGATATCGACAAGCCCATTGCTGATCTGACCAGCCGTACCCAGATCAACACCTTGCGAGAGAACTGCAAAGAGTTTGGGGTTCGGTTGCATTCACTCGGTGACAAAGAGCAGGGTATCGTCCACGTGGTCGGCCCGCAGCTCGGGCTCACCCAGCCGGGTATGACCGTGGTGTGCGGCGACTCCCACACCTCGACCCATGGTGCCTTTGGTGCCTTGGCCTTTGGTATCGGCACGTCTGAAGTTGAACATGTGATGGCTACTCAGTCGCTGAGCCTGAAGCCATTCAAGACCATGGCCATCAACGTTGAAGGCACCTTGAAGCCAGGGGTGACCGCTAAAGATATCATCTTGGCGGTAATTGCCAAGATCGGCACCGGCGGTGGCCAGGGATACGTACTTGAATACCGTGGGTCCGCCATCCGCGCGTTGTCCATGGATGCCCGTATGACCATCTGCAACATGTCAATCGAAGCTGGCGCTCGCGCCGGAATGATTGCACCGGATCAGATCACGTTTGATTACGTTAATGGACGTCCTCACGCACCGCAGGGTGAGGACTGGGATGCTGCGGTTGAAGACTGGAAGCAACTGCATTCAGATGAAGGTGCTCGGTTTGATTCGGAAGTATTCCTGGATGCAGATGAATTGGAACCATTTGTCACTTGGGGAACGAACCCGGGCCAGGGTGTCTCATTGTCGTCTAGGGTTCCAACCCCAGAAGACTTTGAAGATGAAAATGATCGCAAGGCCTGCGAACGCGCTCTGGAGTACATGGGGCTAACCGGTGGCACCCCGATGAAGGAGATCCGTGTTGACACGGTTTTCCTTGGGTCCTGCACGAACTCGCGTATGGAAGACCTGCGCGCCGCGGCCGCTGTTGTTCAGGGTAAAGAAAAAGATCCCAACGTTCGTATGATTGTTGTCCCGGGATCAGCTCGGGTCCGTTTGGAAGCTGAGGCTGAAGGCCTTGACCAGATCTTTAAAGATTTCGGTGCGGAATGGCGATTCGCCGGATGCTCCATGTGCCTTGGCATGAACCCGGATCAGCTTGCTGAGGGAGAGCGTTGCGCCTCGACCTCTAACCGCAACTTTGAAGGACGTCAGGGCAAGGGTGGGCGCACCCACCTCGTCTCACCGCTGGTGGCCGCGGCAACCGCCATCCGCGGTACCCTGTCTTCGCCAAGCGATCTCATCAACACTTCGGTAACGGTCTAGGAGGGATCACCGTCATGGAAAAGATTGTTAGCCACACCGGAATCGGTGTACCACTGCGTCAGAGCAACGTGGATACTGACCAGATCATTCCCGCTGTTTATCTGAAGCGCATCACTCGAACTGGCTTCGAAGATGCCTTGTTTGCCGGCTGGCGTCGGGATGAGAACTTCATCTTGAACCAAGAGCCATTCAACGCCGGCTCGGTGCTGGTTGCCGGGCCAGACTTCGGAACTGGATCTTCCCGTGAACACGCAGTCTGGGCTTTGAAAGACTACGGTTTTAAAGCGGTCATTTCAGCACGTTTTGCTGACATTTTCCGCGGCAACTCGGGCAAACAGGGGTTGGTTGCCGCCGAGGTGGCCCAGAGCGACATCGAGTTGATTTGGAAAGAGCTGGAAAACAACCCAGGTACCCAGGTCACCGTAGACCTTGAATCGCGTACGGTACAGTGCGGCTCGATTTCAGCCCCGTTCCAGGTGGACGACTACACTCGGTGGCGTTTGATGGAAGGCCTGGACGATATCGGTCTGACCCTCCAGCATGAAGAGGACATTACGGCGTTTGAAGCCCTGCGCCCTTCTCACAAACCAAAAACGCTTCCAGCGCGTTTCGCAGACTAAGGGGGACTCATTAGCATTGGCAGTTCATTCTTGATGCTGCTGAGCTGAGGCTCCTGTGACGGCTCGTTTGTCATTCAACACAAACTATTGTGCTGAATGCGAACGAGCCGTTTCACGTTTACGCGGTCGGAGACAGGTTTGCCCGGAATCAAAGGCTGAAAGCATGCTCACAATCCCTGCGCCACGCGTCTAGCGGTCCCTTTTCATGCTGGCTAAGGCGGTATGCTTACTTAGTCCTGCTTGTTTGAGGCTTAGAGGCTAAAGCAGGAAATAACGACTACGCGATGAGGTATTTCATACATGGGTAAGATCCTGACGATCCATGGCGGTGTGCCACTAGAGGGCACCGTACGAGTCGGTGGAGCCAAGAACCTGGTTCCCAAGGCCATGGTGGCTGCGCTGCTAGGCGACACGCCGTCGGTGCTGCGCAACGTGCCAGAGATCAAGGATGTTACCGTTGTTCGCAGCTTGCTGGAGATCCACGGGGTCAAGGTTGAGCAAGACCCGGAAACCGGCGACCTCACGATGGATCCCAGCCAGGCGAAGTCGGCGTCCAATCAAGCAATTGACGCCCACGCCGGAGACTCACGCATCCCAATCCTTTTCTGTGGTCCGCTGATCCATTCACTCGGTGAAGCCTTTATTCCAGACTTGGGTGGCTGCCGCATTGGTGACCGCCCCATCGATTTCCACCTCGAAGTGCTTCGTGAATTCGGAGCCGTCGTGGACAAGGCAACCGACGGCATCCGTATTTCAGCACCATTGGGCCTCAAGGGCGCAAAGCTGAACCTCAAATACCCAAGCGTTGGTACCACCGAGCAGGTGCTGCTGTCTGCGGTCCGGGCAAAGGGTGTCACCGAAGTCAGCAATGCTGCCATTGAACCTGAAATCTTGGATCTCATTTCACTGCTTCAAAAGATGGGTGCAATCATTTCGGTGCACCGAGACCGTGTGATTCGCATTCAGGGCGTCGACAAACTGAACGGCTACGAACACACAGCTCTTCCCGACCGCAACGAAGCAGCTTCGTGGGCATCCGCCGCATTGGTCACCCGCGGTGACATCTTTGTCGAAGACGCTCAGCAGCGCGATTTAACCGCTTTCCTCCACGTCTACCGCCAGATCGGTGGGGAATTTGAAGTTAAATCAAACGGCATCCGTTTCTACCACCCAGGTGGCGACCTGAACCCACTGATCCTCGAAACGGATGTGCACCCGGGCTTCATGACCGACTGGCAGCAACCGCTGGTAGTTGCTTTGACCCAGGCCAAAGGTGTTTCCGTCATCCATGAAACGGTGTATGAAAACCGTTTCGGATTCACCGACGCGCTGGTTCGTATGGGTTCCACCGTTCAGGTGCATACAGACTGCCTTGGATCCACACCGTGCCGATTTGAACACAGAAACTTCAAGCACTCCGCCGTGGTGGTTGGCCCCGCAAAGTTGGTTGGGGCGGAGATTGACGTTCCAGACCTGCGTGGTGGATTCTCGCACTTGATCGCAGCGCTGGCTGCAGAAGGCACAAGCAAGGTCACCGGTATTGAACTTATCAATCGTGGCTACGAGCACTTCATGGACAAGCTCATTGCGCTTGGCGCCAATGTTGAACTGAGCGAATAGAGGATACCGGTCCGTGGTTAAGATTCAGGCACCCGGCGAGAGCACACGTACCAAGATCGTTTTTAACGTTCTGGGAAATATTGTCCGCCCGCTCATGAATTCTTTGATGGGGAAAACGTGGAAAGGTTTCGAGAACCTTCCGCAAGGTGGATATATCCTATGCCCTAATCATTTGACCGAGATCGATCCGCTAGTTGTTGGACATGCGGTCTACAGCAATGGCCGCCTGCCGCGCTGGATGGCCAAAGAATCCCTGTTCAAGCCGCCTGTACTCGGGTGGATCCTGAGGGAAACCGGACAAATCCCAGTGGCGCGAAGCGCTGCGGGTGCGGGGGACTCCCTGAAGGCTTCCAAAAAAGTTTTGGATGCCGGGGGAGTCGTGGTGATTTACCCGGAAGGCACCTTAACGCGTGATCCCAACTTGTGGCCAATGGTCGGCCGTACTGGGGCAGCTCGTTTGGCATTGCAGACGGGTGCACCGGTAATTCCCATGGCTCATTGGGGTGACCAAGAACTGTTGCCTCGGTATTCGAAAAAAATGTACCTGTTTCCCCGAAAGCATGTGACCGTTTCGGTTGGCCAGCCAGTGGATCTTGACGACTTGCGTCATGGTCCACGAACCCGCAAGGTTCTGGAAGAGGCAACTGACCGTATTATGGCTTCAATCACGGGACTCCAGGCGGAGATCCGTGGTGAAGAGCCGCCACATAAGCTTTGGGATCCAAGTGAGCACGGCCAGGCGCGAACAGGCCGCAGCTTTGAAAATCCAGACACGTCAAAAACGTCGAAAGAAGAATCGTGACCAAGCCTTTACCACGCAAAATCGCCGTCATGGGTGCCGGAAGTTGGGGAACAACTTTCGCAAAGGTGATGGCAGACGCCGTGGCCGAGCACGAGATTTCGGTTCAAATTTGGGCGCGCCGGGAAGATGCCGCTCAAGAGATCAACGGACGACATACGAACTCGCGTTACCTGCGCGAGACGAAGCTTCCTTTGAACATCACTGCGTCTTCAAACCGCCAAGAAGTTCTTAGCGGTGCCGACCTAGTTGTTCTGGCAATACCAGCACAGTCTCTGCGTGCAGAACTGCAGGGATTTAGAGAATACCTAGAGCCAGGCGCTGTGGTTCTTTCGTTGATGAAGGGTCTTGAGCGCGGTACAGACCTGCGGATGAGTCAGGTCATCGCGGAAGTTGCAGCTCTTCCCGACCACCAGATCGCCGTATTGTCCGGCCCAAACCTGGCGATGGAAATTGCCCGTGAACAACCAACTGCCTCGGTGGTGGCGTGCACGGATGAGCCAACGGCGAACTGGATCGCCCAGCTTTGTTCGGCCCCATATTTCCGTCCCTACACCAACGATGACGTGTTGGGTGTGGAACTCGGTGGCATCGTGAAAAACATTATCGCGTTAGCCGTCGGCATGTGTGATGGCATGGGCATGGGGGATAATACCAAATCCACCGTCATCACCCGGGGCCTTGCCGAAACTACTCGCCTAGTTTTGGCCTTAGGTGGGCGACTGGACACCTTGGCGGGACTCTCCGGTTTGGGTGACCTGGTGGCCACTTGCTCGTCCTCACTCTCACGAAATAACACTGCTGGACGGCTCTTGGGCCAGGGGCTTTTCCTCGACGAGGTTAATGACCGCATGTCCCAAACCGCCGAAGGCATCAAGTCTGCACGCGCGGTGTTTGACCTGTCCAGATCGTTTGATGTTGAGATGCCTATTACCGAGGCCGTGGTGATGGTGCTCGAAGGAACGCTGAGTGTTGAAAACATGGCGCAGCGTCTGCTGGCTCGCGAACTGAAGTCTGAAGGAGAACTGCAGTAATGACTGAACGCAAACCACGGGTTCTGCTCTTGTTTGGTGGCCGCTCTTCCGAGCATTCGGTATCTTGTGTGACGGCGGCTGGAGTCATGCACGCAATCGATAGAGATCGTTTTGAGGTTGTGCCGGTAGGTATTACGCGTCAGGGCGAATGGACCTTGCTGACCGAAGACCCGCAGGACTGGGCCCTGAATACTGGAAGTCTTCCGGAAATCTCAGATGTCGAGAATCCCGTGCAGCTGTCGACCGACCCGAACAAAACTTCTCTGATGTCTTTGTCGAAATCGATAGTTTCGGAACTCGGTGAAATTGATGTCGTGTTCCCACTGCTGCACGGCCCTTTCGGGGAAGACGGTTCGATCCAGGGAATGCTGGAAATGGCCGGTGTTTCCTACGTTGGTTCGGGGATCGCCGCGAGCGCCATGGGCATGGACAAACACTTTATGAAAGTCGTCTTCGCCAACGCGGGCTTCACGGTTGGCCCCTATGAAGTCATCACCAACAAACAGTGGTTGCGAGACAGCGAAGCTGCCCTGCAACGTTGCGATTCGTTAAATTACCCCTTGTTCGTTAAGCCGGCCCGCGCCGGTTCATCGGTTGGTATCACCAAGGTGGATGTTCCCTCGGACCTGCGGGCGGCCATTGAGGTTGCACGCCGTGAAGATCCCAAAGTCATCGTCGAGCAGGGGATTGTCGGCCGTGAAATTGAATGCGGTGTCCTCGAAGGCCGCGGTTCATCCCATTCGCGCGCATCGCTGCCAGGAGAAATCGCAGTCGCAGCTAACGGGCACACCTTCTATGACTTCGAAGCCAAATATGTAGACGGAGCAGCCGCGCAATTAAGCTGCCCCGCTGATCTCAGCGACGAAGCCACGGCGCAGATCCGCGAACTGGCAGTCAAGGCATTTGATGCAATTGATGCGGAAGGTCTTTCGCGTGTTGATTTCTTCTACACACCAGAAGGTGAGTGGATTATCAACGAAATCAACACCATGCCCGGATTCACTCCTTCCAGCATGTACCCGCAAATGTGGGCTAAGACGGGGATCGAGTATCGGGAGCTCATTGATGAGCTCATTGCCCTGGCTTCCGAACGGAAGATCGGCTTGCGCTAACTTGAGAATGGTACAAACAAGCGTCGGGCAACTTTCCATTAGCGGAAAAGTTGCCCGACGCTTGTTTAGTTTGATGTTTCGGTAATCCGTGGAGGAACGCTAGAGTGTTTCGTCCTTTTGGATACTGACACATTTTTTCTCGGCGGGTATCCGTGAAGCGGCGTCAGATAGTGTCGCAAGCACCGTGCTCGACGGGATGACCTGCGGATCCATGACGATCTCCGTTGCAGGTGTGCGCCCGTAGGTTGTCAGCGTCCAAATACCGTTCTCGCCCTCGTGCGCGATCCAATCAACATTGTTGACGGACACGCAGGGATCGGTGGTCGGTCCGGGGACCTCGACACCGCAGCGCAGCACCAGCTGGGAAGGATCGCCCCATGCGGAGGTAGCCTGCGATGAGGTTTGCCGACGCTCGGCATCCCCAACAACTTCGGGAAGAACTACCATCATTTCTGCACACAATGGATTGGCTGCGTCTGCTGCGGCATCAACCGATGCGATCGACGTACAAGATGCAAGAGTTGGTGCGACTAACGAGATTAATGCGACCAGGGACACAGTTCGGCCAAATTTTCGATTAAGTTTTGGTGACGGTTCCGGGTTCAAGCTGATTTTGGACACGTTCCAAGGGTACCGTGCCATTCTGATAGATAAGATGGTTTGAGTTGAAACTGTGAAAGGTAGCATATGTCATTCGAAGAACAACCTACACGTTCGCGTGCCAAGAAAAAGAAGCGCACCGGTCGGGTAGTCCTTCTGAGCGTTCTGTCGTTGGTGGTTATTGCGGCACTTGTTGCTGGTGGCTACGCATGGAACCTCGGACGTACATTCAATGACAACAGCCAGAAGCTGGAGAACGCCTTCCCTGCGGAAGAAACTCGTCCGGAGGTCAAGAAGGAATCTGAGGATGCGTTGAACATTCTGCTGCTGGGTAGTGATACCCGTGCAGAGCGAGACGAGGACGAGCAGGGTGAAGATTTCGCCACTCTTCCGAATGGTGGCCGTTCGGACACGATGATGCTCGTACATATTCCATCTGACCGTTCAGGTGTTTACGTTACGTCCATCATGCGCGATACGTGGCTTGATCTTCCAGGAATTGGCGAAGCGAAAATCAACCGAGCTTTTGCCAGCGGTGGTGTAGCGAAGGCCGTTGAAACCCTTGAAGGGCTTTTCGGGGTGCGAATCAATCACGTGGCTTCCGTTGACTTTGAAGGCTTCAAAGGCCTCACCGACGCCGTGGGTGGTGTAACTGTTAACAACCCCATTGCATTCCGTCCAGTACACAACAAGAGCTTCTACTTCCCTGAAGGAGAGCAGAAGCTTAACGGCGAGGAAGCGCTAGCTTTTGTTCGTGAGCGTAAGGCCTTCACTGGGGCTGGGGGCAGCGACTACCGCCGTGTGAAGAATCAGCAGTTGTTCGTCAAGGCTCTTCTCGGACAGATCCTGTCCAAGGAGACATTAACGAATCCGCTGAAGATCCAAGATGTTGTTTCGGAGTTTGCGCCGTTCGTTGCAGTTGATGACACGCTAGATGCCGGCAAGGTTGTTGAAATTGCTTCATCGATGATCAATGTCAGCACCAGCGATATGGAATTTTTCACCCTGCCGAACAACGGACCTGGCCGTTCAGCCGATGGACAGTCGATTGTCATCCCAGATATGGATACGATTAACAAGTTTGGTGAAGCACTCCAGAACGACACGGTTGATGAATTCGTAGCATCTACCGATTTGTCCCAGTAGGCGTTGAAGGAATAACAATTTATGACGACCCAGAAACTTGATACGTCGGTTCGCGCTATTCGTCATTGGCTGGCGCGCAGTGTCAAGAGCCTGGGCAATCATTCAGACCGGCTCAATGCCATCAACATCTTTCCTGTGGCCGACGGAGATACTGGGAGCAACCTGTACCTTACCGCGCGTGCTGGCCATGATGCGGTCAGCAAACTGGAAAGTGACGACATTGGTGGTTTCCTGGAAGTTGCCGCACGCGCCGCCATGGAGTCGGCGCGCGGCAACTCGGGGACTTTGTTGGCCGTATTCCTCAGCGGGCTCAGTGAGCCGTGGCAGGGTCAGGAACGATTGACCGCGCCACTACTTGCCTTGGGCCTTGAGCGGGCCAAGGTCCGTTCGTGGTCTGCGCTGAGCGAACCTGTTGAAGGCACCATGCTTTCGGTCATCAACGCATTGGCTCTGGCGGCGGCTTCAACCTTGATGCATCTGAAGGTGGACCGAGATAGCCGCGCGGCTCTTGATACCCTGTTGACGCAGATGACCCAGGCCGCGCGCTTGGCCGTCAAGGGAACCGAAAGCGAACTCCCTAGCCTCGTCAAGGCCGGTGTGGTGGATGCCGGGGCGGTGGGCATGCTAGTTATTATCGACGAGCTTTGCGCTGCCATTCGCAATGAACATACCGATTTTGAAGACTATGAACGTTTCAGTGGCTACAGTGTGCAAGACCCGCACGTTCATTTTGATGCCGAAGTAGCTGAGGGTGTTGAGGTGATGTGCACCGTCACCTTGAACGCATTGGGTGCGGCCACCTTGCGTGGCCAGTTGGACGCACTGGGCGATTCCGTGATCATGTCGCCTGTGAACCAGATTGATGAGGATACCTATCGTTGGAGGGTGCACGTTCACGTGGCGGATTCCGAGGCTGCGCTTGATCTGATTCGCACGCAGGGCAACCCAGTAAATATCAGCGTCACCGATCTTTGCATTCATGACGGCTGAGTCAACGGATCAAGGATTCGAGGGCCTGGAACTTGCGTCCGTGCTCGGTGCCAAGAATGCTTCGGCACTTGAAAAGGCTTTCGGCTACGGTACTGTCGGCGAGTTTTTGCACCATTTTCCGCGGCGATACGTTGAGGTCGGGCAGCTAACCCCGATTTCCGAACTTCCTTTCGACGAGCATGTCACGGTGGTCGCCCAGGTGGTGAACATCAGCCAACGGCAGATGCACTCACGCAAAGGTTTCATCTTTGAAGTCACGGTAAGTGACGAATTGGGTGATGCCGGCCAAGAACTGAAAATGACGTTTTTCAACGGTTACCAAGCACGTACAGACTTGTTGGTGGGCACGGTTGCCATGTTCAGCGGCAAAGTAGGTTGGTATCAGGATCATCTCCAGCTGAATCAACCGGACTATGCGATTTTGGACGAAGCGTCTCAGGCAGATCCGAAACCAATCCCGATTTATCCAGCCTCTGCCAAGATGCCTAACAAGAAGATCCGAGATTTGATGGCTCTTCTTCTAGACCAGATCACGGAAGAAAACCTCCCCGAATTCCTCCCAGCACAACTCCTCGATGCGCATCACTATCCTTTGCGACATCAGGCATACCTCAATCGACATTTCCCTCGCGAGGTGAAATTCGCTTACGTTTCGCGTCAACGTTTCGCATTCGAAGAGGCGTTTTTGCTGCAGCTTTCATTGGCAGAGCGAAATCGCCAACTGGGTACCCAGCATTCGGTGGCCAGAAGACGGCATCGTGGCGGTCTCGCTGACAAGTTTGATGCCCAGCTACCGTTTGTCCTGACAGAAGACCAGCAACGTGTTGGCGAGGAAATCAGCCAAGATTTAGAGCTGAACCATCCGATGCATCGATTGCTGCAGGGTGAAGTGGGTTCCGGTAAGACGATTGTAGCCTTGCGGGCCATCCTCCAAGTGATCGATGCCGGAGGTCAGGCAGCACTGCTGGCTCCCACCGAAGTACTTGCCGCACAGCACTATGCCTCGATCACCAAAATGCTTGGAACACTGGCGGATCCGGGACTCTTTGGCGAGGGTGAGGGCACCGGAGTCGCTTTGCTGACGGGATCCGCAAAAACTGCTCAACGGCGCGAAGCTCTCCTCGGTATCGCCAGTGGCGAGACCGGACTTGTTGTGGGCACCCACGCACTGTTGAGCGACCATGTGCGATTCGCGGAACTAGGACTGGTGGTGATCGATGAACAGCACCGCTTTGGTGTTGAACAACGTGACGCACTGCGGGCCAAGGCCAACGACTCGGTACCCCATACCCTGGTGATGACGGCAACCCCAATTCCCCGCACTGTGGCCATGACGGTCTTCGGCGACTTGGATACCTCGACAATCAAGCGACTACCTGTAGGCAGGGCGCCAATCTCAACCCACATCGTGCCGATGCAGCTTACGGGTTACAGGAACAGACTGTACTCTCGAATTCGTGAGGAGGTTGGCAAAGGCCATCAGGTCTATGTCGTTTGTCCACGGATTAGTGACTCGGCCGGTGAGCAAGGAGTTTTACTGGCCAGCTACGAGGACACGACGGGGCAGTCCATGAGTGTCGAAAAAATGCTTGAACTGTTGCAAGGCTTGCCTGAGTTTGAAGGCATTCGTATCCAGGGGCTGCATTCGCAGTTAGACTCCGTCGACAAGCAAGAGGTGATGGATGAATTCGCGGCGGGACAGATTGATGTTCTGGTCTCGACCACCGTGATCGAAGTGGGCGTGGATGTTCACAATGCCACCTTGATGGTCATCATGGACGCAGAACGATTCGGCATATCCCAGCTGCATCAGTTGCGCGGTCGTGTAGGGCGTGGCGGTCTTCCCGGAACATGTTTGTTGTCGACATGGTTAGACGCGAGCCACCCCTCGGTAAATAGGCTGAGAGTCATCGAGTCGACGATCGATGGTTTTGAATTAGCCGAAGCTGACCTTGCTGAACGCAAGGAAGGAAACATTCTCGGTGTTCAGCAGTCAGGCAGTCAATCTACCCTGCGTGAACTGAGTATTATCAGGGACCGCTCATTAATCGAAAAAGCCCGGGATGACGTCAAGGTATTGATGACCTTACCCGATTGGCGTGAGAGCTATCCGTTGCTTCTCAACGCGGCCAAGAACTGGGTTGACGAGTCCACCCGTGAATTTCTAAACAAGAACTAAACGAAAGCTGCAAGAACCGATGAGTCGAATCATTGCCGGGGCGGCCGGTGGCAACCCGTTGAAGTCAGTTCCGGGGGATGCCACCCGTCCTACAACCGACCGAGTTAAAGAGGCGCTTTTTTCGCGCCTAGAGAGCTGGGACATCCTGCACGGTGCACGTGTATTGGACCTCTTTGCTGGATCTGGTGCTTTGGGGTTGGAGGCCGCCAGCAGGGGAGCACGCCAGGTGACGCTCGTGGAGAAGGCACCCAAGGCAGTGGCGGTCTGCCAGTTGAACGCTGGAATCGTCAACAAGGTTCTAAAAAGTACTGTCGCTTCCGTACAGCGTGGAACCGTCGATTCGGTACTTGAGAATTATTTCGATGAATCCACTCTCGCCGCACGAAAGACCTTCGACGTAGTTTTTCTAGATCCGCCGTATCCGTTAACTGAGACCGAACTGGAAACAACCTTGTTGAAGCTTGCCAGGGTGCTTGCTGATGATGCCACAGTCGTTGTTGAACGCTCCAGCCGTTCTCCGGAACCTGTATGGCCTGAAGGCCTGAAACTGTTTGCAGACAAGAAATACGGCGAGACGATCCTATGGTTTGCCGAACCGGTCGAGTCCCGTTGAGTGTCTGATCTCGGATGGGAATGGCCCCGCTGCTTGGCATTGCTCGATGCTGGTGCCGTCAATTCGTGATTTCGAGGCGGTGAGGATCAAGTTGCCCGGGAATCTTCGGGTAAATATTTCCGGGGAAGAACTCAACATGACAAAGCTAAAGCTTTGTTGTGCGGCCGTCACCTGACGGTCGGTAAAACTCAACGGCGGGTCATCACCAATGTTCACGAACAGTAGTCCGTCATCCTCGAGTGCATTGGCCAGCTCCGAATAATATTCGGGAACTGTCAGATGTTCTGGTGCTTCGGGTCCACTAAAGATGTCTACGATGATCACATCAAATTTTTGCCCTGCTAGTTTGTTATTGAGCACTTCACGAGCATCCGCCACGATGGTGGTCAGAGAGCAGTTTTGCGGAAGTGGGAGGTTTGTTAGAACGAACTCAAGGAGTTCCCGTTCAATGTCTACGGCCACATGGGTGCTCGAGGGGTAAACCACGCTGGCCCATCGTGCAAGGGTCAACGCCCCTGCACCAAGGTGGAGCATTTTTAGTGGTGTTTCTGGATCCTTGAGCACTGTGAGATGGTTGGCGACACGAGCGAGGTATTCATAAAAAACTTCGTCAGGATGAGACAAGTTCACATGGGACTGTTCGGCGCCGCCGATGGCCAAAATCTTGGCTCCCTGAACAAGGTCGTCGTCGTAAATGGTGGCGTGCTCTTGTACGAATCCCAACCAGCGTTTCAGCACGGGGCCACTCACTTTGCCAGCTCCATAAATCCGCTGAGACGTCCAACTGCTTCGACAATGACCTCTTCTTTTTTGCAGAATGCGAAACGCAGAAGTGATCCATAAGCATCCCGGTTCTGCGGATGCGCGAAAACTGACATCGGTATGGCAGCTACTCCGAGACGTTCAGGCATGAGACGAGCCAGATCCGTGGCGTCTGAATAACCCAACTTACTGGCATCCGCCACCAGGAAGTAAGTTCCCTGAGGCCGATAGACGGGAATGCCTGATTTTTCAAGTCCGTCGGCAAGAAGTCTTCCGGTATGGCCGAGTGAGGCCGCGAACTGGTGGAAAAAATCATCCGGCAACTTCAAGGCCTGTGCAACTGCTGGTTGGAAAGCCGGACCGGACGAGTAGGTCAGAAACTGCTTAACGGTCCGAAGAGCGGTGATGAGTTGTTCGGGTCCGGTGGCCCAGCCCACCTTCCACCCGGTGAAGGAGAAGGACTTCCCGGCTGAAGAGATGGTGATGGTGCGTTCGAAGCCCCCAGGAAGTGTGGCGATTGGGGTATGGGTCGCGCCGAACGTCAGATGTTCGTAGACTTCGTCAGAAACTATGAGACAGTCATGCCTGTGGGCTAATTCGACAATCTCTTTAAGGACATCGATTCCAAAGACCGATCCGGTTGGATTGTGAGGATTGTTCAAGATGATCATCCGAGTCTTGTCGGTGATCACCTCGTGAAGCTGAGATAAATCTGGCTGAAAGTCGGGGGCATTCAACTGCACCACTTTGTGTTCAGCATGAACAAGGCCAATCATGGCCGCGTATGAGTCGTAATAAGGTTCAAATGTGACAACTTCATCGCCTGGTTCAACGAAGGCCAAAACTGCGGCTGAGATCGCTTCGGTAGCGCCGGTCGTCACGACAACCTGTGCATCTGCATCGAGTTCAATGTTGTAGAACCGCGATTGGTGGTCGGCGATTGCCTTGCGCAGTACCGGGATTCCCGAGCCGGGTGCGTACTGATTGGCACCATTCGAAATCGCATCGAGCGCAATTTGGCGGATGACCTCCGGTCCTTCAGTATCTGGGAACCCTTGTCCAAGGTTTAGGGCATTGTGTTTGTTGGCTAGCCCGGTGATTTCTTCGAAGATTGTCACCCGAGGCAGGCCTGACGGATCCAGTAGATTCGCGCCGTGTGCTGTTCGTTGCCATGGGGTGAAATTCAGACTCATAGAACCATTATGAAGCGGGACTGCAGGCAATATCGTATTTGAAACGTGACTTCGTTACTTTGGTTGATCCGTAATCCGCGTATTGGACCGTACTTCTTGGTACATTCAACATATGCGTAGAGCCGTTTGCCCCGGATCCTTTGACCCGATTCACAATGGTCATGTGGAGATCATTGCTCGTGCCGCGAGCCTTTTCGACGAAGTGATCGTTGCTGTCTCGACGAACTACTCAAAAACTTATCGTTTTAGTGAAGAAGAGCGAGTCGCCATAGTTGAAGAAACCGTAGGCGGTCTTCGTGGAGTCTCGGCACTTCCCATGGGGCAGGGTCTGCTAGCTGATTTCTGCAAGGAGCAAGGTGCAGAGGCCATTGTGAAGGGGCTTCGCAGTACTGTTGACTACGCATATGAAATCCCCATGGCGACCATGAATCGGCACCTCACGGGGGTGGAAACAGTGTTTCTTCAAGCGGACACCCGCTTCACGCATCTCTCATCCTCCTTGCTCAAAGAAGTCCAGACGTTAGGTGGGGACGTAGCCGAGTACTTCCCACGCGCTGTGATGAAACGACTACTGAAGAAGTAGTCGGAAATTTGTATTTCTACCCTGTAGATATATGCTGGTTGTCTCGTATCCACATTCGCACACTCTGATTAGGTCGATTCATTTATGACTCATCGCCCAATAACCAAAGCAGTCGTTCCGGCGGCAGGACTTGGAACTCGGTTTCTTCCCGCTACCAAGGCCATGCCCAAGGAAATGCTTCCCGTTGTCGATAAGCCAGCCATCCAGTATGTCGTTGCCGAAGCGGCTAAGGCCGGTTTCACTGATCTTCTGATGATTACCGGTCGCAACAAACGAGCTTTGGAAGACCATTTTGATCGAGTTCCTTCGCTGGAGTACTCCTTGGAAGCCAAGGGGGACATAAAGAAGTTGGAAGCAATCCACGAGGCCACCCATCTTGGTGATATTCACTACGTCCGTCAGGGTGATCCTAAAGGTCTCGGTCATGCGGTGCTCTGCGCTAAACAGCATGTCGGGAATGAACCGTTTGCTGTACTACTCGGCGACGACCTGATCGATGAACGAGACGAGCTCTTGTCCGTGATGGCAGAAGTTCAACAGAAAACTGGTGGGTCGGTCATCGCGTTGATGGAAGTTGCTCCTGAGCAGATCAGTGCATATGGTTGCGCCGATGTCGCAGTGGTAGAGGGCGAAGACTTTTTCAAAGTGAATGGCTTGGTGGAGAAGCCAGCTGTTGCGGACGCGCCAAGTAACCTCGCGGTAATTGGGCGATATCTTCTGCATCCGCGTGTATTCGAAGTTCTGGAACACACCGCTCCTGGTCGCGGTAACGAAATTCAGTTGACGGATGCGCTTCAAGTCCTTGCTGGAGCAGAAGGGGAAGGGGCAGGAGTTCACGCGGTCGTATTCCGCGGACGACGGTACGACACGGGGGACAAGCTCAGCTACCTTCAGGCGAACATTACCCTCGCGGTTGACCATGAGGACTTAGGCGATGGCCTCAAGGCTTGGCTTAAGGACTTCGTGGCGAGGCTCGACAGCTAACTTCTTGAAAAGGCTACTCAGGATAATCACATTTATCTTGGGTAGTCTTTTTCCTTGCACGAAGTCACCTGGAAGGTCCGTTGGCTTCGACGGATATTTCTCGGTGGGGTATAAGTGAACTCAGACGATCCAAGTCAAACGAATTTAGGCTCTCGAAGTGAGCGCTTTGGGGTTGCGCGACGCAAGAAGAGGCGTGTACGCGCCGTAGTTCTTTCCGTTGTGGCAGTGGTATTGGTGGCCGTGCTCGGAGCAGGCTACTACCTCTTCAATTTGCAGCATGCTTTTAATTCGAAAACCAACACGGTGGCGCTGAACTTTACGCAAGAGCAAGAAGAAGCCCGTCCGGTGAAAGACCCAGACGATGGGTCAATGAACATTCTTCTCGTGGGCGTCGACCACGCGGATGATGATTCTGCGCAGGACGCTGCTTTGGATGGAGCTGTCAGCCAGCGGAGCGATTCCATGATGCTGGTGCACATCCCGGAGGACAGATCTCAGATCTATATCATGTCTACGGTCCGTGACATGTATGTCGATATCCCTGGATACGGAAAAAACAAGCTAAACGCCGCGGTCTCGTTAGGCGGGATTCCATTGTTGATGCAGACCATGGAGGGAATCCTGGATACAAAGATCGATCACGTTGCAATGATCGACTTCGACGGTTTCAAAGAGTTATCAACCGCACTTGGTGGCGTGACGGTCAAGAACGAAATCCCATTTACCGCAAACGATACCGATTATTTCTACCCTGAAGGAGAAATCACGCTGGAAGGGGACCGCGCGCTGAGATTCGTGCGTGAACGTAAGTCGTTCACCAATGGTGACTACCAGCGAGTGGCGAACCAGCGGAAGTTCATAGCCGCAGCTGCGAACCAAATGTTGTCAACCGATACACTCACGAATCCTGTGAAGCTATACGAAATCGTGGATAAGGTATCGCCCTACCTGACCTTCGACAGCGATTTTGATGCAGCGACGATGGTCGGCCTTGGGCTGCAGCTGAAAAACATCGACACGGAAAACTTGGCCATGTTTACCATGCCGACAGCAGGATCTTCAGTGAGTGCGAACGGACAGTCGATTGAACTGCCCAGCGAACAGGCGGTAACCCAGATTCGTGAAGCGCTCGATACCGACACGATGGATGACTATCTTCGAGAGAATCCTCCTGAGGAATAGCCGAGTTCAGTGATGGGCGCAACAGTTAGGCTCGTTGCCTAGGGCAAATCGTCGAAATTCCAAGCCGATCTACTAGACTTTGATCATCTGTGCTTACGAAGCATGAACAAGTTGGTTGAGGACATTGAGGACAATTCACACATGACAGTGGCAGACGAAGCCGAGAAGTTTGGCTTGCACCGTGTGGGTGCCCGCCCAACGCTGGCCAACTATCTGAAGCAAACGTGGGAACGGCGAGAGTTCATCTACGAACTAGCCAAGGCACGCGTTCAAAAACAAAATCAGCAGAACCGCTTGGGCATGATCTGGGTTGTCCTTAAACCCACGCTGAACGCGATCATGTATGGCGTCATTTTCGGCGTACTTCAGGGAGACAACAAGGCTCCGGACTTTCCCGTTTTCGTGGTGATTGGTGTTTTCCTGTTTGAGTTCTTCACGAGCTCAATGAACGGTGGTGCGAAGTCCATCACCGGAAATCAAGCGCTGGTCCAATCTTTGTCCTTCCCGCGCTTGACCCTGCCCGTTGCACAAGTAACTCAGAACCTGCTGACTTTGATGCCTATGGTTGTGGTGATGTTCATCTATGCGCTCATTTTGGGTACCACCCCTAAATGGACGTGGTTTGTCATCATCCCGCTGCTGGCGATCTTTAGCGTCTTCAACATGGGTGTGGCGCTGATCTGCGCACGTATCACGGTCCACATCCGTGACTTCACGCAGATTCTCCCGCTGATCACCCGGATGTTGTTCTATACCTCCGGCGTACTTTTCAGTGTCGACCGAATCTTGAATCACTGGCCGTGGCTTGTGAAAATCTTCGATTTTCACCCGTTGTATCAGACACTGCAGATTGCCCGTGCCATGATCATGGACAACGTAACCTATGATCCGTTCGCGTGGATTGTGATTTCAGTCTGGGCTGTACTGTCTCTCGGATTTGGACTCATTTTCTTCTGGAAGGCTGAGGAGCTCTACGGCCGTGCCAATTAGTTTTGACGATCTAATCAACCCGGGCCTACACCCGGAGTATGAACCTGCCCCCATATTCTCCGATGACACATCGTTCATTGATGTGGTCAAACCCGAGGACATCAAACACGCTCCGTTGACTGTTGACGAATCGCGTCAACCGGTGGTCATGGTGGACAACCTGCACGTGAAGTATCAGGTCTTCTCCAGCGGAAAAGCAGTCGGGAACGCGGGAGCACGGCGGCTGCTACAGCCGAAAATGCGTGGCGTTCGCACAGTCCATGCGCTTAAAGGCATCTCCTTCGTGGCCTATGAAAACGAATCGATCGGCATCATTGGCTCTAACGGTTCAGGAAAGTCAACCTTGCTTCGGGCGATTACTGGATTGACGCCACCCGCTTCCGGTGCGGTCTTTGCTCGGTCACGCCCTAGCTTGCTTGGTGTTGGTGCCGCGCTGATTCCGGACCTGTCAGGCGACAAGAACATTACTCTTGGCGGACTGGCTCTTGGTTACAACCGTCAAGAAGTTGAAACCATGCGCGAAGAGATCACGAAGTTTGCCGAGCTTGAAGAATTTATCGACCTGCCAATGCGCACCTATTCTTCGGGTATGGCTGCCCGTTTGAAGTTCGCCATTGCTGCGTCCAAACAGCATGACATCCTCATCGTTGATGAAGCGTTGGCAGTTGGCGACGCAAAGTTCCGCAAGCGCAGTGAGGCCAAGATTCGTGAGATCCGGGAAAACGCGGGAACCGTATTTTTGGTCTCGCACTCGATGAATTCGATCAAGGAAACGTGTAATCGCTGTATCTGGATCGAGAAGGGCGTCCAGAAAATGGATGGCGACCCCGACACGGTCATCAAGGCATATCAGCAGTTCAAGAAGTAAGTGACAGATGACTGATTTTCCTGGCGTTTCATACGTCATGCCGGTATTGAACGAAGCCGAGTATCTCGAAGAGGCTGTTCAATCAATTCTTTCGCAGGACTATGAAGGCGATAAGGAGCTTGTCCTAGCCCTGGGCCCTAGCAGCGACGACACCAATGCCGTTGCCGCGCGAATCGCGTCGCAGGATTCCCGTATCGTTCTTGTGGAGAACCCGAAGGGACGGACTCCTAGCGGGTTAAACCTTGCCATTGGTAAGTCCACCCATCCCATCATTATGCGGGTCGACGCGCACAGTGAGCTTCCACCGGAGTACACCCAACGTGGAGTGCAAACACTTTTCCGCGTTGGCGCACATGACGTCGGCGGCCTGATGGATGCCAAAGGCAAAACACCTGTCCAGCGTGCTATCGCTGCGGCGTATCACTCGAAATTCGGTTTCGGGGGACCCGCTTATCATTCAGGCGCGCCAGAAGGCGAAGCTGAGTCTGCGTACCTGGGAATCTTCCGCCGCGAAGTTTTCGAAACAGTTGGTCTTTACAACGAGGACATGTGGCGTGCTCAGGACTGGGAACTGTGTATGCGAATCCGGCAGGCAGGATTCAAGGTCTGGTTTGATCCAGAGCTTAAGGTCGGATATTACCCGCGGGATAATTTCAGGGCCTTGATTCGGCAGTCTTACGCTTCAGGAACGTGGCGCGGTGAAATCGCCCGTCGGTACCCAGAAGGAAAGTCACTTCGGCACGACCTTCCGCCACTGTTGCTACTCGGGGTGACAACAGGTGTGCTTGCAACCGCAGTAGCTCCAGTGCTGAAGGGTAGGCTTCCCAAGATCGCACGGTTGGGCCTGAACTTGCTTCAGGCGGCACCATTGGTTTATGCCGGAGCAACGGTTGCTGCAGGTATGTCGTCCAAGGCTGAAAACCTGAATGAGAAACTGCTGGCTTCGATTGCTTTTCAGAACATCCACTTGCCATGGGCGGCTGGATACCTGAAGGGCCGTCTTTTTGGGGCGGCTGGAACGCTGGATCGAGGTCGAGTTAAATGACGGTTGAACGTCCCAAGAACCCAACGCTGGACCAATTACGGGCTGTATGCCAGCCACCTGAGGTTCGTGCACGCAAAAACGCTGAACACTGGACCGCAGAGCTTTACCTGCGTCATATTTCCATCTACCTCACCGCGATACTGGTTCGCACCAGGATCACCGCGAATGGTGTCACCGGGCTGATGATCCTTGCAGGGTGGTGCATGTCATTGGCGCTGCTGATTCCCGGTGTTTGGGGTCCGCTACTGGCTGTAGTCCTATCCCAGGTTCAGTTGTATTTTGATTGCTCGGATGGTGAGGTTGCTCGCTGGCGAGCTTCGCAGTCGCCTCGGGGAATTTTTATCGACATGGTTGGGCACCACACAACTGAAGCACTGATCCCAATTGCCCTGGGCTACCGCGTGTACGTCGAGCTCGCAGCCGACCCGGTGACACTGAACCAGGCATGGCCAACCCTGTTTATGGCCGCCTGCCTTTCGGTTCTCTTAGTGCTGAACCGCTCTCAGTCGTTGATGGTTCACGCTGCTCGGAGCATGGCGGGTCTGGGCAAGCTTCCGGATACCGCGGCCGCTCGTGCAGTTCCGACCACCACCGTGATCGGCAGACTGCGATCGTTGGCTCGTTTCCTGCCGTTTCACAAACTTTTGCATGCGGTAGAGCTCAGCCTGATCATTCTGGCATGTGCGGTCATCTCAGCGATTCTGGGCGAGCCCGGCAGCGCGGAGAAATGGATTATTTGGGTGTTGCTTCCTGCTTGTGTCTTGGTTAACTTCGGCCATTTTCTGTCAAATATGGCTTCATCGAGATTGAAGGCCTAACCATGGATAATTCGACTGATAACTTCGAAAATTCCGCGACTGTTGATCTCTCATCTTTGCCCAGTATCGGTGTTGTTGTGCTCACCATGGGTAATCGCCCAACTGAGCTACGCAGGGCACTGGAGTCACTCCTTGAACAAAAAAATGTGTCAATCGATGCTGTGGTTGTAGGCAACGGCTGGGACCCAACCGAAATCCCAGGTTCGATAAAAACACTCTTCTTGCCTGAAAACCTCGGTATTCCAGCTGGACGTAACGCAGGTGTCGCAAAGGTCTCGGGCGAGTACCTATGTTTTCTTGATGACGATTCGTGGTTCCTAGATGATGATTTTCTCATTGGCGCGGTCCGCCGATTCGAAAAGTACCCAGGAATGGGTCTGCTCCAACCGAGGATCACTGATCCTGAGCATGAAGACCAGAACCCAACTCGATGGATCCCGCGTTTAAACAAACGTACGGCAGTTGAGCCAAGCAAAGTGTTCCACGTTGGGGAGACCTGCCTGGTTACCAAAAGGGATCTGTTCGACAATACGGGCGGTTGGGCTGGAGGATTCTGGTACGCTCACGAAGGAATTGAGCTGGCATGGCGTGTATGGGATTCCGGTACCTACGTTTGGTATGCCGGCGACATGAGAATCGGGCATCCTGTAGTAGACCCACGCAGGCACGACGAGTTCTATAGATTGAATGCACGGAACCGCGTCTGGCTAGCTCGCCGAAATCTTCCCGCACCACTGGTCTGGATTTACCCTACCTCGTGGATGCTGATCGAATGTCTCAGATTACGCAAAAACAAAAATGGCGTGAAACAATATCTTTCAGGTTGGAGAGCTGGCTGGAAGGGTAGCCCTTGGTATAAGGAACCGCGGGCGAAACTCTCTTGGCGCACCATCATCCGAATGACGCTGGCCGGGCGACCGCCTGTTCTCTAGCGCAGAACGATATTTTCGCTCACTCAATCACTATGCACCTTGAACATGACGTGGAGGTAAACATGACTAAAACTGTTTTGACCTATGGAACATTCGATCTCTTTCACATCGGACATCTTAATATTTTGAAGCGGCTCAGCGAAAAAGGCGACAGGCTCATCGTTGGTGTTTCCACCGACGAGTTTAACGCGATCAAGGGCAAAAAGCCTGTTGTGCCGTTTGAGCAGCGTCGTGAAATCGTGGAGTCCATCAAGTTTGTTGACCTTGCGATTCCCGAAGAAAACTGGGAACAGAAGCGGCTGGACATCAAAAAATACGACGTCAAGGTGTTCGGTATCGGTGAAGACTGGAAGGGAAAGTTCGATGACCTTGACGACGAGGTCGAAGTTGTATACCTGCCTAGGACCGCAGGCATCTCCACGACCGAGATGAAACGAGTGCTCAGCGAATTCGACGAACGGCACGTTGAGTCGCTAAAGAACACCCTTGACACTCTCAGCCAGATCGTTAAGGAACTCAGCTAGCAGGTGGCGCGCCCTCCAGGTTTTGGGCCCAGCTGACATTGCTAACCGAGCGAATTGCCAAAGCTGGGCAACACTGGAATTGTAAGACGCCGAATATCGGTGTTTCCCGACGGACCGTCGGTGCGTTCGCCTATGTAGGCATGAGAACATGGGACTCTGGGCAGACCAAAACGAACTTCACGGTCGAATAGTGGCCCTGCAAGCTCGCACGACGGCTATTCGTACGCAGTATTCGATCGACTGAAACGACAGTCAGCTACTTGCATAGTGCCATTCAGTCTGTGTGTTGATTGTGTTGGTAGGATTGTGTGTCACATTCAGCGAATTTAAAGGTCGACTTGAGGTTATTTGTCGGGTCTGGTGAGCTAATTTCCGTAGAATGTTCTGTGGTTCTAGTTGCCACTAGGAATATCTGAGACGTTAAGGGCGGGAACGAATTTGAAGCTGGCTGGTTGGCGCGGAATTATGGGACGTTCTGTCCCTGCGCCGTTGGTACGCCGCATCTTGGATCTCAAGATTCCAAGTGAATCTTCGGACCGCACTGTGATTTCGTCCGCCCGTGAACAAAACGTGGTTCAGTCAGCTGCCATAGCTGATCGACTAGACATCAACTATGGATTCGATGAGATTTCCCAATCCTTTGTGATTGCCTCTGCTGATTGGGGAAAATTTCGAGCGGGTCTCGTTGGTGAATCGTTTACAGCCTCCAGATTGGCGGACGGTGGGTCAACTGCTGCTTCGAGCGTTTGGAGCGTGCGCAAACGACGGTCTGATGTCCGAGGTACTGTAGCTGACCTTTCTGGAACAGGTGCCCTATGGCAGGTTTACGCAGGAACGATCGATTGCGTTGCGGATGCCCAGGACTTTTGTGGGCCAGTCGATGCAGTCTATACGTGGGTTGATTCGGACGATCCGCAATGGCAGGAACAATATCGATCAAGCTTGGCCTCGCATCAGGGTCCCTTGGAGAAAAGTAGTGCAGACCCGGCGCGTTTTACGTCTCGAGACGAGTTGCGATATTCACTTCGCTCGCTTGAAATGAACATGCCTTGGATCAACAAGATTTATCTGGTCACAGCGGGACAGAGACCTGCTTGGCTCACTGATACGCATGCGAAACTGACAGTGATAGACCATGAACAAATTTTTGATCCGAACCTAGGCGCACTGCCAACGTTTAATTCTCACGCCATTGAAGCTCGGTTGTCGTTCATCCCTGACCTAGCTGAACACTTTATCTATATCAATGATGATGTGTTTTTTGGTCGTCCGCTTCATCCAAATAGCTTTTTCGGGCCGGTGGGTCAGACAAAGTTCTCCATGTCGCAGCAACACTTTGCTGATGCGAGTGAAGAACACTTGCCAGTGAATGTTGCTGCTGCAAATAATAGAAATCTGATGGTCAAGGCCTATGGGCGAACGACCTCTCGGAAGTTCAAGCACGCCGCACACCCTCAGCGGCTGAGTATTCATCGTTTGGCGCATTCAAAATTTCATTCTGAACTAGCGGAAACTGCCCAACATAAATTTCGTGATCCCCAGGATATCTCCCTCCCTTCGTCACTTGCCCACCAAATCGCTGCCTGTGAAGGCCAGGGCTTCCATAGCGAGATTGACTACACTTATTTGGATATCGGCTCAGTGGAGTTCTATTTGCAGGCGCTGAGGCTCGTCCAGAGGCGCAAGCCGCAGATGTTTTGTATCAATGAGGTGCTCCAAACTCTGGATGCCGCAGAGCGCAGTGAAGTGGTCGTCGAGATGCTTCAAGCTTTGTATCCGTTGCCGTCATCATTCGAGAAATAGTTTGGCCAGGAAAGCCTCGCGACCTGCAAACGAACGAAAAACTAAAGGAACGCCGTAGTGGTCTTCGAAAAACCGTCCGCACCAAAACTGGTCCAGTCGTTTCTCCGCGGCATTCGCGATCAGCAGTTGAAACGGAAATCCTACCGCTACTACCCTGGATACCAGCAGCTCAAGGTGACAGTCCAAGATGGCTCCCTGATGCTCTCGGCTAAGGTTGAGCAGCAGGCTGAAGGGCTCTCAGTACTTCACGGGCGCAACATCGTGATGAGTGTTCCTGTGCGCACTGAGCAAACGCCGGTCAATTCCCAACACGCGAACGTATTCACGGTTTCAGGAACAATTGCGCTGGGTGGTCTACTTGACCAATGGGAAGCCTACCGTGAGCGCGTGGCTCAAGAAGCTGACGAACAGGATACCGAGCCAGAACTATCCGAGGATTCTGAGAATTCTGAGCTAGATGATGTCAGTGGACTAGCCTCCGGTACTGTGAGGTTTGCATTTTCCCTACGCACCGAATTTGACTCCATGCCTACCGGCATTGCCTGGATTCAACTGACAGACGATGGAGAACTCCTTCGGCGCAAGGAAGTCCAGGAACTCATCGAATCTGGTGATTTTGATGGCACTCAGCCAGTCATCGCTCACCGAATTGTTGGCCGTTTCGCACAAACCTCATTTGAGGGCCATCGGTTGTATAGCGAGGGGGAGCGTTCGGCCGGCGTCTACATCAACAAAAAATCGGAACTGGCCCTAGGCATTAATCGTCCGGTTGACCACAAGTATCGAATTCGCACGGATACGACGCAGGTAGCTGATGGCATTCTGTCGTTGTCGGGGATCTTGGAAACTCAGACTGATCGCCTTGATTCCGCCTCTTTGCAGGTGATCGGACGTCGTTCCAGCGCAGTTTTTGAATCGCCGGTCGCCCTCACCATGGATTCAAGCTTGACTGAACGGCGCTTCGGTCGTGCGATGTACAGCTGGGATACGGCGTTGAACTTTGCAACGTCCGATTGGTCGGAAATTGATCGCGGGGATAACTACGACCTATATCTCGTGGTGAATGTGACAGGTGTAGGCGAGCCTGTTCGTATCCGTGTGACCCGTACCCCTTTTATCGTAAGATCAACCACGAATGCTGACGCTGTCACCGTCGGTGAGAAGACTTTGGCAATCTCGCCGTATTTCACTTTCAAAGCGAAGTCTACGTCGTTGACGCTCGAAGTTTTCGACAAGGATGCATTCGCGGTACTTGAACAGGCCAAGCAGCGCAGTTTTCCGATCCGTGAATCGGGAAAGGCTCCAGTATGGATCGTAGGCGAACTGGCTTACAAGGCTCAGGACAATGGCCTGCATCTGTTCCGATATCTGCGAGCCAACCGTCCAGACATCGATGCGTACTATGCGATTGACGAAGACTCGCCAGATCTTCGGAACTTCGAAACGCTTGACCACGTGGTCTTCCATGGAAGCAAAGAACATTTCGAACTAGCTCTCAGAGCCGAACGATTTATTGGTACGCATCACGCGGATTATTTGTATCCGACAAGACACCATGCGTTCTCTTCCCGGAGCCGGGCGACTCGGGTGTTTCTTCAACACGGGGTGATGGGCACCAAGTGGATGGTACCCAACTACGGGAAAAATTCACCGGGTTTTGCAACCGACCTATTTATGGTCTCTTCCGAACGTGAAAAACAGTACATCGTCTCCGATTTTCTTTATCAGGAGAACGAGGTCAAAGTTACTGGATTGTCCCGATTCGATTCGCTGCTTGCGGGTGATATTCCCGTCAACGAGAACATGTTGTTGATCATTCCCACGTGGCGCGACTGGCTGCAGAACGAAGAAGCCTTCCTCGAATCGGATTACCTGGAGCAATGGAAAACGCTCCTGAACTCTCCTGAACTTGCGCGAATGGTCAAGGACTACAACTTAGAAGTTGTATTCAGCCTCCATCCAAACATGATGCAGTTTCGTGAACACTTCCGCGATGCGCCGGCACGACTCATTGTCCAGGGAGAAGTAGACGTACAGGAGCTCATCAAGACTGCGGCGGTCATGGTGACGGATTACTCGTCAGTTAATTTTGACTTCAGCTTCCTGCACCGTCCGGTTCACTACTTCCAATTTGACCGAGCACGATTCCTCGGGCGCAATGGTTCGCACCTCGACCTCGACAACGAACTTCCAGGAAAAATCGCTTTTGACGCGGCGGATCTGTTAGCCGACCTAGAGAACACCTTGACTCGCGGCAAGTCAATGGAAGACCAGTATCGCCGGCGTGCGGATATCTTCATCACACACCGCGACCGAAACAACTCGCAACGAGTAACAGCAGAGATTGAAAAGGCCTCACTGCGTCAAAGGGCAAATGAGGGTTGGCAGGCAGAGCTACCGGTTCGCCTCCAAAACCGCTTCCGCAGGAATAAGTACTATTTCTCGATCATGAGGGCCATGTCCAAGGCTATGAAACTGGTCCCTGCCGACGAAGAGCTTATTGTCTTCGAATCAGGACTGGGCAAGCAGTATGGCGATTCCCCACGCTACATTTATGAAGAACTCCTGCGCCAGGGTGACAAACGAACCAAAGTTTGGATTTACACGGGACGGCATCGATTCACGGATCCCAATACCAAGGTCGTCAAGCGTCTCTCGCCAGAATACTTTTGGTACCTAGCACGTGCTAAATACTGGGTGAACAATCAAAGCTTCCCTCATTACCTTCGCCGCCGCAAGGATGGCATCTTCCTGCAAACATGGCACGGTACGCCACTGAAGCAGATGGCAATGGATATCGATGAGGTCCAAGGACGGGATGAGGGCTACCTCGAACGAGTCGTTAACGCGACTAAACAGTGGACACACTTGATTTCGCCTTCCAGTTACACCAGCCGAATCATGCGCTCGGCTTATGGATTTTCCGGCGCGGCAGTCGAGTTGGGATACCCGCGCAACGACATCCTCGTGGGTGAACATGTGCGCGAGCATGAAGCTCACGTTCGCGAGTCATTGGGGTTGCGTCCAGCCCAGAAGACTGTTCTCTATGCTCCAACTTTCCGTGATGACGCGGGCAATGGTAAAGGCCGTTTCCGCTTTGAGCTTCCACTGAACCTTGAAGAGTTTAATACTCGATTCGGAGACGACACCGTGCTCCTGTTGCGTATGCATGTGTTAGTTTCAAACGCTGTGGTTATCCCGGAGGAGTTGCGCGGGCGGGTGATTGATGTGTCCGGATATGCGGACATCCAAGAACTCTATTTGGCCACTGATGTTCTGGTGACCGACTACTCGTCGGTGTTTTTTGACTACTCGATCTTGCGCAGGCCAATCGTGTTTTACGCATATGATCTGGCGAATTATCGTGACAATTTGCGTGGCTTCTATCTTGACTACGAAACAGCCTTGCCAGGGCCGATCGTCGAGACTGAAGAGGAACTGTGGAATACCGTCTCGAAAGCTCTGGCTGGTACAGATATCGGTGGAGTAGATCGCGAGAAGTTTATTGCTGACTTTGCGCCAAACGATGACGGGTTAGCTGCACGACGAGTAGTTGACAGATTCTTCAAATAATCCCCGCATTAGAGGCGCCGTTGCAGATCGCGATGCGGCGTTTCGACCCAACCACTAGGCCGGCTCACTATAGTGAGCCGGCCTAGTGGTTGGGTGTTTGCACGTAGAAAGAACCCTTCCTTCTCGCTCTGATCAAGGAACGAGAAGGAAGGGTTCTTGTCGTCGGAAGAATTCCTGACTGGTTAGGCAGCTCGGCGAGGATGCACTGGGCAAGGAGCAGCCAAGCCGGAACCGGCAATTGTTAGATCGGTGTCTGCGCTCGGCGCGACGGGCAATACCGTAGAATCTTGGTGCGAGGAACCGAGAAGTTCTTTTGTAGCGCTGACAAAACGCGCCAAGCTAGCGCCAGGTGTGATGTCTCCGAAATAATAATTGACGAGGTCTTTGGTGTCGTCGTTTTTGGACTGCAGAGCCTCGTTTATGTACTCGGCAACATTCGAAGCGTGCCCGGTGGACAATGCAGGGATCTGCGAGAGCGCGCGTGAGTTGGCAATCTCCGCGCCCTGGGAACTCGGCTTCGTTAGGAACAATGGCTTTCCAGTGGCTAAGAAATCGTAGGCCGCTGCTGAAATGTCAGTGATACACAGATCTGCGGCCGTCCACTGCCAACCCCAATTCGACGAATCATCAAAGTATATGACCGCGGAAGAAGTCTTGGCAGCCTGTTCTAGGCGGATCTTGAGCTGGCGAACAGCCTGCCCGTAGGCGGGTGAACTCGCACCTGACCGGGGATGTGGTCTGAAGATGATGTTGAATTGCTCATTGGCCAACAGCGCCTCGATAAGTTTGTCGCCGTGGGACATGGCTGACCCATAGTGCATCGTAGGGCGATCGCCTTCCCACGTTGGTGCGTAGAGAATCGTGGGGCGCGAGTTATCCAGTTTTAGGGGTGAGGGGTAGCTGACATCAATCTGGGGGCGTCCAACCAACTTGGTTCGTTGCTCGACATCAAAATTGTGCAGGTGCTCTGCTAGCCGATCCCGCGCCGCCTGGCCAGCAGAAAAAACAAAGTCATAGGCCTTGAGCTGGTTGGTCCACATGTAGGACTTGTCGCTCTCGCCGTGGCAGAGGAATACATGATTCGGGTTGTTAAACCGCATCATCTGGAAATTCTGAATATTTTGATTGACATAGAAAACGATGTCAAAGGCTTGAGAGCTAACCAATGCTTCGAGGTCGCCTATTGTCGGAGCGTAGAAAACTGGGAGTGGACACTCCTCGCGCAGTGCCAATGCCGTCCCGGGCTTGCGAGTAATGACCACAGTTGGAGCATCCTGAGTCAGTGCGCTCAGCGGTTCGTACCATTGGCGAATCTGGTATGCGTTGACCATCTCATCGGCAAAGTACACGGCAACGCGATAACGGTCGTCTCCTGTCGGGGCATGAAACAGCTCAGCAGCGTTCTGTGCGATTGCTTTTTGGCTTCGACGCATTGATAGCCGACGCTTGGCGAAGTTGGCTGCACGATTCCAGGATTTCAGCACCTTCATGAGTCCTCTCCAGTCCGATTTTGATGGCGTTTCATTAGCTTATGGCAGTAAATTGAGCGTAACCTTTCAACATGCCATGCGGTAGACAGGAATTAAGGAAATTCACCGGGGGACTTCTGTTTTTTCACAGGTAAGATGAAGATGATTTCGAGATTTCTGGACGCGGACCGTTACGTATACGGTGCCTGCACGCAGATCCGACTTACGCGTGAATTTGAAGCACGTGTGACCAGCCAGACATGTTTTTGGTGGCAGTTGAACCGGCGCCAGTTTGGGATCTCACTGTTCTTCAAGCTAAGATGAAATGTCGGACTATGTTCTATAGGAGTCATCATTAGCGATAAGCGTTCTGATCGATCGTCACATGGCGAAATCGATCGCAACTCGCCTTTGGTCATATCAGCCAAAGAGCTCGGCCGTTCGCCTGGCTCGATGAGAATTCTTAGCGAGCAGGTCTCGGCTCCCACGGATGTGGGAAATGCACTCATCGGTATTCGTGGAGGATCTGAGCTTGACTTAGATCTTCGCCTTGAATCCGTGCATGAGGGAATCCTGGTATCGGGTACCGCTACCGCAGAAATTGCGGGGGAATGTGGACGATGCCTGGAGCCCATCGAGTACGATTTCGAGGCTGATATTCAAGAGCTGTTCTACTATGAGGGCAGCGAAGAATTCGAAAACGATGATGAAGTGGATCAGTACTGGGTCATTGATGACTTCATTGACATCGACCCGGTAGTGCGTAGCGCAATTGGTACCGCACTACCTTTCCAACCGGTTTGCCGGGAAGGTTGTTTGGGTCTCTGCAGTGAATGCGGGGTCAGCCTGAACGACGACCCTGAGCATCACCATGAGGTACTGGACCCGCGTTGGGCAGCGCTTGCGCAGCTGGCCGACATTGTCGCAGATGATGCGGCAACAGATAATACGTCAGACAAGAGAGAAGAGAAGTAGTCGTGGCTGTTCCAAAGCGGAAAATGTCCCGTGCGAATACTCGTGCCCGCCGTTCTCAGTGGAAGGCTACCGCACCGAGCTTGGTGAAGACCGTTGAAAACGGTCGCGTCACCTACAGCCTGCCTCACCAGGCTAAGGTTGTTACCGACTCGGCAGGTACCGAACTGTTCCTTGAGTACAAGGGTCGTAAGGTCGCAGACGTCTAAGACATGTCTTCAAAAGAAGAACTAATGAAGCGTCTCGGAATCGATATTGATTCCGAGACGCTTCGTCTTGCGCTGACCCACCGTTCGTATTCATACGAAAACGGTGGCATACCTACCAACGAACGTGTCGAGTTTCTTGGTGATTCGATTCTTGGTTTCTCTGTCGCGGAATATCTGTACCAGAAATATCCCGACCTCCCTGAAGGCGATTTGGCCAAACGCCGTGCCGCTATTGTCAGCACCCGTGCCCTGGCAATCATCGCCCGTGACCTCGGCGTCGGTGAACACATCCTCTTGGGTCGTGGCGAAGCACAGTCCAACGGTGCCAATAAGTCCTCCATTCTGGCCGATACCATGGAAGCCTTGATCGGTGCCACGTATTTGGTGCAGGGTATGGATGCGGCTCGTGACCTCGTTTTGCGCTTCGTGACGCCGCTGCTGGAAGACGTCAGGCTTCTTGGTGCAGCAACAGACTGGAAAACTGTAATCCAGGAAGAAGTAGCTGCAAAAAAGCTTGGTGAAATGCGTTACCAGGTCACCGGTTCCGGACCCGATCATGCACGCAGCTACGAGGCGACACTCGTCATTGCAGACGAATCCTTCGGCAAAGGCAACGGGCCTTCCAAGAAGGAAGCCGAGCAAGAAGCGGCACGCAACTCTTGGCTGATGATGCACCCCGGCGAGCAAATTCCTCGCAGCTAGGTATCAACTATGCCGGAATTACCAGAAGTTGAAGTTGTCCGCGAAGGGCTGAACAAGTGGGTTCGAGGCCGCCGAATTGAATCGGTGGAAGTTTTGGACCCACGTTCAGTTCGCCGGCATATCGATGGACCCACTGATTTTGAACAGTCGCTGTCCAACTGCACGGTGTCTACTGTTGTTCGCAGGGGAAAATTCCTCTGGCTGGAGCTGGCAGGGTTGCCGGTCGCTACGTCGCTGATGGCCCACCTGGGAATGAGCGGCCAGCTGCTTGTCGAAGAACCTAGCGCACGGGATGAGAAACATCTGAAGGTTCGTCTTTCGCTCAGTGAACAACCCGGCGCTCCTGCCGAACTTCGTTTTATTGACCAACGAATATTCGGCGGGATGTTTTTGTCCCCATTAGTGCCAACATCAGATGGGGGAGCAGGCGGCCTTGGTAGCCAGAGTCAGCTGATCCCTCAAGCCGCCGCGCATATTGCCCGTGATGTCTTGGACCCGGCGCGTAATGCGGAAACGCTGTACGTTTCCTTGCGTAAAAAGACCACACAGCTCAAGCGAGCAATTCTTGACCAAGAAATCATTTCGGGCGTAGGCAATATCTATGCCGATGAAGCACTGTGGGATGCGGGCCTTTCAGGGCTACGCAATACCGCTACGATCCGCCGTTTCGAAGTAACCCGCCTCAACGAGGCACTGATCGACGTGATGACACGTGCATTGGAGGCTGGCGGGACCAGTTTCGACTCGCTCTACGTCAACGTCAACGGCGCCAGCGGCTACTTTTCCCGTTCATTAAACGCCTATGGCCGCGAAGGCAAAGCCTGCTTGCGTTGCGCCGACAATGGGGTGGATTCCGTGATTCGCCGCGATCCATTTATGGGCCGTTCCTCCTACACCTGCCCGGTGTGCCAGCCTAGACCGCGGCGAGCCCTCAGATAGCTCCTACGCGGTGTACTGTTTCAGGACACGCTCGTTGTAGCCCGCCCAGATCTCAGCGGCCCACGGGCCAAAATTACGGTCCGTGAGGGTCACACAGGCGAGCTGATCGACAGGGTCTACCCACAGGAACGTTCCAGATTGGCCAAAATGGCCAAAGGTTGTCCCTGGATGGGTAGTGCCCGTCCAATGCGGATTTTTCGAAGAACGGATCTCGAACCCCAAACCCCAATCATTGGGGTTCTGCCGGCCGTAACCAGGCAGGATGCCGGCCAATCCCTGAAAATGGACTCGGGTGGCGTCGGCCATGGTTTCTTGCGAAACGAGTGTTGGCCTCAGTAGTTCGGCCGCGAATCTAGCCAAATCGGATGCGGAAGACCGCCCGTCCTTGGCGCAGCTACCCTCGATCTGCGTATCGCTCATGCCCAGCGGAGTGAAAACTGCCTCCTGCGCGTATTCAGCGAAAGGGATCTCCGCTTCGCGCTCAAGGTGTTCAGCCAATTTCTCGAAGCCGCGGTTTGAATAACCGCGTTTGGCACCGACCGGGAACCGGATAACTTCCGAATCGAAATCGTAACCGGCGGTGTGAGAGAAGAGGTGATGAACCGTTGAACCTTCAGGACCGGCGGGGTCCGCCAAGCTCATCGCGCCCTCTTCAAGGGCAATGAGGAAAGCATAGGTACTCAGCAGCTTGGTGACAGACGCCAGCGGATAAACCCTGTTCAGGTCGCCATGAGCTCCTACGGTTGTTCCTTGTCCATCCACTACAACAGACACCGCGTTGTCGACTGGCCAGCCCTGAATCTCTGATAAGACGTCCATGAAATGATTTACCCCTCGTTTTTGATGTGCGCCAAGGCGAGCAGAAACCGGTTTTCGGCGAGTCGTTTCGATAGAATCGACTCTGAGAACAAGGGCCTACGCGCCTAAGTCAACACTATCGATATCGGGCCAAACATAGGAATTCCACGCTGTGCATCTCAAGACTCTCACCGTTCGGGGATTCAAGTCTTTTGCGTCAGCGACGACATTCGATTTTGAACCCGGTGTTACCGCAGTTGTTGGACCCAACGGTTCGGGCAAGTCTAACGTTGTTGATGCGCTGTCGTGGGTGATGGGGGAGCAAGGTGCCAAAACATTGCGCGGCGGCAAGATGGAGGATGTCATCTTTGCCGGAACCTCCGGGCGCCCACCGCTTGGACGTGCCCATGTTTCCCTAACCATTGACAATGCGGATGGTCAGCTTCCCATCGACTATGCCGAAGTCACCATCTCACGCACACTTTTCCGAGCCGGTGGCTCGGAGTACGCAATCAACGGTAATTCGTGCCGTCTGTTAGACATCCAAGAATTACTCTCGGATTCCGGACTCGGCCGCGAAATGCACGTCATTGTGGGGCAGGGACAGCTTGACCGCATCCTTCATGCCACCGCTGAGGACCGGCGTGGTTTTATCGAAGAAGCCGCCGGAGTGCTCAAACACCGCCGGCGCAAAGAAAAAACCCTACGCAAACTGCAAGCAATGCAGGGCAACATGGAACGCTTGGAAGACCTCAACTCAGAGGTCCGTCGCCAGCTGGCACCTTTGGGACGCCAAGCAAAAATTGCCCGCCGCGCGCAGACCGTGCAGCTGGACGTGCGCGATGCCAGGGCCCGGCTGCTGGCCGATGACTTAGTGTCCCTGAACAACAAACTTGCCCAAGATATTAATGACGAATCCAAGATTCAGGCTCAACAGCAGGAAACCACTGCCCGATTAGGGCATGTTCGACGCCAGGTAGCTGAGCTTTCGGATTGCATGGAAAGTCTCACCCCTCGACTTGCCCAGATGCAAGATACGTGGGTTGCGCTGACTACGCAGACCGAGCGTTTCCGTTCATTGAGTGCTCTAGCACGTGAGCGGGGGAAGCTGCTTGAAAGCAATCAAACCCATTTTGATTCGAGCCGAGATCCAGATCGACTAGACGCCCAAGCGGACCGACTCAGCGAAGAGCTTGAAGAGCTGATCGAAGCGGTCGAAGACCGGCATGAAATCCTTGCCGAAAGCATTGAAGCCAAAGAGCACGCCGAAGAGCAGTCCCGCGCGGAACAGCAGCGGATGGCGTCCATGCTCCGTGCCGCGGCCGATCGGCGTGAAGGCATGTCCCGGCTCGCGTCGCAGGTTGCCTCGGCCCGAAGCCGGGTGGATGTCACCAGGGCTGAAATTTCTCGTCTCCAGGACAGCGTGCAATCCTTTGATGCTGACCTAGCTGCAGATGCTCGCTCCTACGAAACCGTCAGTGCTGAACTTGATAGCCAGCTGGCCGGTGAGCGTGAACTGAACATTGAATTCGAAGCAGCCGACTCGCGGTTCTTAAACCTGTCGGAAGAGCAAAATAGGGACAACCAGCGCGAACGTGAGCTGTCGGTTCGGATGTCTGGCTTACAGGCCCGATTGGAAGCGCTGAAACTAAACTCCAAACCGGATGACCGCTCCGCCCATCTACTTGAAAATTCCCAAGACGTTTTGGCAGGACGGCTGGGAGAGTTGCTGACGGTCAGCGAAGGTTACGAACAAGCCGTGGCCGCAATTCTTCGAGAATCCGCTGAACATCTGGTCGCCCGCAGTGCGGCCGGTGCGCTTGGACTGATACGCGAGCTCATGCAGGATGATTCTTCCAGTGCGTCATTTGTTCATGCCGATGTGCCCGGGGTAGTCACCGCAGAAATTGGAGAACTCGCCATCAGGGCGCGAGACGTCGTGGCCTCGGTAGATGAATATTCGACTCTTCTAGACACCATCTTTGCCAATCATTATGTGGTGGTTGACCCACAGCAGATCGCAGAAATTCTTCAGACTCACCCGGAAGCCAAACTCACTTCCTTGGACGGGGTATCGGTGTCACTGCTTCAAAGTTCTATCGGTGATTCTGCCGGGGCATCACTGATCGCCCAACAGTCGTTGGTGGAACAGACAACACTAGAGCTCAACGAATCCGCGGAAGAACAAAAACAGCTGGAATCTGTCGTATCCCAGCGTGCACCGTTGCTTGCAGAAGCTCAGCAGAATCGCGAAGAGGCCCTGTCGCAACTAACCGAATCAGACGCTGCAATCGATGAACTCTCAAACTACCTGGCTCGTTTGGGGCACAAACTTCGCTCGGCCCAATCTGAAAAACAGGCTCTGGAAGATCGGCTTGAAGCAGCGGTAGAAAAACTCGAGATTGAACAAGAGTCCTATGAAGAAATCAGTGAACGAATGGAAATGGCGTCGACTGATTCCGAGGACGAAACCGTAGACGACGCAGCACGTGCTGCCTTAGCTGATGCGGCCGCCACAGCCCGTCAGAAGGAGCTCGAAGCCCGCTTGGCACTGCGAAGCAGCGAAGAGCGAGTTTCTGCCTTGCGCTCACGGGTGGAAGGTTTGCGGCGCACCGCAGCCGCTGAGCGCACCCATCGTGAGGTTGCCCAACAACGAGCCGCCGAACGCAAGGCTCAGGCTGCCAAGGCGCAGCGTGTCGAACAGGCAGCCGAACGGGTTCTTCGATTCATCGAACTCTCGCTGACCATGGCTGGGCAAGAAAGAGACGAACTCTCGGTCAAGAAATCCGAGCTCGAGGAGCTCCTGGGAAGCAACCGAACCGAAGCTGAGCAGCTTTCCGCTGAACTTACCCGGTTGGCTGATGCGGTGCATCGTGATGAGGTTCTCCGTGCTGAGTTGCGGATCAAAATTGAAAACTTGGAGACGAAATCACTTGAGGACTTGGGGTACACCCCCGATTTCCTTATAGCTAATTTTGGGCCAGACCAGCTCATTCCCGAAGCTGCCGACCCTGATGACAAGTGGGCGGAACTGCGAGTTAACGTGGATGAGGAAGGTGTCGTGATTGGCACCAAACCTTTTGACCGCGTGGAGCAGGAAAAACGGCTTAAGAAGGCCGAGCGAGACTTGGCTGCGCTTGGCAAGGTCAATCCTCTGGCCTTGGAGGAGTTTGCAGCGTTAGAAGAGCGGCATAAGTTCCTTGCCGGACAACTTGAAGACCTCAAAAAATCCCGTGGTGATTTGCAACAGATCATCAAAGACGTTGATTCTCATGTCGAACGGGTATTCACCGAAGCCTACAACGACACAGCTGTTCAATTTAAGCGGATCTTTGATCGTTTATTCCCCGGTGGGGAAGGGCAACTGGTTCTCACCGATCCGGAGAACATGCTCACCACCGGTATTGAAGTCGAAGCAAGGCCGGCGGGCAAAAAAATCAAGCGCCTCTCCCTGCTTTCCGGAGGCGAACGCTCATTGACGGCGGTCGCACTTCTGGTTGCGATCTTTAAGGCGCGTCCATCCCCGTTCTATGTCATGGACGAGGTGGAAGCGGCTCTGGATGACATGAACCTAGGCCGACTCATCACGATCTTTGAAGAGCTTCGAGAATCGTCTCAGCTGATCATTATCACCCATCAAAAGAAAACGATGGAAGTCGCCGATGCCTTGTACGGCGTGACCATGCGCGGAGATGGTGTCTCGACTGTGATCAGTCAGAAGATGGAGCGTCGGGTTTCGCCTGGAGCATGATTTGGAATACTTGGCTATAGTGGTGCTCATCCACACACCTAGATTTTGAACATTCTCGGGGTGAATGATGATAGGCAAAAAACTTGGCGACCTGGCACGGGGAATTTCTAAACCACTAGGTCGTGGAGACAGTCCGAACCTGACCGAGCCGCAGTCATCTGCTGACGTACCGATTCGTCGGCAATCGGAGATTATGGTCAGCGTTGTCATTCCCGTGTACAACTCCATGCCGTACCTGACCGAACTACTGAACTCTTTGGAACGACAAGATCTTGAACCTGAACGATTCGAGGTCGTTGCAGTGGATGACGGTTCTACTGATTACAGTGGCGAAATTCTTGATGTCTATGCCAAACGCAATACCAACCTGCGTGTCTTCCATCAAGAGAACAGCGGGTGGCCGGGGAAACCCCGCAACGTCGGAATTGAGAAGGCTCGTGGTCGGTACGTCTTTTTTGTTGACGCAGACGACCGGTTGGGGCCGGAGGCCCTGCGTCGAATGGTCGAGTTTGCACAAGAACATGCCGTAGATCTGCTGATGCCCAAGATGGTTGGAATCGATGGCCGCAGAGTCCAAACATCACTATTCAGCCAAACACGAACTGAAGCCACCTTTGAGTTCATGCTTCGGAGTTTGTCCCCGCAGAAGATGATCCGTCGCGAACTCCTAAACGGAGCTCCGATCAGATTCCGTGAGGATAGGGTCCGGCTCGAAGACGGCATGGCGATGGTTCAAGCCTATGCCTCGGCCAAACGTATGAGCATACTTGCCGATTATGACTACTACGAGATTCGTTCGCGGGCCGACGGGCAGAATATCAGCGCGGGAACCATTGAACCGGACGGTTACGTGAGCTCATTGTCCGAGATCGCGAGAACCGCCCGTGCCTTCGCACACAATGATGAAGACTTTGCTCGGCGGTTGTGCGCTGGACTCTTTACCCGTAAGGCCTTGAGATTTTATGAGGGAAAGCGATTCTTCCGGTATTCCGTCTCAGAACAACAATCTTGGGTTGACTCCCATCAAAAATTTCTTGATGAGTTCGTTCCGATCAACCGGTCGAAATATTTCTCGGAAGATCGGATGATTGTTGTTGGCCTAATTTCTAAGGGAGACCTTGATGGGCTTCGAGCTAGGGCGCGGAGACAAATTGACCAGGCTGAGTCACCGCAGGTGGAACAGGTAGCAGGTGACGGAACCCGGACAACATTCCGGGTCAAGGCTGCCACCGGTTCTGCCGTACCGGTTCAACTACGAATTGTTGACCGTGATACCAAAGAAATCACCCGTATCGACGGTACGTTCATAGAATCCACAGGTTCGTTTCACACGAGCACCGAGAGCGCCGTCATCGCTGGCAAAATTCGTCGTTTGGGCGACGTGTCTGTGCACTATTCTGATGGATCGTCCCGACGAATCGCTGCACCGCCGGAATTTAATGAATTCGTTGGAAATGGTGTCAGGGTGTACCGGACAGTGAATGGGTTCCTCAGTGTTGATACCAGAACCTAGATTCACCGTTCGCAAAACCAAGGGACGGATGCTTTCGAATTGGACGCACAAACTCCCCGCCGCAATAGTTCGCGGCAGGGAGTTAGTGAAGTTCATAAAACTCTAGCTGTAGCCTACTTGCGGGTCACGGGAACAGCTTCAGGACGCACTTCACCTTCGAACACGTTGAGGTAGCTATTGGTCAAGTGGCCGATATCAAGGGCGCGAATACCTGCCTTAGCAAGTTGGTGGGCCAAAACGGTTCCAGCTGGGCCCAGCGCGATCAGCACAACATCAGTTTTCGTTTCGCGAAGTTCCGCAACTATGCGTCCGAGATCGGTGAACGCGTTGACAGAAGTTGAAGAGATCTGGTTCGTCGAAGCGACGTTGTCAAAGAGCTGGGGGATCAGGTCAAACCGAGAGCCTTCGCCCGTAACGATCGTGACGTTTTTGTTGTCCCACACCTTGCGCCAGAGGTCGACAGCTTGTCGACCGAGCAGTGAAAACACCTGCGGCCGACTGATATGGGCATTCACAAATTTCTGGTCAGAAACGATCAGTTGATTGAGGCTCGGCCACAGTTCTTGGAATACGCCGGACCAATGCGCATCTCGGAACAACTGTGGAAAACCTACCCGTAGATTTGGCAGATCTGAGGTGAATACCTCTCGCAGCGACTCTTGAAGCTCGGGGGAGTTAGTTTGAAAACGCAGGTTGAAATCCTGCCTTAACATCATCCTGAATTCACCGTCGCCGAAACGTGCCAAAGACGTATCGGTGTTGGCCAGCACCTCAAGCGATTCCCGGAGCGAGAGTACCTGCTTTGCGTGGAAGTCGGTGACTTCGTTCATTACGGAGCTGGTTGCGGCAAACCGGATCGTTTCGATTTCACGGCGATGAGTCTTGAGTTCATTGAGAATCTGTTTCAGCGTTTTCTCAATTCCTCCACCCATCGCGTTCTGCTCCGAGAATTTGACGGGCAGTGGCTCCGAGTTCTGAATCTCAACATTGAAAGTTCGGTTTGCGAACCTTTTCAATCGTGCAAGCATTGATACTCTCTTTAGCTCTGATAGGGCATAATTAGTCCAACTGTAACGTACCGTCGGCAATCGATGGTCAGCGTACTGCGCGTCCTTCTGGATGTGACCGAACTGTTATCTCTTGAGGCCAGCAGGACGGCCGTGGCACCCGGGGGTTCACTTAATCTGCAACGGGTTTGCCCAGCCTGAGCGTTAACAGCGCGACTGATTTTTGGCGCAATGCGTTACTGCCCTGTGGCCTCGGAGCTCCTCGTATGGATTGCCATCACGGTTGCGTTAGGGCCGATTTTCTTGCGGCGAGTCTGCCTGCGGTCGCTTCGCAGGCACAGGTTGCAGGTTTTTAGGGACAAAAAGCCACGCAATGACTCCAACTAGGCCGACAGAGGCGGAGATGGCGAATGCTAGTTCGTAGCTGATCATGTCGGCCATGACACCGGCGAGCAACGGGCCGATGATGGAACCCAGATCCGTGCACATCTGAAATGCGGCTAAAGCTTTTCCGCCGTTGCGTCCCGAACCGATCACGTCGGCCACGGAGGCCTGTTGCGCCGGTCCCAAGATGCCTCCGCCGAACCCAGCGACGATAGAGCAGACGATGAACCCGGTCAGCGAGGTGAACACCCCCATGGCCCCGATGGACAACACCAGCACACTCATTCCCAGCAAAACCGGGATCTTTCGACCAACCCTGTCCGTGAGTTTGCCAGAGAACAACAGGGCGCATCCGTTACCCACGGCGAAGACGGCCATAGAGACACCGGCAACGTAGGTTCCTTGACCCGCTCCGAATACTGCCAGTGCAAAGAGTGGAATCATGCTGTTTCGGATGCCGAAGGCGAGCCAGCCGTAGCTGAAACCTGAGAATAGGGCGGCACGGTAGGTAGGTGAAGCCAACGCTTCCTTGGCGGTAACCACCTCGATGGAAGGTTTCCCGCTGGCGGGGTTTGCGGATCCGTCGTCCAATTTGCGGCGTCGGCCCAGCGCCACATAAACCACACCGGCTGCGATGACCAGCGCCGTACCGTAGATCAGGAATGGAAGTCGCATACCCAGCGGTGCGAGGACGGTTCCTAAGACCGGCCCGGCGACATTGCCCAGGAGGAACGAGCCGGCGTAGAGTCCAGAAATCCTTCCCCGGGATTCTTCGGGGGCTAATCGTGCAATGAGCGCCATAGCTGAAATGGTGAACATGGTTGAACCAAACCCGCCTAGGCCACGGGCGACAAGTAATTGGGTGTAATCCTGGACGACTGCGCACAGTAGCGTCGACACAGCGACGAGCAGCACTCCGGTGACGTAGATCTTGGGTTCACCTAGTTTGCCGACGAGTGCACCGGCTACCGGTGCGAAGATCAATCTGGTGAATGCGAAGATGCTGACAATCACGGTCGCAGCGGCGGCGCCCACATCGAAACTCACCGCATATTGGGGGAGGATCGGTGCGATCAGGCCGAAACCCAACGCGATGATGAAAGCGGCAATCAGCAGCACACCAATTTCTTTGGGGATCGGTGGGCGTACGGATTTTTTGCGCAGTAGTGCCATGTTCATTGCCATAGGTCCAGACCGGACCGGACAGCAGCCTTTCTTTTCAGAACCTCAGGGCCACAACGTTGGCCACTGGTAAGTCTATGTCTTCCGGCCCAACCGTGAATACAAGGGCAGTTTCGGCCATAAATCTCTGAGTCCAGGTAAGTTATGAGACGATCTATGATGTGACCGATTCGCTATTACTTACCATTATCATTGTCGCGGTTGTTGCCGTGGTCGGCATCGTGGCAGCCACATTTGTTGCCAAGGGCCGCAAGCCTAAGACGCCTTACACCTCTGAACGAGATGAAGACGACGTCCCGACTAGCGTAGCCGCCCAGGATGAAGCCGACGCAGAGCTTTCAAGCGTTGACGAGTCGGCTACCGGAAGCGCGCCCGTTGCTGTGGCGGAGCCCGAAGCCCCTGCGGCGCCAGTTTTGGACGTACCAGAGCCCGTTCAGGGGCGTCTGGCGCGTCTGCGCGCGCGACTGACCAAGTCCAACAGCATGTTCTCCAAGGGTCTGCTGGCGCTTCTCAGCCAGGATTCCATTGACGAGGACGTATGGGACGAAATTGAAGAAACGCTGCTGCTGGCCGACCTAGGCACCGAACCAACCCTAGAGCTGGTGGACGCGCTGCGCGAACGAGTTAAGGTTGAGGGCAGCCGAGACCCGCAACGGGTTAAGGCAATGCTTCGCGAAGAACTGTTGAAGCTGGTTGATCCGTCTTTGGACCGTTCATACCTTCCAGCGCCGCATCCGGACCGGCCAAGCATCATCATGGTTGTTGGTGTCAACGGCGTGGGTAAAACGACAACTATTGGCAAGATGGCCCGTGTACTGGTTGCCGAAGACAAAGACGTATTACTTGGTGCGGCGGATACATTCCGTGCGGCTGCTGCCGAACAGTTGGCGACATGGGGAGACCGAGTTGGCGTCCCCACCGTGCGTTCAGACATCGATGGAGCAGACCCGGCGTCGGTTGCCTTCGAAGCTGTTGCAGCCGGTATCGACCAGGAAGTCGACATCGTGATGATCGACACCGCGGGCCGCCTGCAGAACAAGGTTGGCCTGATGGACGAGCTTGGAAAGATCAAGCGCGTCGTTGAGAAGAAAGCCACCGTTGACGAGGTGCTCCTCGTTTTGGATGCCACCACCGGACAGAATGGCCTCTCGCAGGCCAAGGTGTTCTCCGAGGTGGTCAACGTTTCGGGAATCGTGCTGACCAAACTGGACGGCACTGCCAAGGGTGGAATCGTTGTGGCCATTCAGCGTCAGCTGGGTGTGCCGGTGAAGCTTGTTGGTCTTGGCGAAGGTCCGGATGACCTTGCACCATTTGACCCGGAGGCATTTGTCGACGCACTGCTGGAGGGCTAATTTCCTCTTCTGGCCAGTTGGTTCACTCAGATGAGGGTTCCGGCTGGCCAGAGGTGTGTCTAGCACCGTCCACACCTCGGGCATCCGTTGAGATTTGAGTCAACGCAGATTTTCAAAGAAGAAGGTTTTACTCGTGAGCAGTGCGCAAAACATCGCTGGACTGTCTGCACCTGGCGCAAAAAAATCGGTGTTCCGAGCCGACATACAAGGTCTGCGGGCCTTGGCCGTCGGCATCGTCGTGATCTACCACTTCTGGCCCAAGGCGTTGCCCGGAGGCTTCGTAGGCGTCGATGTGTTTTTTGTGATTTCCGGATTCCTGATCACCTCGCACCTCTTGTCCAAACCGCCCCGGTCGGTGCGGGACGTAGGCCAGTTTTGGATGCGTCGTGTCAAACGCCTGCTTCCAGCTTCTTTTCTGGTGATCCTCGTCAGCCTCATCGGAGTGTGGCTCTTGGCTCCGGAAACCTTATGGCAAGACTGGGGTTTCCAAGCGATTGCCTCCACCTTCTACTTTCAAAACTGGTTCCTTGCGTCCTCTAAGGTCGATTATCTAGCCGAGGCAGATGCGCCAAGCCCTTTCCAGCACTTTTGGTCGTTGTCCACTGAGGAACAGTTTTACCTAGTCTGGCCAATCCTTATCGGTCTGTCGGTGCTCATGGCCGTGAAACGACGGAAAAACACGTACCGGTTTGCGCTCGCCGGAATCGCCGTCGTGTTTCTGGCCTCGTTGTCATACTCAATCTACGCCACGGCCACGGACCCCGGCACAGCATACTTCTCCACGCTGACCCGAGGTTGGGAATTCGCAGCCGGAGCGTTGGTCGCCGCCTTCGGCGCCAGCGCCCATGCCTCGAAGAGAGACAGGCTTAGCTCCATTGCCGCCTGGGTGGGCTTTGGCGCCATCGTGATCAGTGCGCTGACGTTCAGCGGAGAGATGCCATTCCCCGGTGCCGTGGCGTTGCTCCCGGTTCTGGGTACCGCGCTGCTCCTACTTTCCAATGCCACCCGCCGATCTTCACCCCAGCTCTTGCTGGGGAATAAAGTTGTACGTTTCCTCGGGGATAATTCATACGCAATCTATCTATGGCATTGGCCGCTGTTGATCCTTGTTCCTTATGCGGTCAGTGAATTTGGGGTCATAGCGCAACTGCTGACCTTGGCACTGACAATTCTCCTGGCGGTTTCGACACAGGTATTGGTCGAGACGAAATTCCGTAAATTTATTGATGTGTCGCGAGTTGTGTCCGGTCCGAGGTTTTTGCTCGCCGGATCAGCGACCCTAGCAATTGTTGCCGGCAGCTTCTATGCGATGAGTAGCCAGATCATAGAAGACTCCCAAGATATCACCGCGTCCGTTCTTCGGGTCGAAAAATCACTTGGAGAGGACTGCACGGGTCCCAATGCTCTCACTGACAGCTGTGCTTCCGGAGCTGGAATCGCCCAGAGTTTCAAGTCTCTGGCGCCCGCGCCGGTTGTGGCAAAAACCGACAAACCCAAAATCTACGCTGACAATTGTTTTGCTGGGCAATCAGACGATTTCGGTAACAAACCGGTCTGCAGCTATGGCGACGGGGAGATCAAAGTCGCGCTCATTGGTAATTCACACGCGGGACAGTGGTTCCCAGCACTTGAACCTATTGCTCAGCGTAACGATTGGTCGTTGGACACTTATCTGATCAGTCGCTGCGCGGTTAATGGCGAACGACAACAGTTTGATAGCGAGGGACGTATCGAAGGATGCGCGGAATATGAATCGTGGGCCTTGGACAAATTTGAAGCCGAGGACTACGACCTGATCATCTCTTCAAGCCGACAGTCATTGGCCCTTGAAGGGTACGACTTCGAATCAAGCACCGAGCCTTCACGACAGGCTTTTGAAGTTGCGCTGGAGTCGTGGGCCGACACGGGTGCCGAAGTTGTGGTGATCGAAGATACCGCCTTCCCCGGGGCAACGGTGAAAAATGTGCCTGACTGCGTTGCCGAAAATAGCAACAAGCTCCTGGACTGCAGCGGTCCGGCCGGTGAATGGATCCCGGCAGACCCGCTGGCTGAAGCCGCTGAGACGATCAATGATGAACGAATCGATTCCGTTGATATGAACGGCTTTCTTTGCGGATCCGGTACCTGTCATGCGGTGATTGGTGGCCTAGTTGCGTACTGGGATCATTCGCATTTGAGCAACACGTATGCGGCTTCACTGAGTCCGATGTTGGAGCAGAAGATCGAAAACGCGGTTTCCGAGCCCGAGCTGTTTACGTCCGATTAGACGAAGGTCTAAGAATCCGGTACTTCATAATTTCAAGCCCGTGGCGCATTGCGCCCGGGCTTGAATGCTGAAACGGTGTTGTTTCCAGGAAGCCAGAATCGCCATGGAAATTCTGGCCCTCCAGCAATGCCTGAAACTCCCACCCGGGGGCCGCTGGCAAAACCCTGCGCACAGCGCTCAGGTGCCTCTAGTATGAACGGTGGTGCAAGAACGTCCAGCCCGTTGTGTTCTGAACGGTTGATTCCCAAGGCCGTCGCCAAGTTTCCGGGCCCACGGGCAAGTTCACGGACTGATAGCGTAGACCGATGTGAACTCGGCGGTTGTTTTGCAAGCCGCCGTGCTCTTGCGATGTCGTGGCCGCGAATGACCTCTCCGGAGCGAATGAGCACGCCAGACGCGGTTCCCTCGGGCGAGCATACAAGATTTAGTGCAAAGTGCATGCCATAACTGACATACACGTAGGCATGCCCAGGGCCGAGGAACATTGAAGCGTTACGTTCAGTTTTGCGATCTCTGGCGTGGCTCCCCGGATCGTAGGGGCCAGGGTTGCCCAGCCCGGAATACGCTTCAACCTCGGTGATGCGCAGACGGACTGCCCCGTCAGGCCCCTGCAACCCTAGCACTGCACCAAGAAGACGCGGCGCCACATCTACCGCGCTGGCCACAAAAAATTCTCGATCCATAGCAGTAGTATCTCAGCGAGATCCCGTTTTGTCGGTTGTTGTTTCCACAATAGGCGCTACCTGGCAACAGGGAATTGCTGGGCACTCGTACCATCATGATTGGGGGATCATCGTGAAGAAAATCTCGATCTTCGTCGTTGCATTTGTCGCTGTATTCGCGCTTGCTGGTTGCGGAGTTTCGACGGAAGAACACGAGGCGGTTCAGGCATCAGCCGCCGCCGTGACCGTTGAAAAGCAAGAGCTGGAAACCCAGCTGGCCGACACAACGTCGAAGCTAACTGCCGCGCAGGCCGAAGTCGATCAGTTGCAGACAGCCAACGAGGAACGGGAATCCGCGGAAAAAGTCGAAGCGGATCGCAAAGCTGAAGAAAAGGCCAAGAAAGATGCTAAGGAAAAGGAGGAAAAGGACAAAGCCAACAAGGCTAAAAAAGTCTCTAGCCGCGAACTCGCTCAGATCGTCAAGAAACCAAGCTCGCACTTGGATAAGAACGTGATCGTTGACGCGAGGATAACCCAGTTCGATTCGGCGACTGGTCCATGTACCTTCCGTGCAGACGTGAGCCACACCCAGGTGGGCAAATACGACTACGAGCACAACACGATCTTCAATGCTGGAGACGGTTTGATTAACTGCGACATCCTAGATGATGTTGTAGCCGAGGACATCGTGAAGGTCACGGCCACCGTAACCGGTTCGCTGACTTATGACACTCAGGTGGGTGGCTCGACTACCGTCCCGGAGATGCAAGTAGTCAAAATTACCCGGCTCTAGTCCTTAATAGATCAGCAAAAACCGCGGCAGCCTCCCAACGGCTGCCGCGGTTTTTGCCATGGTGCACTTTTCGAAACGTATCCGTAACACCGTAGGAAACAGACCGTTACGTGTCGGCTTGGTTTGTCACACGCTTGAAATGAGCCGTGGAGGAAGGTGAAACATCGGTGGCGAAGAATCTTATATCGAGACAAGGGCCGAGTAATCCGGTCACGTCAAAAGAATTATTCACCGATACACCAAACACCTTTGAGGGGATGTGGACTAGATGGAGTTGGACGTAGCCAGCTTATGGATCTTGATCGCCGCAGCACTCGTTCTGCTGATGACACCAGCACTCGGACTTTTCTATGGGGGAATGACCCGTGCTACCGGCGTAGTCAACATGATGTTGATGAGTTTCTCCGCGGCGGCCATCACCGCAATCGTCTGGGTTCTATGGGGATACTCCTTCTCCGCCGGTGAACCAGCCATTGCGGGAATCATTGGCAACCCAATCAGTGACTTCGCTATGCAGAACACCCCCGAAGACGCACTCTTGGCCGCCGGCTTCGCAGGAACCTTCGCCATGATCTCGGTGGCAATTATCTCCGGAGCTATCGCCGACCGCGCACGTTTCGCTCCATGGCTCATCTTCGTTCCACTATGGGTGACCCTGGTGTACGCACCGGTTGCCTTCTGGATCTGGGGCGGCGGCATGCTGTCCGCAGACGGTTTCTTGGGCCAGATCTTCGGCGAAGCCATTGACTTCGCTGGCGGCGCAGTAGTTCACACAAACGCCGGTGTGGCAGCTCTTGTCCTTGCCCTCAAGCTCGGCCAGCGCCACAACTTCCATGACCGCCCACAGCCACACAACACCCCACTGGTGATGCTGGGCGCTGGCCTGCTGTGGTTCGGCTGGTTCGGATTCAACGCCGGCGCTGCTACCACCGTTGAGCAGGCGGGTCTGATCTGGATCAACACCCTGGCAGCTCCGGGTGCAGCAGTACTTGGCTGGATTCTTGTCGAGAAGCTTCGCGGAGGTCGCCCAAGCTCGTTGGGTGTGGCCTCGGGATTGGTCGCAGGTCTGGTAGCTATCACCCCTTCGTGTGCAGACATCGCACCATGGGCCGCAATGCTGCTGGGTGTCCTGGCCGGCGCTGGCTCTGCGTGGGCAGTCAACCTCAAGTGGAAGCTTGGCTACGACGATTCGCTTGACGTGGTGGGTGTCCACCTGGTCGCAGGCATCATCGGAACCCTGTTCCTCGGATTCTTCGCCCTGCCAACCGCAGAGACTGCAGGCGGCCTGTTCTACGGCGGCGGCTTCGGCCAGCTGATCTCGCAGTTCATGACCCTGCTGGTAGTGATCATCTTCTCGGCCATCATGACCTGGGTGATCGCCACGGTTATTGAAAAGTTCTCTCCTTGGCGAGTGGCTTCGGACGTCGAAATCGCGGGCATCGACGTTGCCGAGCACAACGAAAGTGGGTACCAGCTGATGACCAAGTAGCTCTGGTGAAGCTGATCAATCACCAATGAACTAAAACAGGGGTAGGGTCCTGGGCTATCAGGAACCGAACAGAATCGTCGGTGGGCCAAGCAGCCACCGGCGATTCTGTGTGTCTTGGAACCTCGGCAATTTGCTGGTTTGCACAGTATCAGGCAATTACCTGCAAAAATCTCTGGTCATGCAAGCCCGGAGCCGATACGCTGAAAGCCACTTTGGATTTGCAGTTTGGGGACTAGCAAATTATGAAAAGACGCCATCAAGTCAACCACAAGCCGGCTGTTGTCGACGGGCCGCCCGAGTTCAAACGTGCCTGGTACGGTGCGGCCAGCGTGGTGCTGGCACTCGGAATATCAAGCACCTTGGCTACCCCGCTTATTGCCGGCGGCGATGATTCGCGCGCGGTAAGCCGCCAAGCGTCCATTGATGCGCTCGCCGGGTGGGCCGTAACCACAGAGCCCGTCTACGTGGATCCATATGCCCCGTTGGCGGTTTTTAGCGGAACCGGTCAAAAGCTTGATATTGATGGTCGTCCCCATGGCATGTCGACGCAATCAACTCCAACCGCAACCCCATCCCAGGATGTTGGAGAATTAAATACCGGGACTTTCAACGCAGGCACGGCAGGATCATCCACTCAAACGGCTGATACATTGCTGGCCGGTGAAACGGGACAACTCGGTGTGCTTCCCGCTGGTCTGCAATTAATGCACCCGGTGACCAGCCGGATGATCACCAGCCCATATGGGTGGCGGTTAAATCCGACCGGGTCCGGAAATCAAATTCACATCGGCCAAGACTACGCGATCGCCTGCGGATCCCCGGTGTATGCCAGTGAGGCCGGTACGGTGACGGTATCCGGGTGGGCCGGCCACTCTGGCATGCGGGTGACCATAGACCACGGGAACAATGTACAGACCGGGTACAGCCACAATTCAAAACTATTGGTCAGCGTAGGCCAGCAGGTTGAGCGCGGTGAACTGATTGCCCGGTCCGGGACCACCGGCAACTCAACGGGTTGCCATGTGCATTTTGAAGTGATCGTCAACGGCCGGTGGCACGATCCTCGGAATTACCTGCCAGTGATCTCCGGGCAGCGCCAGGCCATGGTGGATTCAACACGGTTGACGGTCAGCGCGAAAAGCGCACCGAAGGGTTCGGCCACCCAGGGGACCCGAACCCCAGCGCCAAGCTCCACCGATTCTCCGGATGACGGTCAGAATCCCGATGTGGTGACCCCGGAAGATGACACCCCGGTGGTGCCGACGGCTAAACCTACGGCCAAGCCCACCGTCAAGCCAAGCGCAAAACCGAGCGTCAAGCCAACAGCCAAGGCCACACCGACTCCAACACCGCCGACACCCAAGCCCACCACGTCGACGCCGAAGCCAAGCCCCTCCACATCTGAGCCGGCGCCGACGACGAGCCCAACACCGAGTAAAACTCCAAGTAGCCCGAGCCCGAGCGCACCGCAGACGACATCCTCAGCTCCACATAGCTCAAGCCCGAGTGCTCCAGAACCAAGCCAGAGTGCACCTGAAACAGTTGCGCCAACAAATGCCACAGCGCTTCCCACCGCTCCAAGCTCCGAGCCAGCGCCGAGCAGCAATGGCGAGCAGTCTCCCAAAGCCAGCGAGCAACGTGACGCGACGACACCGAAAGACGCGGTGACGCCGAAGGCCACGGTCACTCCAGTTGCAAGCGAGCCAAGTAGCGCTAAGGCCACGGGGGAGAAAGACACCTCTGTCGAAGCAACACAAAGTGCCGTCCCCGGGAAACTGGATTAGTGCGCCGGTCTCGGCGCCGCGCGTTGGTGCTCTGTACGGGTGTGTCTGATGCCGGATTGCTTTGGGGCATCAGGTGAGAAATTTACCTCTTCCGCACCTGGCTTAATATGGATAGGATAACCTTAGTTACTACCTATAACTAACTAGGGGAATCATGGTTCACGCTGGCGGACGGCCACGCAAGCTCACCACCGAAGACATCATTCGCGCAGGCCGCCAGATCGGTTTGGCGCAGCTGAGCCTGAACGCGGTCGCTTCCAGGCTGTCCGTGACACCGGCCGCACTCTACCGCCATGTGGCCAACCGCTGGGAGCTGGAGAGAATGGTAGGCGAGGACATCCTGGCCGAACTTATCCTCACAGACGACCCGCAACAGGACACCGCGCAACATCTGCTCTCGGTGGGACTTCAATTGCGCGCTTTTATCCTGGACCACCCGGGCTTGGCCGCCTACGTCCAGACACTTTTCCCGCGCGGCGCCTCCGGGCGGCGGCTGCTGTCCATGGAAGCCACGGCGCTGGGAAAACGCGGCTACAGCGTTGAAGCGGCCCTGGTCCTGAGCTCCGCCGTGGCCTCGGTGGCCATCGGGTATGCGGCCACCGAAGAACTTCAACGAACCCGCGGGGAGGGATATGCCACCCAACGCAATGCCGCCCTGCAAGACATCAACACGGATACCGAGCTAGCCGAAGCCCACCAACAGCTGCCAGACATCACCCCGGACGAATATGTCCGCATGTGGCTCGGGGCCGCGGTGGCAGGATTTATCGCCGCCGCACCGCCGGGGCGCTCGGTGTCCGAGATTAGAAACGCATTACACGCAGCCACCGAAGGGGTCAACCATGGCTAAACGAGGATTCAACGGAGCAATGACCCGGGCCTATGGGGCCAAGGACCACCAGGCAACCGTCACCGCCGTCAAACACCTCGCCCCGCATTTCTTGCGGGTGCGCTTTCACTCGGACACACTTCTTGCCGAAGTAGTTCCAGCCCCTACCGCCTTCCTGCGTTTCTGGTTCCCGGACCCAGCTGACCCGCAGACCGAACATCAGCGGGCCTACACCCTGAGCGACGTTGATCCGCAGACCGGAGACTTCGCCGTGGACGTGGTGCTCCACGAACCGGCCGGCCCGGCCTCCGCCTGGATGAAGCAGGCGGCCGTGGGGGATACGGTCAGTGTCACCACCTTGGGCTCCTCGCGCTTCGACCTTCCCGACGAACTGCCCGCCGGCTACCTGCTGATTGGCGATTCGGCTTCACTGCCCGCCATTAACGCGATCCTGGAGGTCATCCCGCCGCAGGTGCCCGTCGAGCTCTACCTTGAAGAGCACCACGAATACGACCACCAGTTGCAGCTCACCGACCACCCGCGTGCTACCGTGCACTGGGTGCCGCGCCGGGGCGAAGAATCCCTGGCCGCCAGCCTCCAGGTGCGGGACTGGTCCAACTGGTACGCCTGGGCCGCCCCGGAATCCGGAAGCCTCAAACACCTGCGCACTCGATTGCGTGATGAATTCGGATTCCCCAAGGGGGAAATCCATGCTCAGGCCTACTGGTACTACGGGCGGGCCTTCGGCTCTCGCCGGCCCAAGGACCTGGTTGAACCCACCGCCGAACCCCAACACACACCAAGTACGGAATCCACCAGCTCACCTGAACCCGAGGCGGCACCTGCCGCGAAGGGTAATTGGAAAGCGGCGGCTGCCGGCAAACTGCTTGCCGGGCTCAAACCCACCCTGATCATTGCCGGTATTCTCCAAGCCGTAATCACTCTGGTGCAATTGGCGCCATTTGTGCTGCTCACCGAACTGGCACGCCTGCTGCTTGCTGGCGCACCCGGTGCAGACCTCTGGACCTTGGGTTTCTGGGCCGTTGGGCTCATGGGTGCCGGGGTGCTGCTCAGCTCCGCACTGTTTATCTGGCTGCACGCCGTAGATGCCAGCTTCGCGCACCAGCTGCGCCGACGCCTGCTGGACAAGCTGGCCAAGGTCCCGCTGGGATGGTTCGATGCCCGAAGCTCCGGACAAGTCAAACAGGTCATCCAGGACGACACCCTGTCCCTGCACTACCTGGTCACCCACGCGGTGCCGGACGCCGTGGCCGCGGTGACCGCGCCCGTAGCGGTGCTGATCTACCTCTTTGTGGTCGACTGGCGGATCGCCCTGGTGCTGCTGATTCCGGTGCTCACCTACATCGTGGCCATGGCCATCATGGTGGTCCAATCAGGCCCGCGGACCGGCCAAGCCGCACGCTGGGCCGAACGGATGAACTCAGAGGCCGGCTCCTACCTGGAAGGCCAACCGGTGATCCGCGTGTTCGGCGGCGGGGCGTCCTCCGGCTTCCGTGCCACCCTTGATTCCTACCTCACCTTCCTCCACGACTGGCAACGCCCGCTCAGCGGACAGAAAACCATGATCGATCTGGTTACCCGCCCGGCCACCTTCCTGCTGTTGATCTGCGTGATGGGAACCTGGCTGATCACCGCCGGGGCGATGGCCCCGGTTCAGCTCTTGCCCTTCCTGCTGCTGGGAACCACCTTCGGGGCACGGCTGCTGGGGGTCGGCTACGGGTTGGCGGGCCTGCGCGCCGGCATAGTCGCCGCCCGGCGTATCCAGAACACCCTGGATGAAACCGAGCTGGAAACAGCGGACAACCAGTCGACCGGGCTAACCAGCCCGCAGACCGCAACCCGGGTGGACTTCGAGGCCGTGCAATTTGCCTACCGCCCCGGGGTACCGGTGCTTCACGACGTCACCCTGAGCCTGGAACCCGGAACCGTCACCGCACTGGTGGGTCCCTCCGGGTCAGGAAAATCCACCTTGGCCAGCCTGCTGGCCCGCTTCCACGACGTCACCGGGGGAGCCATCCGCCTCAACGGACGCGAGCTGCGCACCTTGGACGCGGATCAGCTCTACTCCACCGTCGGATTCGTCTTCCAGCAAACCCAAGCGGTCTCCGGAACGATCCATGACAACATTGCGCTCGCCGTGCCGGAAGCAACCCGCGCCCAGGTGCAGCAGGCGGCGGCCGACGCCCAACTCCATGAGCGGATCACCCGGCTGCCTGACGGGTACGACACGGTCCTGGATGGTTCCACCGGACTGTCCGGCGGCGAACTGCAACGTCTGACCATCGCCCGCGCGTTACTGGCCGATACCCCGGTTCTGGTGCTTGACGAGGCGACCGCCTTCGCCGACCCGGAATCAGAATACGAGGTGCAACGGGCCTTGGACCGGCTGACCGCCGGGCGCACCGTGCTGGTGATTGCCCACCGGCTTCACACCATTACCGGGGTGGACCGCATTGTGGTGCTGGAACAGGGCCGCGTGGCCGAATCCGGAACCCATGCCGAACTGCTGTCCGCCGGCGGACGCTACCAACAGCTCTGGGAGGCCGGGCAGGCGCCCGCATCCCGGACACCGCACACCGAGGCCAAGGAGGCCAGCCGATGATCCGCACACTGTTGACCCTGCTGGGCGAGTCCCGCGGTCGGCTGGTCGCAGCCCACCTGGCGCTCACCGTGATCGGCCTGATCCTGCGGGCGGCAGGCACCGTGCTGCTGGTCCCGCTGGTGGCCGCGTTATTCTCCGCCGAGCCGTCCACTGCCTGGAAGTGGTTGGGGCTGCTGGTCGTGGCGACCGCCGGAGGCTGGTGGATCGATACCCTGGCCGCGCGGCGCGCCTATGCCTTGGGTTTCGCCCTGCTTGACTCCGGGCAGCGTTCGCTGACCGATCGGATCAGCCGGATCCGCCTGGCGTGGTTTGATGCCGAACATACGGCAACAACCCGGCAGGCGGTGGCGGCGACCGGACCGGATCTGGTGGGGATCATCATCTACCTGGTCACCCCGGTGCTCGGCGCCATCTTGCTGCCGGTGTTGATCGGCGTGGCGTTGGTGCCGATCAGCGTCCCGCTCGCATTGGCCGCCCTGCTGGGTGTCCCGCTCTTGCTGGGTGCCTACGCGGCGTCCTCGGCCTTCGGCCGCCGGGCGGAGCAGGAGGCCGCCGACACAAATACCGAGCTGACCGAACGTCTTGTCGAGTTCGCGCGGACCCAGCAGGCACTGCGCGCCGCACGCCGGGTGGATGCCGCCCGCAGCCTGGCCGGGACCGCGCTGGATGCCCAGCATCGGGCCGGGATGAAATTGCTGCTGTTGCAGATTCCCGGGCAGCTGGTGTTCGGACTGGCCAGCCAACTGGTGCTGATCATCCTGGCCGGCACCGTGGTGTTCTTGAGCCTGCGCGGCGAGATTGAGGTTCCCCAGGCTATCGCGCTGATTGTGGTCATCGTGCGCTACCTGGAATCCTTTACGGTGCTCGCCGAGCTGTCCCCGGGAATGGAAAGCATCGCCGGGTCGCTGCGCCGCATGGGCGAGGTGCTGAAGGCCCCGCAGGTAACTGCCGGAAACGAGGTACGTTCTGCGGCCGGTGCCCCGCGGCTTGAACTACGTGAGGTGAGCTTCCGGTACGCAGCCGACTTAGGTGCACCCGCGGTACTGCAGGACTTCAACCTGGTGCTGGAACCGGGGAGCACCACCGCCCTGGTGGGCCCCTCCGGCTCCGGGAAAAGCACCATCCTGTCCTTGCTGGCCGGATTGCATGAACCGGATGCCGGCGCCATCCTGATTGACGGGGTGCAGGCCCAGACGCTGGACGAAGAATCACGCCGCGAGCAGACCAGCATGGTCTTCCAACACCCCTACCTCTTTGACGGCAGCATCAAAGAAAACCTGCGCAGCGGCCACCCGGAGGCGGACCAGCAGCACCTTGAACAGGCTGCCGCCCTGGCCCGTGTGGACACCCTCATCACCCAGCTGCCCGACGGCTGGGACACCCGGGTGGGGGAGGCCGGGAGCAGCCTCTCGGGAGGCGAACGCCAGCGGGTGTCCATTGCCCGGGCACTACTCAAACCCGCGGGAATTCTCCTGGTGGATGAGGCAACCAGTGCGTTGGATACCGAAAACGAATCAGCGGTCGCCGCGGCGCTCAGCGACGACCCGCTGCCGCGCACCCGGGTGATTGTCGCGCACCGCCTGAGTTCCATCCGCGCCGCGGACCGGGTGATCTTCCTTGAGGGCGGAAAGATCATTGAGGACGGGAGCATTGAAGAGTTGCTTGAATCCGGCGGACGTTTTGCTGACTTCTGGACCCATCAGCATGCCGCCGGCGCCTGGAAGCTGGGGCAGGTCGCGGAGTAGGGACAGCACGATCATCGTGGCCGCCTCGCCAGTGCGATGTGCTGATGCTCGGGTTCGCCCCGGGGACCAGCCCGGGGCGGAATATTTTCGCGGGACGGGCCAGGGACTGGCCGCTGACCGAGGCCGGCGTCATGGCCCGCCATGGTGATTCTCAGCCTGCCACCGAATACGCGGAGCTGAATTTTCGGTTGCCATGCAATGGGTGAAGTTTGTCCTTTGGAACAGGTGCGCCTGGTTGTTCATATCCTTGCCGCAGGCAGGTATCAGCGGAATCACCTCGTGGCGGCGGTCTGCCCACGCCTCGATTGTTGATATTCTTAGATGTTGAGTCCTGTGCGCCGTTGGTGCGCACCACAAGACCTACCGAAAGAAGTGCCCGGCACGTGTTTAATTCACTTTCCGATCGCCTGACAGCAACCTTCAAAAACCTGCGTGGCAAGGGCCGCCTGACCGAGGCGGACATTGACGGTACCGTCCGCGAAATCCGTCGCGCCCTGCTGGATGCGGACGTTGCGGTCCCGGTGGTCCGCGCCTTCGTGGCCCAGGTGAAAGAACGCGCGCTGGGGATTGAAGTTTCCGAGTCGCTGAACCCGGGCCAGCAGGTTGTCAAGATCGTCAACGAGGAGCTTGTTGCCATCCTCGGTGGCGAAACCCGCCGCCTGAACCTGGCCAAAAACCCTCCAACGGTCATCATGCTGGCCGGCCTGCAGGGTGCTGGTAAAACCACCCTGGCCGGAAAGCTGGCCAAGCACCTGAAGGCGGAGGGGCACACCCCGATGCTGGTGGCCTGTGACCTTCAGCGTCCCAACGCGGTCAAGCAGCTGCAGATCAACGGCGAGCGTGCCGGGGTGCCGGTCTACGCGCCGCACCCGGGTGTCTCCTCCGAATTCGACACCCCCACCGGGGATCCGGTCACCGTGGCCCGTGACGGTGTCGCCGAGGCCAAGGCTAAACTGCACGACATCGTGATCGTGGATACCGCCGGCCGCCTGGGTGTGGATACCGAGATGATGGCCCAGGCCGCGAATATTCGCGCCGCCATCAACCCGGACGAAGTGCTATTTGTCATCGACGCCATGATTGGCCAGGACGCGGTGAACACCGCCCAGGCATTCCATGAGGGTGTGGACTTCACCGGCGTGGTGCTCTCCAAGCTTGACGGCGACGCCCGCGGCGGCGCCGCCCTGTCGGTGGCCTCCGTGACCGGCAAACCGGTGATGTTCGCTTCCACCGGTGAAAACCTGGATGATTTCGAGATCTTCCACCCGGATCGTATGGCCAGCCGCATCCTGGACATGGGCGACGTGCTCACCCTGATCGAGCAGGCTGAGAAGAACTGGGACAAAACCGAAGCCGAGCGGATGGCGAAGAAGTTCGCCGACCAGGAAGACTTCACCCTGGATGACTTCTTGGCTCAGATGGCCCAGATCAAGAAGATGGGCTCCATGAAGAAGCTGCTGGGCATGATGCCCGGCGCCCAGATCTCCCGCCAGCAGCTTGAGCAGTTCGACGAACGCCAGATTGACCGTGTTGAGGCCATTGTGCGTTCGATGACCCCGCACGAGCGTGTGGCACCGAAGATCATCAACGGCTCACGCCGCGCCCGCATCGCCAAGGGTTCGGGTGTTGCCGTGTCCGAGGTCAACCAGATGCTTGAGCGTTTCACCGAAGCGCAGAAGATGATGAAAAAGATGGCCGCTGGCGGCGGCATTCCGGGCATGCCCGGTGCCGGCAAGGGAGCCGCCCGCAAGGCGAAGGCCAAGGGCAAGGGCAAAAAGCAGGTCAAGTACGGCAACCCGGCCAAGGCCGCGGCCGCCCAGCTGGAATCCGAGCAGAAAAAGGCGGCAGCCCCCAGCGGAGCGGCCTTCGGCAAGGGTGCGGCGCAGGATTTTGATCCGTCAAGCCTGAACCTGCCTGCAGGTTTTGAAAAGTACCTTGGGAAGTAACCACCCAGAGCCAATCCAGGGCGGCGACCAGCCACAGACGCTGGTTGCCGCCCTGGCGCTTATCCTCCACAACACCACCCCGGCCGACGCTGAACGTACCGTGCGCCAGGTGCTCACCGCCCGTGAGGTCATTTCGCTGATCTCGCAGCCGGTGGCTTGGAACGAGCTGGTGATCATCGAGGTAGGCATCGCGGTGAACCCCGAGGGGTTGATCATCTTGGCCGGCGCGGATGGAACCACCCGGCTGGGACAGCAGGTGGAGGACTTCGCGCTCGCGCTGAAATTCGGCACCGGCGCCCTGTATGTCGACCAAGACGATGTGGAAGTTCAAAGCGGTGAACCCATTGACGATGAACGCCTGGAGGCCATGCCCTCCGGACGCACCCTGCTGTCAGGCCAACTGACCGAAGCGGAGATGATCATCCTGGCCTCGGCTTCCAAAACCAGCTGGCACCTTGTGCCTCCCGCGCAGCCAGGGTCTCGCACCGTGGCCGTCCACGATGGGTTTTTGCTGGGCGGGGCTCCCGGGGTCGATCAATATCCAGCCATCATGATCAGCCAATCCGGCCCGCGGTTCGCCGCAAGTTTTTGGTTTCCGAAACAAAGCGGCAAACTCGCCGGCACTCCCGCCTGGGTGCATATCTGGCCCATCGCCGCCAGACCGGCCTTTGAACCTGCGGCCGGGACACCCGCGGCGGGCGAACTGCAGACGCTGCACACCCACTATGTTGCCGTTGACCCCGAAGCCCTGGATGAACTGGCTGAGGCGGGAATCCCGGCCGAGGACATTGCTCGGCTCAAAGAAGTACTCCCTGGCACCGGCAGCGCGCAGGCCGTGCAACAGGTCCTGCAAGTTTTCGGCCATGACCCGCACACGGCCCGTTATCTTGAAGAAACCGCAGCCCCGCAAGGTTCCAGCTTGATTGAACCGGTGGGACTGGGCAAGGCCATTGGCCGCGCCATCGCCATCGAGGCCCGCAAGGGAAGTTCCGCCCCGAAGTTCTACAACCCGCTGTCCTGGAAGCCGCCCACGCAGGTGCTCTGGGGCGTGATCGAGGCGCTGATTTTTGCACTCATCCTGGCCGGCACCGACTGGGCACAGCCCTGGGCGCCGACCTGGCTGATTGTGGTGATCCTGGTGGCTTGGCTGGTAGATGGCCTGGGAAATCTGGCGATCGGTGTGGTGCGGTGGCGGCGCAAGGGGCGCCGGAACCGGTAGCGCTGCGGAACTCCGCCGGCTGCTAAATCCGGGGCTGGCGGTGTCCGCGCGCCTATGATTAAAGCTAAAGTCCTGTCCCACCCATCCCAAAAGGGGTTTACCTTCGTGGATTCCAGCGAGTTCAGCTACCTCAACATCGAGTTCATCTTCCTTGGCGACAGGCCGGATGCTGCCGAGGTGGTGCGCACCGCCCTGGCCGACCGCCGTTTGCTCGGTTTTGTGGGTGGGAGTGTTGAACGCGAACTGTCCACCGAGGTCTCCGCCCAGGTCGCCACGGTCAGTCCCGCCCGTGACGCGGTGCTCTACCGGGTGGATGCCAAGGGCAAGTTGCGTGAAGGTTCCCGGGTCACCAAGCTGGTCCACGAGCTGAAAAACTCGACCCAGGCCGACTTTGTGCTTCTGGACGGGGAAGAAATTGACGGCCCGACCCCGGATGAGGATGTTCTGGGCGACTACGGACCCACCACCGAGCTGATCCACGGACGCAAGCTCAAGGGCTCCGAGGTGGTGGTGGCCGCGGGACTTGAAAACAACGTGCTGACCCTGTGGAATCACGGCACCGGGCTGATGGCCATGGCCGCCGAATCGGTGTTCACCTCTGGCATTGCCCGGTCGAACCGTCCGTTTGTGTCGCTGACCCGCAACGGGAACACCCTCAGCGCGCTGGTGACCGGCACCGGCACCCGGCGCGAGTTTTTCCCCCGGACGGTACGGTACTACGTGGATCTAGAACGCAGCGTCATCATTGAACCGGAGGCGGACAGCCCGGCGGCCGAACGGCTCACCGAACTGGACGCTTCGCTGCTGGGCTGGGACGAACAAGACGATGCGACCCTGGCAGAATTCATCACCGATCCGGTGAAACTCGACGAGGCGCGCCAGCTGGTGAAAAGCGCGGGGAGCCTGAAAAACCTCAAACGATTTGTCACCCTGCTGGGTTTCGACGCACGCAGCGTGGATTACCTCACGGGCAAACCCTTGCCGGAGAACATCCGCGTCATCGCCACCGGCGGGCCGGTGAAAACCATCAAGGCGGCCCTGGCCGAACACGAACGCGAAGCCCGTGGGCTGGAGAAACTTCTCTACCGCGGCGGCTGGTCGCCAAGGGCGCTGATTGCCTCCAGCCTGGCCGTGCTGGGCTCCGGCGCACTGACCCACCTGGCCCTGAACAAATGCAACCGGCTGTCGGGGATTCCCAAGCCGCTGCGCAACCTGCTGATGATCGCCTGGTACGCCGACGGTGTGTACTACCTGGGCAAGGGAATCCTCGGCGCGGTGAAGGCCCGCGGCAAATAACCCCTGTACTCACCCTGTCTTCACCCCGCCCTCACTCGGTGCACCGGCTGATGCGGCTTAAACACCCAGCCCAGAAGGGCTGACGGCGTCCGGGCGCTGGGTTATGCTGGAAAGCACTTCTGGCGATGGAGTTCTTGGGGGTGCGTGATGTCCGAACCCACGTTGATTGGCTCTGTGCAAAAGGCGCTTCGCCTTTTGCAGACCGTTGCCGCCGGGGACGGGGTGATGCCGGCCAAAAAGCTCGCTCGGCTCACCGACCTGCCGCTGCCCACCACTTACCACCTGCTGCGCACGCTGACCTTCGAAGGCTACCTGCGCAAGGCCGAGGGCGGCTACCTCATTGGCCCCACCGCGGTGATGGCTCCGGAAGACCCGCTGAAGGAACTGCTGCCGCGGATCCGCCCGGTGTTGCGTTCATTGGCCGCCGAACTGGGCGGTGCCACCTACCTTTCGCTGTTCGACGCCGGTGAGATCCGGTTGGTCGCCATCGCGGAGGAACCGTCCGGGCAACAGGTGGATCTGTGGGTGGGAGTGCAGGAATCAGCACATGCGACCGCCTTCGGCAAGGCCATCCTGGCCAGCCTTGATGCCGAGGAACGCGCCGACTACCTCAACCGCCACGACCTCTACGACCTGACCCCGCACACCATCACCAGCCGGGGAACACTAGCCCGCCAGCTGGCGGACGACACCTCGATCTGGTCGGATGAACAGGAATATCTGCTGGGCGTCTCCTGCCTGGCCGCCCCGGTGGCCGGCGGAGGCCTGCGCGGCGCGGTCGCGGTCTCGCTGCCGGCGCAGCGGCCGGTCAGCCCCGGGGACCGGCTGGCGCTGAGCCGGGCCGCGGCCCGGCTGCGACGGACCTTCGGCACCCTGGATATCACCATCTGAAATACCCGCCCTTGAACCGGCTTGCCCGTCAGGCACATCATAAAACCCTAGGCAAGGAGGCGTGATGGAGCCAACGGTCAGGCTGGATCTCTACCGGCAGATGGTGCTGATCCGGACCTATGAAGAAGCCATCCTGCGCGAATACCACGCGGATAAAAAACCGGTGTTCGACATCGGTGCCGGGCTGATCCCCGGAGAGATGCACCTTGCCGCCGGCCAGGAACCGGTTGCCGCAGGGGTCTGCGCCCACCGGATTCCCGGCGACTCGGTGACCGCCACCCACCGGCCGCACCACTTTGCCATTGCCCACGGGGTTGACCTGAACGCCATGACCGCGGAGATTTTCGGCCGTGTCGACGGGCTGGGACGCGGCCGCGGCGGCCACATGCACCTGTTCGATTCGGCAGCCAACTTTTCCTGCTCCGGCATCATCGGCGAGGGCCTTCCGGTTGCCGTCGGCCAGGCGCTGGCCTTCAGCCGGCGCAACACCGGCAATGTGGCGGTGGCCGTCGCCGGAGAGGGGGCCGCGAACCAGGGGGCATTCCACGAGGCGCTGAATCTGGCGGCGGTATGGAAACTCCCTGTGCTCTTTGTCATCGAAGACAACGACTGGGGGATATCGGTCCCGCGTGCCGCCGCCACCGCGGTGCCATCCAATGCGGACCGCGCCGCGGCCTACGGGATTCCCGGGGTGCGCGTGGAAAACAACGACGTCCAGGCGGTGCATGAGGCGGCCGGCACGGCCATTGCCCGAGCCCGCAACGGCGGGGGACCAACGCTGTTGGAGGTGCATACCCTGCGCTTGTGGGGCCACTTCGAGGGTGATGCCCAGGGTTACCGCACCGACCTGGCGCAGGTTTCCGGCCGGGACCCGCTGCCCGCCTACCGGGCGGCGCTCTCCGAGGCAGGAATCCTGGATGAGGCTGGCACCCAGGAGATCTCCCGCCAGGCCTCCGAGCGTGTGGAGGCCGCCATCAGCTTCGCCAAGGCCAGCGCCGAACCAGACCCGGCCCACGTCGGCGACTACGTTTTCGCCTGAAATCGAAAGGATCCCGCCATGAGTACCGAGGCTACCGGCACCCGCCGGCTGAACACTGCCAAGGCTACGGTCGCGGCCATCGCCCGCGAAATGGAACGTGATGAGAACGTGATTGTGCTCGGCGAGGACGTGGGCGCCTACGGCGGGATATTCTCCTCCACCACGGGCCTGCTCGACCGGTTCGGCCCGCAGCGGGTCATCGACACCCCCATCTCCGAGACCGGGTTCATCGGCGCGGCCATCGGGGCGGCCACCCAGGGCCTGCGCCCCATCGTGGAACTGATGTTTGTCGACTTCTTCGGTGTGTGCATGGACCAGATCTACAACCACATGGCAAAAATCCATTATGAATCCGGAGGGCGGGTCACCGTGCCGCTGGTGCTCACCACCGCGGTGGGCGGCGGGTATTCGGATGGCGCCCAGCATTCCCAATGCCTGTGGGGGACCTTCGCCCACCTTCCGGGGCTGAAGGTGGTGGTTCCCAGCAACCCGGCCGACGCCGCAGGGCTGATGACATCCGCCATCCGCGATGACAACCCGGTGGTGTTCATGTTCCACAAGGGGGTCCAGGGCCTGGCCTGGATGGCGAAAAACCCGCGCGCCATTGGCCCGGTGCCCGACGGGGATCATGTGGTGCCCCTCGGCAAGGCGGCGGTGGCCCGCGAAGGTCGCGATGCGAGCATCGTGACGTTATCACTCTCGGTGCATCACGCGTTGGATGTGGCCGATGAGCTTTCCGCGCAAGGGATCGAGGTCGAGGTGCTGGATTTGCGCAGCCTGGTCCCGCTGGATACCGAGGCGATCCTGGCCACGGTGGCCAAAACCGGCCGGCTGGTCATCGTCGACGAGGATTACCAGTCCTTCGGGCTCTCCGGGGAGATCGCGGCACGGATTGCCGAACACGACCCGCGACTGCTCACCGCGCCGATCGCGCGTGTGGCCAATCCTGATGTCCCGGTGCCCTACGCCCGCTCGCTGGAATACGCGGCGCTGCCCACCCCGGCGCGGATCAAGCAGGCGGTCCTGAAGGTGGTGGCCGGATGAGCAGCATCCGTTTCCCGGTACTCTCCGAAAACGACCCAACGGCCCAGGGCACCGTGGTCACTTGGTTCGCTCCCGACGGGGCGCAGGTTGCCGTTGGCGAGCTGATCGCCGAGGTGGCCGTGGACAAGGTCGACATGGAGATCACGGCCCCTGCGGCCGGAATCCTCACGCACAAGGTAGGGGAGGGCGCCATCGTAGAACAACACACCGAAATCGCCACCATCGGTTGATCCCCAAGGCCCTGGCAGGCCCGTGCCTTCCCCCAAGGGGCGCGGTCCGGCACCGGCCCAACCGATGCACTGCTCACGGCCCGCGTCGCCGACCCCCAAGGGTGGCGCGGGCCGTGAGGCGTGCTTAACCGCGGTGTTTCAGCTCAGGGAAATCCGTGTCCCGGTATTCGTTCGCCGGCACCTTGCCCTGGGCGTGCTGCTCGCTTTCGGCCAGGCGCAGCTCGACCCGCCTGATCTTGCCCGAAATGGTTTTGGGTAGCTCGGAGAATTCAAGCCGGCGAATCCGCTTGTAGGGCGCCAGGTTCTCGCGGCAGTACCCCAGGATGCTTTCCGCGGTCTGCGCGTTTGGCTCGTGTCCGGCCGCCAGCACCACAAACACCTTGGGCACCGATAGCTTCATGGGATCCGGCGAGGGAACCACGGCCGCCTCGGCCACCGCCGGGTGCTCGAGCACCACCGATTCAAGTTCGAAGGGGCTGAGTTTGTAGTCGCTGGATTTGAACACGTCATCGGCGCGGCCCACATAGGTCAGCACACCCTCGGCATCCCGTTCGGCAATATCCCCGGTGCGGTAGATCCCGCCACGGGTCGCTTCCTCGGTTTTCTGCTCGTCGTTGAAGTACCCCTTCATCAGTCCCACCGGGCGCGGAGCCAGGCGCAGGCAGATTTCCCCGACCTCCGCCAGCGCTCCGGTGGTGGGGTTGCGAAGTTCGACCTCGTAACCGGGCATGGGCCGTCCCATGGCGCCGACCTTGATCGAGACTCCCGGCGGGTTGGCGATCTGCACGGTGGTTTCGGTCTGCCCGTATCCGTCGCGGATCACCTGCCCCCAGGCCTTGCGCACCTGCTCGATGACCTCGGCGTTCAGCGGTTCGCCGGCGGACACCAACTTACGCGGGGGAGTTTGCAACAAACCGAGGTCGGCCTGGATGAGGTAGCGCCAGACCGTGGGAGGGGCGCAGAAGCTGGTGACCTTCTCCAGATCCATCTGCCGCATCAGGGCTGCCGGGTCGAATCTTTCGTAGTTGTAGACAAATACCGTGGCCTCGGCGATCCAGGGGCCGAAGAAGTTGGACCAGGCGTGTTTGCCCCACCCCGGGGAGGCGACGTTCAGGTGCACGTCCCCTGGTTCAAGGCCGATCCAGTACATGGTGGCCAGGTGCCCCACCGGGTAGGAGGTGTGGGTGTGCTGGACGAGTTTGGCCTGCGAGGTGGTGCCCGAGGTGAAGTAGAGCAGCAGGGTCTCATCCGCCGCCGTCGGGGTATCCAGTGAGAATTCGGCTTCGGCGTGGTGCGACTGGTCAAAATGCAGGGTTCCGGGTACTGCCTGGCCGCGGACCTGAACCGTGGTGTAGTCCCCGGGCACCTGCTCCAGCTTGGGCAGCTGGTCGTGGCTGGTGACAATCCAGTTGGCTTGCCCCCGTTCGATGCGGTCCACCAGGTCAACCGCGGTGAGCTGGGTGGTGGACGGGATGATGATGGCGCCGAGTTTCATGCCGGCGAGCATGATCTCCCACAGGGCCACCTCGTTGCCCAGCATCACCACCATGGTGTCTTGGCGTTTGAATCCGTTCTCGCTCAGCCAGCGGGCGACCTGGGTGGAGCGCCTGGAAAGTTCGGCCCAGGTGTAGCGGGCGCTGCTGCCATCCGGTTCGGTGAGGATCAGCGCCGGGGTATTCGCCCGGGCCGGGTCCTTGGCTACTGCATCGAACCAGTCGTAGGCGAAGTTGAAATCGCTGAACTCAGGCCAGCTGAAAGCTTCCCGGGCCCCGGCGTAGTCGTCGCGGTGGGTCAGCAGGAGGTCGCGCGCCGCACGGAATTTCTCGGTATTGCTCATGGGAGTCCTTTCCGCGGCAGGAGAACTGCACGGACAGCTGGTGAACATTTCCCTGATCAATATACTCTGGTGCTCACTTTGGACGAATTGTTTCGTCAGGTTGTGCGGTTGGTTTGCGCTCAAGGCGAATAATTGATCAATTTTGCGCTTCGGTGAAAAATCTTCGGTGTTCGCGGACGCTGGTGGGGTGTGGACCACATTCCACCTAAAAGCTTGAAGCTTCAACAAAATGAGCGTACGCTGAAATCAAGAAGAAAATCTACCCAAAGAAAGGGCGCCGATCATGGCACACTTGAAAGAAGACAAGCTCCCCGAGCAGCTGTCAATGAATGCCGTGCAGCTGAAGGTCGGCGACCTGAACACCATGAGCACCTACTACCAGCAGGCGCTGGGACTTGAAGTCCTTGCGGAAGACTCCACTTCCACCCGCCTGGGGCGAGGCGCCGATACCCTGGTTGAGCTCACACCTGCCCCGGAGCTCAAGCTCCCCGCCCGCGGCGAGGCAGGCCTCTTCCACACCGCACTGCTCTTCAACACGCAGGCCGACCTGGCCGCCACGGTGCTCTCCGCGGCCCAGTACAACCCAAACAGCTTTGTGGGCAGCTCGGATCACCTGGTCTCCGAAGCCTTCTACTTCACCGACCCGGAAGGCAACGGGATCGAGCTGTACTTCGACCGCCCGCGCGATACCTGGACCTGGAATGGGGACCAGGTTTCGATGGACACCATCTACCTCGACCCGAATGCGTTCCTGAGCTCCCACCTGAGTGAAGAGGCTGTCTCCGGGCAGAAGCAGGCCGGTGCAGAGGTGGGGCACGTTCACCTGCAGGTGGGAGACGTCGCCACCGCGCACCAGTTTTATGTCCAGACCCTGGGCTTTGATCAAACCGCGGCCCTGGGCAATCAGGCGCTGTTCGTCTCCGCCGGCGGCTACCACCACCATATGGCCATGAACGTGTGGAATTCGCGTGGCGCCGGACCGCGCAAGGACACCCTGGGTCTAGGTGAAGTGCTCATCAACGTTCCAACCCAAGATGAAGTGGGCAAGCTCGCCGAACGTTTGAACCATGCCGGAGTGCAAAACCATCACACAGGTGCCGAGCTGCAGTTCAAGGATCCGTGGAACAACGAACTGCGTGTCGCCGTGCGCTAGGCAGCCGCCTGCCTGGCTCGCCCGCCGGAATCCGAGACACCCGGGCAGCACTCCCTGCGGAGCGCTGCCCGGGTGCATTTTTGCCTCGGAGTTGGCGCGCTTGAAGAGGCAGGTTGCAGCGGTTTCCGAAACGGCATTCGCCGAAATGGAGCTGGTCGTCGGGATGACGGAGTCATTGCCTGCGGTCGGCGGCTACATGTCACGCCGGCAGGTGCCGAAGCCGGATAGAAAATGGCCGATGCCCGGCATCTGGATCACGCGGATCGGGTCGCCGGGCATCCAACGGGACAACTAGCGGCGGGTGAGCCGCTGGTGTGCGAGCAGTCTGGCATCAGCAGGGCTTCCAGGTTTTTCCGCCGGGTGCGTAGCAACGCGGACCGGTGTAGTTCGAGTAGGAGTTCATCTTCGGAGCCGACTGCTTGGGCTGCGTCTGGGTCTGCGGCTTCGAATACGACTTCGGCGCGGAATAGTTCTTCTGCTGCGTCGTCTGCGCTGCCTTCGCCGCGGCTTGCTGCTCGGCTGCTCGTTGGGCGGCGGCTTCGGCCTTCTTCTTTTCTTCGGCTTCCTTGCGTTTCTTTTCCTTCTCCACCAGTTCAGCTCGTTGTTCCTTGTGGAAGGCCTCAAGCTGCTTGGTGTCATCGATCCGCGTGGCGAGGCGGGTAATGTCGCTTGCATAGCGCCCGCTCATCAGCGCGTGGGTCACCGGGTGCGTGGCAGACTTCGCCTTGTTCAGGGTGCTCTTCACCGCCAGGCCCACGCCGACCGCGGCTGCGGCTTCGCCCATGAGCGATTCAGCGTCCTCGATGCTGTCGCCCGGCAGCGATGAAACCTCGGAGAGTGCGGTGTTCGCCCCTTCAAGCTGGGCCGGGATGGTGCATTCGACAGCCGGGTCGAACAAGCCCTCGCCGGTAGCGGCGGCCTCCTGCTCGGCGGCCAACACGTCGTCGTAGAACTTCACGTTCGGTTCGTATTTCACGGCGACGCCCAGGCCGGCAGCCGCAATGGCGCCATTGACGAACAAGTCGTCCTTGAACACGCCGGCCAGAACCCGCCCGTAGTGGTCCTCGCGTTCGATGTCGTATTCCAAATCCACCTTGTCGCCGGGGTGTAGCAGCGTTGTGAGGTAGTCCGTGGCTTCCGGGCCCATGCATTCCACGGCTTTGTCGGGCTCCACGGTTTCTGGCGTGTCGATATTCAGCAGCCGCACACGCGTTTGTTCACCTGCGACCTCCAGATCCACGGTGTCTCCATCGACAACACGGATGACCGTGCCGTGGGAATCGGAATTCGAGGTGGCGGCGTAGACGGCCCCGCCGGCGACCAGCGAGGCGATGACACCAGCTGAAATCCATCCAGTTCTCTTGCTCATGATGCCTGTTTTCCTTGGATACGGGTGATGAAGTGCAGCGATGACTGCTGCGGCAAGTTACTTGCACCTTCGATATATCTAAGTGCCGGTCACTGCGCTTTGACAAGCCAGAAACCTGCTGGAAGGTTGAACATCCTCCGGTTGCGCGTCATCGGAGGGAAAGCGCGCTCTTGAACATAGGATTTCCTACAGGGCCGCATTCGGCCTTCGCGGCCCTGACCGGCTGCGCACCATGGATTCGAGAGGCAGTGTTTTGAGTACAGCTGACATCACCGGCGTGGTTCTACTGATCCTGCACCTGATCATCGGCATCACCGCCGCGATTGTGATTTCGGCCAGGCGCAAACCTGCCACCGCCATTGCCTGGATCATGGCGATCATTTTTATTCCCTATCTGGGAGCAATCGCGTTTTTCCTGATCGGTTTTGGCCGTTTGCCCCGCCACCGCCGGGAGAAGCAACTCAAGGTCAACGAGCTGATGCATGCAGCTTCCGGGATCAATGCCCACCGCGCCCGCTTTGATTCGCCGCAGTGGCTGATCCCCACCGTGGCAATGAACGAAAAACTCGGGGCCCTGGCCATGGTTTCGGGAACCTCCGCCACCCTGATCGGAGGCTACAAGCAGTCGCTGGCGTCCATGGTCCGCTCCGTTGACAAGGCCCGGAGTTTTGTCCATGTGGAGTTCTACATCCTTGTCAACGACGAGACAACCGGCGAGCTATTCGCCGCCTTGGGCCGCGCGGTGGCCCGCGGGGTGCAGGTTCGGGTGCTTTTCGACCACCTGGCCTCGCTGACCTTGCCGCGACGCAAGGAAACCATCGAAGAATTGGACCGGTTTGGGGTCCAGTGGCAGCACATGCTTCCGCTGAAACCGCTCAAGGGCCACTGGCGCCGACCGGATTTCCGCAACCACCGCAAACTGCTGATAGTCGACGGCGAGGTCGGCTTCACCGGCTCGCAGAACCTGATCGATTCAACCTACCTGAAACCCGGCAACCTGCGCCGGGGGTTGCACTGGAAGGAACTGATGGTTCGCCTGGAAGGGCCGATCGTCAGCGAGCTGGACGCGGTGTTCCTCACCGACTGGTACAGCGAAACCGGTGAACTGCTCGAAGGGGAGAAATACCGCGCCCGCCAGGCGAGCATTCACCATGAAACACCCAGCGAACACCAGTCGCGAACCGTCCACGAGCTCGACGCCCAGGTGATCCCCAGCGGCCCAAGTTTTGAGAACGACAACAACCTCAAGCTTTTTGTGTCGCTGATCCACAGCGCCCAGCGGCGGGTCAGCATCACCAGCCCGTACTTCGTCCCGGACGAGGCCACCTTGCAAGCCATCGTGACCGCGGCATCCCGCGGGCTGGACGTTGAACTTTTTGTCTCCGAGGTCGCCGACCAGGCGATGGTGTATCACGCACAACGCTCCTATTACACAAGCCTGCTTTCCGCGGGGGTGAAGATCTACCAGTACCCCTCGCCCACCGTGCTGCACTCGAAACACTTCTCCATTGACGATCAGGTCGCGGTGATCGGCTCCAGCAACATGGATATCCGCTCCTTCAGCCTGAACATGGAGGTGTCCCTGCTGGTGCGCGGCGAGGGGTTTGTCGCCGAAATGCGCAAGGTGGAGGACGGATACCGCAATCTCAGCACCCCCATCGATCCGAAGGCCTGGCCGCACCGCCCGTGGCGCGAAAAAATCCTGAACTCGCTGGCCCGGCTGACCTCCGCCTTGCAGTAGCGTGAAACCGCACTAACGTGACGCTATGCGCGGAAACCCGCCGCCTGCGGTGGACGGGCCGAACGCCCATGGAATAATCTCGGTTTTATGTCGAAGACCGAAACCGGAACCACAAACAACAATTCCCTGTTGGTGCTGGGAAAAATCAGCTCAATCCTTGATTCCTTCTCTCTGCGTGAACCGGTTTTGACCCTGGCAGACATCCGCGAGGCCACCACCCTGCCCACCTCAACGGTTCAACGTCTGGTGGCCAATCTGGTGGGCCAGGGTTTCCTGGACCGTGAGGGCGACGGATACCGGATCGGCATGAAAATGGCATATTGGGCCGCTCCGGCCACCCGCGGCAAAGAAGTACTTGACGTCATCAGCCCGCTGCTGGCCAACCTGCGCGACCTCACGGGGGAGACCACGTGCCTGTTCCGTGCCGAACAGCACCTGCGGGTGTGTGTCGGGATCGCCGAAACCCGGCACATGCTGCGCCGCGAGATGCACCTGGGAAAGCTCGCGCCGCTGCATGCCGGGTCCGCCGGCCGGGTCCTGCTGGCCTGGAACCCCGCCCTGCTGGAGGAAATCCTGGCCTCCGACCTGGAATCGCTGACCACCACCACGATCACCACGGCGGATGACCTGCGATTGGCGGCCGCCCAGACCCGCGCCGACGGAATGGCGATCACCACCGGGGAACGTGAATCCGGGGCCTCGGGCCTCTCGGCACCGGTGTTCGACTCGGCGGCCTCGCTGGTGGCGGCGGTGACCATCAGCGGGCCGAGCCTGCGGATGCCCCGTTCGGTGTGCGAGGGCTGGATCGAACCGCTGCTGGAAACCGCCGAGCAAATGACGCGCCTGATCGGCGGCCGTTTCCCCGGCGAATCCCTGCGCCCCTCGGTATAACCCAACTCCGGTCTAATCCAACCCCGGCCTAAGGCAGCACGGGGTGCGGCGGGGTGTTCCCGCGGGCCATGGCCAGTGCGTTCAGGGCGCTGAGCCGGGCCATTTCGGCGCGCACCTCGACGGTGGCGCTGCCGACATGGGGCAGCAGCACGGTGTTGGGCAATTCGGCCAGCCCGGGGGCGAGGGCCGGCTCGTCCTCGTACACATCCAGCCCGGCCCCGGCGATCCAGCCTTCGTTCAGGGCCCGCACCAGGGCGCTTTCCTGGAGAATCGGACCGCGCGCGGTGTTCACCAGAATCGCGCTTGATTTCATCGCTCGCAGCACCGCTTCATCAACCAGGTGACGGGTTTGCTCGGTCAGCGGCACATGCAGCGAGAGAAAATCGCTGTCCGCCACCAGCTGCTCCCAGGACACCTGCTGCACCCGGCCGGCGAACTCGCCAAGTTCCTGCTCACCGACCACCCGATCGCCAGGCGGGCGCGGGGCAAAAATCACCCGCATGCCGAAAGCCAGGGCGCGGCGCGCGGTGGCGCGGGCAATCCGCCCGAACCCGGCCAAACCAAGGACCTTTCCGGAGACATCGGAACCAAGCATCAGCTGCGGCGCCCAACCGGTGAATCCGCCGGTGCGCACCAGCGCATCGGCCTCGATGACCCGGCGTGCGGTGCCCAGGATCAGCAGCAGGGCGATATCCGCGGTGGCGTCGGTGAGCACCCCGGGGGTGTTGGCCACCTGGATTCCGGCGCTGGTTGCCGCCGCCACATCGATGTTGTTGTAACCCACCGCGTAGTTGGCGATCCCCTTGATGTTGGCCCGGGCCAGCAGCGGTGCGTCTATCCGGTCGCGCAGCTGGGTGATCACCACGTCGTAGCTGCCGCTGGCGCACAGCTCGGCCAGTTCCGGGTAACTCGGCGGCGTGGCAGGAACACACAGCTGCGCCTCGCGGGTCAATAAGCTTCCCGCCGGTTCCGGCAGCTGAGCGGTGCACAGGATCGTGGGGCGGCTCACAGGCTCGGCTCGCAGGCAGGGCTCTGCGCGGAGTTGATGACCCATTCAAAGGCCTGCGCCTTGGACCGGGCGCCCTGGGCCGACTTCGAGCGGTTCGGTTCACCCAGTTCGCCCAGCAGGGATTCGGAGAGCTGCACCAGGGCGGCGAAAACCTGCGGGTTCAGCCAGTTGGGGCGGGTGGCGAAAAGGATGTCCTCGGTGGAGGTGTTGCCGCTGGCGCCGGGGGCGAACGGACAGCCGCCCAGTCCGCCCAGCGCCCCGTCGACCACCGCGGCCCCGGAGGCGATCGCGGCCAAGGTGTTGGCCACCCCCAAACCCCAGGTGTCATGCCCGTGGTACACGATGCGCCGCGCGGGAGTTTCGGCGCGCACCCGGCTGATCAGCGAGCCGACCTGCGCCGGGTAGGCCTGGCCCAGGGTGTCGCAGATGACGATGTCGCAGGTTCCGGCCGCCCGCGGGTCATTGGCGATGGCAAGGATCCGTTCCTCGGGCACCGGACCGTCAAAGGGGCAGGTGAAGCTGGTGGCCAGGCACAGCTGGATCTTGCCGTTGACCTGTTGGGTGTAGCGCACCGCTTCGGGCAGGGCGGCCAGGCTTGCCTCGGTGCTGCGCCCGATGTTCGCCTGGTTGTGCTGATCCGAGGCGGAGAGGCAATACTGGAAGTTGCGCAGGCCCGCGGCGGCGGCCTTGGCCACATGCCCCGGGGTGGCCACCCACACCCAGCAGCGTTCAAGCTCCTGCTCGGTCAGCGCCGCGGCCACCTCCAAGGTGTTGGCCATGGGAGGCACCAGATCGGCCCGGGCCATGGAACCCAGTTCGATCTCCGGGACCCCCAGCCTGATAAGCTCGCGCACCACCGCGACCTTGCGTTCGGTGCTCAGCAGTTTGCCGGTCAGTTGCAGGCCGTCGCGCAGGGTGACATCTCGCAGGATCACGGGTGCGGTGTCAGCGGTGTTCATACCAGGGTTCCTTCGGTGTTCGAGATTGCGGGGGTTGAAGCGGCGGAGATGGCGGCGGCATCCATGCCCAGCAGCCCGCCGAGGATTTCTTGGGTGTGCTCGCCCAGGTCCGGGCCCAGGGACCGGATGGGCAGCGAGGTGCCGCCGAGCACCGGGACGATGCCCGGGAAACTCACGTCCTCAAGCACCTCGTCACCGGTTGAGACCGGCAGCTTCTGGATCATGTTCCGGGCCGCGTATTGCGGCTCGGCGCCGATATCCGCCGCGGTGTAGATGGGGCCGGCCGGGACTCCGGCCTCTTCCAGCAGGTCCAGGGCTTCGGCGGCCGGTAGGGTGGCGGCCCAGTCGCCGATGGCCGCATCAAGCAGCTCGCGGGCCTCCCAGCGTTGCGCATTGGTCTGCAGGTTTTCATCGGTGCCCAGCTCCGGGCGCCCGATGGCCTGCATGTAGCGCCGGTAAATCGCGTCCCCGTTGCCGGCCACCACGATGCTCGCCCCGTCGGCGCAGACATACGCGTTGGACGGGGCGATCCCTTCCATGCGCCCGCCGGTGCGCTGCCGGTCATCGCCGTAGGCGTCGTGGTCCGGGATCAGCGATTCCATCATGGAGAACATCGCCTCGTGCAGCGCCACGTCGATGATCCGCCGATTCAGCGGGATCTTCGCCGCCGCACCGCGCAGCGTTTCGCGCTGGAACAGGGACATCACCGCGCCGAAGGCCGCATACAGTCCGGCAATCGAATCGCCGATCGACACCCCCACCCGCACCGGGGGACGGTCCGGGTCTCCCACCAGGTTGCGGAAACCGCTGAATGCCTCTGCGACGGCGGCGAATCCCGGACGCTGAGCCAGCGGTCCGGTCTGCCCGAAGGCGGAGATGCGGGTGATGATCAAATCGGGGTTCACCTCGTTGAGCACCTCGGGGCCCAGCCCCCATTTCTCCAGGGTGCCGGGGCGGAAGTTCTCCAGCAGCACGTCGCAGTGCTTGACCAGTTCCAGCACCGCCGCGCGTCCGGCGGCACTGCGCAGATCCAGCACCACGGATTTTTTGTTGCGGTTGATGGTGCGGTAGAGCATGGAGACCGAGCCCTTTTTCAGCCGCCAATTGCGCAGCTCATCCCCGGTGCCGGGGCGTTCGATCTTGATCACCTCCGCGCCGAAGTCAGCCAGCAGGCGTCCGGCGGTGGGCGCGGCGATGTAGTTGCCCAGCTCCAGCACCCGGACCCCGTGCAGCGGCGCAATGTTGGCAGTACTCATGATGTTGACCTTTCGTGAGGTGAGAAGAATACGGTTTAGAGGAAGATGCTCAGCGTGAGCACCATTCCCAGGGCCACCACGGAAGCGACCGAGACGCCGAAGGACACTGTTTTCAGCGCGCCTCGCACGGTTTGTCCCAGCAGCGTCTGCAGCAACCAGAAGGTATTGGAGGTGACGTGGACCATGAACAGCGAGCCGGCGCCGGCGGCCAGCGCGATCAGGATCGGATCAAGTCCCAGCACCGGAGCGATGGGGGCGAGCATCCCGGCGGCGGTAATGGCGGAGAGGGTGACCGACCCGACCGCGATGTGCAGCACCGCGGCAATCGCCCACACCACTACCAGCGGTGCGACCGCGCTGGCGGAGAAAAATCCACCCAGGATATCGCCCAGCCCGGCCGCCGCGACCGTGGCGGCCAGCGAACCGCCCACACCGGTCAGCAACAGGATCTGGCCGCTTTCCTTGAATCCCGTGGCGATGGCGTTTTCAACCCCCTGCTGGCCGATGGCAAACCGGCCAACAATGGTGGTGCCGATCAAGCCGATCAGCAGGGCGACCACCGGGTCGCCAAGCAGTTCCAGCGCCGGCACGTGGGCTTCCAGGATTTCCACGATCGCCCCGCCGGCGATCAGTGCCAGGGAGAGCAGCAGGGGAGCGAAAAGCATCAGCAACGGAGTTTCGCGCTGGGTTCGTGTGCTGGTGGCCACCGCCACGCCGGATCCGGCCGGCTCGCCCTGGCCTTCTGGCTCGGTGGGCGTCCGGGCGCCAACCCGCGGCTGGGAGGTGGGGAAATCCTCTTCCTCGAAAACATTCTGCTCATCCCGGCTGGCCTTCCAGAAACCGCGTTTGAACAAAAAGGACATGATGGCGATGGAAATCACCACGGTTGGCACCACCACCAGGAAACCGAAAATCAGCATCTTGCCCAGCGGCACACCCAGCAGTCCGGCCAGCGCCAGGGAGGCGACCCCGGGAACCATGAAGACGATGCCGCATTCAAGGGCGATGGCCATGGCCGCCGCCATCCGTGCGGTGCCGAGCTTGCCCACCTTGGGTGCCATCCGCCGCGCCAGCGGGGCGGAAATCACCAGCAGCACGTCCAGGAAGATGGATTGCAGGGCCGTGGCGATGGCCAACGCCATGGTGTAGGGCAAATATTTGGGGCCGAAAACCTTCACCAGATGATCCACCAGCCGGCGAATGGCGCCGACATCGTTCAGGATTGAGCCCATCAGCACACCAAAGGCGATCAGCAGGCCGACCTCCACCATGATCTCGCCGAAACCTTCGGTAATTGTTTCGATGGTTTTGCTGACGCCCAGGCCGGTGGACAGGCCCAGGTAGAGGGAGCCGAGTACCAGGGAGATCACCGGGTTCACCTTGAACCGCACGATCAGCACCACGGTGGCGAGCACTGCCACCGCGGTATTGATCAGGATCGCTGTATCAGACATGAGGTTTCCGATCTGGGGGAGGGATGAGGGTTGAAAAGTGACCACCGCCACGTTCGCTAACTCATACTATGAGTTTAAACCCACGATGTAAACATTGTGATGCGATAAACCTCCAGAAAATGGGAAAACTCTAGGCCAGGCGTGTGCTTCTCACGCGCGTTTGAGCAGCATCGCAATTCCCTGCCCGCCGCCGATGCACAGGCTCACCACCGCGAATTCCAGGTCCCGGCGCGCCAGGTCCATGGCAGCCCGCAAGGCCAGGATGGCGCCGGTCGCACCCACCGGATGACCCAGCGCAATCGCTCCGCCGTAGGGGTTGACCTTCTCCGCCTCCAGCTTCGCATCGCGGATCACCGCGACCGCCTGCGCGGCAAAGGCCTCGTTCAGCTCGAACACGTCGATGTCACCCGGCCCCAGGCCGGTGTCGGCGAAAAGTTTGCGCAACGCAAAGGTTGGCGCGTAGCCCATCAGCCCCGGTTCCATGGCGGTCACCACCACATGCTCCACCGTGGCCAGCGCCGGCATACCGCGCTCGCGCACATACTCGCCGCGGGCCAACACCAGGGCCGCGGCCCCGTCGTTCACCCCGGAGGAGTTCCCGGCGGTTGCGGTTCCCTCCGGGGAAAACGCCGGTTTCAGCCCCGCCAGGGATTCACGGCTCACGGTCGGTCGCGGGTGCTCATCACGATCCGCCGCCGCACCGCCGATCAGGGTAGCCCCGAGGATTTCTTGGGTGAACACTTCCCGGGCCGTGGCGGTATCGGCGCGGCGCTGCGAGCCCAGGGCGAACTCATCCTGCTCCTCGCGCGGAACCCCGTACCGTGCGGCCACCGCATCCGCGGTGGTCCCCATGTGCTGGTTGCTGAACGGGTCGGTCAGCATCGCCAGGGTGCCGTGCTGCAGGGTGCGCGGGGCCAGGGAACGCCCCTGCCCACCCGAGTAGTCCAGGTACGGCATATTGGTCATCGATTCGTTCCCGCCGGCCACCACCACCTGCGTGGCGCCAACAGCCAGCGATTGGGCGGCGCTGAACACTGCCTGCAACCCGCTGCCGCACAGCCGGTTCACGTTAAACGCCGTGGTTTGTTGCGGCAACCCCGCACCCAATGCCACCCGCCGCGCATTGTAGGATTCCGGGCCTACCTGCCCGATACAGCCCATGATCACCTCGTCGACCTCCGCAGGCGCCAGCGAGCTGCGAGCTAAGGCCTCGCGCACCGCGGCCGATCCCAGCTGCGCGGTCCCAAGGTCCTTGTACATGCCGTTGAACCTGCCCACCGCGGTGCGCGCCCCGGCGATGATGGTGATCTTCTGCTGCCGCAATACCGTGTTCATGAGCCCTCCATCGCATAAGAGTTGTTGCGCCCAGTGTAGATCAGCATGGGTGCCGGCCCTCCCGCGGGATCAGGACTCGAAGAGCTGCTGGCCCAAATACTGGCCTTCGCTGATGCCCGGCAGCACCGCGTAGAGGCCGGAGGAGGTGTTGCGCAGGTATTCGCTCATCGCGTCGTTGGTGCTCATGGCGGTCTGCAACGGCACAAAGTGGGTGCGTGCGTCGATCACGAAGGCGATAAAAAACAGCCCCGCATCCAGCCGGCCCAAAACGTCGGAGCCATCGGTGTAATTAAACCCCCGGCGCAGCATCTGCACCCCCTGGTGGTTGGAGGGGTGCAGCACCGCAACGTGCGAGTCAACCGGGATGACCGGGCCGGCGGAACCCGCCATGGTGAAATCCGGGGCGCTGAACTCCTCGCCGCCGGATAAGGGCGCGCCGGTGGACTTCACCCGGCCCACCACGTTCTCCTGCTCACGTAGCGCCGAGCGGTCCCAGGTTTCAATCTGCATCCGGATCCGCCGGGTGACCATGTAGCTGCCGCCCACCATCCACGGCTGGTCGGTCGAGTCCGCCCCCACCCACACATGCTGGTTCAGCAGGTCCTGGTCATCGGCCAACAGGTTCGCGGTGCCGTCCTTGAACCCGAAGAGGTTGCGCGGGGTGGCCTGCGCCTTGGTGGTTTTGGCGGTGCGCCCGAATCCGATCTGGCTCCACCGCACCTGCACCGTGCCGAAGCCCAGGCGGGAGAGGTTGCGGATTGCATGCACCGCGACCTGCGGATCATCCGCGCAGGCCTGGACGACGATGTCCCCGCCGCTGCGCTGCGCCTCGATCTGGTCGCCGGAAAAATGCGGGAGCGTGATCAGCGCTTCGGGCAGTTTGCCCGCCAGAGCGAACCGGGGTTCGTCGGCCTCGGTGAGAAACAGGCTGCGCCCGAATCCCACGGTGACACTCAGATTCGCGGCGTCCAGGTCCATCGCCTCGCCGGTGTCCGCCGGCGGGGCGTCGTAGGAGCCGGAGGCCGGATCCTCGGAGCCAATCTGCCGCCCCTGGGTCATCGCCGCGATCGCCGCGGTCCACTGCGCCAGCAGGGCGATCAGCTTGGCCCGGTCCTCGGTGATGACGTCGAAGACGGCGATGTGCATCCGGTCCTGGGCCGCGGTGGTGATCCCGGCCTGATGGGTGCCGTAGAAGTCGACCACATTGGCCGCCGCGCGGGAGTTCGCCGCCTCGCGCAAGCCCGCGTGGGCCAGCGCGCCGATGGCCAGGCCCGCGCCGCCGGCACCCGCCGACGTCAGCAGCGCACGGCGCGACAGGCGGGGTTTGTTCTCACCGGCAGGTTCTCGGGACACGTCATACTTCCTCGGGTGGTAAGGTGCTGGGCACGGCCGCTGGCCGCGCCCCACGGGCAGCGGCTGCTACTTGATGACTGCTGCGGTCAGCTTGGACAGCGGCTCGGACAGCGCGTCGACCCCGGCCGACAGCTCCTGGACCTGCTCCTTGCTCAGCTCGGTGTACAGCTTGAAGCCATCGCCTTCACGATACTGGTCAAGGCGCGCCTGCAGCGAGTCGAAGTTCTCCTTCAGCTGCGCATCGAGCTCGTCATCGGTTCCCACCAGCAGCGGCTGCAGGTCCTGGTAGGCGATTTTCGCGCCTTCCATATTCGCCTGGAAGTCCCACAAATCGGTGTGCGAGAAGGTCTCTTCCTCGCCGGTGACCTTGCCGGTGGCGACCTCGTCGAGCAGCGACTTGGCGCCGTTGGCCAGCTGATCCGGGGTGTAGCTCAATTCCTGGGTGCGATCGTAGAGCTCCTTGGTGTTTTCCACCATGCCGTCCGCGATCTCCTGGCGCTCTTTGCCGGTCATCTTGGTGTAGCCCGACGGGGCCCAGAGGTCCTTCTCCGCGCGGTGCCAGCCGGTGAATTCCTCGCCCTCGGCCAGGTCTGCCTCGCGGGCGTCCAGGATCGGGTCCAGGTCGCCGAAGGACTCGGCCACCGGCTCGATGCGTTCCCAGTGCATACGGGTTGCCGCGTACAGTTCCTTGGCCTTCGCCTCGTCCCCGGCGGCGAACGCGTCGGCGAATTCCTGGGTACCGCGCACCAGCTGCTCGGTCTGGTCCTTCACATAGGCGGCGTACTGGGTGGCGGCGGTGCGCTGCATGGTGGCGCGGTCCGCGGAGACTTCCTGGCCGTCGGCTGCGGCGGTCACGGTGAAGGCCGAACGGATCCCGTCGCCCACCATGCCGGGTTTGCAGGAGGCGAAGTAGCTTCCCTCAGGGGCCAGCACCACCAAGTCGCGGGTCACGCCGGGGCCCACGTTCTCCACTTCGCCCACGATGCGCAGGCCGTCGTCGGCCAGCAGGTAGAACTCGTTGATTTTGGTGCCGTCGTTTTTCACGTTGAACTTCAAGGTGCCACCCGGCGCGGTGTCGGTGGACACGGTGCACGAATCATCGGTGGCAACCACGTCGATGGCGCCGTCGGCCGACGCGTCGGCGTTGTTATCGGTGCAGCCGGTCAGGGCCAAGGCGCCCAGAGCCAGCATCGCGGCAGGTGCGAGGATCTTTTTCACGAGGTAATTCCTAAAGGGGTAGTAGCAGTTAGTTGTTGTCCGCAGCGGACTTTGCCGCGCGCGAATCGGCGGTGATTTTGCGCAGGTAGAAAAACATCACCGGCACCAGGTAGGCCCACCAGGCGATGGCCGCCAGCCACGGGGTGGAAGGATTGAAGTTGAACACACCCTGCAGCACGGTTCCCAGCCAGCCGGACGGGGCGATCACCGAGGTGACGTCGTAGGCCAGGTTGTTCAGCCCCGGCAGCACCCCGGCCTCTTGCAGGTCGTGGATGCCGTAGGAGAACACCCCGGCGGCGACCACCACAAGCGCGGCCCCGGTCCAGGCGAAAAATGTGGAGAGCTTGATTTTCACGATGCCGCGGTGCAAAAGCATCCCGATCACGATCGCGCAGACGATCCCCAGCAGAGCCCCGAGCAGCGGCTGCCAGGTTTCCCCGGTGCTGCGGGCCGCGGCCCAGATGAAGAGCGTGGTCTCCAGCCCTTCGCGGCCCACCGACAGCGCGCCGACCAGCACCAGGCCCCACACCGAGCCGTCGGCCGCCATGTCGACCTGGTTTTTCAAATCCTGGTTCAGCGTTTTCGAGGCGCCGGCCATCCAAAAAATCATCCAGGTCACCAAGCCGGCGGCGATGATCGACAAACCGCCGCCGATGATCTCCTGCGCCTGAAAGGTCAGTCCCCGCGGGCCGAAGGTCAGCAGCGCGCCGAATGCCAGCGACACCGCCACCGCAAACGCCACGCCGGCCCAAATGCGGGGCAACAGGTTCCGGCGATCGGTTTTGGTGAGATAGGCGATCAGCAGGACCACAATGAGTACCGCTTCAAGCCCTTCGCGCAGGCCGATCAAAAAATTTCCGAGCATGGTGTCGTGCTTTCACAGGTCTGAGGAGCGCAGGGGGCGAGTGCCCGGTGCGGCGCAGCCATCACCGAGCACGGCAATGGTTGCAGAGGCCAACAGAATCTAAGGTTAGCCTAAACTCACAAGTAACAGAACCATTTCAGCCGCTTTCCGGATCCGTCACGGTTCGCACCCGGGTTTTGGCGCGTGGCGAAGCCGCCGCTAAAAAAAGTTTCACACTTCTCCACAGTTCGTCGTGCGCCGCGGCGCCTCATGCAGGACGGCGCTCAAGCTGGGTCCATGAGTATTCACCAGCTAGCCGCAGCACTTCAGGTCTTGCGCGAAGTTTTCACCGGGAGCATCCCGCGCGGCGCCGCCGCCGTGGTGCTTGAGGTGATGGCTTCATGCTGCGCGCTGCTGGTGAAACTCTCCGAGGTCCTGCGCGGCATGGATGACCCGCGGGTTGCCGCCGCCCATGCCCAGCTCGTCGAAGACGTCAGCCACTATTGCCAGCGCGAACAGCTGCGCAGCCAGATTCACCTGGAATCCACCGGGGCTCACCTGCTCGCAGACCAAGAACTCAGCGCCCTGCGCGCCGCCCACGACGCCAACTCCTACACCCGGTTGAACCTCGCCGCCGCCCCGAAGCAGCATTCGGGCCGCGCGCACTACCAGAACACCGAGGATTTCACCGCCAGCTGGCTGGGCTTGAACTACCATGGCGCCGCCGCGCGACTGAAGGAGGCCCACCTGCTCATCGCCCGCCGGGGCATGGATGGAAGCGCCCGCACCCCGCGCCTGGCCCGTCTCGCCCAGCTGTACACCGCGCCCGGCAACATCGACCCGAGTCGCATTATCCAGGCCGCCCGCGCGCTGGACAAGCTCGAACCGGCGGACACCTGTTTCGAGGGGGCACCGCTGCCGCCCACCGCCCGGCACCGCGACGGCGCATTCATGCAAGACCACGTCCTCGCCGCGCTGAGCGAACCGAACCGCACCACCAGTGAAAAACTTGTCTCCGCGCTCTTCGCCGAGTACCGTGCCGATCACGGCAAAAACACGTCGCCGAGCACCGGGATCTTCTTCCGCGGGACCCGCGGGGATGTCGACTGCTACGACGTGCGCACCAAGGGGGAGCAGGCCGAGCAGCTGCGCTCACTCCTGGGCCAGGCTGATAACCCGCGCACCGAAGCCGGCAAGGCAGCACGCAACGCGAAGAGCACCTCCACTCATGACGGAGCGCAAAATTCCGCGAGCGGCGATACCTCGCACCAGGACGCAGCCCCACCCCAGGACACGGCCGCGCACGACGACCTTTTCAGCTCATCCGACCCCGCCCCGCCGTGGGCCGGCATCGATTCCGAGCCCGAGGAAACAATCAACCTTCACCAGCGGCGTGCCGAAGCCGACGCAACCCAAGAAACCTTGTGCGACGAGACTGAACAAGATTTTGAGTTTGTAGATTCCGCCGAAGAGGCCGCAGAGGCCGCCGACGGGCAGCGGCATACCGACTTCAGCGACCAGGATCCCGAGCTTGGCGGCGATGCGGATGTGTCCCCGGCCCAACGCCGGCTCAACGCATTCCTTGCCGCCCTGATGGCGGGCAATGCGGCGAACGGACGCAAAACCATCACACCCCGGGTGGGAATCCATATTCAATTGGAGTCGTTGGAGGATTTGCGGCACCCCGAGAGGCTGAGTTCAACCACGGATCACGGGCTAACCCTGAATGCCGCCGAAACCGGCAGGCTGATCTGCGAAGGAGCGATCTACCGGGTGATTTTCGGGCCCGATGGACAACCCCTGGATGTGGGGCGAACCCAACGCTTCTTCACCGAGGCGATCAAACGCGCCGCCCTGGCCCGCGACCGGGGATGTATTGTGCCCGGCTGTACCGCGCCGCCTGAAATGATCGAGTACCACCACGATGACTGGTGGGAGCACGGCGGAAAAACCAGCTGCCGCAACGCGTCCTGCCTGTGCCGGCGGCATCACCTGGCGATCCACGCCGGCCTGCTGACCCTGGTTAAAATCGGGGGACTGGCTCACATCTTGTTCCCCAAACACCTCGACCCGCTGCAGATACCGCAAAGAAACCGGGTGTACACCGCTGCCTAAAACCAGCTGAACCGACCCCGCCCGACCAATGAATGGCGCCAGCTAGGGACGGGAGAGCGCGACCTTCAAGCCGGATCCGACCAGCACGGTACCGGTAATCCGATCCATCCACGTCACGGCCTTGGGGGTGCTCAACCATTTGCCGGCAAGGCTGGCTCCGAGGATCAGCACACCAGCCCAGGCGAGAGTCAGCACCACATGCACCGTCGACAGGGCAATACCCATCAGCAACGCGTTGGCGTCGGCCGGGGTGAACTGGGGAATGGCGGCGATGTAGAACACGCCAATTTTCGGATTCAGCAGGTTGGTGACGAGCCCGGTGCCGAAGGCCTTCCAGCGGCTGGTGGCAACCACCACCTGTGTCGCGGCGACTTCTTTTCGGCGCAGCGAACGGTAAATCATCTGCCCGCCCAGGAAGATCAAATAGGCCGCGCCGGCATAGGTGAGCAGTTGATAGGCCAGGTGGGAGGCGGCCAGCACCGCGGAGGCCCCGGCGGCGGCCACGATGCCCCACACAAATACCCCGGAACAGATGCCCAGGGCTGCGACCAACGCATCAATCCGACTTCGAGTCACGGCCGATCGCAGGATCAGCGCGGTGTCAACACCCGGAACCAGGGTCATCAATGCGGCAACAACGGCGAAGGCAAGCAGTGCAGAAGTAACGGTCATACAATAAATGGTAGGGCTAGCAACCGGTAAATAGTCGGGCGCACCCGGTAAGTGATCAAGCTCATTGGCTTCACCGGCACGCTGGTGCGCTGAGCAATTGGTTTGCGCCCGCAATCTCTGGCATAATTGCAGGGTACTCGATTTGTTATGGACCCTCTCTCCGTTCCGAATCCTGTCCTTTTAGAACTCAAGTTAGTAAGGCCTGCCCCACAGGTGCACAACGCTTGGTTCGACCATGTTGAGAAACAGGAGACCACTAAAGTGGCCGTAAAGATTCGTCTGAAGCGCTTCGGTAAGATGCGCGCACCTTTCTACCGCGTTGTTGTCATGGACTCGCGCTCCAAGCGCGATGGCCGTGCCATCGAGGAGATCGGCAAGTACCACCCGACCGAGCACCCTTCGATCATCGAGATCGATTCGGAGCGCGCTCAGTACTGGCTTTCCGTTGGCGCTCAGCCAACCGAGCAGGTACACGCTCTGCTGAAGATCACCGGTGACTGGCAGAAGTTCAAGGGCATCGATGGCCAGGAAGGCACCTACCAGGTTGCCGAGCCTAAGCCAGCATTCGTTGCTCCTGACAAGGGCTCGGTCATCCTCAAGGAAGCCATCACCAAGAAGGCTGAAAAGCCAGCTGCCGAAGAGGCAGAGGCTGAAGCTACCGAGGCTGAGTAATCATGCTCGTTGATGCGCTAGACCACTTGGTACGCGGGGTTGTCGAGGAACCGGAGGATGTTCAGGTTGCCCTGAAGTCCACCCGCCGCGGCGACCTGCTCGAAGTACGTGTGAATCCGGATGATCTTGGTCGTGTGATCGGTCGTCAGGGACGCACTGCCCGGGCGCTGCGCACCGTGATGGCAGCGTTGGCCAAGGAGCCGATTCGTGTTGATGTGATCGACACGGATCGACGCCGAGGCTGAACATCTTAGGGGTTCGACGTTGTTTGAACCTCATCATTGAAGGAGTTTCCGCACCACCATGCGGGAGCTCCTTCAGTGTTTTATTCCAGTTTTATTCCCCGTCTGAAGTCATCCACCGAAGAAAAGGTTCAGCGAACATGCGATTGCAGGTAGCCCGCATCGGCAAGCCCCACGGCATCCGTGGCGAAGTCACGGCCCAGGTCCTTACCGACGCGCCCGAAGAACGCTTCATTGCCGGCGAGGTACTGCACGTCACCGATGGACCGGTGAGCGAGCTGACCATCAAAAACGCCCGCTGGAACAAGGCCATCTTGTTGCTGTCCTTCGAGGAGATCACGGATCGCAACATCGCCGAGACCCTGCGCGGATCCCGCCTCGAGATCGAGGTGAGTGAAGAGCCGGAAGACGACTCGGATGAGTGGTACGAGCACGAGCTGCAGGACCTGAAGGTGATCCACAACGGCGTCCAGGTGGGTGTGGTGACCGCGCTGCGCACCAATCCCGCACAGGACCTGCTGGTTTTTGAAAACTCCGACGGTGAAGAGGTCTACCTGCCGTTTGTGGACGAGTTCGTCCCCGAAATCGATACACAGGCCGGCACCTTGCGAATCACCCCTCCGGCCGGTCTGCTCGAGCTGAACACCGAAGATTCCTCAGCCGCAGAGGGAGAGGGCAACTAGTGCGCCTGGATGTCATCTCCATCTTCCCCGAGTATCTGGACCCGTTGCGGCTCTCGCTGATCGGACGCGCGGCCCAAGACGGCATCCTTGAGCTGAATGTCACCAACCTGCGCGACTTCACCACGGACAAGCACCGCAAGGTCGACGACACCCCGTACGGCGGAGGCGCGGGCATGGTGATGATGCCCGAACCCTGGGGCCAGGCCCTGGACGCGGTTCGCTCGCAGGCGGCGGTGGAGAAGAAGCCGATCCTCATCGTTCCTTCGCCGGCCGGTGCCGTGTTCAACCAGCAGATGGCCTACGAGCTGGCCGATGAAGACCACCTGGTGTTCGCCTGCGGCCGCTATGAGGGCATCGACGAGCGGGTCATCGAGTACGCGCAGGAGAACTTCACGGTGATCCCGGTGTCCATCGGCGACTATGTGCTTAACGGCGGCGAGGTCGCGGTGATGGTGATGGTGGAGGCCATCGCCCGGCTGATCCCGGGTGTCATCGGCAATCCCGAGTCGCTGGTTGAAGAATCGCACTCCGACGTGTTGCTGGAGTACCCGGTTTACACCAAGCCAGCCTCGTGGCGCGGCCGCGAGGTGCCCGAGGTTTTGCTCGGCGGAAATCATCACCGCGTCGCCCGCCATCGCCGGGATGAGCAGATCAAACGCACCGCCGAACGGCGTCCGGACCTGATTTCCCAGCTGGAGGTTCAGTCTCTGAACCGGCGTGACCGCGATGCCCTGTGGCATAACGGTTTTGCGGTCATCGACGATGAAATCCTGCCCAAATCGCAGCTCGACTGGGCCACCGGCGCCGGGACCGAGGCGGACTAACGCGCCTCACGAGGGCAACATCACCCGGGCGACGATCTCCGCGGTGTTCGCCTGCGGCCGGTTTATATGGCAAAATTGATTCTTGGTGTGTTTTGTCCGATTCCTGCCGCAGGGGGATCCCGGACTTCAAAAACCGCCGCATCGGTTGCTAAAGCCAGCCGATGGCAAACGTTCCGGGGAGTTCGGCGCCTTGCAAGGCGCACGAAGAGCCCCGCTACGAGGATTCGGTGACCTGCGGCATTGATCCTAGGAGATGCACCATGCATATTCTTGACTCTGTAAACGCAGCCAGCCTGCGCTCCGACGTTCCTGCATTCGGTCCTGGCGACACCCTGAAGGTGCACGTCAACATCATCGAAGGCAAGAACTCCCGTGTTCAGGTCTTCCAGGGCTACGTAATGGGCCGTCAGGGCCACGGCGTAGGCGAGACCTTCACCGTTCGCAAGGTTTCCTTCGGCACCGGCATCGAGCGTACCTTCCCAGTTCACTCCCCAATCATCGACAAGATTGAGGTTGTGTCCAAGGGCGATGTGCGCCGCGCCAAGCTGTACTACATGCGCGATCGTCACGGCAAGGCTGCTCGCATCCGCGAGAAGCGCGACTTCAGCGGCAAGAAGTAATCTGCGTTCTTCGATGAAGCAGATTGCTCGCCCCGAAGCGGCAATCACGAAGCGCCGGGCCTTTTACTGGGTCTGGCGCTTCGCTGTTCTCGCCGTCATCTGCGCACTGATCGCCGTGGTCGTCATCCGCGCATTTTTTGTCGACGTGTTCAGCATCCGCTCGGATTCAATGCAGCCCACCCTGAACCCGGGCCAGTCGATCTCGGTCGATCGGCGCGCCTACACAGACTCCGATCCCCAACGCGGGGACGTCATCGTGTTCGATGGCCGCGGCTCATTCCTTCCCTATGCCCGTTCGACGGTACTCGATGACCTCACCGGCGCCCTAAAGCTTTCGGGCAGCTCCAACTCCTACGTTAAACGGGTGATCGGCATCGGCGGCGACACGGTTGAATGCTGCACCGTGGACGGCAAGCTGGCGGTCAATGGTCAGCCGCTTGACGAACCCTATCTCTACCCGGGTGACGCACCGAGTGAGGTGAACTTCGTGGCCGAAGTACCCGCAGGCCGTGTGTGGGTCATGGGGGACCACCGCTTGGTATCGCAAGACTCCCGATCCCTGCTGGGAGCCAGCGGAGGCGGCATGATCAGCCTCGATCGCATCAACGGGCGCGTCACCAACATCATCTGGCCATCGGAGCAACGCACCGAAATCCGCTAGGGCATGGATGCGGCAACGTAGTTATCGGCCGCACCCCCGCACCCACGCATGATGCACTCGTGCGTGGGTGTTTCTGCGTCTGCGCGGCTTTCGGCGGTGGCCGCGCTTGAAAGCTCAAGAACGAAACAGAGGTTAACAAACCCGCACATGGGCGGTTCCACAAGGGTAAACAGCCTGAGTCGACACGCTGCAGTTAATATCAATTTTGGATAATTCTGCGGACATTTTCGAATCTGCTCAGCACGCTGAGCGGATTCTGTGCAAAAATACATCTTACGCCAAGCTGACTAGGCGGAAGAAAGAGTAGCTGAATCTTCAACTTTTTGAGTTAGTGCACCAAGTGTGTGCAGGGCAAAATTTACGAAGTCTACTTGACTAGGCGTAATGCGATCCCGTGTTTATACTTTCGCTGGAGCTGGTGCTTGAAACTGGCATGCCATCCCCGATAAGGTTTCATTTTGGTAACAAACTGAGTTTCAACATGTCCGCAACTACCAGGACATGCCAGAACCCTCGCACCATAAAATTGGGAGAAGCATTAATGCCAAAACCGAATACGAAAGCGGCGCAACGAGGCTTCGTTGCTGTGGCAGCCACGGCCCTTGTGGTCGGCGGTAGCTTCATGCCTGCCGCCGCCGCGCCCGAAATTAACGATGCTCCGGCCGAGTCGCCGAGCGCGTCGGCCTCTGAGTCGGCAAGCTCTTCGGCTACTGCTACCGAAGGTGCTGTGCAGACCGAAGGCCTGAGCGAAGCAGTGCAGCGCGACCTGGGCAAGAGTGTCGAAGAATTCAACGCCGAGTCCAAGGTGTCGGAAGAAGCCGCGGAACTCCGCGAGAAGTTGACCGCCAAGGGCATCGAAGCTTCCGCCAGCGTCGAAGACGGCAAGGCCGAAATCAAGGTCAGCAAGGCTGATGAAGCCAAGGCCAAGAAGGTTGTCGAAACCTCCGCGGCCAAAAATGCTTCGATTACCACCGAGATCGGCAAAATCCGGAACGTCTCCGACGTCTACGAAGAAGTGCTTGAGAACGTCAAGCCAAGCGAGCTCTCGCGCTTGACCGCGATCATGAACACCAAAGATGGCCTGCAGATCATCGCCGACGGTCCCGCCGGCGCAGAACGCAAAGCCAGCGCAAGCCCGAGCAAGTCTTCTGCAGTGGTGTCCTTGACCCTGGAAGAGTTCGTGGAGCAGGCCAAGGGTGTGGAACTTGTTGAGGGTTCCGGCCCAGCCAAGACCACCGCCGCGAACGACTTCTTCGGTTCCATGGGCTACCTCATGGACAAGTCCGGTCAGCCTTCGGCGAATAGCACCGTCTGCTCGGCAGGCTTTAACGCCTGGTCCCCGAGCGGGGCGGACGCCATCATCACCGCCGGCCACTGTGCCGAAGACGGTAAGACCCAGGTGATCGGCATTGCCGAGCAGAGCAAGCCGAATACTCTTGATGCTCTCGGCGCCCCGCTGGGCAACTTCGGATTCAGCCAGTTCGGCGGGCCGAACAACTCGGGTATCCCCGCGGAAGACCTTGAGGGTCTCACCCAGGAGGAACTGAACGAAGTCCTGGCGAACACCGAACCCGGGACCGACGTCGCGGTGATCGATGACATCAACCCGGAGCTGAACCTGCCGGCCGCTGTGTCGAATTGGCCGGCTGCCGGACCGCGTGAGGGATCGGTCAACGTGACCGGTGTCGCCAAGGCGGTTGTCGGCGCAAATGCTTGTTCCTCGGGCCGCACCACTGGCTGGAGCTGCTCCGAAATCCTGGGCGAAGGCATGTTCTTCGTCTTCGGTTACAACAACGATCAGCGTGCCATCTGGGGCTATGTAGCCGAGAACCCGGGGCAGACCGTTCTTGACCAGGGCGACTCCGGTGGAGCCGTACTGGTTGGCTCGCGCGCCATCGGCGTGAACTCCGCCAACAGCGCCGGTGCTGACGGTGCTGAGAACACCGCCGATGACATCGCCTTCTACACCTCGCTGTCCGACGTGCAGTCCAAGGGCTACATTGACGGCTACCAGGTGAAGTTCTTCGTGAACGTCCCGGCGGTGACCTCGGTGGCCAATGGCGCAGAGGTTGAGCCAGGTACCGCAATCAAGGGCTCGGTATCCGATGCCAGCAGCGGCACCCAGGTCAACGTGATCGTCGACGGCAACGTTGTTGACACCGTGAATGTTGATTCCTCCGGGAACTTCAGCTTCAGCGCCCCGCAGACCGAAGGCACGTTCAACTACACGCTGGAGGCGGTCAATGGGCGCAACAAGTCCGAGCAGGTTACCGGCAACGTTGTAGTGGTGGCGGCAGAGCCAACCCCGACTCCAACTGAACCGACGACTCCAACTGAACCGACGACTCCGACTGAGCCTACGACTCCGACCGAGCCGACTGAGCCTACGACTCCAACTGAGCCTACGACTCCGACCGAGCCGACTGAGCCTACGACTCCGACCGAGCCGACTGAGCCTACGACTCCGACCGAGCCGACTGAGCCTACGACTCCAACTGAGCCTACGACTCCGACCGAGCCGACCGAGCCTACGACTCCAACTGAGCCTACGACTCCGACCGAGCCGACCGAGCCTACGACTCCAACTGAGCCGACCGATTCGACTGATCCGACCGAGCCGACCGAGCCGACGACTCCGACCGAGTCGACGGATCCAACCGAGTCATCGACCCCAACCGAGTCGAGCTCTTCCACCGAGGAGCCATCCGCCTCGGCTTCGGAATCCGCCACGGACCAGCCAACCGCATCCGCCAGCGACTCGCCTAGCAAGTCCAGCGATGCCAAGGACCCGAAGACGGACCAGCCGAAGAAGGACGACCCACTGGCTGACACCGGTGCGAGCAGCGTTCCGCTGATCGCCGCTGGCGGCGCCCTGGCACTGATCGGCGCCCTGGTGCTGCTGGTTCGCCGCGGCACCCGACGCCACGGCTAAGGAACAACGTTCCACGGTGAGCGCAGCACGCTCACACTGACAATGCCCCGTTGCCGGCTTCCGGCAGCGGGGCATTGCCATGCGGCACACATCTGCCACTGAGCTGGCTTTACGCAACACACGCTAGGCTCGGGACAGTGGCAGTCCAGGCGCGCTCAACGACGCGCCAGAAGACGAGGTAAAAGATGAGAAAAACAGTAACGAGCCCGCTGGCCCTTGCGGCCTCGGTGGCCGTCGCGGGGCTGGTGTTGGCCGGGTGCGGCGCTCAGGAACCAGCGGCCCAAGGCACCGAAAACCCAAGCGCAACCCAGAATTCGAGCAGCGGAGCAGCCACCGTGGATCAAAACGCACTGCTGGCAACCAACGAGCACTTAGCGCAGGAGCTGGGGGAAGCGTACGTGCAGGGCTGGATCCAGGAAGGGCAGCTGAACGTCTCGGTGACCAGCGACGACGCGCTGAAAACGGTTGAGGATGCGGGGGCGGTGGGCCACCTCACGCAGTTCAGCAGCGACGAGTTGCGCGCGGGGATTTCGCAGATCATGGCGTGGCAGGCGACGCAGCCGACGCAGCTGCGCACCTCAATCCACGCCTACACGCTGAACCCGAACACCGGTGGAATAACCTTGGCGGTCGATCCCGCCCAGCGCGACGCCGTTGAAACTGCGCTGGCCGAGGACAAGCCGGCCGGGCAGATCCCGCTGGACTTCACCGACAGCGCCGGCCCGGCCTCCCCGGCCCCGGCCACCGTCGGCACCCCCTCGGGGTAGCCGACCCAAAACCATGCCAGGCCGGTACCGCGTTGCGCGGCACCGGCCGCAGGTGTTTGATCGGCCGCCACCCCGCCGGGCACACACGCAAAAGTTCGGGTGATTTTGGCCGTGCAGCGCGCCACTGGCTCGTGGTTGGAGCGCGGCTACGTAAGATAGAGTCATCGACCACCAGTGAAAGGGGCAGACTCAGCCGTGAGCGCCGAATCAGCCGAAAGCCCGCAGCAGGGCGGACCGCTCTACAAACTTTGGCGCTTCATCCGAGAGGTCGTGATCATCCTCGCGATCGCCCTGGTGTTGTCCTTCGTGATCAAGACCTTCTTCTTCCGCGCCTACTACATCCCGTCGGGCTCCATGGAAAACACCTTGCAGATCAACGACCGCATTTTCGCCAACCTCATGGTGCCGGGCCCCTTCGAGCTCGACCGCGGTGACGTGGTGGTGTTCCGCGACGACTTGGATTGGCTGCCGCCGCTGCAGTCCCAGCCCACCGCGGTGGAATCCGCCCTGTCGTTTGTGGGGATCCTACCGGCCGCGGGCGAGCAGTACCTGGTCAAACGCATCATCGGCACCGCGGGTGACACCGTTGAATGCTGCACCGCGGATGGGCTGCTCACCGTGAACGGCACCCCCATTACCGAGCCGTACATCTACCCCGGCAATAACCCCAGCGACATGGCCTTTAAGGTCACCGTGCCGGAAGGCAAACTCTGGGTGATGGGCGATCACCGCGCCGAAAGCGCCGATTCGCGCTTCCACCCGGACGTGCAGGGCGGATTCGTGGACGTGGACTCGGTGCAGGGCAAGGCCTCGATCATCTCCTGGCCGGCCTCGCGCTGGGGGAGCATCGACTCCCACAAGGAAGTTTTCGACTCCGTCCCGACCCCGGGGTCCTGAGATGTCCTCCTCCAATCCCACCACCCTTGAACACGAACGTGCGCTGGCCGCCGAACACTCGGTGCGTTTCATCGGCGCCGTCGACGAGGTAGGCCGCGGCGCGCTGGCCGGGCCGATCAGCGTCGGGGTGTGTGTGATCGACATCCAGGCGGTCGCAGAATTCCCGGAACTGCGCGACTCCAAGCTGCTGGCTCCCGCCGCCCGCCAGGCGCTGGTTCAGCCGGTGCGCGACTGGGCCGCCGGCTACGGGGTGGGGCATGCGACGGCCAAGGAAGTCGACGAGCTGGGGGTCACCGCGGCGCTGCGGCTGGCCGGAACCCGCGCGGTGGCACACTGCGCGGTGGCACCCCAGGCGGTGCTGCTGGACGGCAGCTACGATTGGCTCACCGCACCGGAGCAGGACTTGTTCGACCTGTTGGCCGATGACCGCGAACCGGTCGGCCTGCACACCCCGGTGCGCACCGTGATCAAGGGGGATATGACCTGCCAGGGAATCGCCGGCGCCTCGATCCTGGCCAAGGTCGAACGCGATCAGCTCATGATCGAGCTGGCCGCCGAACACCCGGACTTCGGCTGGGAAGTCAACAAGGGCTACGCGACCGCCGCCCACCGCGCGGCGATCGGCAAACTCGGACCCTGCGTGTACCACCGCACAAGCTGGAACTTGACTTCGGACCCCGACTCGGACCAAGGTAAAGCCACCGACACGAAGGCAAAATGATGGCTGGCGACGAACTAGAAAACTACGAATCCGACATGGAGCTGCAGCTCTACCGCGAGTACAAAACCGTGGTCGGGCTGTTCAACTACGTGGTGGAAACCGAACGCCGTTTTTACCTGGCCAACCAGGTGGACGTGAAAACGCTGTCCAACGCCGGCGAGGTCTACTTCGAGCTCGCCCTCACCGACGCCTGGGTGTGGGACATCTACCGCCAGGGCCGTTTTGTGAAGGCGGTGAAGGTGCTCACCTTCAAGGACGTCAATATCGAGGAGCTTACCCGCGACGAACTGCAGATCCCCAAGGACGGTCTGGAAACCTAATCACCGGGTTCTCCACAATCCGCCACCCCGCCCGCCGCCGCCTTGGCGCCGCGTTTGACAATGGTTCTCACACGCACCGGCAAATACCTATGGAGGCGGCGATGAGAACCACGCAGCAACAGCTCGGGGACCGCGGGGAGGCGGCGGCGGCCGAGTTCCTGATTGCGGCCGGCTACTGGATCCTGGAGCGCAATTGGCGTTGCCGATTCGGCGAACTGGACCTGGTGGCCCGGGACCCGGCCGGTGCGCTGGCCGCCGTTGAGGTCAAGACCCGCTCGTCGATGAGGTTCGGTACCGGATTCGACGCGGTGCACCCGGCCAAGTTCGCCAGGCTGCAACGCCTGCTGATTGCCTGGTGCCAGGCCCACGGCAGCTACTGCCCGGCGCCCCGGGTGGACGTGATCGAGGTTTATCCCGCCCCCGACGGCTCCCTGAGCTGCCGCCACCTCAAAGATGTGCGCTCATGAGTACCGCCCGCACCTACGCGGTGGCATTTCACGGTGTGCAGCCGGCGCTGGTGGAGGTGGAAGCCGACCTGGGCAACGGCATCCCCGGTTTTGTGATCCTGGGGCTGCCCGATGCGTCGCTGAACGAGGCGCGCGAACGGATCAAGGCGGCCGCCCGGAATACCGGCATGCCCGTCGCCAACCGCAAACTCACCGTGAACCTCAGCCCGGCGACGCTGCCGAAATTCGGTTCGGCCTTCGACCTGGCGATCCTGATTGCCGCCCTGAGCGCGGATCGGCAACTGGCCGCGCCCCCGAATACCGTGTACCTGGCAGAGCTGGGCCTGGACGGGATGCTGCGGCCGGTGCCCGGGGTGCTTCCGGCCGCGCAATTGGCGCTCGCGCTGGGATTTGACAACCTGGTGGTGGCGCGCGGCAACGAGGCCGAGGCCCGGCTGGTTCCTGGGGCCAGTGTTTTCGCGGCCGACCACCTGGGCCAGGTGCTCGTCCACTGCGGGGCGCAGGCCGGCGCCCTGAGAATCACCCTGCGCCACCGCACCGCGACGGCCCCGCCTGCCGGCCCCCGGGAGCCCGAGGCAACCGACCTGTCGCTGGTCACCGGGCAGCACGAAGCGCGGTTGGCCCTGGAGCTCGCCGCGGCCGGGGGACACCACCTGATCATGGTGGGCCCGGCCGGCGCAGGAAAAACCCTGATGGCCAGCGCCCTGCCCACGATCCTCCCGCCGCTGAACGAGATGCAAGCGCTGGAGGCCACCGCGGTGCATTCAATCACCCAGGGGGCGCTCGCCCCCATCACCGAGCTGCGCCGGATTCCGGCATTCATCTGCCCGCACCACACTGCCTCGCTGTCCGCGCTGATCGGCGGCGGAACCCGGCGCCTGATCCCCGGTGCGATCACCCGCGCCCACCACGGGGTGTTGTTCCTGGACGAGGTGGCCCACTTCAACTCCGGGGTGCTCGACGCGTTGCGCCAGCCGCTGGAGGCCGGCAGCATCACCCTTGATCGCACCCGCGGGCATAGCAAACTTCCGGCCCGGTTCCAACTGATCATGGCGGCCAACCCGTGCCCCTGCGGGCGGAACTATGGCACCGGGACCGGGTGCACCTGCACCCCGATGGCCCGCCGGCGCTACTTCTCCCGGTTATCCGGGCCGATCCTTGACCGGACCGACCTGCAGGTTCGGCTGAATCCGGTGACCGGGTCCCAGCTTTTTGGCGCGCCGCCGGGCGAGTCGAGTGCCGTGGTGCGCGAGCGTGTCCTGGCGGCCCGTGAGCGCACGGCCCACCGCTTGGGCACATACGGGATCGGGTGCAACGCCGCGCTGCCTACCCGGATCCTGCGCCACGAGTTGAGCTACCCGGCGGCCACCGGCCAGGCGGTGGACTCCGCCGCCGCGCGTGCCGAGCTGTCGGCCCGGGCCACCGACCGGTTGCTCCGGGTGGCCTGGACCATCGCCGATCTCCAGGGCCATGACCGGCCCGACCCGGGCGACGTGGACCTGGCAGCCCACCTGCGCCAAAACCTCAATGGCGTTTAACCTTCGCGGGAAAGGAACCCCACCGTGAGCAGCACCCCCGAACCTGGACCCCGGCGGCACGACGCCGTGGGCATTCCGGCGCACACCCTGTGTTTTGCGCAGCTGAACCAGCTCATCGAACCGAACGACCTGACCGCCACCGCCCTGCTGGAACTGATGAGCCCGGCCGAATTGCTCGCGCTGATCCACCGGGAGGACCATGTGCCCTCCGGCCTGGAATCCGGGCTGGCCCAGCTCACCGGCCGGCAGCCGGAGCCGAACTCCGCGCAGGACCTGCGGGTATCGTTGACCCGCTGGCGCAAGCGGCTGCCCTACGCCAACGCGCACGCCGCGCTGGAGAGCATCGCACGCTTGGGCGGCGGGTTGCTCAGCCGCCAAGACCCGGGGTGGCCGGCCCAGCTGGACGATCTGGGATTCGCCCGGCCGCTGTGCCTGTGGTGGCGGGCCGGATCACCGCACTGGCTGCACACGCAGCGCCCGACGCATACGGTGTCCGTGGTTGGTTCGCGCGACGCCAGCGACTACGGCAACCAGGTCACCGTCGAGCTGGCCCGCGCCCTGGGGCGCCAGGGAATCACCGTGGTCTCCGGCGGTGCGTACGGGATCGATGCGGCCGCTCACCGCGCGGCGTTGGCCACCGGGGAATGGGACTTCCCCAATCCGCCGACCATCGCGATCCTGGCCGGGGGAGCGGACCGGCTGTATCCCGCAGGGAACCATACCCTGCTTGAAGAGGTGATCGCCCGCGGGGTGCTGTATTCCGAGGTGCCGCCGGGCAGCACCCCCACCCGCTTCCGGTTCTTGAATCGCAATCGGCTCATCGCCGCCTACTCCCGGCTGACCATCGTCACCGAGGCCAGGCACCGCTCCGGCGCGCTGAATACCGCCGGCCACGCCCTTGAGCTGGGCCGCGAGGTCGCGGCGGTGCCGGGCAGCGTGTTTTCACCCAATTCCGCGGGCACCCACCGGCTGATACGGGCCTCGGCGGCCGCGCTGCTGTCCAGCCCGGCCGACGCCGTCGAACTGCTGGACCTGCCCGCCGACCAGGTGCCCGGCGCTGTGCCGGCCGACCCGGCAGATCCGCGCCATTACCCGGCCGATTCGCTGAGCACCGAACAGGCGCTGCTCTACGATGTGCTCCCCATGCGTAAAACCCTCAGCCCGGATGAGCTCTCCGCCCGCAGCGGGGTGAGCATCCTGCAAACGCTCCGCGGACTATCCGAACTGGAACGGCGCGGGCTGGCGGTGCGCAGCGAGGCCGGATGGAAACTGGTGCGCGGCTAGGGCCGGTTCACGCGGTATTCTCGAAGAGATGACGCACCCGAGCCCCGACACCCCGCAACCCCCGGCGCAATTTGCCGAACCGGTCGCCGACTACCTCGACTACCTGCGCCTGCAGCGAGGGCGCAGTGAGAACACGCTGCGCGCCTACGAGGGCGACCTGCGCTCCCTGGCGGTGTTTGTCCACCGCACGCACCAGGTGCTCACACCTGCGCAGGTCCAGGTCTTCATGCTGCGCGAATGGCTTGCAGGCATGTACGAAGCCGAGATTTCCCGCACCACCATCGCCCGCCGGATTTCCTCGGTGAAGAACTTTTTCGCCTGGGCGCTCAAACACCGGCTGGTTCCCGAGGATCCGGCCCTGCGATTGGCGGCCCCGAAGAAGGAGCGGCGCCTGCCGCAGGTGCTGCAGCCCGGGCAAATCGACCGGTTGCTGGCCGATCCCGCGGACCAGCCCGCCGCGGGCGCCAGCCGGCAGGATTCGCCGGACACCGGGCAACCGGGTACCGGGCAAACGCCCGCCGGAATACAGCTGAGCGAGCAGCAGCTGGCGATCCACGCCCGCGACCGGGTGATCGCCGAACTGCTGTACGCCTCGGGGCTTCGCATCAGCGAGCTGGTTTCCCTGGATGTTGCAGACCTGGACTTCACCCGGCGCACGCTGAAGGTGCTCGGCAAAGGCAACAAGGAACGTATGGTGCCCTTCGGCAGTCCGGCGCAGCGGGTGCTCACCAGCTGGCTGCTGACCCATCGAAAGGTCTTGGCCGACGAGGACAAGGCCCGCGGCGCGCTGCTGGTCGGGGTGCGCGGCGCCAGGCTGAACGTTCGCCAAGCCCGCGAGGTGATCGCCCGGGCGCTGAAATCCTTGGGGGATACCTCGGCGAGCGGGCCGCACGCCCTGCGCCACACCGTGGCCACGCACCTGTTGGACGGCGGGGCGGATTTGCGCGCGGTTCAGGAATTCCTGGGCCACTCCTCGCTGGCGACCACGCAGCTGTACACCCATGTTTCCGTGGACCGATTGCGGCAAAGTTACCAGCAGGCGCACCCGCGGGCCTAGGCGTTTCTTCCGATTCTCTGCAAATCGCCCTTCCGAGTAGCGAAAAGTGCTGTTCATCGGGCAAAATGGAAGTATCGGCGGTTGCTGCACCAGCACGATGTTGACGTAGGGGAAGACGATCAACACCGTACGGAGGATGGCATGTCTGCACCGATGACCAGGGGCGTAATTTTTATTCATTCCGCCACTGCTGCACTATGCCCACATCTGGAATGGGCAATCGGGTCCGTGCTCGGAACACCGGTCAAGATGGAATGGACCGAACAGCACGCAGCACCCGGATTTCGTCGCGCCGAAATTGAGTGGATGGGCCCCCAGGGGACCGGAGCGCTGCTGACCAGTGAAATCCATGGCTGGCAGCACCTGCGATTTGAGATCACCGAAGACCCGAGCCCCGGAGTCGATGGCAGCCGCTGGTCGGTCACCCCGGATCTGGGGATCTTCCACGCCACCGTCGACACGGCAGGCAACGTGATGGTCAGCGAGGAACGTATCCGCTGGGCCTATGAAAAGGGCGACGGCAACCCCTCCATCTTCTACCAGGAAATGTCCATCGCCCTGGGTGAAGCCTGGGACGAAGAACTTGAACCATTCCGCCACGCAGGTGAGAACGCCCCTGTTCGATGGCTCAACCAGGTGGTTTAGCCACTGGTTATCAAGTCTCCGAGTCGGTGCCCACTGGCCCGGATCCAGCCCCGGTGGTGCGGGGTTGTTACCAAAAAACAACATGCGATCCCAGCAGTCAGGGGGTCGCATGTTGTGTGTGGCCAGATATTGCTGCCCGGTGTTAGGCTGGGCATGATGAAAACCAGTCTGGCCGCCGCAGGCCGCTCCCGGAACGGCTACCTGGTCGTTCCCTGATCCGCGCTCCACCCGCTGCCCGTTTGTCCACGCACCTGAACATTCGTACAGACAAGGGAATCATGACCGCGTATTTTAATCACACCATTATCGCCTCGCACGATCCAACGCAGATGGCAACGTTTTATCTGGCCCTGCTCGAAGCCACCCGGCAACCGTCCTGGGGGCCGTTTGAGAACATCACCATAGCCGGTGGTGTTTTGCTTCAATTCGCTGCGCCGCCGCAAAGTTTTCCGCCCCAGCACTACGCCTACCTGCTGGACGACGCGCATTTCGACCGCGCCTACCGCTCCATCTGCGCGGAGGGCATCGAGCACTGGGCCGACCCGCAGCGCCAACGTCCCGGGCAGATCAACACGGAGCATTCCGGGCGCGGGGTGTACCTGCTGGACCCTTCCGGCCACTACCTGGAGCTGATCACCAGGCCCTACCTGTGAGCCGCCGGGGCGTTAGCGCAGCACGTCGAAGACGTTTTTCTGGATGCCGTTGGCGTACACGGCGGAATCGACGAGTTTCAGCTTCTGGGCCGGCAGGTCCGCGTCGCTGAACAGCCGTTTGCCGGCGCCGAGCAGCACCGGGAACACCAGCAGGTGGTACCGGTCGATCAGCTGGTGTTCCTGGAGGGAATGGATCAACGTCGCCGACCCGTGGATGCTGATCGGGCCGCCCTCGCCGGCGCGCAGCCGGGCGACATCGGCCGCCGATCGCAGGATGGTGATCTCACCCCAGTTGTGCACCAGGTCCTTGGCGCCAAGGCTTGTCGAGACCACGTATTTGGGCATGGCGTTGTACCCGGGGAATTCCTCGGTCATCTGCGGCCAGATCGGGGCGAAGGCCTGGTAGCTGCGGCGCCCCAGCAGCAGCGCGGTGGCCTCCTGCTGCTCGGTCCCTTTCAGCTCATACGCCGCGGGATCGAACGGCACCGAGGTCATGGTCCATCCGGAGCTGCGGTAGCCGCTTTCGCCGCCCGGGGCTTGAACCACGCCGTCCAGTGAGATGAAAGCGGTGGCGATGATGGTGCGCATTTTCGGACTCCTGGTGCGGTAGCGTAGCTGGCCTCTGGGATGTGAGCCTAACAATCCCGGGCACCGCGCGACAAGCTCCCGGGGGTAAAACCCGGTTTAAACCCGGTTAAGATCCAGGGGCCGGAACCGGGTGTCCGGTTCCGGCCCCTGGGGCAGAGCGGGTGGTGCTAGACGCTGCGGATGGCGACGACGGCGTTGTGCCCGCCGAAGCCGAACGAGTTGTTCAGCGCGACGATGGTGCCTTCGGCCCGCAGGTCGGCCGGTGCGCCGGTGACCACGTTCAGCGGAATTTCCGGATCCTGGTTGTCCAGGTTGATGGTGACCGGGGCCTTGCGGTGGTAGATGGCCAGCGTGGTCAACACGGACTCCACGGCGCCCGAAGCGCCGAGCAGGTGGCCCATCTGCGACTTGGTGGCCGAAACCAGCACATTCTCCAGCTGATCGCCCAGCGCCGCCTTCAGTGCGGTGTATTCCGGCTTGTCGCCCACCGGGGTGGAGGTGGCGTGCGCGTTGACGTGCACCACGTCCTCGGGCTGGATGCGGCCGTCGTACATGGCGGCTTTCAGCGCACGGGTGGCGCCCAGGCCCTCGGGATCCGGGGCGGTGATGTGGTAGGCGTCGGCGGTGACCGACGAGCCTGCCAGCTCGGCGTAGATGCGGGCGCCGCGGGCCAGCGCGTGCTCCTCGGATTCCAGCACCAGGGCGCCGGCGCCTTCACCCATGACGAAGCCGTCGCGGTCGATGTCATACGGGCGCGAGGCCTTGGCTGGATCGTCGTTGCGGCGCGAAAGCGCGTGCATGGAGGCGAAGGCCGCCATCGGCATCGGGTGGATGGCGGCTTCCGCGCCGCCGACCATCACCACGTCGGCCTTGCCTGCGCGGATCAGCTCCATTCCCACGTGCATGGCCTCGGTGCCCGAAGCGCAGGCGGACACGGGGGTGTGCGCGCCGCCGGCGGCACCCAGGTCCAGCGATACTGCGGCGGCCGGGCCGTTAGGCATCAGCATCGGCACGGTCATCGGCAACACCCGGCGCGGGCCCTTTTCCTTCAGGGTGTCCCAGGCGTTCAGCAAGGTCCAGACTCCGCCGATGCCGGTGGCAAAGGCCACGGCCAGCTTGTTGCGGTCGACGTCGTCCTTGGACAGTCCCGAGTCGGCCCAGGCTTCGCGGGCCGCGACCACGGCGAACTGCGTGGACGGGTCCATGCGCTTGGTCTCCGGGCGGGTGAGCACCTCGGAGGGCTGCACTGACGCGCGGGCGGCGAAGGTCACCGGCAGGTCGTATTCCTCAACCCAGCTGTCGTCCATGGTTGCGGCGCCGGACACACCCTTGAGGGCGTTCTCCCACAGGGTAGGGACATCCCCGCCGATGGGGGTGGTGGCTCCGAGACCGGTGATCACTACTTTGCGCGCCATCATCAAACTCTCTACTGGGGTACAACATTGTTGTTAAAAAGGTAAGTGGGGCCGGCTTGACGTACCGGCCGGTGTGCGCGGCTTGCCCGCACAACGGTGGCGCCCACACCGCTGGTGCGGGCGCAAAAGTGCTAGGCCTGGGCGCCGGCGATGAAGCTGACTGCGTCGCCCACGGTCTTCAGGTTCTTGACTTCCTCGTCCGGGATCTTGACCTCGAACTTTTCCTCGGCCTCAACGACGATGGTCATCATCGAGATCGAGTCGATGTCCAGGTCCTCGGTGAAGGACTTGTCCAGCTGCACGTCTGCTTCGTCCAGGCCGGTCTCCGAGTTCACGATCTCGGCGAGGCCTGCGAGGATTTCTTCGTTGCTAGCCATGGATGGCTCCTTTTCTCATGATGCCGGAACATTCCGGTCGTTGCTTCTGGATTCATACCCGCCAGGGCGGGGCAGTATCCGACTTATCGAAACTATTTGGGCGCCCCGCGCGGGGCGCCCAAACGGTTTCACCGCTTAAAGCTTAGGCCAGGTGGCCCTCACCGCTTGAGCGATGACGCGTTAGGCGGGCGAAAATTTTTGGTTTGCGCAGGCTTTTGCCTAGTTGCCGGTGTGCTGTGCGATGAACTCGCGCGCCGCCTCAAGATCGGCCGGGGATTTGAGTGCCAGGGTTTTCACGCCCTTCAGGCCGCGGCGGGCCAGGCCCACCAGGGTGCCGGCCGGAGCCAATTCCAGGATGCCGGTGACACCTTGGGCGGCGAGCGTCTCCATACACAAATCCCAGCGCACCGGGCGGGAGACCTGGGCGACCAGAGAGTCCAGGTTCGCCGCCCCGGAGGCCACCGGGGCCCCATCGAAGTTGGAGAGCAAGGTGGTGCTCGGCTCGGCGGGGGACAGTGTGGCGGCCAGTTCCGCCAGTTCGCCCAGCGCGCCAGCCATGTGGGCGGTGTGGAATGCGCCGGCAACCTTCAGCGGGATCACCCGGGCCTTGGCCGGCGGGTTTTCACCCAGGGCCGCGAGCTGCTCCAAGGTGCCGGCGGCGACGGTTTGCCCTCCGCCGTTGGCGTTGGCCGGGGTCAGGCCCAGCTCGGCCAGGCGCTGAAGGACTTCCTGCGGATCGCCGCCGAGCACGGCGGCCATTCCGGTGGGGGTGGCGGCGGCGGCCTGGGCCATCGCGTTGGCGCGTACCCGGACAAAGTTCATCGCGTCGGTTTCGCTCAGCGCGCCGGCCAGTGCCGAGGCGGTGATTTCTCCGACCGAGTGCCCGGCCAGGATCGTGTTCTCCGGCAGCTGCCGGCCCAGCAGGGCGCGGGCGGTGATCAGTCCGGCGGCCACGATCAGCGGCTGCGCCACCGCGGTGTCCTTGATCTGCTCCTCGTCGGAGAGCGTGCCGTGCTCGATCAGGTCGCGGCCGGTGATCTCGCTCAGTGCGGCCAGGTGCTCGCGCACGCCGTCGACGTCGAGCCACTCGGAAAGAAAACCTGGGGTCTGGGAGCCCTGTCCCGGGCATACGATTGCTAACACTCTTACAGCTTTCCAAAAAATGCTGGCGCGTGGCGCGCGGTCGCGCACCAAGCTCGCAGCCATGGTTTGTAGGTTTCCTACAAAAGCCTAGCGCATGGGGCGCGAAAATTCCCATGTAATGCCACCACATGACGGTGCGCCGACTGTACGGAACCGCCAAAAGGGTCGCGGGCTCACTCGCTCAGGCGCCCGATCACCAGGGCGCTTTGCAGCACAAATGCATCCCGGGGCGAGAGCGGATCCCACCCGGTGATTTCACTGACCCGTTTGAGCCGGTAGCGCACGGTGTTGGCGTGGACAAAAAGCCCGCGCGCGGTCCCCTCCAGCGAGTGCCCCAGGGCCAGGTAGCTGGACAGGGTTTCCAACAGCCCATTGGAAGCCTGCTGCAATGGCCGGTAGATCCGTTCGAGCAGCGCGGTGCGGGCCAGCTGATCCCCATTGAAGGCGCGTTCGGGCCAGAGATCGTCGGCCCCCACCGGGTTTGGCGCCTGCGGCCACGCTCCGGCCGCGGCGTACCCGGCGATGGCCGCCTGGGCGGCCTGCGGCATCTCGGTGACGGTCAGGGCCAGCGGGGAGTACACCAGCGGGCCGGGGCCGAAGAACCGGGCGAGCCGCCCCAGGTCGGCTTCCTCGAATTTGGTGTCGGAGAGCATCAGCACCGAGCGTTCACCCAGCACGCTGACCAGTGAATCGCGGGCGTAGCGGGTGGACAGGCGGCGGATGGCGGAGACGAAACTGACCGAATTGGCCGCCGGGGTCACCCCCACCAGGATGCGGATGTTGCTCTGCGATTTCCAGCCGATGGCCGCCAGCCGGGAGGAGAGCGAATCGTGGCCCTCGCCGTGCAGCACCGCATCCACCACGTGGGCTTCGAGCCGCGAGTCCCACGCGCCGCGCGTTTCGGCCGCCCGGGCGTAGACGTCGGCGGCGGCAAAAGCGACCTCGCGGGAATAACGCAGCACCGCCTCGCGCAGCGCCGCCTGTTCGGGCTCCGGGGCGATGTCCGGGACCTGGGACTCGACCACCTCCACAATGGTGCGCAGCAGCCCCAGCGCCTTTTGCAGCGAGATGGAGCGGGTCAGCTCGGTGGGGGCGGCGCCGAAGACGTCGGTGACCACCCAGGAGGGGGTGGAGGAGGGGTCCTCGTACCAGGTGACGAAGGTTGAAATACCCTTTTGCGCAATCAAACCCAGGGCCGCCCGCTCATTGGGTTCCAGCAAGCGGTACCAGGGCAGCTGCTGGTCGAGATACTTCAGCGCGCTGGTGGAGAGCACCCCGATGTGGTTTTTGAGCCGTTTGACGGTTTCGGCGCTGGGGGTGCGGCGGTTGCCTCGGGTGCGCGCGGCTGAAAACGCTTCGCTGTCTGGGACCATGTCTTCAAGTTTAGCGGTGCACCGCGGGCTTGCCGGGAAGGACCCGGGCCCCTGCGGCAGGGGCGAAAACAGCCGCCCCGCCCGAATGTAGATCGGGCAGGGCGGCTGCGGCGGGTGATGCTCGATGAACCCCGGAGTTTAGGCGTCGCCGCCTGCATTGCCGGACTGGCCGGCGTTCGGGTTGTTCAGATCGTACTTGGCGTGCGCCTTGATGGCCGCGTCGGCAGCGATCTCGCCGCGCTCCACCAGGGCGTGCAGGGTCTGCACCACCAGGGAGTGCGCGTCGATCTTGAAGAAGCGGCGCGCCGCGGAGCGGGTGTCGGAGAAGCCGAAGCCGTCCGCGCCCAGGGTGTGGTACTCACCCGGGACGTAGGGGCGGATCTGCTCCGGAACCGCACGCATGTAGTCCGTGGTGGCGATGAACGGACCGGTGGCCGATGACAGCTTCTTGGTCACGTACGGCACCCGGCGGGCCTTGGACGGATCGACCAGAACCTGCTCGTCGGCGTGCAAGCCGTCGCGGGTCAGCTCGTTCCAGGAGGTCACCGACCAGACATCGGCGGAGACTCCCCACTGCTCGGCCAGGATCTGCTGGGCTTCAAGCGCCCATGGCACGGCCACGCCGGAGGCCAGCAGCTGGGCGCGCGGACCGTCGGTGGTGGCTTCCTTGAGCAGGTAGATGCCCTTCTCAATGCCCTCGACGTCCACGGTTTCCGGCTCGGCCGGCTGGTGGATCGGCTCGTTGTACACCGTGAGGTAGTACATCACGTTTGGATCTTCGTGCTTGCCGCCGTACATGCGCTCGAAGCCCGAGCGCATGATGTGCCCGATCTCGTAGCCGTAGGCCGGATCGTAGGTGATGACCGCCGGGTTGGTGGAAGTCAGCACCGGCGAGTGGCCGTCGGCGTGCTGCAGGCCCTCACCGGTCAGCGTGGTGCGACCGGCCGTGGCGCCGATGATGAAACCGCGGGCCATCTGGTCCCCGGCGGCCCAGAACTGGTCGCCGGTGCGCTGGAAACCGAACATCGAGTAGAACACGTAGATCGGGATCAGCGGCTCGTTGTGGGTCGAGTAGCTGGTGCCGGCCGCGGTGAACGCGCCCACGGCGCCGGCCTCGTTGATACCCGGGTGGATCAGCTGGCCCTGAGGGGATTCCTTGTAGGCCAAAACCAGATCGCGGTCCACGGAGAGGTAGTTCTGGCCGCCCGGGTTGTAGATCTTGGCGGTCGGGAAGAACGCGTCCATGCCGAAGGTGCGCGACTCGTCCGGCACGATCGGAACGATGCGGTGACCGAAATCCTTGTCGCGCATCAGGTCCTTGAGCAAACGCACAAAGGCCATGGTGGTGGCCGCCTGCTGCTTGCCCGAACCGCGTTTGGCGATCGCGTAAACCTTTTCGCCCGGCAGGCTCAGCTTCACGTCCGATTCCTGGCGGCGCGACGGGACCGATCCGCCCAGGGCGGCGCGGTGCTCCATCATGTACTTGTACTCGGCCGAATCCTCGGACGGGCGGTAGTACGGCGGCAGGTAAGGGTTTGCCTCAAGCTGCTCGTCGGTGATCGGGATGCGCAGGTGATCGCGGAAGCCCTTCAGGTCCTCCAGGGTCAGCTTCTTCATCTGGTGGGTGGCGTTGCGGGCCTCGAAGTGCGAACCCAGCCCGTAGCCCTTGACCGTTTTGGTCAGGATGACGGTCGGCTTGCCCTTGAACTCGGTGGCTGCCTTGTAGGCGGCGTAAACCTTGTGGTAGTCGTGGCCGCCGCGCTTGAGGTTCCAGATTTCATCGTCGGTGTAGTCCGCGACCAATTCCTTGGTCTCCGGACGCTGGCCGAAGAAGTGCTCGCGCACAAACGCGCCGGACTCGGCCTTGTAGGTCTGGTAGTCGCCATCCGGGGTCTGGTTCATGACGTCGACCAGGGCGTTGGTCTTGTCGGCTTCGAGCAAGGTGTCCCACTCGCGGCCCCAAACCACCTTGATGACGTTCCAGCCGGCGCCGCGGAAGAAGGCCTCCAGCTCCTGGATGATCTTGCCGTTGCCGCGGACCGGGCCGTCCAGGCGCTGCAGGTTGCAGTTGATCACAAAGGTGAGGTTGTCCAGCTTTTCGTTGGCGGCCAGCTGCAGGAATCCGCGCGACTCCGGCTCGTCCATCTCGCCGTCGCCCAGGAAGGCCCAGACGTGCTGGTCGGAGGTGTCCTTGATGCCGCGGTTGTGCAGGTAGCGGTTCAGCTGCGCCTGGTAGATCGCGTTGGCCGGGCCGATGCCCATCGACACGGTCGGGAATTCCCAGAAATCCGGCAGCGAGCGCGGGTGCGGGTAGGAAGGCAGCGCATGGCCTTCCTTCGACTTCTCCTGGCGGAAGCCGTTCATGTCCTCTTCGGACAGGCGGCCTTCGAGGAAGGCGCGGGCGTACATGCCCGGGGAGGCGTGACCCTGGAAGAAGACCTGGTCGCCGCCGCCTGGGTGGTTCTTGCCGCGGAAGAAGTGGTTGAAACCAACTTCGTAGAGGGTGGCCGCGCCGGCGTAGGTGGAGATGTGTCCGCCGACGCCGATGGAAGGCTCCTGGGCGCGGTGCACCATGATGGCCGCGTTCCAGCGCATGAAGGCGCGGAAACGGCGTTCGATCTGCTCGTCGCCCGGGAACTCAGGTTCCTGGTCGACGGGGATGGTGTTCACGTAGTCGGTGGTGGTCACCATCGGCACGCCCACGGACTTGGCTCCGGCGCGCTGCAGCAGCGAGCGGATGATGAACTGGGCACGCTCGGTGCCCTGGGTTTCGACCAAAGCGTCGAACGAGTCCAACCATTCCTGGGTTTCCTCGGGATCCCGATCTGATAGCTGGTATGTCAACCCACTACGGATCTGGGAGATGTGTTCCTCTACAGCCACTGAAGCTCCTTGATTGAAATTGCGGCTCCGCTGCGGCGCAGACATTTTCTGCCATGCAGCGGGATTGGACATCGGGTGCAGTAACACTGGAGTGGTGTGTCCTGCTCGGTTCACTGCCTACTCTAATGAATCCAAAGACCGAAAAACGACGAGATTTTTGGGCAAAATACCATTAAATCTGCTATTTGAGGTGACTTGCGCAACATTGTGCAGGAGTCACTGGTAGATTGATCCTGTCACTGGGTGTTGGGTCACCTTTGGGTGGGTTATATTTATTCGGCGTGTTATTGCTGCAGCGCTTGAATGGAACGCCGAAACGGTGTTTCGTTGGTAGTAACGCTTTGCACCATCAGGAGGAATGAAGTGAGCGACGCCGTATCGGCAAACTTGGAGACGGTTAAGAAACTGGGCTTCAAGAATGAAGACCTTATCCAGGAACTGGGTTACGACGATGACGTGGACTACGATCTTCGCGACGCGATCGAGGACACTATTGGTTCAGAATTGCTCACCGAAGACGACCATGACGTTGTTGACTCAGTGATTTACTGGTGGCGAGACGGTGACGGCGACCTGGTCGACGCACTGATGGATTCGCTGGGCAACCTAGGTGAAGGCGGCATCGTTTGGCTGCTCACACCTAAGCAGGGTCGCGAGGGGCATGTGTCCCCAGCGTTGATCCAGCAGGAAGCACCAAGCGCCGGTCTGCACGTCACCACCACCGAAGGTGTCTCGGCCGACTGGTCGGCCATTCGTTTGGCACCTCGCAAGAAGAACTAGATGATCGAAACGGGTTCGCGCCTGTTCGATTTTTCGCTGGAAAACCAGTTCGGCGAAACAATCACCAGCACCGGGCTGTCTAGCGGCCGGGTGCTGGTTGTTTTTTATCCATGGGCTTTTTCGAGGGTCTGCGGCTCGGAGCTGGCGCAGCTCCAAGAGCACTTCGAGTACTTCGCCTCCAGATCGGTGCGCATCGTGGGGATTTCGGTTGATCACAAGTTCGCGCTGCGCAACTATGCCGAAATGATGGGGATCGAATTCGATTTGCTGGCAGATTTTTGGCCCCATGGCCAGGTTGCGCGGCTGGCCGGCGCGTTCGACGAACGCCAGGGGGTGGCCACCAGGCTCTCGCTCTACCTGGAAGACGGTGTCGTGCGGCAAATCTTCACCAGTGCCATGACCGAGCCTCGTAATCTGACCGACTATCAGCGGGCGATCGACGGGGAATAGGATGCACTCAAAGCGCCGATTTGCATGTTGCGAAAAAGCTCTGTAGAGTAATTCCTCGTTGGCTTGCAAAAGCCGATGTGGTTAGGGCCTTTAGCTCAGCTGGTAGAGCGTCACGTTTACACCGTGAATGTCATCGGTTCGATCCCGGTAGGGCCCACCAACACGGAACCCGCATCCTTGATTTCCATCGAGGATGCGGGTTTTCTTGTGCGTTGTAATCCGGTCTAAAAGACACCGGGGCGGTTCTTCGCCCGACCTTGGTGTGCGAAGCTGATCGGTCTATGGTGTTCCTCGCCGCGCTCCCGGGCTAGACGGCTAAACATTTCTCACTTCTTCCATGACGACTAGGGGAAACTTGAACATCTAGTATGTTCAATCTCGTCAACGGGGCGGTATGGTACTGACATGAGCATACATTCGAGTGAACCGGGCCGCAGCGGGCGGCGCACTATTGCTTTGACCAGTTTTCCTAAAAGCCTGTCGGTAGTTCCCGGGCAACCGTTTGCCACGGGGTTTGTGATGGCCGCCGGGGCCTTGCTCGCACTCGGGCTGGCAATAGTTGTCATCTCCATGTCCTCGGTGCTGATGTCCATCACCTTGGCGCTGTTTTTGGCCTTGGGGTTGACTCCGGCGGTGAATGCGCTCAAGGGCCGAGGGATGCCCCACGGTTGGAGTGTGCTCACGGTGATTGTGGTGTTTGTCCTGCTCATGGCCGGAGTGATTGCGCTGGTTGTTCCCGCGATCATTAGCCAGTTCACGGCATTCATCGCGAGCATTCCGCAAGCGATCGATGACATGCAGTCAAGTTCTTGGTATGCCGAGCTGTCGGAGACCCTGGGATTCAGCGCCAGCGAACAAATACTGGCCGCCATCGAAACCTACTTCACCGCGCAGAACCTGTTGGCGCTGTCCGGGGGTGTGCTGCAGGTTGGGTTCGGGATCGTCAACGGCATCTCCTCCGCGTTTTTGGTGATCGTGCTGACGCTGTATTTTGTGTCCACCCTTGACGCGATGAAACTGGCGGTAGCGCGTTTGATTCCGGCTTATCGGCGCGAAGGGTTCTCGACGACCCTCAATGCGATTGTCTTCACCGTTGGCCGCGTGGTCGCGGGAGCTGTCACCCTCTCGGCAATCAACGCATCATTGGTTCTGGTTATTTTCCTGATACTCGGATCCAAGGTCGCGATATTGTTCGCCCTCGTCGCCTTCCTGATTACGTTAATCCCGATGATCGGGTCCGTGCTCTTTTTGTGTATCGGCACGGTGGGCGCGCTACTGATGAGCCCTACGGCCGCGGTCATCTTCCTGATCGTGTACTTCATTTACGTCCAGCTGGAGGCGTACCAAGTTACCCCTCGAATCATGGGCAAGGCAGTTAATGTCCCGGGTGTTTTGATCATCATCGCCGCGATGACCGGAGCGGCGCTGATGGGACTCTTCGGCGCACTGCTGGCCATCCCCATTACCGCGTCGATCTTGATCATCGTGCGTGAAGTGGTCATTCCCAAGCGCGATGCGCAGATTGAACCACCGGCGTAGAGATGCACATCACTAGGCTCTGACTTGCGTGGATGCAGGATTCCGGATAAAGTTATTTTCTGTTGGCGCAAGAAGTTCGAGCGTCAATGGTGAGGGCCTTTAGCTCAGCTGGTAGAGCGTCACGTTTACACCGTGAATGTCATCGGTTCGATCCCGGTAGGGCCCACCGCAAAGTAACCCGTTCCACTTTGACCGCAATGGCAAGTGTGAGCGGGTTTTCTGCATCCCGCCTCAAGCTACCTGGGTTAGGGTTCTGAGCTTTTGAGGTCGGCGAACGGTTCGCTGGCGTCGGTGAAACCTCGCGGTGGCCATCGTTCGCCCAGCCCTAGATTCGAACCGTGGCTTCGATCCCCGGGCACGCGGTGACCAATCTCGGGAGGGGGCGTAATATTTCAGTAATATGAAGAACTTCGGAAAATCTAAAATGAATCCGTATCATTACAGGAGTTTTCGTTGTAGCCTTAGACCAGTGAAGGCCCGTTGATACATTGTCTCTTGGGGGAGACCTGCTTCCGGGTACAGGCCAACGTAAATATGGGGATATGGACGTTAGACTTTTCACTCGCAACAGAACCCCGCCGGAGATTTCCGGCGGGGTTCTGGTTCTTTGTGGCAGCGATTAGCGGCAGGCTGCGCTGCCGTGCGGGATGATCATCGGCCCTCCGGCGATCGGATCTTCGATGACCGCGCAGTCCAGCCCGAAAATCTGCTTCACCAACTCCTCGGTGATGACCTCGCGGGGTGTGCCTTGGGCCCTGATGCGCCCGTCTTTCATGGCGATGATGTGGGTCGCGTAGCGGGCCGCATGATTCAGGTCGTGCAAGACGGCAACCAGCGTGCGCCCCTGGGCGTGCAGCGAGCAGAACAATTCAAGCAGTTCGATCTGATGCGCGATGTCCAAATAGGTGGTTGGCTCATCGAGCAATAGATAGGGCGTTTGCTGTGCCAAGGCCATAGCCACCCAGACCCGTTGGCGCTGCCCACCGGAGAGTTCATCCACCAGCCGCGTCGACAGGTCGGTGGTGTTGGTAGCGCGCAACGCGGCGGCTACCGCTTGCTCGTCGCTGCCGCTCCATTGGTGCATCAGGGTTTGGTGCGGGAAACGCCCGCGTGCCACAAGCTCTGCGACGGTGATTCCATCCGGGGAGATGGCCGACTGCGGAAGCAAACCGAGCCTCTTGGCCAGTTCCTTGGCGCGAAATGATGAAATATCTGCGCCGTCTAACAAGATGCGACCGGTGCGCGAGGGTAGCAGGCGGGCCAGAAGCCGCAGCATCGTCGATTTGCCGCAGGCATTGGGGCCCACGATGACGGTGAAGCTCCCGGCAGGGATCGACACATCGAGATCGCTGGAAATGATGTGTTGCTCGTAGCCGACCGTCGCATTCTCGATGCGCAGGCCCGGCTCGGGGGTGATCCTGGACATTTATCCCTTTCTGGATTCACGGACTAGAAGCCAAATAAAGTAGAAACCGCCCAGGCTGACCGTCATGATTCCGACGGGCAACGGGGTGGCCGGGGCCAAACGCTGGGCGAGCACGTCGGAGATCAGCAAAAGCAAGGCGCCGATCAGGGCGGTGGGAAGCAACGCCGGCCCCGAGGCCTTGGCCAGGCGCCGGGCGATATGCGGGGCGACCAGGGCCACAAAAGAGATCGGTCCGACCGCGGCGGTGGCCAAGGCGGTGAGCGCCACCCCGATGAACATCAGATACAGCCGTTGCGGCTGCGTCCGGGTTCCCAAGGCGCGCGCCGCATCATCGCCCAGCTCTATTTGACGCAGGGTGGGCGCGGTGGCCAACGCCGCCGGAATGAGCGCCAGGCAGATCAGCGCCACGATCCCCAGCAACTCGAAATTCGCCCCGGCCAGGGTGCCCGCGCCCCACACCGTGGCGCGCAAGGCCACGTCGAGGTCCGCCCGGATAATCAGCAGCGTATTGACTGCCGCCAGCGCTGTGGAGACACCAATGCCGACGATGATCAGCCGGAATCCGGCCACGCCGCGGCGGTAGGAGAGCAGGTAGACCACCAGCGCGGTGGCGATCCCGCCGACAAACGAGCCCAGCGCGGTGTATGCGTAGCTCCCGGCGCCGATGATGATGCTCAACAGTGCGCCGGTGTAGGCTCCGGTGGAGAAACCGATGATGTCGGGGGAGCCCAGCGGATTGCGGGTCAGCGATTGGAAGATCGCCCCGCTCAGCGCCAGGCCGGCCCCGATCAGCAGCGCAAGCAGCACCCGCGGCAGGCGCCATTGCACCACCACCATGTGGCTGCGGCGGGTCCCGGAACCGAGCAATGCCTGAACGACCTCGCCGGGCTTCACGGTGGCTTCACCCCACACCAGGGCAAGCAGGCAGGTGGCCAGGATCAGTGCAAAGACCGCAAGGCAGAGGTACACGACCCGGCGGGAGATACGCAGGTTTAGCAGCCGGTGGCGCAGGGTGAACCCGGCCTGGGCGAAGTTCACGTGCTCGCCACTGCCCGCGCGATGCTCGGAGTCGGTCATGGGGTGCGCTTTCACATCCTCGCTCATAGGCCGGAGATTTTTGCTCGACGGGCCAGGATTACCAGCACCGGTGCGCCAAACAGCGCGGTCACGATGCCGACCTGCAATTCCTGCGGTGCAATGATCACCCGTCCCAGCACATCGGAGACGGTCACCAGCAGCGGCGCGGCCACCAGCGTGAGCGCCAGGATCCAGCGTTGGTCCGGCCCCAGCAGCCAACGGCACACATGCGGAACCATCAGCCCGACGAAGCCGATGGGCCCCGCGGCTGCCGTGGCGGCCCCGGCCAGCAGCGTTACCGCGATGATCACCAAGGCGCGGGTGCGCACCACGCGCGCCCCCAGCGATTGGGCGAGTTCATCACCCAATGCAACGGCGTTTAACGTCGGGGCCGCGATCAGCGCAAGTACCAGCGCAATCACGATGAACGGGAGCACCGCCAGCAAGATCGGCCAGTCGCGCCCGGAAATGGTGCCCGCGCCCCAATCGCGCATCTGGTCGAAAGCCGCGGGGAAACTGATCATGATGCCGGAGGTGATTCCGCCGAGCAGCGCCGCGACCGCCACCCCCACCAGGGTCAGCTGCAGCGGGGAAATCCCGCCGCGCCCGGCGGTTCCCAGCAGATACACCACCACGGTGACGGCCCCGGCCCCGGCAAAGGCGAACCAGAGGTACCCGTGGATCGAGCTGACCCCCAGGAAGGCCACCCCGAGGGTCACCGCGAACGCCGCCCCGGCATTCACCCCGAGGATTCCAGGGTCGGCCAACGGGTTGCGGGTGAAGGCCTGGATGAGCGCCCCGGCCACCCCCAGCGCCATCCCGACCACCACTCCCAAAACCGCCCTCGGCAACCGCGACTGGAGCACCAGATACACCTCGTTCTGCTCGCCGTTGCCGCCCAGCGCCGAGAAAACCAGTCCCGGCGGGATCGGTTTGGCGCCGGTCATCAGGCTCAGCGCAAAGGCCACCAGCAGCAGGGCCGCGGCGAGAACGCACCACAGCACCCGGCGTGTGGTGGCCGCCGCTGGGAGGGTTGCCGGCGCGGGGAGTTGATCCACCACCGCCGGCATCAGCCGAGGTCCGCTGCCCGGTCGCCGGACAGGTCCTGGGTCCAGTAGCCGATGACGTGATGGCGGTCGCGGGCCAGATCCAGCCGTGACCGCAGGTCTTTGCGGATCGATCGGCTGGCCGCCGATTCGCAGGCAACCCAGGCGTACCACGGCACCGCGGGCGCCGAAAGTTCCTGAACGGCCGCGGCCAGTCGGCTTGGCCCCAGTCCGTTGCCGCTGCCGGTGATCCAGTCGAACTGGACCGTGGCGGCGCTTGGCAGCACCAGGATATCGGCCGGGTCGGGCACCTCGATCAGTGCCCGGGCACTGACATGGGCCGGCAGCTGTTCTACGATCCGGGCCAGCCCGGGCAACCCCGTGGCGTCGGCCACCAGCAGATGGTGTTGCGCATCGGCGGGCGGACGGTAGTAGCTTGAGCTGCTCTCCCCGTCGAAAACCCCGATGACATGGCCGGCCTCGGCGCGTTCGGCCCAGGCGGAAGCCAGCCCGCCGGCGTGGATGACAAAATCGATGTCAAAATGCCGTCCGGAGTTTTCAACACGCCGCACCGTGTAGTGGCGCCACGGCGGTTCCTCGCCGACCCAACCCCGGCCGTACTCGGGGGAGTTGAAAATTTCCAGCTCCGCCCGATCGTGCCCGGGGCGGGGCAGGGCGATATCGATGCGTTCATCGCCGATCCCGTCGGTGAACCACCGCCAGGACCCGACGGTTTCGAATCGAATACGCTGCATGTTCGGTGAAATACGCTCGACGTTCAGCACACGCGCCGGGGAACAGGGGATCGCCATGGTTAGTTCTTCACCTGCTTCAAGATGTTTTCCACGGAGTCCAGGTTGTACATGCCCCATTCGAAGGAGGAGGTCGCCGGGGAGTCGTTCCAGGCGAAGACGTTGCCGGCTTTCACCGCAGGCAACGAGTTCCACAACGGATTGTTTTTGTAGCGTTCAAGCTGCTCGTCTTCCAGCACCAGAAGAATGCCGGCGTTGTCCAGCTTTTCCAGCAGTTCATCCGAGATCCAGGCCCACTGATCGTGCTCCTTGGCTTCCCCGTCGGTCGGTTCGCGGAATTGCGCGTCGACGGCAACCCAGGCAGGTGAAGCCCAACCGGTCGGGGTGTACCCGGCCCAGGTGGCCTCGTTGGGATTCAGCGAAAGGATGCCCAGCGGGTTTTGCTCCAGGACATCGCGGTAATCCTGGGAAATCTGGGCCGCGCGCTGTTCAAAGGCCGCCTGCTGCTGCTTGGCAGTGTCTAGTTGGTTCACGGCGTCGGCCACGCTCAGTGCCCGGTCATCCCAATCGCCGTTGACATCGACCTTGAAGGAGGGCGCGATCTCTTCGAGCCGTTTCACGGTCTCCGGGTCGCTGAACTCCGAGTCGACGATGATCAAATCGGGATCCAATTCAAGGATCTTTTCCACGTCGATCTCCGCATAGGTGCTGATTTCCGCAGCGCCCTGCAACGCGTCGATGTATTTCTGGGGCCGGCTCTCCGGTTCGGTCACACCCTGCATCGTACCCACGGGAATGATTCCCACGTCCACCAAGAGGCTCGATGAGTAAAAATCGGTTGAAACCACCCGTTGCGGGTCGCTGGGGACTTCAACCTCGCCGGTGGCATCCGTGACGATGCGAGTTGCCGAGGCCGCCGTTTCGGACTCTTCACCTGCCGCGCCGCATCCTGCTAAGACTGAGCCGCTGAGGGTGAGCATCATGGCCCAGGATAGTAGCTTGATGCCGGGGTGTTTTTTGGCGGCGAGGGCCGGGTGTTTCTGGTGCACTGAACATCCTTTGGGTGCGAGTTGATAACGTAGGTAAGGATTACCTCAATCGAGTGTAGTCGCACCGAATGATGGTAAATGTTCGGTTCGTGATGGTTTTTGGCGCGCGGACAATTCATCCGCTGCCGAAGGGATGGCCGAGATGATTCGCCGCAGAGGCCCGATCATTCGCGAAGATCGGCGATGGAATGACTCCACTGCGGGATTACTGGTAGTCCACTATAGGGGCAGGCAAATATTGCCTATTTCAATGTTCTGGACTGCGGTGACCGCTTGGTGAAGGGAGGGCGGCCTAGTCCCGTGCGTGACCGAGGTAGGCTGCTGGGGTGCTGCCCATCGTGGTCCGAAAATGGTTGATAAACGTACTGGGGCTCGCATAACCCAGCCGGCGAGCCGTGGTGGCGACGGGTATCCCGGAATCCAGCAGGATCAGCGAGGCCCGAATCCGGGCTAGCACCCGCCATTGAGTCAGCGACAGGCCGGTCTCTTCCTGAAAGGCGGCGGACAGGTCGCGTGGTGTCATTCCGAGTATGGTTGCCCACTCGCCGGTGCTCGTTTTTGCATCCAGGGCACCGAGGATGCCCTCGGCCACCCTTATCAGCAGCGCGCTGCGCGGCATCTTCAAATCGACCTCGGCGGCAACGGCCGGGTGGATGAGCTCAACCGCTAGCTGTTGCAACCTCAACCGCCGCTCATCGGGCATTGCGTGTTCGGCATTAAACAGCAGGAGCTCGCGAAGCGCGGGGGATAGCTGCACCAAACAGACCCTGGGCGGAAGCGTCGCAACGGCGCCCCGGGAAAAGTAGGTTGCCTGCAACAATGTTCCGGCAGAGACGTCGATCGAATGGGGAACATCCCGCGGGAGCCACAGGGCCTGGTGAGCTGGGACCGTCCACAACGCGTGGGCGGCCTGGACCCGCAGCGTTCCGGCTGTGCTCCACACCAGCTCGTCGCGAAAATGCCGTGATGAGCTCCACGTTTGCTGATTGCTGGTGGCGTGGCGGACCGTGGTGAACAGGAATTTTCTCAGGTTGGCGGTTGAGATTTTTGAGTTCGCCGGGATCGTGTGTTGCTGCTCAATCAAAGATTGGGCCAGGGTGGCCGCGCAGCTGCGAAGCCGGGTTTTGGCTGCATCTGCGTCCACCGGCGCGGCTGCGCTGGAACCGGCTGCTGGGTGCGCGATCGCCTGAGCGAGAATCAGGTCCATGACCCCCTGAAGCGCCGCCCGGGCGGAAGCTGTGCTCAGCTCGGGCAGGGCTCGTTGGAGATGCTCGCCGAGTTTCGTCATGAGCGTATCCATAAGCGCCGGTGTTGCGTGCCGGTCGATACGCTCGCGATACAGCAGCCGAGCGGTGGCGGCGTCTTTCATCAGCGCGTCATGCAGCGCGTCGAACAGTTCGGGGAATCCATCCGCCGACTGCACACTGGGGATGCCAAGCAGCCCGGTGCACAGCTGCTCGAAGGCGGCATTGTATAAACCCGTCTTGTTTCCGAAATGGCCGTAGATCCGTTCCTTGCTGATGCCGCAGATGTCGGCAATAAAATGAACGCGGGCTCCGGCAAAACCGAATTCCGCGAATTCTGCGGTGGCGGCCCCGATCAGGCGGCGTCTGGTGGTTAATGGGTCGCGCGGCATACGGCCCAGCTTATCGAAACCAACCATATGTTTGGTTCCTGTGTGACGGTAATGTTCCGCTCGTGTGCTTTGGCTCGGCGGGCTGTGAAAACATGGAAGAAACCCGCCAGCACATCAAGAGATAGGCACCTGAGATGGCAGAACCCAGCGAATCAAGTTTGTCCGAAATCCGCGAGCTCATCGCGGTCGACACCACCAGCCGTGAGAGCAACCTGCCATTGATCGAGCTGATCACGCAGAAATTGTCGGCTGCGGGGATTGCGTCCACGCTCATTCCCAGTCCGGACGGGCTCAAGGCCAACCTGTTGGCCACCATCCCGGCGGCCGATGGCACCGGCAGCGGGGGAATTGTCCTCTCGGGGCATACCGACGTGGTTCCGGTTGACGGGCAGCAATGGAGCAGCAATCCCTTCCAGACGCAGGTGCGAGATGGCCGGCTGTATGGCCGGGGCACCTGCGACATGAAGGGTTACCTCGGGGTGATCTTGGCGAAACTTCCGCAATTCACCGCCGCTGAACTTCGTGAGCCGATCCACCTGGCCTTCTCCTACGATGAAGAAATTGGCTGCGTGGGGGCGGTCTCGCTAGTTGAGGAGATCGTCAAACTGCAGTTGGCGCCGCGTGGTGCGTTGGTGGGCGAACCAAGCAGCATGCGTGTCATCCGCGGCCACAAGTCCATGAACGTGTTCAAGGTCCAGTTCCACGGGGTGGCCGCCCATTCCTCGCTTCCCAGCGAGGGGCTCAACGCGATCTCCTACGCCCTGCGATTTGCGAGTTTTGTTGAACAGGTCGCCGATGAATTGCGCACCGAAGGCCCGCAGGACCCGGCCTTTATCGAACCGACCACCACGATGAACGTGAACCGGATCGACGGAGGCATCGCGGTGAACACCATCCCGTCCGAATGCGTGGTCTTTTTTGAGTACCGCTCCCTGGCGATCGTGGATCGCGAGGCGCTCACCGCCCGATTCGTCGCCGAGGCCGAACGGCTCGAAGCTCAGATGCAGGCAAAAAACCCGGCCGCCTCGGTGAGTTTTGAACAGCAAGCCGGCGCTCCGGGTCTGGACACGCACGCGGGAGCGGACATCATTACCTTGGCCGCGCAGTGCGGGGCGACTGCAACCGATGAAAAAGTCACCTATGGGACCGAGGCCGGACTGTTTTCCGCTGCAGGCATCCCGGCGGTGGTGTGCGGTCCGGGCGACATCGCCCAGGCTCACGCCCCGGACGAATACATCGAGTTGTCGCAAATCGCTGCCTGCGAAGAGTTTTTCGACGCGCTGATCGCCGAACTGAGCTAATCGGCCACGGCACTTAATCTGGATTAAGGCATCAAGGGTCGCCCACCCGTGCGGTGAGCGACCCTTGATGGCGTGTGCCGGGGACCGGGGTTACAAGGCAACCAGGAGCACCGCACTCCAGTGGCAGGCAAAAGCCAGCACCGTGCACGCGTGGAACAATTCGTGGAACCCGAAGACCGTCGGCAGCGGGTTGGGCCGTTTGGTGGCGTAGAACATCGCCCCCACGGTGTAGGCGAGTCCGCCGACGATGATCAGGATCATCACCGCCGGGTTGGCGGCCCAGAAGGCCGGGAGGTACATCACCGCACCCCACCCGAGCAGCACATACAGCGAAACACCGATCCAGCGCGGAGCCCAGGGCCACAAGGACTTCACCGCGATGCCTGCCAAGGCGCCACCCCAGATGATCGACAGCACGATGATCGCCTGCCGAGGCTGCAGTGTCAGCGCCGCAACGGGGGTATAGGTGCCGGCGATCAGCAGGAAAATATTGGCGTGGTCGGCGCGGCGGAATAAACCCATCACCCGATCGGTCCAGCGGCCTCGGTGGTACAGCGCGGAGGTGCCGAAAAGAATGATGGAGCTCAGCGCGAAAACCGCGGTAGTCCATTCGGCCAACCGTCCATCGGCCAGGACCACCAGCACCAAACCCATGGCGATGATCACCGGGGTGGACCACGCGTGGATCAACCCGCGCCAGCGGGTGCGTTCAGTACCCTGGGGCGGCATGGCGCGCACGGGCTTTTTGGGAGCCTCGGGGGCCGCCAGCGGAGCAGAAGTCATACACATCCTTCGATCGGGCGGGCCTGTGCCAGCCTTGAGTTGAGTCTACGCTCCCTGACTGATCATCGGCTGTGCTCGGCTCCTTCCGAGCCGGATCACCTCGCCACCGTACGGCAACCGGGACCAAGCTCTAGGCTTGGCCCCGGTGATGTGCAGGCATGGATTGTCGATACGCCGCTGGCGATCGACGCCTCGCCGGCTAGGCGGTTTTTCTATTTTTGGTGAGCAAACCCCACACCAGCAAAACAATCAGCGAGCCGACAATGGCCATGACCCAGGTCCATAGCGACCAGAAATCCGACAGCGGTTCGTTGAACATCAGGCTGCCGACCCAGCCGCCGACGACTGCTCCGATGATCCCGAGGATGAGGGTGGCGAACCAACCCCCGCCCTGCTTGCCGGGCAAAATCATTTTCGCGATGGCACCGGCGATCAACCCTAAAACGACAAATCCAATAAATCCCATGGTGTTCTCCATTGGCTGCTAGGTTCCCCGTGGACGCTCTGTCCACGTGGTGCCGAGACTACGCTGTTGCGGCAATGCGGTCTGCGGCGGGGGGAAAACTCGCAGGTTTTGTTGAGGAACCGAATCAGGGTGCGATGGGTTGCGCCTGTGATGGTTGCCATAAGTTGCCTTGACAATCGGTTCGTACGACTCCTAATCTGGATAAATCTGATTTTATGAACCATGGCACAGCTAAAGTCTGATATTTGGTTCGGGCACGACGGAGTGAAAATATGACTGAGAAAGTTCCGCCCATTGTGGTGATGGGTGTTTCCGGCAGCGGAAAATCGACCATCGGCGCGATGCTGGCCGAAAAGCTGGGGCACGAATTCATCGACGGCGACAGCTTGCACCCGGTGGCCAACAAGGACAAGATGGCTGCCGGCCACGCCCTGGATGACACGGATCGCCGGCCGTGGCTGGAGATCATCGGCGGAACGCTGGCCCAAACCAACCGTGAAGGCCACCCGGTCATCATTGCGTGCTCGGCGCTCAAGCGCTCCTACCGCGACCTGATTCGCTCACATGAACCGCAGACCCTGTTTGTCCACCTCTCGGGCGGAAAAACCCTGATTCACGACCGGATGGCCGCACGCGAACACGAATACATGCCGCCGTCCCTGCTGACCAGCCAGCTGGCGACGCTAGAAGAGCCGACGGTTGACGAGCACGTGCTGACCGCAGACATTACCCGCAGCCCCGAGCAGATCGTGGATGATCTGCTCATCGATCTGGCCTAGCGGCCCGCCATTTCGTAGACCCTACGCTGCTTTTTTATTGATCAAGGACGACAATGACAACTGAGCTCGACATGACATGGACGCTGGGCACCCCGGCGCTCCTGGGCCTGGCGGTGGCGTCCATCGCCGTGCTGCTGGTGCTGATTATCCGCTTCCGGGTCCATGCCTTCTTGGCGCTGGTACTGGTCAGCCTGCTGACCGCGGTCGCCGCGGGCATCCCGGCCGGATCCATTATTACGACCCTCACCGGAGGTTTCGGCAGCACCCTGGCCAGCGTGGCCCTGCTGGTGGGCCTGGGCGCCATGCTGGGGCGCATGCTGGAAACCAGCGGCGGCGCCGATGTGCTGACCAACTGGCTGATTTCCAAATTCGGCGAAAAACGCGCTCCGCTCGCGCTGTCCATCGCCTCCTTGCTGTTCGGCTTCCCGATCTTCTTCGATGCCGGCCTGATGGTCATGCTGCCGATCATCTTCACCGTGGCCCGGCGCCTGGGTGGATCGGTGCTTTTCTACGCGATCCCCGCCGCGACCGCATTCTCGGTCATGCACGTATTTGTGCCGCCGCATCCCGGCCCGGTGGCCGCGTCCGGCCTGCTGGAAGCCAACGTCGGCCTGGTGCTGATCCTGGGCCTGGTGGTAGCCATTCCGACCTGGTTCATCGCCGGTCACCTGTTCGGCAAGTTTGTGGGCAAGAAGTTCGACATCCCGGTTCCGCACATCCTGGACGCCGCGCTGGGCAATGGCAACACCGACAAGGACGCGTTCAAGTCCTCCCCATCGGTAGCTACCGTTTTCATCCTGCTCTTTTTGCCGCTGCTGCTGATCTTCATGAACACCGGCCTGAACATGCTCGGCTCCGCCGGCGTGGTCGACGCTGAGGCATCCTGGGTGCAGTGGCTGCGCCTGCTGGGCGAAACCCCGGTGGCGCTGCTGATTACCGTGCTGCTGGGCATGTACCTGCTCGGGTTCCGCAAGGGCAAGGAAAAAACCCTGATCGAGACCGTGGTTGACTCCGCGCTCGGCCCGGTCTGCTCGATCATCCTGATCACCGGCGCCGGCGGCATGTTCGGCGGGGTGCTGCGTGCCAGCGGCATCGGCAACGCCATCGCCGACTCGCTGGACGCCGTGGGCCTGCCGCTGATTGTTGCCGGCTTCCTGATTGCCGCCGTGGTGCGTGTCGCGCAGGGTTCGGCGACCGTCGCGCTGACCACCGCAGCGGCGATTGTGCAGCCAGCGGTGCTGGCCGATGCCTCGCTGAGTGTTTTCCAGGTGGCCGCCATGGTGCTGGCGCTGGCCGCCGGCTCGGTCTTCGCCGGCCACGTGAACGACTCCGGCTTCTGGCTGGTCTCGCGCTTCTTGCAGATGGACGTGCAGACCACCTTGAAGGTCTGGACCGTTGGCCAGGCGCTGGTCTCCGTGGTCGGTTTCGCCTTCGTGATGGTGCTCTACGGCATCGCCACCGCGCTGGCCTAACACCAGCAGCTGGCCCGGGGCCGATCCTGCGATGAACCACCGCGGGGTCGGCCCCGTTCCCTTTTAACGTTGTTCCTGTGAATGCCGGCAGGCGCCGCCGCTCTCAGGTGCCTTTGGTAAAGTGTGGGCCATGGACGGGTCCACCCTGCAAAGCCTGCTGCTCGTGATATTTTTTGTGCTGCTGGGCGGGGTGTTCGCCGGCACGGAAATGGCGCTGGTGTCGCTGCGCGAAAGCCAGATCGTGCAGCTGGAGAAATCCGGGGGCCGCGGGGCCCGCACCGCGAAGCTGGCCCGTGATCCAAATCTTTTCCTGGCCGCCGTGCAGATCGGGGTGACCCTGTCGGGATTCTTCTCCGCCGCCTACGGAGCTTCCACCCTCGCCCCGGATCTCGCGCCATTGCTGGTGCGACTGGGCCTGGCCGAAAATACCGCGCAGTCCACGGCCTTCATCGGAATCACGGTGCTGATCGCCTATCTCTCGCTGGTGCTGGGCGAGCTGGTGCCCAAACGGCTGGCCATGCAGAACGCCGCAGGGTTCACCCGTGTTCTCGCCCCGCCGCTGGGGGTTTTCGCGTGGCTGATGCGTCCGGTCATCGCGTTGCTCTCCTTCTCCACCAATACGGCGCTGCGCTTGCTGGGGGCCGACCCGAGCGTGAAGTCCGAAACGTTCGGCAGCGAGGAGCTGCGCCACTTGGTGCGCGAAAACGAGGAACTCCACGAGGACAGCCGCGCAATCCTCGGTGACGTCTTCAACGCGGGCGAAAGAACCCTGCGCGAGGTGATGCGCCCGCGGACCGAAGTCCAGATGCTTGATGCGACGCTGAGCATTGCCGAAGCCCGCGACAAGGTGGCCGCGTTGCCCTACTCGCGCTATCCGGTGATCGGCGAGTCCAAGGACGACGTCTTGGGATTCATCCACGTGCGGGACCTGTACGCCGAGCACGACGAGCATCCGGCGAGTATCGGCCAGCTGGCGCGCGAGGTCCTGGTGCTTCCCGGGACAAAACAAATCCTGCGCACCATGGCGCAAATGCGCCGGGAGCAGCGCCACATGGTGCTGGTCGCGGACGAGTACGGCGGCACGGACGGGATTGTGACCCTGGAGGACCTGGTGGAAGAGATCATCGGAGAGGTGTACGACGAATTCGACACCGACGTCGAATCCGAAGACCGGGTGCTGCATCGAGGCCGTTGGCTTCAGATCGACGGGGGACTGATCCTGCAGGAGTTCGCCGGGCTGACCGGGGTGCACCTGCCCGAAGGACCGTATGAAACCGTGGCCGGGTTCCTCGCTTCCCGCCTGGGACGGATGCCCGCGGTCAACGACGCGGTGCAGGCGGCGGGCCTGCAGCTGACCGTGCAAACCCTGAACGGGCGGCGTGTGGGATGGATTCGGGTGGAAAATCCCGCGGATGAGAAATGGCCCGCCGGCCCGGCAGATGACCTGCCGGACTAGCGGCGGCGCCGCGGCTACGCGGTGTCTTGGGTATCCACAAAAAGGCGTGGTTCGTGCTCCCAGAGGCTTGAAATTTCATTGTGCGTGCGGCGCATGATGCTTTCCATATTGCGCCGCGCCGCGGCCGGATCCGAGTTGGAAATCGCGTCGGCCACCGATTGGTGCCAGAGCAAGGCCTCCTCGTGAGGGCGCTCGGGCATCAGCCCTAAATCGGTGCGTCCGCGCAGGATCGCCCCGACGGGGGTTGCCAGGTTGGCGAACATCTCATTGCCGCTGGCACCGAGCACCAGCGCGTGGAAACGAATGTCGAGTTCCAAAAAGCGGCGCAAATCGCCCTGGCGTCCATAGTGGTTCATCTGCGCCGAGATCAGCATCAGTTCCTTGCGCATTTCTTCCGGTGCCACCTCGGCGGCCAATTCGGCGGCCATGGGTTCAACGGAAATACGCAGTTCGGTCAGCGAACGCAACTGCGCGCCGCGCTGATCGCTGGCCAGACGCCAGCGGATCACGTGATCGTCGTAGGGATTCCAGTGCTCAGCGCTGAGCACCCGAATGCCGACACGTTTGGTGCTGTTCACCAGGCCGCACTGGGCCAGGACACGCACCGCCTCACGGATCACCGAACGGGAGACCTGGAGTTTCTGCTCTAAGTCGGCGGCCAGGATGATGGAGCCGCGGGGAATTTGTCCGTTGACGATGCGGGAGCCGAGGTGCTCAACCACATGAGCGTGCAGACTAGTTGCCATGACGTTAGTTTAGCCAATGAGTAGTCGCGATTGACCATCGTGGGCCACGTTGCGCGAAAACAAATATGTTTTAAGTATGACTTCGCTCTGGGAATCGCATGCCTGATCCTAGTAAGATGAAAAGGTCACGTGGTCGTGATTTGAGACCGCGTCGTATCCGGTCTCTATCCTGGCCCACCTCCCGGTAATTGATGGAGTCTTATTTTTATGCCTGCACAGATTGGTGTCACAGGTCTGGCCGTGATGGGTGCAAACCTCGCACGCAACTTCGCCCGCAACGGATACACCGTAGCCCTGCACAACCGTTCGGTCGCCAAGACCGACGCCCTGCTCGAGGCTCACGGCGACGAGGGCGACTTCATTCGCACCGCGTCCCTGGAAGAACTTGTTGCCAACCTCGAGTCGCCGCGCCGTGTGATGATCATGGTCAAGGCCGGTGGCCCGGTTGATTCGGTCATCGACCAGCTTGTTCCGCTGCTGGACGAGGGCGACATCATCATCGACGGTGGCAACTCGCACTACACCGATACCCGCCGCCGCGAGGCCGCGCTGTCCGAGAAGGGTCTGCACTTTGTCGGCGTCGGTGTGTCCGGCGGCGAAGAGGGCGCCCTGCTTGGCCCATCGATCATGCCAGGCGGCTCGGCCGAGTCCTACAAGGCGCTGGGCCCGATGCTGGAGAAGATTTCCGCAAAGGCCGACGACGGCGCGCCATGCTGCGCCTGGATCTCCACCGACGGTGCCGGTCACTTCGTGAAGATGGTGCACAACGGCATCGAGTACGCCGACATGCAGGTCATCGGCGAAGCCTTCGATCTGCTGCGCAGCGCCGCAGGAATCGAGCCGGCGGCCCAGGCGGAAATTTTTGCCGACTGGAACAAGGGCGAGCTCTCCAGCTTCCTGATCGAAATCACCGCCGAGGTCCTGGGCCACACCGACGCCGCGACCGGCCTGCCGCTGATCGACGTCATCCAGGACTCCGCCGGGCAGAAGGGCACCGGCCGCTGGACCGTGCAGTCCGGCCTGGATCTGGGCTCCCCGGTCTCGGCCATCGCCGAATCCGTGTTCGCCCGCTCGCTGTCCTCCCAGCGCGGGATCCGCGCCGTGGGCCAGCAGGTTTTGGCCGCCGAAACCAGCGAGGTCACCCTGCCGGAGAACTTCGTGGAGGACGTGCGCCAGGCATTGTTCGCCTCGAAGCTGGTTTCCTACGCCCAGGGCATCGACATGCTCACCTCGGCCGCTACCGAGTACAACTGGGAACTGAAGCTGGATGAGATCGCCGGCTTGTGGCGTGAAGGCTGCATCATCCGCGCCGCCCTGCTCAAGGACATCACCGCCGCCTACGCCGGCGATGCGAAGCCGGAGAACTTGCTGTTCGCCCCAGCCTTCGCCGAGGCGATCGCCAAGGCCGTTCCGGCCTGGCGCCGGGTCATCTCGGTTGCCGTGCAGCTGGGTATCCCGGCTCCGGTCTTCTCCTCCTCGCTGGCCTACTACGACGGCCTGCGCCGCGACCGCCTGCCGGCGGCCCTGACCCAGGGCCTGCGCGACTTCTTCGGTGCGCACACCTACCGCCGCACCGACAAGGATGGAACCTTCCATACCCTGTGGAGCGGCGATCGCTCGGAGATCGCCGCAGAGGACACCCACTAGGTCCTCGCACCGATCAACCGGTCGCGTCCCGCGCAGATTCTTCTGCCGGGGCGCGGCCGGTTTTTCTATCCCTCCAGGCTGTGCGGCAAACTTGAAAACTCAGCCCTGACATAGGTGTTTCTACATACTTTCAGGGTTTCGAAGCGGCCCGGGGGGCCGGCGAAAAAAATTTCTGGCCGCATTTTTTCCCCGGATTTCCGGGGGTGGGCACCCCGGCTCTAACGTTGCACAAATCTTCACCGCGCATGGGCCACAGGTCACCGGCATAAAGAATGGTCATGACCATTACACCTGAAACCCCACGCACCCGCGCAGAGAATAAGACGGCGAAAAACAAAACCTCCCGACGCACCTTCATCGCCGGGGGACTGGCCCTGTTGGCCGGGGCCGGAGGCTCGGTCAGCTGGGCGCTGGACCGCTTCGTGATCGAACACGTCGAACAAAGCGATGTCTCCGCGGACAGCTCCACGGGCAATGAACAGGCCTCCAGCGACGGTTCGGCAGTCATCGGGGAGAACAGCTACTCCTCGGATTCGGCCACCCTCAAGATTTCGCAGACCAGCACCGGCAGCGGCTCCTCGCTGGTCACCTACTATGTGGCCGAGCTCAAGCTCGATGATGCGACCGCCCTGCGTTCGGCCTTCGCCAAGGACAGCTTCGGCGAAAACATCATCGAGACCACCAGCCAGATCGCCGGGGATCACCAAGCCATTTTTGCGGTCAACGGAGACTATTACGGTTTCCGCGACACCGGCATCGTGATCCGCAACGGCAAGGCCTATCGCGACAAGGGCGCCCGCGAAGCGTTGGCCTTCTACCGCGACGGAACGGTGAAGGTCTACGACGAAACCGCCACCAACGCCCAGGCGCTGGTGGACGAAGGCGTCTGGAACACCCTGTCCTTCGGCCCGGCGATCGTGGCCGCGGGCAAAGCCATCGCCGGGATCGACGAGGTCGAGATCGACACCAACTTCGGCAACCACTCGATCCAGGGCCAGCAACCGCGCACCGCGGTGGGGGTGATCGACACCAACCACCTGGTTTTTGTGGTGGTCGACGGCCGCTCTGAAGGGTACAGCGTGGGTGTCACCATGCCGGAACTGGCTGCCATCATGACCCAGCTGGGCGCCAAAACCGCGTACAACATGGACGGCGGCGGCTCCTCCACCATGTATTTCAACGGCGCGCTGGTGAACAATCCGCTGGGCCGGAACAAGGAACGCGGAACCTCCGACATCCTCTACGTCGCAGGCTAGGTGGGAAAACCATGATGGTTCTCATTCCGGCCTACCAGCCCGATCACAAACTAGTCGACCTGGTAATTTCGCTGGCTCGGCAGCTTCCCGAGGTGCAGGTCGTGATCGTCGACGACGGCAGCGGCGGCTCGTATGACAACCTGTTTGCCGCCACCGCCACCCACGGCGCGGTGGTGCAGCGGCACCCGGTGAATCGCGGCAAGGGAGCGGCCCTGAAATCCGGTTTTGCGCTGATCGAGCGGCACTACCCGGGCCAGGCGGTCATCACCGCGGACTGCGACGGCCAGCATCAGGCCGCGGACATTGCCCGCGTCGCGGCCACCACCGCGCAAACCGGGGCCCTGACGCTCGGCGAGCGCCAATTCACCGGCCGGGTTCCGTGGCGCAGCAAGGTGGGCAACCGGGCCACGAGCCTGTTTTTCGCTCTGTCCACCGGCAGCTGGCTGGGGGATACCCAGACCGGGTTGCGCGGGTTCCCTGCCGGGTTGCTGCCGTGGTTGCAACGGGTTCCGGGTGAACGCTACGAGTATGAGCTGAACATGCTTCTTGAAGCGCGGCGGCTCTCGATTCCTTTTGCTTCGCAGCCCATCGAGACTATTTATCTTGAGGGAAACGAGTCGTCGCATTTCAGGCCGGTTCGTGATTCGCTGCGGATTTATGCGCCGCTGCTGAAGTTTGCTGGCTCGTCGTTGACCGGTTTTGCGGTGGATACCGTGCTGTTGCTGGTGCTCAGTGCGCTGTTTTCTGCCCTGCTGCCCGCGGTGGTGCTGGCCCGGGTGGGCAGCGGTGCGGTGAACTTCTGGATTAATCGGCGTTTGGTGTTCAGCTCGGGGCGCGAGCACTCGCTGAAATCCTCGGCATTGCGTTACCTGGGGCTCGCGGTGGTGTTGCTGGCGGCGAATTATGAACTGTTGGCGCTGCTCACCGGGTGGGGTATGCCGCTGCTCGGCGCGAAGCTGCTGACCGAAGCGACATTGTTCGCGGGAAGTTATGCGGTGCAGAAACGTTGGTTGTTCGGTGCTCGCCCGCGGTCTGCGGCGCCTTCACAGGATTCACAAGTTCAGCTGTTGCGCTCAACAGAGCTGTCACAGCCTCGGGACCAACAATAGAATTAGCCCCTTCAACCTCAAGGATGACCCCATGAAGTTCTCATTGCGTACCAAGGCCCTCACCTCGGTTGCTGCCCTGTCCCTGGCGTTGAGCTTGGCCGGATGCGCCTCGGGCTCAACCCAGACCGTGTCCGAGGTGACCGGCAACAGCACCTTCCAAAGTGCCGCGTTGCCCAGCACCACCCCGGATTCCAGCAGCGTGTCGGCCCAGGAAGTCACCGAGGATACCCATTTCGACGCCGATGACCTGCAGTGGGATGCGGCGAGCGAGACGACGCTCAGCCTGGCCGATGCCGGATCTACCGTTTCCGGTGAGGATGCCGGCTCGGTTTCGGTGTCCGGCTCGGTGGTGACTATCAGCGCCGCGGGCACCTACCGGGTGAGCGGAAGCCTGAGCGACGGGCAGCTGGTGGTGGATGCTCCGAAGGAGGACGTGGTGCGGATCATCTTGGATGATGCCGAGATCACTTCCTCCAGCGGTGCCGGGATCAACATCATCGAGGCGAATGAGGTGCTGCTGTATTTGGCCGATGGCAGCTCGAATTCGGTCAGCGACGCGCAGTCCTATGCGGACACCGCGCAGGACGCGCCGAATGCGGCCATCTACTCCATGGCGGATCTGAGCATCGCCGGTGACGGGGCGTTGAACGTGCAGGGCAACTACCAGGACGGGATCGTGAGCAAGGACGGCCTGGTTCTTGATTCCGGGCAGGTGACCGTGGCCGCGGCGGATGACGGAATCAAGGGCAAGGATTATGTGCTGGTGCTCGGCGGGAATTACACCGTGACCGCCGCCGGCGATGGAGTCAAGGCCACCAATGACACCGACGAGGGCCGCGGCTGGCTGCACCAGTATGCCGGGCAGCTGAGCATTTCCGCCGGGGATGACGGGTTGAAGGCCGAAACCACGCTGAGTATCAGCGGCGGGACCGCGGTGATCAGCGATTCAACCGAGGCGTTGGAAGCGGCGACGATCGATATTTCCGGTGGCACGGTCACCGCGACGGCCAGCGATGACGGGCTGAATGCCGCAGGTGCGTCCACCGACTCGGACACCGCGGCCGCCGGCGGCGGGGCGATTCAGCAGTCCGGTGATTTCCACCTGAATATTTCCGGTGGCACCGTCACCGTCACGGCCGAGGGCGACGGGCTTGACTCCAATGGGGATATCAATATTTCCGGCGGGCAGGTCCTCGTGAACGGACCGACCAATGGCGGAAACGGTTCCATCGATGCAAACGGCGAGGTGTCGGTGACCGGCGGGGTGCTGGTGGCGGCCGGGAGCGATGGGATGGCCCAGGGGCTGGGCAGTTCCTCCACCCAGGGAGGCCTGCAGGCGTCGTTGGGTTCAACCCTCCCGGCGGGCAGCGTGATCCAGATTGCCGATGCGTCCGGTGAGCTGGTTGCCACCTTTGTGACCAGTAAACCGACCGCCAACCTGGTGTATTCGGCGCCGGAGATTATCGACGGGCAGACTTACACCATTTACACCGGTGGTTCGGCCCAGGTCCAGGCCGGGTTGGGTGCCGGAGAGCTCGACGGGGCCGCCGAGCTGATGAGCGTGACCGCCGGTGAATACACCTCTGGCATGGGTGGGGGCATGGGTTCCGGCCCTGGCGGGCGTTAGGCCTGGACGGCGGGATGCATCAGCTGCCGGGCCGCCTCGATCAAGCGGGCGGCCTCGCTGGGGCTGATGCGCACCAGGGCGAAGGCGGCGATCACCAGGCCGGTGATGGCGTCGGCCAGCAGCAGGTGGCGGTCGGCGGGCAGCTGCGGGGCGGCCGCCCGCAGCCCGCGGGAAAAGGCGTGATGCAGTTCTTCGCGATAGGCGGCGATGGCCTGGCTGACGTGTTCTTCGCGGGCGATCGGCGCATTGGCGCTGTTGATGAGCAAACACCCGTTGGCCGCGGGCAGGGATTCTGGTTTCTGGAACAGTTCGCCGGTGGTTTGCAGGTAGCGATCTAGGGCTTCGGGAGAAACCTGGGCGGCGGTCAGCGAGCTTAACCGCGGGCGGATCACCTCATCTAGATAACTTTGAACCGCGGCGTCGAACAGGCCGCGTTTGGAGCCGAAGGAGTTGTAGATGCTGGATCGGCTCAGGCCGGTGGCCGCTTCGAGTTCGGGCACGGAGGCTGACTCGTAGCCGCGCGACCAGAAAACCGCGCGAGCCTGGCGGATCACCTCGGTGCGGTCAAAGGCTAGTGTTCTGGCCATCACAGTCCCTTCCTCTTTTCGTAACGACCATTTCAGTATATATTGAAATGGTCGTTACAGAAATAGGTTCGTGGCCAATGCCACCACCGAGGGAAAGGTCCACCTCATGATCCTCGCATCACAACTGCTGGCGTTGCTCGCAGCACTATTGCACGTCTACATCTTCCTGATGGAGTCCCTCTGGTGGGAGCGGCCCGCCACACGCAAGGTTTTCGGCACCAGCTCCGACGAAGCTGCCACCACCAAGGCCATGGCCTTCAACCAGGGTTTCTACAACCTGTTTTTGGCCCTCGCGGTGATCATCGGGCTGGTCTTCCAGTTCGCCGGCCACCTCGCGGTGGGCTCCACCCTGGTCTTCACGGGCCTAGGCTCCATGGCGCTGGCCGCGACCGTCTTGATCATCTCCAGCCCCGACAAATCCTCGGCCGCCCTGAAACAAGGGGTGCTGCCGCTGCTGGGGCTGATCGTGCTGATCCTCGGATTGATCCGCTGACCCGCTTGCCAACCCTGTTCCGACCTAACCCCTGCACCCAATACAAGAAAAGGTAAAACACCCCATGAGCGAAAACAGCAGCACCCAGATCCTGCTCGCCTCCCGTCCCACCGGCTGGCCAACCGATGAGAACTTTGAGGTCCGCACCGTGCAGCTGCCCGAACTGAGCGAGGGCCAGGTGCGCGTGCGCAACGAATTCATCTCGGTGGATCCCTACATGCGCGGACGGATGAGCGCGGCGCGTTCCTACGTGGCCCCCTATGAGATCGGGTCGCAGATCGCCGGCGGCGCGGTGGGCCGCGTGATCGCTTCCGCCGCCGCTGAACTTCCCGTCGGCACCCTGGTCACCCACCAGCACGGCTGGTCGGACACCGTCCAGGATACGGCCGACAGCTTCAAGCCGGTCCCTGAAATCCCCGGGGTCCCCAACTCGCTGCGCCTGCACATGATGGGGATGACCGGGCTGACCGCCTGGGTCGGCCTGAAGGCCATCGCCCAGATGAAGGAAGGCGAGACCGTGTTCATTTCCGGTGCCGCCGGTGCCGTGGGCACCGCCGCCGGCCAGATCGCGCGCCTGCTGGGCGCCAAACGAGTCATCGGGTCGGCCGGCAGCGCGCAAAAGGTGGCGCTGCTGACCGAAAAGTACGGTTACGACGCGGCCTTCAACTACAAGGACGGGGACGTCACCGGCCAGTTGGAGGCGCTCGCCCCAGAAGGCATCGACGTGTTTTTCGACAACGTGGGCGGTGAGCACCTTGAAGCCGCGCTGGCGGCCTTCAACAACGGCGGACGCGCCGCGCTGTGCGGGGCGATCTCCGGGTACAACGTCACCGAAAAGGCTTCGGGCCCGATCAACATGGCCAACCTGATCACCCGCGGGCTGAAGCTTGAAGGTTTCACCCTGGCCAACTACCTGGAACACGCCCCGGCATTCGGGCAGCAGATGGGTGAATGGTTCGCCGCCGGACAGATCGCCTACGACGAGACCATCGTGGACGGGATCGAGAACACCGTCGAGGCCTTCATCCAGATGATGCAGGGTGCCAACACCGGCAAGATGCTGGTGCGCATCTAGTCTGAACCGCACCACGGGCCGCCGCGGCCTATGAGAAACTGGGGACCATGACTTCTCCCGATGAAAACCTCTGGCTTGCGGCGGTCCGCAACAACCCCGACCATGCGGCAAATTACGCGCAACGCTGGCGTGATTTTGCGGCGCAGGGGCGCGACATCTACGGCGAGGCGCGGCTCATCGACGCCATGGCCGAGCGCGGCTCGCGGATCCTGGACGCCGGCTGCGGCACCGGGCGCATCGGTGGCTGGCTGTCCCAGCAGGGACACCGGGTCGTGGGGGTGGACCTCGATCCGCAGCTGATCGAGGTCGCCCGCCAGGACTACCCCCAGGTTCCCTGGCATCAGGGCAACCTGGCGGACTTCACCCTGCCCGCCGGAGCGAATCAGCTCACCGAATTCGACCTGATCGTCTGCGCCGGAAACGTGGTGACCTTCCTCGCGGCGGCCGAGCGACGCCCGGCGCTGAACCGGCTGCGCGAGAACCTGGCCCCCGGCGGCCGGCTGGTGCTCGGGTTCGGGGCCGGACGCGGCTACGGTTTCGAGGATTTCCGCACCGACGCCAGCGCCGCCGGATTCTCCGTGCACGGCGAATACTCCAGCTGGCAGCTGCACCGGCCGACCGGCGAATTTCTGGTCGCGATCCTCGGCGCGGCGTAACCGCCGGCTCAGGGGCGGATGTAGGCGGCCAGGTGCTCACCGGTCAACGTGGGTGCCGCCGCCAGCTGCTGAGGCGTGCCCTCGAACACGATGCGCCCGCCGTCGTGCCCGGCCCCGGGCCCCAGATCGATCACCCAGTCCGCGTGGGCGATCACCGCCAAATGGTGTTCGATCACAATCACGGTGTTCCCCTCGTCGACCATTTCATCCAACAGGGCCAGCAGGCGCTGCACATCGGCCAGGTGCAACCCGGTGGTCGGCTCGTCCAGCACATAGGTGCCGGCCCCCTTGCCCAGGTTGATCGCCAGCTTCAGGCGTTGGCGCTCGCCGCCGGAGAGGGTGTTCAGCGGCTGGCCAAGCTTGAGGTATCCCAGCCCCACCTGGTTCAGGCGTTCAAGCATGGGCGCGGCCTTGGCGATTTTCAGCTGCTCCGCGGCCTGCTCAAGACTCAAATCCAGCACCTGGGCGATGTTCAACCCCTCCAACAGGTACTCCAGCACCTCGGGTTTGTAGCGTTTGCCCTCGCAAATCTCGCATGGCAACGCCACCCCGGCCATGGACACCAGATCCGTATAGGTGAAACCCACCCCGCCGCAGTGCGGGCACGCGCCCTCCGAGTTGGCGCTGAACAGCGCCGGCTTCACCCCATTGGCCTTGGCGAAGGCCGCCCTGATCGGTTCCAGCAGCCCGGTGTAGGTGGCAGGGTTCGAACGGCGTGAGCCGCGGATGGCCGACTGGTCGACCACCGCAACCCCTTCGCGTTTGGAGATGGTTGAGTGGATCAGCGACGACTTGCCCGACCCGGCCACCCCGGTCACCGCGCACAACACCCCGGTGGGGACCTCGACATCCACGTTTTTCAGGTTGTGCAGGTGCGCCCCGCGGATCTTCAGTGCTGGCCCGCCGGCGCGGACCTGCTCCTTGAGCGGGATGCGGGTGGAGAAATGCTGGCCGGTTAACGTGCCGCTGGCCAGCAGCCCCGCCACGTCCCCGCTGTAGGTGACCTGCCCGCCGTGAACCCCGGCGCCCGGCCCCAGATCGATCACGTGATCCGCGATCTTGATGACTTCTGGTTTGTGCTCCACCACCAGCACCGTGTTTCCCTTGTCCCGCAGGTCCTGCAACAAGCGGTTCATCCGTTGGATGTCATGCGGGTGCAACCCCACGGTCGGTTCGTCGAACACGTAGGTCACATCCGACAGGGCGCTGCCCAAATGCCGGATCATTTTCACCCGCTGCGCTTCGCCGCCGGAGAGGGTTCCGGCCGGCCGGTCCAAGCTGAGATATCCCAAGCCGATCTGCACCATCGACTCAAGTACCGCCCTCAGGTTCAGCAGCAAGGGAGCCGCCTGCGGGATATCAAACGACTCAAGTTCCACCAGTACGTCGGAAACCTGCAACGCGGTCAGCTGCGCGATACCCAGATTGTTGATCTTCGACGCGCGGGCCTTTTCCGACAACCGGGTCCCGTCACAGGCCGAGCACGGCGCGGTGGTGGAAATCCGTTCAATCCAGTCCCGAATGTGCGCCTGCTTGATCTCGCGTCCCGAATGGATGTAGTTGCTTTTGATCCGGGTGATCAACCCGGAATAACTCATATTCGCCCCGTTGAGTTTCACCTTGCCGTTTGGTGCATTCAAGAGGCGGTCGAGCATTTCCTTGGGCATCTCGCGCAGTTTCACATCCAGATCCACCTGGGTTCCGGCGGTCAAGGTCTGCCACAGCCACGCCCCGGGGGCGAAATTCGGTGCGGTGATGGCCCCCTCATTGAGGGTCTTATCCCAATCGAGCAGCTCGTCGAGGTCGATGCTGGCCTCGGTGCCAAAACCCTCGCACACCGCACAGGCGCCCTCGCCGAGGTTGAACGAGTATGCACCGGCACCGCCGGCACTGGGTACCGAATATCTCGAATACAGCACCCGCAGCAATGAATAGGCATCCGTTGCGGTGCCCACGGTGGATCGCGAATTGGCGCCCATCCGCTCCTGGTCGACCACGATCGCCGCCGACAGGTTCTCCAGCACCTCCACATCGGGGCGCGGCATGGAGGGCATAAACGTCTGGATGAACGAGGTATAAGTTTCGTTGATCAACCGTTGCGACTCCGCGGCAATGGTTCCGAACACCAGTGAGGACTTGCCCGAACCGGACACGCCGGTGAACGCGGTGATGCGGCGTTTGGGGATATCGGCGTCAACACCGCGCAGGTTGTTCTCCCTGGCCTGGCGGACGCGGATGGTTGCATGGGTGTCGGCTAGGTGATGGCTCATACGCCCAAGCCTACTTAATCTGCGAGGTCTTTGGCTGCTGCGGGTGTGTTGCGTTGCGGGTGGATGAGCGCCGGCCGATAGGCTCAACACCGCGCCACGTTCGGTCATCCGGTTTCCTGCGCGGCAGCCAACGAAAAGGAGAAACACCCGATGACTCGAATCCTCATTGTCGGCGCCGGAGCGACCGGCGGAACCTTGGGCGCTCGACTGCTCAGTGCAGGGCGCGAAGTGACCTTTTTGGTCCGCGAGCGCCGCGCCGAGCAGCTCGCCGCCAACGGCCTGCGCTACAGCGCCCCCGGCGAGCAGCAAACACACCGGGTTCACGCGGTGACCAGCCTGGCCGGGTTGGCCCCCTTCGATCTGGTGATCATCACCGTCAAGGCCCCGGCCCTGAAAGCGCTCCTGCCAACCCTGGCCCCGGCGATCGGCCCCGGAACACTGGTGCTCCCGTTGCTCAACGGCATGTCACACCTTGAGCTGCTGGAGCGCACCTTTCCCGGGCGCGTGCTCGGCGGCCTGATCAGAGTTGTCGCAACATTCCATGCTGCCGGGGAAGTGGAGCAAATGACCTCGTTGTGCACACTGAGCCTGGGCGGGCTGGGTGCCGCGGCGGTTCCCGCGCCGATTCGCGCGGTCCTGGACGTTGAAGGAATTAATCTAGAGGTCGACCCCGAGATCACCGCGCGGTTGTGGGAGAAATGGGCGTTTATCGCCGCGGCCGGGGTGGTCACCTGCCTGTTCCGCGGCACCGTCGGCGACATCCTGGCCGCCGGGGGAGAAGTACAGATTCGCCAAGCCATCACCGAGGGCGAGCTGATCGCCCAGGCAGCCGGATACCCGGTTAGCCAGGCCGCCCATCACCAGTCGCTGGGACTGCTCACCGAACCCGGCTCGGCGTTCACCTCCTCGCTGTACCGCGACCTGCAACACGGCGACCCGCAGGAGGCTGAGCACCTCATTGGCGATTTCGCCGCCCACGCGGCCCGGCTGAACGTGGCGGCGCCGCTGCTGAACGTGACGCTGCTCCAACTGCGAACCCACAAGCAAGCGCTGATCCGTGCGAAGGCCGCCAGCTAAACGCCGAGCAGCCTGCCCCGTCATACTTTCGCCAATGGCTTGTGAGATTGCGGATAACCTGAACCGTTCATCGCACTAACCCGACAACTTGTCTACGGTTGGCCGTGATCCACGCCAAAGAGTACAGGATCGCTGTTGCCGGATTTCAGGTGGACATTCCCACCCTCTAGGCTTGTTCGGGTCGTGCGCCACGCCACAGCCTAGGTGCACCGCCGATCATCACCCACCGATTTTGAATTTCCGAAGGAACCTCATGATGTTGCTGAAATCAATACCCTTGCTTGGCTGGATCCTTGTCGCCATCGTGCTGGGCATCCTGCTCGGACCGGTCATGCCCACCTGGCTTGGAAGCGTGTTCCTGACCTACAACTCGATCTTCTCCGGCTTCTTGGGGTTCATCGTCCCGCTGGTGATTTTTGGCCTGGTGACCCCGGCGATCGCTGAACTGGGCAAGGGAGCTGGCAAATGGTTGGGGATCACCGCGGCCATCGCCTACGGTTCCACGCTGTTCGCCGGGCTGCTTGCCTACTTTGTGAGCCGGTGGCTCTTCACCGCCTCGCTCTTCGGCCAAGGCCTGGCAGAGATCGAGGAAGGCGAGGGCTCGGGATTCAGCGCCTATGTGTCGCTGGTGAACTCCGCCCAGGGATCGGCAACTGAAATTGTGCTGCCACCGCTGTTGGACGTCATGACCGCCCTGGTGCTGGCATTCATCATCGGGGTGGGAATCACCGCCTTCCATTCCAAGGTGATCTTCCGCGGCGCGGTCGAATTCCGCAGCATCATCGAAGCGGTCATCCGCCGCATCATCGTCCCTGCGCTGCCGCTGTTCATCTTCGGGATCTTCCTGGAGTTGTCCGCCAGCGGCGCGGCCATCACCATCATCACCAAGTTCCTACTGGTCGCCGTGGTCTCCTTCGCCCTCACGCTGGTAGTGCTGCTGATTCAATTCACCGTCGCCGGCGCCATGAACAAGGAAAACCCGCTCAAGGCGCTGTGGAACATGCGTGATGCCTACTTCACGGCACTGGGCACCAGCTCATCGGCGGCCACCATCCCGGTGACCCTAGCCTCAACCAAAAAGAACAAGGTCTCCGACGCCGTCGCGGGATTTGTGGTGCCGCTGTGCGCCACCATCCACCTGTCCGGGTCGATGGTCAAAATCACCTGCTTCTCCATCGCCGTGGTGCTGCTGTCCGGCGGAGATGTCTCATTCGTTTCCTACCTGCCATTCATCCTGATGCTCGGCGTCATGATGGTCGCCGCTCCCGGCGTACCCGGCGGGGCCATTGCGGCGGCTTCCGGACTGCTGGTGCAGATGCTGGGCTTCGGAGACGTGGAGGTCGGTTTGATGTTCGCCGCCTACATTGCCCTGGACAGCTTCGGAACCGCGACCAACGTCACCGGCGACGGTGCCCTGGCAATGATCATGAACAAGCTAACCCGTGGCAACCTGGGCGCCCAAGCGCAGGATCCAGCCGACGAAGAGGTTCAGTCGGTGAACGGAAGCACTGAAAACCACGGTCTGGCACAGTAGCCAGCCGGTAATAACTAAAAATTCAGACACCTGCCGGGTGAGTCATCTTCGACTCACCCGGCAGGTGTTGATCTTCAGGGGCCATCTTGAACCCGCGCGTCCCTGACGCCAGGCACCAATAAATCCTAACTGGCCGGTGGGGAACCCCAGATTTCACGGGACACCGGGGCGAACGCCCGAGCCAATGCCTGCGCCCAAGCCGTGACCTCCATGACGTCGGCAGAGCCTACGGTCGCAACACCAACATGAGAATTTCGGTATCCTCGTGCCTGAAACGGGTGTTCCGTGCCAAAAACCTGCTGGTGTTTCGAAGCATGCCGATCGCGTGATAGCACCGCGTGGTTTCCGGCTTCGACCCGTTCAGCTTCCTCCCAGGCCCGGTGCAGGGCCCGCTGCATCCGCTCGATGCTGGCAGCATCCGCTCGATGCTGGCAGCATCTCGCTGATCGGATTCATCGGTGCGGAAACCGACTTTCGCCGTGAACTTCAGCTCCCTGCCTTTGGTGCGCGCGGGTTCAACCTGGCCGAAAACCCAGGTGTTCGCCACTTGCAAGTCCAGACTCGGGTATCGGCTCTGGGCATACGTCAGTTCGAAATCCACCTGATCGGTTCCCGGAGCCGAACGCCCGATGACTTCTAATGCTCGATGCATCATGTGGCGCGCACGCGCTTTGCTGTCAGGCAGCGAACTCATCCGATTAATGTCTTCTTCGAGCTGGCAGGCTATGGGGTTGACTAAAGCCAGACTGGCCAGCAAATCCTTCCAGCACACGACCCTTAGCTCCGGTCGCTGTTCTACGACGCTGACAACGTCTGGTGCCGTAGCATCAGGGACAAGCAGAACACCGTATGACTGCGGTAATTCGGCGGTGTACTTGTCGATTTGTTCCACGGAGACAAAATCGTCAATCTTTGCTTCCAAAAATACCGAACGGCCAGCTTCGGTGCGCAACAGAAGATCGGTCCGATGATCTTCACGCCGGACCGAACCGGGAAGAACACCTGTCAACGGCAACCCGGTGATCTCGCTCAGAGACCGCCCGAATTCTTCGGCATGACAGATCGCCAGCGCAGCGAGTGCGCGCACCGCAGTTGTTTCAGAGGTCCAGACTTGCGGGCGTTGTCCCGGAACATGCATGATTCACCGTTCTCTGGGTGGTGCAACAAAGACCCCGCCCAAGGGCGGGGCCTTCTCGGTTAAAGGTGGTGTGCTAGATCCACATTGCCGGATCGATGTATTCGGCCGGATCCACGGCCGGCTGATGCTGCTCAGGGGTACGCGGGCGATTCTGCGCCGGAATACCGGTCACAATCGAACCTGCCGGGGCGTCCTTCACAACCACGGCGTTCGCACCGACCGCTGAATCCGCGCCGATGGTGATGGGACCTAGCACCTTCGCGCCGGCACCGATCACCACACGGTCTTCGATGGTTGGGTGGCGCTTGACCTTGGCCAGCGAACGGCCACCGAGGGTCACCCCGTGATACAGCATGACGTCGTCGCCGACCTCAGCGGTCTCGCCGATGACGATCCCCATCCCATGGTCGATGAAGAACCGTCGGCCGATGGTCGCGCCCGGGTGAATCTCAATACCGGTGGTCGCGCGGTTCGCCTGGGAGAGCAGGCGCGCCGGCCAGCGCAAGGCAGGGTTTTGCCACATCCGGTGGGCCAGACGGTGCAGCCAGATGGCATGCAGTCCGGAATATACAAAAAAGTTTTCCACGTCACTGCGCGCGGCTGGGTCATGGGAGCGGGCGGTGGCCAGGTCTTCACGAAGCCGGGAGAAGAAACTCATGAAATCTACCTTAGTGGTTAGTGGTTTTTGTGACAGAAATACTGTTGTCACACAGCAAATCGGCGCGAGCCCACCGTGGCGAACCCTAAATGGTTCAACGGTGGCTCACGCCGATTTATTCACGCTTGGACAAATTTCTTGTCAACGATCTCGCGTCGGTAACTGATTAGCCGCGGATGTCATCAAAAAGCAGGGTGGAGATGTAGCGCTCGCCGAAGTCGGGGATGATCGCCACGATCAGCTTGCCGGCGTTCTCTTCACGAGCGGCAACCTGCAGTGCGCCCCACACAGCGGCGCCAGCGGAAATACCGCCTAGGATGCCTTCCTGCACACCGAGCGCACGGGCGGTAGCGACCGAGTCCTCGATGCTTGCATCGAGCACCTCGTCGTACAGGTCGGTGTCCAGCACCTCCGGGATGAAGTTTGCGCCCAGGCCCTGGATCTTGTGCGGGCCTGGCTTGCCACCGTTGAGGATTGGCGAATCCTTGGGCTCCACGGCAACCAGCTGCAGGTTGGCGTTCTTGGACTTCAGGAAACGGCCGGCGCCGGTGATGGTGCCGCCGGTACCGATGCCGGCGACCAGGATGTCGACCGCTCCATCGGTGTCTTCCCAGATTTCCGGACCCGTGGTGGTTTCGTGGACCTGCGGGTTCGCGGCGTTGGCGAACTGCTGGGCCCAGATGGCGTTCTCGGTGGTGGCCACGATCTCCTTGGCCTTCTCCACCGCACCGCGCATGCCATCGGCACCCGGGGTCAGCACGATCTCGGCGCCGAAGGCACGCAGCATCACGCGACGTTCGGTGGACATGGTTTCAGGCATGGTCAGGATGACCTTGTAACCGCGAGCCGCGCCCACCATGGCCAGGGCGATACCGGTGTTGCCCGAGGTGCCCTCCACGATGGTTCCACCTGGCTTCAAAGCGCCAGCCTTTTCCGCGGCATCGACGATGGCCACGCCGATACGGTCCTTGACCGAGTTGGCTGGGTTGTAGAACTCCAGCTTGACCGCGATGTTGCCCGGGAGGCCTTCGCTCAGGCGGTTCAACTTCACCAGCGGGGTGCCGCCAACGACTTCGGTGACATTGTTGTAGATCTTGGCCATCTTTGATGCAATCCTTACGTGACTGTGAGGCAAGTGTGATTCACGGGGTGTGATTTGGTGTTTCGGCCCCAAAGGGAGCATCACACCTCGTGAGTGGTTCACCTCCAACACTAGTGGGGCGACCCGGCGCTTAGGCCTCGATTAGCCATTGAGCGTAATATTTCCTGACTTTTGCGAGCTTTGGGTCGATGATGACCCGGCAATATCCCGCCTGGGTGTTGTTTGAGTAGTAATCTTGATGAATTTCCTCGGCCGGGTAGAAATCTTTCGACTTTTCTATTGTGGTGACGATCGGATCGGGGTATAAGCCCTCGTATTTTGTGATGGCTGCCTGAAAAACCTCGTGCTGCTGGTCATCGAGTGGGAACATCGCCGAGCGGTACTGGGTGCCCACGTCGTATCCCTGCCGGTTGAGGGTGGTCGGGTCGTGCACCGTAAAAAACATGTCCAAGATGACGTCGGCCGGGACCACGTTTTCATCAAAAATCACGGCTAGACCCTCGGCGTGGCCGGTCGTTCCGCTGCACACCTGGTAGTAGTCCGGATCTACGGTATGACCGCCGATGTATCCCGAAATGACCGCGGCTACGCCTTTGGTGCGCTGGTACACCGCGTCGAGGCACCAGAAACAGCCGCCGGCCAGCACGAAGGTCGTTAGCCGTGTGCCGTCGATGGTCAGGCTGGGAGTGAAATGATGGGGCGATTGAATGCTCAGAGTACTCACACAGATCCCAACGTCGCGGCGTTGCATTCTGTTCCATCCCCAGTTTCAGCGCGTAGGCTTGGGATATGCAGAGCAAGGCAAATAACTCGCACGAACCGCAGTCGAAAGTTGCTGCGGTGGCGCCTCCTGCGCTCAAGCCCGTTGCCGATGAACCGGCGGATACGCAGGGGGAGAACACCACTGCGCCCGCGACGTTGGGCAATGTCCTTGAAGCAGCCGAGGAACTCTGGCCGCAGTCCCTGGCCGAGGACTGGGACGCCGTTGGCCTGGTGACCGGACGAACCAGTTCACAGGTCTCCAAGATCGTTGTGGCGGTAGATCCCACACTGGAAGTGATCGAGGATGCGATCGACCGCGGTGCCGATCTGCTGATCACCCACCACCCATTGTTGTTGCGCGGGGTCACCCAGGTCGCCGGAACAAACTTCAAGGGCGAGGCGATTCACCGGTTGATTGAAACCGGTACCGCGCTGCTCACCGCACACACCAACGCCGACAGCGCCGTGGGCGGGGTCAATGATGCCCTGGCCGATGCCTTTGGGCTGAAGAACTGCGTGCCGCTGGTTGAATCCAAAGACGGTTTGCCCGAAGAAGGCTTGGGCAGGGTCGGATTCCTGGATAAACCCATGAAACTCGAAGACTTTGCCGAACGTGTATATTCGGTGCTTCCCGCCGTGGCCGGCGGGATCCGTGTGGCCGGTGACCGTACCGGATTGGTGCGCAAGATCGCCCTGTGCTCCGGGGCGGGGGACTCTTTGTTCGACGCGGTGCGTTCGCATCAGGCCGACGTGTATGTCACTGCCGACCTGCGCCACCACCCGGCCAGTGAAGCTCGTGAAGCGGCCGGAACGGGATTCCCGTACCTGATCGATGTGTCCCACTTCGCCTCGGAATGGGTCTGGCTGTCCTCAGCGGCCAGGGCCTTGGGCAATGTTCTGCGGGATCTGGGCCACGAGGTTGACATCGAGGTTTCCCAAATAAATTCGGACCCGTGGGACTTCGTGCTCACACCTTGAGCGGGATTTGATGCTTCACCACCTGGAAGTGTGGGTTCAAGATCTAGCGGCCAGTGAGCGTTCGCTTGGCTGGTTATTGATGCGCCTTGGATTCGGACTTGACTCTCGGTGGAGCGCCGGAGTCAGCTACCGTCACAAGGATTTTTACATAGTTCTTGAATCGGGGAAAGATGTACGACCCGGTATGCACGAACGCACCCAAGCCGGGGTGAACCATCTGGCCTTCCACGCTGGAAGCCGGAAGAACGTAGATCTGCTCACTGCTGAAGCGTTGGACCATGGCTTTGAGTTGATGTTTGCCGACCGCCATCCTTACGCCGGCGGACCGCAGCACTATGCTGCCTACCTGGAAGACGAGGCCGGATTCGAAGTCGAGCTGGTCGCCTCACCATGAGGTGAATCCACTTCGCGGATCTCGGCAACGTTGTTGAAGCCTCGGGTGCCCGCAGTGAGTGAATCACTGATTGCCGCCGGCAGCTATTCGACGGTTCTCGGGGTGCCTGGCGGAAACAAAAAATCGTGTGTACTTTGCCCGACGGCGCGGACTTCCCGAGCTATCCTTGGTGCATGAACGGAGGCCATATCCATGACTAAAAATTCGAAAACCACTGTCAATCGGGTATCGGAAACCGCTCAGTCTGCGGCTGCGTCGGAGCGGCCTCTTGAGACAGACCTTCCCTATGTCGAAACTCCTAACACGGTTCGGAATCGTCGCGGCACCCTACTCTGCGGCTGCACGTAAGCGCGACCTTGCGTGGTTGCTTGCGGCAAAGCCGAAATAGACGGACAGCACATCTAGTTCGTCAAGCTTCAACGAGCCGTATTGGCGTGGAGTATTCAACATGCTGAACAATTTTTTCGCTCAGCGTGTTGCTGCCGGCATGCTGGTGCGGGCGGAGATCTGATCTTTTAACCTGTATTAGTTTTTCGTCCTGCAGCTCAGCTCGCCGGTTTCGAGGTGGTGAACTGGTGATCCTGTGGGAGCAGGATATTCAGCGCCAAACCCTTTTTGTCTTCCAACAGGCTCGCTTCCCAACGTGTGGAAACCAGCTCCAGCAGTTCCTGCGGCGTGGAAGGAGCCTGGGATTGCTGGACCAAAAATCGTGCAACCTCGCCACGGGTGTGTTTCGCAAAATGGGAGACCACTTTGGGGACGCCGTTGCGAAGTTGGAAAACATTCACGGCCACACAGTGATTCCCGGACGGTTTATAGGCGGCCGCATAGGTGCTCGACCGTGCGTCAACGATCAGCTGCCCCGCAGCCGCTTCATCAAGCACCGAAGTCATACGCTTTTTCCACCAGCTAGCGAGTTTTCCCAAGGGCTCAAGTTTCACCGACATCGACAGCCGGTAGGGAGGAATCCGGTCCGCGAAGCGCACGGCTCCCCACAAGGCGGAGATCACCACCACGCAGTCATCGGCACGTTGCTGCGACGCGGTATCCAAGCTGGAGTAGCCCAGTGCCTCGAAGAGGACACCCGAGTAAATATCGTGGGCGTGGGCGGCCGGTTCGGTGTGAAGTTCAATGTTGCGGGTGACCTCGTTGGCCAGTGACGCGCCAACACCCAGCAGCTCCAGTGCATTTTCACGCGATGAAGTCTCGGCGAGCGCACCGATGACCAGTTCCCTGTCCTTGGTGAGTTCGGGGAAGGAGAGATCTTGGATCTCGAAGGGAGCTCCGGCTGCGTGGGCGGTTTTGCCTTCTGAAGGCGGCAACAAAATAAGCACGCTCTCCAGCTTATCGCCGGAAAGCCCTAGTGTGAGCCAGTTCGCGTGAGGGTGGTCAAGATGTTGCTCACTTGAGGGACTAGACTAGTGGTGAATGGGATGGCTAGACGGTCGCGTGGCAATTTTTTGTCCCGAGGAACGTCCGGGCTCCACAGAACAGGGTGGTGGGTAACGCCCACTCGGGGTAACCCGCAGGCTAGTGCCACAGAAAATAGACCGCCAGGTTTTCCTGGTAAGGGTGAAACGGTGGTGTAAGAGACCACCAGCATCCCGGGTGACCGGGATGGCTCGGTAAACCCCACTCGGAGCAAGGTCAGACAGACTGCGTTATGAGGGCTGTTCGCCCCATGCAGTCGGGTGGACCGCTAGAGGCTGTCGGCAACGGCAGTCGTAGATAGATGATCGTCACCGCTTCGGCGGGACAAAACCCGGCGTATCGGCCATCCCATTCACAATCCTTCACGGTGAGATGATTCACAGGTGGAAATCTGTGGAATATCCCAGCACCGTCTAGAATGGAAAACGTACTTGCGGGGATGATCCTGTTACCCCGCGCCACCGCAAAAGCAATGGTGCTTCTCTCGGTGCCAACCGACTTTATGGATCTGCAAGTCGGCTGATTTGGAAGGATTCTCTGTGACCCAGCAGTCTGTCGTTGCCCAGGAAGAATGGAGCGGGCGCGAAGAGCTCGCCGAGGCCATGATTCCATTGATCGGACGTCTCTACCGCAAAAACAATGTGGTGACCTCCGTCTACGGCCGCAAGCTGATCAACCAGTCCGTCATCGATATCATCAAGGCCCACCGCGTCGTGCGCCGCATCGATGGCGCAGAGCTGGATCTGAACGCCACCAAGGCAATCCTCGATGTCATCGAAACCTTGAACGTCGGTTCGGTTTCCGTTGACCTTGGCCGCCTGAACAAGAAGTTCGTCGAGTCCGGCTCCGCCGACTTGGAAGCATTCGTCGCCGCTGAGCTGGGCGCCAAGGTGGGCCAGGCCGGCGCCACCGATGCCGAGCCAACAGACGTGGTGCTGTACGGATTCGGTCGTATTGGCCGTTTGCTGGCCCGCATCCTGATCGAGCGCGGCGGTTACGGCCTGCGCCTGCGTGCCATTGTGGTGCGCAAGGGCTCGGATGACGACATCGTCAAGCGCGCCTCGCTGCTGCGTCGCGACTCGGTGCACGGCAAGTTCGATGGCACCATCACCGTGGATGAGGAAAACAACACCATCCTCGCCAACGGCACCCTGATCCAGGTCATCTACTCGAACGACCCGGCGACCATCGACTACACCGCGTACGGCATCGACAACGCGATCGTGGTTGACAACACCGGCCGCTGGCGCGACCAGGCTGGCCTGTCCCAGCACCTGCAGTCGAAGGGTGTTTCCCGGGTGCTGCTGACCGCACCGGGCAAGGGCGATTTGAAGAACATCGTGCACGGCATCAACGATGGCGACATCACCGCCGAGGACACCATTGTCTCCGCCGCATCCTGCACCACCAACGCCATCACCCCGGTCCTGAAGGCCCTGAACGACAAGTTCGGTGTGGTCCACGGCCACGTTGAGACCGTTCACTCCTTCACCAACGACCAGAACCTGATCGACAATTTCCACAAGGGCGAACGTCGCGGACGCTCGGCGGTCCTGAACATGGTGATCACCGAAACCGGTGCCGCCAAGGCCGTGTCCAAGGCGCTGCCGGAGCTTGAAGGCAAGCTGACCGGCAACGCGATCCGCGTTCCAACCCCTGATGTGTCCATGGCCATCTTGAACCTCAACCTTGAGACCGCCACAGACAAGGAAGAGCTGAACAACTACCTGCGTGCAACCTCGTTGGGTTCGCAGCTGCACAAGCAGATCGACTTCATCGACTCGCCTGAGGTTGTTTCCACGGACTTTGTCGGTTCGCGCCGTGCGGGCATCGTTGACGGCCTGGCGACCATCGCCACCGGCAAAAACGCCGTCGTTTACGTCTGGTACGACAACGAGTTCGGTTACTCCTGCCAGGTGGTCCGCGTCATCGAGACCATGGCCGGAACCCACCCGGTCGCAGTACCTGCAGCGAAGGCTGAAGCGGTCACCGCCTAAGTCTCCCGCAGCGCTCTTCCACAGGGGCCGCATCCTCGTGCTACGTGGCACGGGGTGTGGCCCCTGTGGCGTAGTTGGCGGCTCTAGACTGAGGGCATGCCGGATCTGCTCACAACACGGTTGGATCGTGTGGTTGCCGCGACGTTTGATGAGGGTTTCACCGTACTGGAAGCCGAGGTGCGCGAGAACCCGCCACGGTATTCGGTTCGTGTGGGCGGCGCGCCGGGCTCAAGCCGCACCGTGTGCTTCCGCTTGGACGGGGTGTGGTTGGAAGCTTTTGTTCCTGAGCTCAACGTCCAGTGCGCAATCCTTGATGACCATGACGCTGGGATGGACCCCGATGAAGGCTTGGCCATGCTCTGCCGTGCGCTGCGTGTTTATCTTCGCGGTGAGGCGCGTATCGAGCATCGGCCGCGGTTGCTGCGCGCCGGAGCGAACACAGTTCTTTGCATCGAATCGGACGGGCACCGGTGGCGCCTGGGCCGGAACCGCTGGAGCGTGAAGTAGTCCGTGCGTTGACGCACGGCGCCGGCTGATTTTCTCTGTCTGGAAGTAGCCACTGGCGCGGCTGTGCCCTCACCCCACAAGGACACGAATCAGCCAGCCGCGGCGTTCGGTGTGCCCGGGAAGAAACCTGAACAGATTTATTGCCACTCGTTGCCAAGACCGGTTGCCTGTGCCAAGCTCGGGACATGATGCTGGACGTGGACAATCAGGCGCAAGCCATCCGGATGCTGCTATTTATCCGTCACGCCTGGCACCTGGCAGAAGAGCTCCCGCTCCCGCAACTGCACCCGGCCCCCGAATCCGGGACTTCTGCGATGCCCCGCGAGACCGACCCAAAACTCTGGGAACAGCGATGGCGGCAAACCTGGCTGGAGGCCTGGGGCGCCCAGACGCAGGGAAGCTATCGAGCCCCGGGAACCGCACAGAGCCTCGCGGCCACGGAGCACCTTAGTGAAAATGATTTCTGGACCGCGAAGTACGGCACCGCAGGCCTGGACTGGGCCGCGTTTCAGCAATGGGAACAGATGTTCGATCCGGCTTTCGGGCTTGGCCTCGACCCGGTGCTGCGGAGCCCGCAAGTTCACCCCGTGCTTCTCGCCGCCTGGGAGCGCGGGCTGCGCAAGCTCACCGTGGTGCCCTGGGCCGGGTTCTGCGTGCACCGGCTGAGTGATTCGCACCTGGTGACATCCTTCGACACCGCCGCCAGCAGGCCGTTGCTCACCCGGGCGCTCGCCGAATGGCTGCGCACACCGCTGGAGTAGCTGCCGCAGTCTTGAGTTGCCGCGTCTGTTGTGGAAGGCTCGCACCAACACCCAGAGAGGTCAAGGAGCGCACCATGGAACCGAACACTTCCGGTGAAGGCCTGTCCTTCAGCGTCAACGACCAGATCAGGCCGCTGGCCATGCTCCTCTTTGTCCGCACCGCGTGGGGCTTGGCGCAAGATCTTGACCTGCCGGCGCTGGACCCGGCACCTGATACGGGGGCCTCCGCACTGCCTGCGGGAACGCCACGCAGCGTGTGGGAGGCTCGCTGGCGCCAGTTATGGCTGGATGCCTGGGTTGCGAATGCCAGCGGCGGCTTCACGGTTCCCGGTCTAAGGATGGAACTGCCTCGTGGGGCAAACGCTGAGCTTGAGGACGGGGCTCCGGTTCCTGGCAGCTGGTCCGTGGCCTTCGGCGAGCACGGAATCGATGTTCCCGCGTTCCAGGCGTGGGATCGGCAGCTGGACCAAATGCGTGGTGTGCTCCCGAGCGAGATACGGGAACCGCGTTTCATGCAGGCTATCGGCAATGGCTTGTCCGAGTTCATTGTCTTGCCGTTGGCTGGGTACTACGTGCACCGGCTCGGGGAGAATCGTATGGTGCTGTCATGGCAAACCCTGCACGATCTGTCCTTGCGGCGGCGCGCGATCGATCAATGGTTGAGCGGAGCCGGAAGATGAGTGGAAGCCTCACCCCGAATAGGATCAGGGCGTTGCGCATGGCCAACCAGTTGCTGCTGTCGCCGGCCGGGTCCGTTCTTGGGGCAGCCGGGCACATGCTGGCCATTCAGTCCCAGGATCTGGCCGCCGGGCGGTACGCACTGGCGCACCGCGCGAATCCCGGCACCACACGTTCTGAGATTGATGCGCTGTTTTCCTCCGGGCAGCTGGTCCGTTCGTGGACCATGCGCGGCACCCTGCATCTCTGCCTGCCAGCAGATGTTCGATGGCTGGTGCGGCTGGCCAGGGAACGCACCCTGGCGGCCATGGCACCGCGCCTGCACGAACTGCAGATCACCGCGGCCGATATCGACACCGCTGGCGAACTGATCATCAGCCACCTGACAGATCACGGCAGCGCCAGCCGGACAAACCTGTTCGCCATGCTCAATGAACACGGGATAGGCACCTCTGCGCAACGCGGGGTGCACCTGCTGATGTGCCTGGTCTTGGACGGGCTGCTGTGTTTAGGCCCGATTCCCGACGGTGCCGGCCCGAGTGGGCAAAACCTCATTCTGCTCGAAACCCTCACCGCCGCCGACCTGGAACCCGCAGAACCCCTTCAGGAGCTGCTCAGACGTTATCTGCGCGCCCACGGACCGGCCAGCGTCCGTGATGCCGCCTGGTACACCGGGCAGACGCTCACCACGCTGCGCAGAGCCGCCGCTGACTTGGGCGCCGAACTGCACTGCGTGGGGCAGGACGCCCGGGGAGAGGATCTCTACCTGCTCACCGACTACGCGGTGCACGAAACCGCGCTGCCCTCCAGGTTGCCGCTGCGCCTGCTGGGCCCCTTCGACGAGTACTACCTGTCCTACGCCGACCGGTCCCTGGCGGCCGATGCGCAACTGCAGGCGAGCATCGGCCCGGGGAAAAACGGGATGGTCAAAGCCTTCTGGCTGCGCTTAGGCCGGGCAACGGAGCTCTGGAACGCAGAAACAGCGCCGACCGATCGAATCGGTGCGGCGCTGCATCAGCGGTATGTCGAGTTTCGAACCTAGTGGCCGAACGGGTCTTCATCGGTACCCGGCAACCAGGTGATTCCCGCAACACCCCAGCCCAGGGACTTCTTGGCCTTTTTCCAGCGCTTGTCCCAACGCGGCTGCAGCTTGTCCACGTACAACAGCCCATCCAGGTGGTCGTATTCGTGCTGCATGATCCGGGCGAACCACCCGTGAGCTTCAAACGAGATCGGATTGCCGAACTCGTCAAAACCCTCCACCTTGGCGTATTCGGCGCGCTTGAGCGGGAAATCCAGCCCAGGCACCGACAAACACCCCTCGGAGTCGTCATCCGCGTCGGGGGCGGCCCCGGAGACCTTCGACAGCGTCAACCTAGGGTTGATCACCACACCACGTTCCGGGGCGTCATCCTGATCCGCGTAGACGTAGGTGAACAAACGCAACCCGATCCCGATCTGCGGTGCGGCCAAGCCGACACCGTGCGCGGCATCCATGGTGGTGTGCATGTCAGCCACCAGCTGGCGTAGCTCGTCGTCGAACTCCTTGACCTCAACTGCGCGAGAATGCAGGACGGGTTCCCCGTAGACGGTGATCTGCCGAATAGGCACGTGATCAGTTCCTTTCCAAAAAATGCTTAGAGTGCTCGTCCAATAGTTTCACGCATGATCTCACTTGTGCCACCGAAGATGGTCAGCAGCCGAGAAGCGGTAAACGATTGGGCGATCGGGTACTCCATGATGTAGCCGTACCCGCCATGAATCTGCAAGGCCCGATCGGTGAGCCTTTTCGCGCTTTCACTAGCCCAAAGCTTCACCTCGGCGGCTTCCTGGGCATTGAGCTCACCCTCATTAAACGCAAGCACCGCCCGATCCACAAAGCCCTGGGTGACATGCGACTCAGTCTTCAAATCCGCCAACTCGAAACGAGTGTTCTGGAATTCGGTCAGCACCTGCGAAAACGCCGAGCGCTCGCCGGCATGCGCCAACGCCTGCTCAAAGGCGGCCGAGCCAATGGCGCTCGCGGCTACTGCGATCGCCAGGCGGGCCTGCGGCAGCTGTTCCTTCACGTAGCTGAGCCCCTTGCCGACCTCGCCGATCAGATCGGCATCCGAAACCCGAACCTCGTCGAAGAACAACTCAGCGGTGTCCGAAGCCCGCAACCCCATCTTGTCGAAGGGCTGGCCATTCGAATAACCCTCGGAACGCTCAACCATAAACAGCGAGAACGAATCCTCGCCGGCACGCGTGGTCAAACCATCGGTCCTCGCCAGAACCACGGCCGCATCACCATACGCACCATTGCCGATGAACGTCTTTTGGCCACTGAGCAACCAATCCTCGCCATCACGCACGGCCTTGGTGCGCACCCCACGCAGGTCTGAACCGGCACCCGGCTCGGTGAATGCACAGGACGTAATCGTCGACCCATCCACAAAACGTGGCAGCCAACGCTGTTTGAGATCCTGCGAGCCATAGGCCAACACGTAGGGCAGCACCAAATCATCGTGAAGGTGGAACGCCAAAGCCACCGCCAGATGCCCGGAACGGACAAACTCCTCATCCAGCACCACACGGAAACGATAGTCCTCGATCCCCATGCCGCCGAACTCCTCTGGTACCGCCAGACCCAGCAAGCCGTTCTCGCCGGCCGACTGCCACACCTCGCGGGGGATCTGATGATCCTTCTCCCACTGGGCATACTTGCCGGAGATCTCGCGGGAATTGAACTCAAGGGCAAGTTCGCGGAACTGTTCGTGATCTTCTTCAAAGAGCGCGCGTTTCACGGGGCGATGCCTTTCGACTGGGGGATGAGGGGTCAAAGCAGGCGCACCGGCGAGCGACGGCCTGCCACACTATTCCCTTCCATTATGGTCTCACCCGTTGACATGCACCTATTTGTTGTCGAAAATCCGAGCCACCCGTCATGTTTCAGACAAAAAGTCTCAAAAAACACGGGGTTAGACCATCTCAACGAGCAGATTCGAATATAGGTTCGAATCAATCGACCGACAGTCATGTCACATTTGCTTAACGACAAGGTGCCAGCGTCAAAAGACACTGGCACCAGCCGGTATCGGTGGAAGTCTTTTGCGCTCATTGCGAGTGAAAGCAAGCTACTATCCCGCCAACATTCCGATCAACTACTGTGATTCCCCCAAGAACCCATCGCGTAGACAGATCGAACAACAATCATCATATGCGCAAGTATCGACACTCAGTGGAAAATCACGCGGACTAGGTAGGTAATCACATCGAAATAGGTAGGCCTAGAGTATCCACCGGAGCCACAGAGTCCACATCTGCACGCTCCGCGATCAACTGACGACGATCCGTAATCCCCAGCTTCGTATAAGAACGCTGCAGATGACCTTCCACGGTACGAGTAGACAAAAACAACTCCTTAGAGATCTCAAGGCTGCTAGCACCCTTAGCCGCCAACACACATGTCGCATATTCACGAGCAGTCAAAAGAGACGAATCAATCCGGGCACGCCCCCAGGCAAAAGTATTAACCTGCTCCAACGGCTGCCCAATCTCTACCGACAACCCCAACAAATGCGTCGCCACAGCACGCCGCCCCAAAATCCGAGCCTGCTCCGAAGCGCGCGCGGCCAACTGCGCCGCCAACAACAACTGACCAGCTTCAACATGAGCCTGCACCAACGGAACAACACTCAACTCCGTCGGATCCTTCAGTGCATCCTCATAACCCGACAAAACCGCCGCCAAAGGACCCTGAACCTGCCGTGCAGCCTCAGAGAGCTGAGCAACATCACCGAGCAAGCCACACTGCCACGCCTCAAGCAACAAACGCATCACCAGATTCTTTCGGCCGAAAGCTTCAGCCGCAGACAGATGCTCCCGCAAATGCACCTGCGCCGCCTGCGCACCGTCAAGATCCAGAATCACCGACAACAAACAACGATCGGCAACCGGCCGAGAAATCTGCCCAGAAACCTCAGGCTCCGCACGCGACATCGCTAAATACAACGACGCCTTCTGCCGCTCACCGAGCAACGTTGCCGCAGCAGCAGCCAACGCGGCGGCAAACCCCTTCACCAAATTCGGGTCACCAACCGCAAACAAACCAATAGCCTGCTCAAAACACGCCAGCGCTTGCTCCGCCAACCCGGACTCCAGATAACCCATACCAATACCCACAATCACATTCCCATGACAAGTATTAGCAGTCTTCAAATCCTCACCCAGCGACAAATCCGCAAAACGCGCAGGATTCAACCCCAACGCAAACGCAATCGTAGGAAACGCGAAAATCAATTCAGAACGAACCGAAGCCGGCCACTGCTTCCACTGCGCAGACTCAGTCAACTGAACATACTCAGCCATCGAATCCTCGGCCAACCCGGCATGCGCCTGCTCAACCAACACATGAGCCAAAATCGCCGCCCGACCTTCACTGCGCAGCTCAGGCATCGACGCATACCTTCGCAACGCCGCAACATCAACAACCTTGTTCGCCCTCGAACGAATCAACAACAAATAAGCCGCAACACCTGGCGGATCCCCCGGGAGAGCCTGAAGAAACTGCTCAGCAGTCTCCAACCGGCCCAAACTCGCATAAGCGATCTTTGCCGCAACAAACCGCAGCTCAGGCGAGCCCGTCGCAAGGTGCTCCTGCAACAACGTCAACGCCGCCTCAGGCATCCCGAACTCGGACAACGCCTCAGCACGAGCCACCAGCAACGTCTCCAACTGCAACGCGGACTCAACCAGCTGCCGATCAAGCAGATCCGTCAACGCAATCACCTGATCAAACTGCCGAGCACCCGAAGCCTGCCGCACATCGGAGAGCAACTCGTCAATGGGCACCGTCAAGCCCATATCCAACCGATGCCTGGTAAAACGACTACGCGCGGCCGAATCAAAAAGCTCCCACGTCAACTTCTCATCAATGGTCCGAACATGCCGACGCAGCGTTGACGCATCAAAACTGTTAAACACCAACTCCGATGAAAGACCCGTTCCCAACCGAACCTGTTCTACGCGCTCGCCGGTCACCGGGTTTTCAGAAATGACGTCTAGGCGCACCAACTCGGTCTCGATGGCTTCGTAGACGGACTGCCCTACGAGTTTGAGGGCAACTTCAAGGGGGACCGGTCCGGTCACGGCGAGAAGTTCCAGCGCTTCTCTCACGTTTTCGGTCTGGTTGCTCAGCCGGGCGTTGATCAACTCCGAGGTGCGTTTGCCTCGGGGAGTCCACGTCCGGCTCAGGGTCCAGTAGTCGTGTTGTTTGGTCAGTGCGCCGCTGGCTCGGGCATCCAGGGACAGCTCGCGCAGATGCAGCGCATGGCCCCCCGCGAATTCCAGGAGCGAGGTGATGGTGCTTGAATTAACCTCACCGCCCAGGATTTCACCGAGCATCATCTGCGCGTCGTCGTATGTCAGCGGTTCTAGGTCAACACGCAGAAGATTCGGTGATGAGATCATTGAGCGCAGCTCCGATGGCATGGAGCGAACCGAGGAGGCGGCGATTACCAAACGAATGTTTCCTGAGATGGAATACTGTTTGAGGACCGCAGCGCTTTGCTCGTCGACATGTTCTGCGTGGTCTAGAAAAACCCACTGGATGTGTTCACTCGTTGCGCGAGCGATGCCGGTGACCAGCGCTGTGGGTGTGGTGCCTGCCGATCCCTCGGGGAGCTGGGTCGCGAGAACGCTGAGCGTAGAAAACGGCACGGAGCTAAGCGCCTTCGAGCCGACGATCCAGATGAATTTGGAGTCGATCCGATCCATGAGCTGCAAGGAAAAGGTGGTTCGGCCCGTCCCGGCGTCACCGATAATCAGGATGGGGCCGCCGCTACGTGCAACGTCAAGCGCTGTGTTAAGCGCCTCGACGCGCGAAGGCAGCACCGCTCGGCGTTCGTTCTGGAATCCGGTCATTCTACTAATATCGAACCCTTGGGCTACTCCGGTCAAGTAGCAGTCAGCTTAAACTCAAGTAGTTTTAGGGGTATTCAAGAGTGGATTAACTAGCAATAATGTCGCGTTCACCGAGAAATCGACCCAAGATCCCCAACAAATAGCGCGCAATTCGAGTATTCGCGCAAGGTGAGCTCACGCGCGGCACCCGAGGCGTGCCGCACCGGGGAAACTTTAGGCAATTCGACGTTCGACGCACAGGTGTGGGTTCAAAGCATCTCAAGCGGCGTCGGGTAGAGCGGAGCCGGGAATGCGTTATTAATCGCCTCAATGTGTTGGTCGGTCAATCGAAGCTGCGCGGACGCTGCATTTTCCGCGGTGTGCTCAACACGTGAAGACTTCGGGATGGCGATGGTTGAACCGTCACGGATGGCCCAGGCGATGAGGAGCTGGGCGATGCTTGCGCCTAGGTCCTCCGCAACCGCGCGCAAGGTCGGATCAGCAAGTAGCCTGCCTTGCTCAATGGGGGAGTAGGCCATGGTGGTGATCTGCGGGGCCGCGGCCGAGTGCAAGGGCAACAGGTCGAATTCCACCCCGCGCCGACTGGGGTTGTAGAGGACCTGGTTCACCAGTGGAGACGCGGGCAATGCATGCAGTTCGTCGGAGTCAAAATTGCTCACACCCCAGTCGCCGATTAATCCGCGGTCTTTCAGGTTTTCGAATCCGCGAACGGTTTCCTCCACCGGATGCGAGCCAGGCCAGTGAAGGAGCAGCAGATCAATGTAATCCGTCCCCAGTCGTTCAAGGGAACCTTCGCAGGAGGAAATGACCCCTGCATACGACGCTTCGTAGGGAAGTACCTTGTCCACGAGGAATACGTCGTCGCGTACCGGGGTGATGGCCTCGCCAACCAACTGCTCGGCGAGCCCGTCCCCATACATGGTGGCCGTATCGATGAGGGTTAACCCCAGTTCAATACCGTGGCGCAACGCAGCAATTTCCTGTTGTCTAATGTTGGGATTCTCGCCCATGAACCACGTGCCCTGTCCGATGGCGGGAACTGCTTGCTGGTTGGATAAGAGTACGTCCTGAATTTTTGGCATGTTTTCAGTCTAGGAGTGCTAGACCTCTGCAGCGCTCCAGCTTGCGAGCACCTTGAGCGCGTCGGCAGACGGCGTATTCGGATCGGCGGTGTAAATATTCAGGCGCAGACCCGGATCTCCGGGAAGGTCGAAGGCTTCGAACGCGAGATCCAGGTCGCCAACCACCGGGTGGTGAACCTGCTTGCGGCCGGTGCGGTGGTAGCGCACATCGTGTTTAGCCCAGCGAGTTCGGAACTCTTCACTCTGCGTCGACAACTCGCCAACCAGATCGGTGAGGTCCTTGTCGTAGGGATTGCGCCCCGCAGTGGAACGAAGGATGGCGACGATGTCATCGGCGGCTTGCTCCCAGTTGGTGTAAAACTGCCGGGCTTTAGGGTTCAAAAAAGTGAAGCGGGAATTGTTGGGCGGTTGGACCACCTCGGCCATGAGATCTGCGTACAGAGCGCGGGCCAGGGAATTGGCGGCCAGAACGTCACCGCGGTCGTTTCGAATCCAGGCGGGAGCGTCAACAATCGCATCAATGATGCGGGACAGGCTGGGTCGAACCGTTGTCGGGCTGCTCTTGCGTCGAGTTCTAGGTGCGGCAGATGCGGCCCGGGCCAGATCGTAAAGGTGAGCGGTTTCCGCCTCTGAAAGTTGCAACGCCCGCGCCAGGGATTCAAGCACGCTGTCGGATGCACCCGAGAGATTACCGCGCTCCATTTTGGTGTAGTAATCAACGCTGACTCCTGCGAGCAATGCGACCTCTTCGCGGCGGAGCCCGGGAACTCGTCGATTTCCGCCATAAACCGGGAGGCCAGCCTGATCGGGGGTGAGCTTGGCCCGGCGCGAAGCAAGAAACGCCTTCACATCGCTGGTGTGTGTCATGCACTCAACGATAGGCGATCGTGCGCAACCGTGGGAGGTACTGACAGACCCCGGAACACCAGAGTCTGTCCTCTGCCTGGCATGAGCGGTTGCATTGAAACTATGACAAATCATTCAACAATCCGCGATCCGGCGAAGTCCTTTCATCAAACTGGAATCCTCGCGGTGGTCTTGATGAGTTACTTTATGATCTTGCTTGATAACTCGGTGATCTTCACGGCGCTACCGAGCGTGCAGAATGACTTGGATCTCAGTTCCGGAGAACTCTCGTGGGTGCAAGATGCCTACACCTTGGTATTTGGCGGGCTCTTGCTGATTGGTGCCCGCGCCGGCGACCTGTTCGGGCGCCGCCGGGTTTTCGTGTTTGGACTCATGGTATTCTCTCTGGCTTCCGCCCTGATCGGTCTCGCGCCGGTTGGCTGGTGGGCGATCGCAGGCCGCGCGCTTCAAGGTGTTGGTGCCGCGATCATCGCACCAACCTCCCTGTCGCTGCTCACCGCTTCATTTCCACCAGGACACGCGCGAAATCGAGCCGTGGCTTGGTACGGGGCAATCGCAGGGATTGGGGCAAGCCTGGGACTGGTGATTGGCGGTGTGCTGGCGCACTGGGTCTCCTGGCGAGCAGGGTTTTTCGTAAACGTGCCCCTGGGCTTGGCAATGATGTTCCTTGCCCCGCGCTTCCTCGTTGAGACGCCGCGGGCGAGAGGCCGCTTCGATATCCTGGGAGCCGCGTGCGCCACACTATCCGTCGGCTTGATGGTGTTTGGCATCATTAACACCACCCAGCGGGGCTGGGTGTCCTTTTCAACCCTCCTGCCCATCTGGACCGGAATTATTCTGCTCGGTTGCTTCGTGGCCATTGAGGCTAAGGCAACCCAGCCGATCATGCCGCTGAGCTTGTTCGCCAGTCGGCGTCGCACCGGAGCATATCTGGCGCGTTTGCTCTACATGGGTGCGATGATCGGTTTTTTCTATTTCCTGACGCAGTTTATGCAGTACGTCCTCGGCTTCAACCCGCTGCAGGCTGGGCTCGGCTTTCTGCCCATGACCATCGTGAATTTTGTTGTTGCCCTGACAATTCCCAAGATTGTGAGGCGTTTGCCAGCCTCGATTCCGCTGTTGCTAGGTATCGCCTTCACGCTGGCGGGAATGTACTGGCTTAGCACAGTGCACCCGCACACCGGATTCTGGGACGGTATTGCACCGCCGATGGCGCTGATCGGGATTGGTCAGGGGCTCGCGTTTGCGCCTCTCACCTCTTTTGGGATCATCAACACCCCGGTCGAATTTGCTGGGGCCGCCTCAGGCCTAGTGAACACCTTCCACCAGATGGGTATGACGCTCGGTCTTGGAATCATGGTTGCCTGCGCCACCGGCGGCCCCGCGCAAACGTCGTTCAGCGGGCAGATCAGCGCCGAAGTGTATACGGCCTTGACCGTCGGGTGCCTATTGCTCGTCCTCAGTTTCTTGGCAGTGTTGTTCTTGGTGTTCCCCGGCGATCTTCGAGCTCACCGGAAGCGCTTGGCGATCACCACCGAGCCGACGGTCGGCACTTCACGTCGATGACACAGGTACTCGCAGACCCTGCCACGATCATCCATCGATTCCCTACCATGAAAGACATGAGCATGAATCTGACACTAAACAACGGCGTTACGATGCCGGCCATCGGACTTGGTGTGTACCAATCGGCACCGGAAGACACCACCGCGGCAGTTGAAACCGCACTGAAATGCGGCTATCGGCACATTGATACAGCGGCGGCTTACGGAAATGAACGAGAGGTCGGCGAGGGCATCCGCCATTCCGGGGTTGACCGCGACGAGGTATTCATCGAAACCAAGGTCTGGGTGTCAGACTATGGTTACGAATCGACCCTGCACGCGTTTGAAAAAGCCACCGCGAAGCTGGGTTTCCAGACGCTTGACCTGTTGCTGTTGCATCAGCCGGCACCAGAGCGATTCGATCAGACCGTCGCGGCCTATCACGCACTTGAACAGCTGCTGGCCGATGGGCGTGTGCGAGCGATTGGCGTCAGCAACTTTATGCCGCATCACTTGGAAAACCTGCTGGCTGAAACCGAGGTCATCCCGGCGGTGAACCAGGTTGAGTTGCATCCGTACTTCACGCAGCCGCAAGTGCAGGATGCCAATGCGAAGCACGTCATCCTCACCCAGGCCTGGTCACCGATCGGCGGCATCACGTTTTACCCTGGGTGGGGCGAAGGGCGGAAAAACGTCCTGCAGGACGACACCGTTGCTCGAATTGCGAAAGCACATGGCAAAAGCCCCGCGCAGATTTTGCTCCGCTGGGGAATATCTCAGGGGCGATCCGTGATTCCGAAATCAACTAATCCACTGCGGATCGCTGAGAATTTTGACGTCTTCGACTTCGATCTGGGCACCGCTGAACTCAATGAGCTCAGTGGCCTTGACCGCGGTGTGCGCAACGGTCCGGATCCCGATCAGCCGCGCCCGGAAATGTTCTCGCGTGTGATTCCTGAGGCTTGAGACTTTGGTCGCCGCCGTACGGGTGCTGGTCGATGGGCTTCTCTCAAAACATCGTGCGGCGGTTGAACCGGGTAGTGCGCATGTGAAGAACTGGGAGATCCTCGCGAGGATTCATTATGGGGTGTTCCGCGCACTGCGAGCGGTGACCCTTCGTAATCTTTCGTTGCTGGAATTCTTCCGTGCGCGCTTGTCCGGGGCCACGTGCTGACTAAGCCGCAAGGAGTGTCAGGCGCAGAACGCTGGCAATTGGGATTATCCGCGAGCTCGCCGTCCCGCTCTGGCGGCAAAATTATCCAAGGCCTCGATAACCTTCGGAGCGATCCACACCCGATGCCCGTTGATGTGACCAGATAGCTTCAGCGCACCGGCCTTCTCTAGGCGCTCGATATTGCGGTAGGCGGCACTGGAGGACTGGCCTGCGGTGTCACTGAGTATTTGTGCGGTAATAGCGGGCTCGCGCAGTATCAACTCAGCCGCCCATTTGAGCCCTTCACCCGGGGCTCGGCCAAATTCGGCGTAAACCTGTTGCCGAATATTGCCAATATCCTCAGCCAGCTGTCGGCCGTTAGCTGTGGCTCGGAATGTCGACTCCGCGAACATCTCCACGATGGGCACAATATCGCCCTCGCGGAAAGCGCCCAACGCGTCAAAATAGGCTTTGGTGTCGGTCAGCAGCCCGGATGAGACAGGAATGGTTACCTTCTCGGTAACGCCTTTATTTCTGAGCATAGAACCGACTAGGGCGCGTCCGGTTCGTCCGTTGCCATCTGGGAATGGGTGGATGGTCTCAAATTGGGCGTGGGCGATCGCGGCCTGGGTCAGAGCAGGAATATCGTCACGGCGCATGAAGCTGATGAGATCTGCCATGGCTTCGGGAATGTGTTCATAACTGGGCGGCACAAACATGGCAGTGTGCGGAGAGTTGCCGCCAATCCAGACCGCTTCGGTACGGTAGTGGCCAGCCATCAGGGGTTCTGACGGCCCCAGCAAAGCACGGTGCATGGCCAGTATGTTGGTCTCATCCAAGTTGTCGGCCAAATCGACCGCTGCCGCCATCGCGGAGATGTTGGAGGCCACCAACGCTGCGTTGGAACTGGAGCGATCTCCCAGCTGTGCCAAGGCAATACGTTTGGCGCCAACAGTCAGGTTCTCAATCTGAGAGCTCGCCGCCGATTCGCTACGCAACAGCAAGGCCGCGAATGGGGCTGCGTCATCTCCCAAGTCCCTGTCGAAGCGCACAGTCTCAATGGTTGCTTCTTCCACCAACGCTGCGGTCTGCCCGGAAACCAGCGGCTGGGCATTCGAAATCTCGGGGGCTATGGCGGCCTGATATGGACCTCGGGCGCGCAACCTTTGACGCCTCGAATGAGCCGGATCATGGGCCGATTCCCACTGCTTCTCTTCATATCCAATAGGTGGCCAACAGGTTGTCGGCAAGTTGATGTCGGGTTCTGCGAGATAGCGCTTGGGCTGCCGGCCGCCTGTGCTGATGCCACGCGGATCGGATGCTTGATTCATCCAAGACCCTTTCTGAGATGGGAATGGCTCAATCCTATTTTCCCATATTATTGGAAAGATGGGAATGCAGGGTTTACAGTTCCCGCCTCCAAACACTCCCAACTGACTTTCCGTGCGCAGACTGTGCATTGACCTGAGCCGATGGTGAAAGAGCATGGGGCCCGATAGTGAGCAATTCCCAGCTGGTGTTCCAATGATCTGAATGTTGGTCTCAGCCCATTTCAAAGGTTGTCTCCCTGGGCCAAAAGTATGAGTTATCCGAGAAGTGCAGATGGATCTCCAGTACCGTCACTAGGTATTCCAGCTGTACTATCCCAACGACTTTTCCCCAAAACACTGATCTGCGCAGCGGCGATCGTTAGGCCGGATACTCCCACCGATGGGATTCTTCTAGGCGGGATATTCATCCAAGTTGAAGCTCCCGGGGCGAAAATTGCAGCCGACGTGGTGCTTCCTGCGATGAATTGCAAGGGAAGTCTACCCTTTACCGGCGGGGGACAAGCCGGCAAGCCGTCGTCGGATAGTGTGTCCCTTTCGCCCGGCAAGGCCTCACTGCGTGCTTTTGTGCGGGCGTTGGCCGCCGAACAGGCTCCGGGAGGTGTTCGCGCAACGGTCATCACGCTGAATGGCGGGGTCAACAGCGGTGCCGAGTCTTGGTCAGCCTCGGTGGTTGCCCAAGACTACCTCGACCTGCATCATCAGGAAGCTGTTTCCTGGACCGCGGAGGTGGTACGGAACTAGGTCAACGGGCCGCTGCGAGCGATCTCGCCGATACGTTGGGCCAGCGCCTTGCGTAATCGGTGCGGGATATTGAGTTCTGTCAGTAGATCGCTCGCCCACAAACCATCAGCGGCGAGCAATGCGATCAGCTGGTCCAGACCCTGCTGATCATCCTCGCGGACCTGCTTCGCATCAGGCACCCAGCGGGCCGCCACCCGTGAGTAGGGTGCGCGCATTTCCCCGTGGAGGGATGCCTCGACCATGAGGATCAGCTCGGCACCGGTGGCGCTGCGTTCACTCGCGGCGGCGTACGTGGCAATCCGGTCCTCGATCGAGGCGTCTTCCGGTTGCGTCCCGAGTGCGTCGACAAGCTCGCCCTCCCAGCGTTCGGCGAGGTGCTCGTGCAGGGCTACCAGTAGTTCGGTTTTGTTTGCGAAGTGATACAGCACCCCGCCCCGGGAAACTCCGGCGGCCTCCGCCACTGCCTCGAAGGTGACGGCCGCCGTGCCTTGGGCGGTGATGATGCCTTGCGCGGCATTCAAGATTTTGAGGCGACTGCTTGGGCGCATAACAACTCGATCCGGATGTAGGCAGCACTCACTGCGGGCTTGGCTCTCGTTACATACTAACCGGATGTGTTGTATAGTTACGAACCGGACGCGTTGTATAGTTACGCACAAAAACGGAGGAGTAAGTATGTCGACCCTGACCCCGATGCCCGACGGCAATTGGTTTGAAAACGTTGAGAAGCGGCCGCACCCGTGGCCGGGACTTGAATGGTTAACGACGGCGCTGGTGTTCGACGACGTTGCCGCCGCGGTCGAATTCTATGGTTCAACGCTCGGTTTTGTGCCGATCGCGGTGCTTCCCTTTGCCGACCGCGAGGGCACCATGTTCGCCCGGCTTCGGTATCGCGGGATCAACTTCACGCTGAATTCTCGCGAGTTTGAGCCGACCCTGGCCCCGCCCGCCGAAGCGGCGCCAAGCTCCATGTTCTACGTCTACGTCGACGATGTGCCCGCAGCCACCGCGGCGATGCGGGAAGCCGGAGCGAGTGTACTGGAAGAGCCGACCGAGCAGTTCTGGGGCGACCTGCGTGCGCGCGTGCGCGATCCTTTCGGCTACATCTGGGATCTGGCACGCCCGATCTGAGCGCAGGGGAACGCCTAAACGAAACCTTCCTCCACCAGCACACACGCGTTCTCGGTGATGACATGCGCCTGGCCGGAGCCGCCGACCACGCGGCTCCAGCTCTCCACCAGGAGCCGGTCCTTGTGCAGGGACAGGGAGAACCCGCCGTACATGCCGGGGTAACCGAAAAAGAGGTTTGCCAGCGGCTCCAACGCCAAGACTTCGGTAGATACCTGCCGGATCTTCACCGGGTCGATCCGCTCGGTGCGCTCCGTGATCAAACGCGCCAGGTGGGCATCCCAGGCGGCGAATTTTCGCAGCTCTTGGGCTCCGGATTCTCTCACGTCCAGTATTTCGACGAGGTGCGAATGCCCCCGTTTTCGGGCGATGTCGACCGGTCGCTGGTTTTCCGCATTGCGCAACGACCGCCACGCCCCGCGGTCCGTAAGCTCCTTGACCACCTGTACCGGAGCGCCGATCCAGGTGGCCTGGTGCAGTGGGGTGAACCATGAGTCCCCGGTAATCCGCCATTGGTTGGCGCTGAGCACATGGTTTGAGTCGAGCAAGCCGAACACCTCATCCCACGCACCGGCTTTGGAAGCGTCGGAGAGGCGGTTCACCGCCTCGATGTGGCTCGCCTGCAAAACGTCGGTGTCGATGACTCCGGGCCAATCGGCATCCATCCTGGGTCTCCTCGGGTTGTTATCCGGCTTGAGTAGGGTGCCATCGTATCTTCAGCGACCGACAACCTGGCTTGACCCGGCCCCCAGGGGCCGAGTTTAGGATGAGAGGCAGGAGGATGAGATGCGTATTGGGGAGTTGACGGCGCGCACCGGTGCCACGGTCAAGGCGGTCCGCTATTACGAGCAGCTGGGGCTGATTGCCCCGACGCGGCGGGAGAACGGGTACCGGGAGTTCGACGAGCAAGATGTGCGGGCGGTGGCAGAAATCCGGGAACTTGCGAGCCTTGGGATCTCCCCGCAGCGGGCGGCGCCGTTCTTGGAATGCCTGGGCCTGGGGCATCAACACGGAGATGACTGCGTCAGTTCGCTTAGTGTTTACCGCGAGGCGATCGCGGACCTGGACCGCATGATCAACTCTCTCACCCTGCGGCGCACCGAATTGAACCGCCGCCTGGAAGTCAGTGCGGGGCGCACCTTCACCCGGGTGGAGCCGGTGGCCGACTACACCGTCTTGCCGGAGAACCTTCCGGTACCTGACGACGACGGCGCCGCTGAGCATCTGCGCGGGCTGGCGATGCCCGCGCTTGAGCTGTCAACGAGCGACGGCCAGGGGGTGCGGCTGGCGGATCTAGGTCCCGGCCGCACCATACTGTACCTCTACCCGCTCACCGGTAGGCCGGGGATTGATCTGCCCCAGGGGTGGGATGAGAATCCCGGTGCGCGGGGCTGCTCGACCGAAGCCTGCGATTTCCGCGACCACTTCGGTGAACTCCGGGCGGCGGGTGCCGAGCGTGTGTACGGCATGTCGAGCCAGACGCCCGAATACCAGGCCGAGGTTGTCAATCGGCTCCGGCTTCCGTTCACCATGATCTGTGATGAATTTTTTGCGCTCGGAAAGGCGCTGCGCCTGCCGGTGTTCGCCGCCCAGGGTCACGACCGCCTGTATTCGCGACTGACGTTCATCATCCAAAACGGTCTGATCGAGCATGTTTTTATCCGATTTTCCCACCGAACCTGCACGCCCAGCAGGTGCTCGACTGGCTGAAGGAGAACCCGAACCATGAGCCTTTTCACCGGCCTGAGTGCCTTCCCGCTGACCCCGTTGCGTGACGATAAGATCGACGAATTCGCCTTCGTTGGGCTGATTGAGCGGCTGGCCGCGGCGGGTGTCGATTCGATCACCGCGCTCGGTTCCACCGGGTCCGCTGCTTATCTTTCACCACAGGAGCGCGCCAGGGTCGCGCGGCTTGCCGTCGAACAGGCGCAGGACACACCGGTGTTCATCGGGGTCAGCGGCTTGCGCACCTCGCAGGTGCTTAACCACGTCGAGTCCGCGCAGCAGGCCGGCGCCGCGGGAATCCTGCTCGCACCCATGTCGTACCAGGCGCTGACGCCTAAGGACGTGTTCGAGTTGTACCGAACCGTCACCGAGCACACCGCACTGCCGGTCATTGTGTACGACAATCCCGCCACCACGCATTTCAGCTTCACCACGGCGCTGTACGCGCGCCTGGCCGAGTTGCCCGGCATCGCATCCATCAAGATTCCCGGTGTTCCCCTCAACCAGGCCGAGGCGCGCGCCCGCGTGGCGGCCATCCGACGGGTGGTGCCGGAGCATGTCACGATCGGTGTCTCCGGCGACGCGTTTGCCGCGGCCGGGCTCACCGCGGGTTGCGATGCCTGGTATTCGGTGATTGGCGGGACCCTGCCCGCCGCAGCGCTTAGGATCACCCGGGCCGCGCAATCCGGCGACGTGGCCGGTGCCATGGCCGCATCGGACCGGCTGGCACCTTTGTGGCGGCTTTTCACCGAGTTCGGCAGCCTGCGAGTGACCGCGGCGATCGCCGAGGAGCTGGGTCTGGCGCCGGCGCGCTGCCTGCCGCTGCCGATCCAGGGCCTGGATCACGCGCAGTGCACCCGGGTTTCGGGAGTCATGGAGGGCTTAGGACTTCTGGCGTCCGGAGCCACGGGGGATTTCCCTGCTGGCATGTGAAGCCCGGGCGACGCAGAATGCCAGCACGAGACCGAGCATCGGCAGGCTTTGCTCGGCGAGGCTTGAGCTGAGCGCAACCCCTCCGAGAGCTGAGCCCATCGCGATGCCGATGTTGAAAAACGCGTTGCTCAACGCTACCGGCAGCACACCATGAGACCGTGCGGCGCGAAGCGAACCCGAACGCGCCCATCAGGGTGATGAAGGGCACGATGGAAACAACCGGACTGTCTGCCCACATCAGCAGCGTAACCAACGCGGCCTCCAAGCCCGCGACTGCGACAAGGACTACTCGATAGGGGTGCTTGTCGCCGAAGCATCCGCCGGTACTGAGCGCGGCGAGCAACGGCATCAACCTGCTGCTCCAGCAAGCTCGCGCACACCTGATCACGCACGCGACAGGCATGCAAGACCTCGCCAGGCCCGGTGGCAGCTCCACACTGACTCAGACCTTCGATTCTGTGCCAGCGAAGTCAGCGCGACGGGAGAACTAAGCCCCGCGGATGCTCAGATGCTTCTACTTCTGCAGGCTCGGGCCGTCACTGGACGGGCCGAGCCTGTCGCGTGTGATCCACTCGGGATAGCAGGCCAGGAACGTCGCGGGGTCGGTCGGGGCGCGGCCGTAGTCGATGCCGCCATCCTCGGTGTGGAGGAAGCCGTGGATGAGGTGCGCGAGTACGACAGCCACGTACCCGGCGAGAAGCTGTGTCTGGAGCGGCTGCGCTGCCTGCATCCGCAAGAACCAGCAGTGCTTAACCTGGGCGGCCTTCTCGAACGGGAACCCGGCAAGGGTGCCAATCTTCGCGGCACGTTCGGCATGGTCAGCGATCACCGCCGTTTGCGGGACATCTTCAAATTCGTTGACGTCGTCGAACCTGGCTCAGCGCTTCCGGCCGGGAAGCTCCAACACCGGCTCGATATGCGGTCGCAGTTCCGAGTCTCATTTAGAGAAGCGAGCCTGTCGTATTACTGCCAGTAATAGTGGAGGTGATTGTCTCGAATCGAACCTCGGAATCATACGAAGCCCGTGAGCCGAGGGGGGACGGTCAGAGCATGAAGGTGCCTGAGGCGTTCACACGATCGAGGGTTTCCCGGAACTTATCTTCCGTTACGCTCTCAAGCAGCTGTTGCGGTGATATGGCCTGCCCATCGGACGATACCGGTAGACCAGAGTTGGGTGTCTGCCACCAGGTGACGAGTGCCTCTGCCAGCGTAGTCTCCTCCACATCACCGGCCCGGCGAATGAGCTGCTGGGTGATGTCGCCGACGGCGTCGATTATCTTGCCGTCACGGAACTGGAATTGGGGGTAATGCTTTGTCTTGCCGATATTGATCTCGATGAGGCAGTCGTAGTGCAGATAGGTGCGAAGCTGGGTGCGTTGTGCAGCGGCGAGACTCCGCGGCGACGTCGCGGAGCTGTCCGTATGGACCTGTGCAGCAGTGAGCGCAGCTCGGGTCTGGGCTGCGGTGAACGATCGTGCTTGGTCCAGGAGTCCCGCGGCGGTCATCGCTTGCGAGTCCAACATGAAGTTCGGGTCCCACAGTTCGTCGTTCTCCCACGCCTCGGGAAAGCCGAGTTGCGGAAGACGGAAGCCGATCCGCTGCGCTTGTTCCGTGACGAAGTCCACCAGGTTGAGCACGCTTCGGTCGTCGGGCGCGATGCTCAGGAGGAGGTAGCGCAGAATCGACAGGACTCCGAAGAGGCGATTCGACACCGTGCTCGTGCCTAGATGATGGAGCGGGTGTTCACCATTGCTGCGGGCGTCTCCGGGGGCGTCGATGATGACGTCGAAGACGCGGTTCCATACACGGCCGTAGTGGGCACAGATGTTCCTGACTACACGGAGCGCGTTGAGCCAGTTCGCGAAAGCGCCGCGATCTCCCTTGCCGTCCGCGGTATTCACTTGGAACCGGGCCGCGAGGACCTCCTGGTCGAGTTGCGGCATCAGAGTGTAGAGGTTGCTGAGGACGCCGAAAGACATCACCTCGGTCGCAACCCAGATCGGCAGGTGTGGCCCGTACTTTCCGCGGAAGTGCAGCACGAACTCGTCCCGGGCGCGGGACTCGTGCCGATCGTATTCAGTGAGCCACTCGGTGTACGCCGTTGTCGGCTTCTGTTCTTGACCGGGCTCAGCCGGACGGAGTGTTCCGAGGACTTCGGGCTTACGGTGCGCGAACAGATCGATGGCACCGAGCCTGTGTCCGATGAAGAACCGCAACGAGATCTCTAACCGGCTTAGCAGAGTGCTCAAGCGAGTGCGCAGTTCCTGGTCGAAATCGTAGATTGACACCACCTGGTCAAGCTTGGCTCCGGGGCGGAACGTATCGAGGCGGTTCTCGCGACCTTCTTCGTTCAGCGCCGGTGCAGGAGCAGGCTGGAACTGACGGTAGGTATGCCAGTAGCCGGAGAGCCTGTAATAGCCATACCGTTCGAGCACGGCAGCAGCGAACTCGTCAGAACCGCAGGCCATGCCGCGAGTGCGTAGCCGCCGGATCTGAGCAGGGACCGACAAGAAAGGCTTCGCGTAAGAGCTGTCCAGATTCTGTATGCACTCGGTATCCTCACGAGGTATGTCCCGTTGGAGTGCCTCGGCCAAAAGAGAACAGACCCGCGTCTCATCTAGAGAAGCGAGCCTGTCGTATTACCTCTTATTTTAGACGAGGGCCATCGGGGCGGTCAAGCCGCCGTCGCCTTGGCGAAATCAGGGGGATGCTTTCAGCTCATCATGACGATTGCTTGGCATTGCCGGAGAACGTGGCGTTGATCTATGGGCTGTGCGACAACCAGAACCGGCACCTGCGCAACCAGGTGTTCTTCCGCAAGATCTTCATCGACGAAGACCGAACGGTGCGGGTCGCCTACCAAGCGCCGTGCGACGCACTGTGCGATGCCCGTGCACAGGGCAACGCTCTGAATTGGGCCGCCGAGGCAACGAAAAAAGCGAGGTTCAAACCTAAAAGATTTGAACCCCGCCTGCCTGGGGTGAGTAACGGGGTTTGAACCCGCGACCTTCTGGACCACAACCAGACGCTCTACCGACTGAGCTATACCCACCATGTTGGCTTTCTGGCCTAGTCAAAGCACTTTTGCGCTTCAACTTCGCGTTTAGCAACGAGAAATACTATACACACAATTTCGCGCTGTTGACCAATCGAAAGCGCCTCCGGAGGCTGTGTGGTGCATCACTGGCCTCCGGGGCGGCGTCGCTTTTGGTATCGAGGCTACTTCGACTTGATCTGCGCAGCGATTTGCGCGGCTACCGACGAGGTCGGACCGGGGGCCGAAACCATGACTGCCGCACGGTAATAGCGCAACTCGTCGATGGAATCTTGAATATCACCCAGGGCGCGGTGATTGCCATCCTTGGCCGGTGCGGAATAGTAGGCCTTCGGGTACCAGCGCCGGCTGAGTTCCTTGATTGTCGAGACATCGATGATTCGGTAGTGCAGGTGCTCGATCACTTCTGGCATGTCGCGCACCAGGAAGTTTTTGTCGGTTCCGACCGAATTACCGGCGAGCAGCGCCGTATTTGGTTCTGGAGCGTAGGTGCGGATGTACTCCAATACGATGGAGGTTGCTTCGGACATGCTCACCCCGCCATCGAGCTCTTCGAGTAGGCCGCTGTTGATGTGCATGTTGCGGACAAAATCACCCATCTGCTCCAGCGCCTGCGGCTCTGGTTTGATGACAACGGAAACTCCATCACCCAAGATGTTCAGTTCCGAGTCGGTCACGAGGACCGCGACTTCAATCAACGCGTCGTTCTCAAGGCTGAGCCCGGTCATTTCGCAATCGATCCACACAAGTTTTTCTGCAGAAGTAGGCATGAGGTCAAATTTACCGCACGAAAAAACGTCACGCGCGGAGCGTGAATCACCTGATTGGCATTTCCCGAAAGTTTCGGTGTATAGTAATTCTCGTTGCCAAGGACTTTTGTTGAAGCGCATAAGCGATGTGACTAGGTTCTAAGTAAACATGGTGGGTATAGCTCAGTCGGTAGAGCGTCTGGTTGTGGTCCAGAAGGTCGCGGGTTCAAACCCCGTTACTCACCCCAGATAGGCGAGGTTCAAATCTTTTAGGTTTGAACCTCGTTTTTCGTTACTTCGGCGGTTTGGAACTCGTCCTCGTTGTCGAGTATCTTAGTCCGCTGCGCGATCTCAGCTTCTCCCCGCTAGACTACGTCGGTGGCTGATGATCCCGGCGGACCGCTTTGTTCGCCCTCGCCGGCCTTGGTGTTCATGCATTCGCTGAACATTTCCACACGATTCGAACCATCGCAACGCAATGGGACATGTGGCGCATGGTTCCACCGCTCAGGCCCTATCCCATGCGTGGCGCACCCGATGCAGGGACCTTGGAAAGGCTACGTGGGAACGATCGCTCGAGCTCTCGAGGAAGATCGCGTGGTTATGCTCGATGCAGGCTGCTTGGCGAGTGCTACAGGACCGAGGGCCGGTAGTGCGCTACACGCTGGATGCCAACATCCCTGTCAATATGGAGCGCCTCTATCCGAGGGAGTTCTTCGGCTCGTTATGGGATGCAGTTGAAGAGGCCGTAGCCCGGGGCGAAATATGCATGTGCGAGGTCTCTCGCAGGGAATTCGAGCGCGGAGATGACGAGCTCTCGCCTTGGGTTGCGAACGTCCCCAGTTTTGTTTGTCAAACGACGGATATTGAGTTTGCCATTGTCGCCGCCATTTCGATCGCCCACCCGGGTTGGGTTCAAGACCAAAGAAACGCTGGCGATCCGTCGTTGTGACCGAAGAGTCGCGAAAGGGCGCTGGAACCATCGACAAGAACCAGAAGATCCCGAATATCGCCGATGAACATGGTGTCGCCTGTATCAAGTTTTTTGACCTCCTTCGCGCCCAGAGATGGCGGTTTTAACGTGTGTTGGGGCAAATGGAAAAGTTTCCGCAACCTCGTTGTTACGCAGACCCAGCTGACGGTAGTGCACCTGCGCACGGCAGCTCGGTGCCTCCGGGAACTTGAGTGAAGTACCTGTACGGTTGCGATCTCCTTGCGCATCACGCCGCGGCGAAGCTCAAATCCGTCCAAGCCCGCCAGTGAGCAGACCACCCAACACCAGATCGCTGAGCAGTTCGTGATCGTCGGCGTTGTCAGGTCGACCCAGACGCCGGGCGAGCGGCGGCTGGCAATACAGCGAGGTGGGGGCCGTCACCAGAAAATAAAACAGGTACCAGGGCATGGGCCGCACAGTGCCGTCCGCGACCAGCCGGTCAAAAAGCGCCTGGAGCGGCCTATTCAGTGAGGCTAGCTGCTCGATCAGGAAATCCAGCCGATCGGATTCGATCCGCGCCTCGTGATCAACCAAACGGGCGAAGTCCGCGGCGCCGGCAGCCGTTTGATGCAGGGCTCGCACCGTGGCGATGAGCGTTGCCCGGTCATCGCCCTGTTGCGTGAACGCCTGCTCGATCGCTGGTTCGGCAAGCAGCGCCGCGTGCGCAACGGCAGCCTCCCACAATGCCCGTTTGGTCCCGTAGCGGTCGGCCAGGAAGGTGTGCCCGCGCCCCAATTGCGCGCTCAGCGAGCGCATCGACACACCCTCATATCCATGAAGCACAAAGGAATGCAGTACTTGACCCAGGACGTCGACGCCGTCCAAAATTTCACTTTTGCGTGGCCGCCCCATGACCTACCCCTTGTTTAATCCGTCAGGTGCCTGATTATAATGACGATGCCACCATACGACGGGAGAATGCTGATGTCACGTTCCACTGCCCAGATCGAACTTCCCGACCTCGCGCATCGTCGGGCCCTGGTGACGGGCGCCAGCGACGGGATCGGACTCGGTATTGCGACCCGACTCGCCGCCGCGGGCGCCGAGGTCATCATGCCCGTGCGCAATCACGCCAAGGGACAGGCCGCGCGCGCCAAGATCCTGGATGCGGTCCCGGCGGCAACCGTGAGGTTGATGGCCCTGGATTTGTCATCGCTGGAATCCGTGAAGGCTCTGTCTGCTCAGCTGCTCTTGCAGGCGGCTCCGATCCATATCCTTATCAACAACGCCGGGGTGATGACCCCGCCGTCCAGGCAGAGCACCGCCGATGGTTTTGAGCTGCAGTTCGGCACCAACCACCTGGGTCATTTTGCGCTGGTTGGCAGGCTGCTCCCGCTGCTTCGAGCTGGCCGCGCGCGAGTGACATCGCAGGTCAGCGTCGCGGCCAACCAGCATCGGGTGAACTGGGATGATATCAACTGGGAGCGCAGCTACAACGGGCGCCAGGCCTACAGCCAGTCGAAAATCGCTGCTGGCCTGTTCGGGCTGGCCCTGAATTCCCGCAGTGCCGCGCAGGGCTGGGGAATCACCAGCAACCTCTCTCACCCCGGGGTCGCGCCAACCAACCTGCTCGCCGCCCGCCAAGAACTCGGACGGCCCCGCCAGACACCGCTGCGCACCGTCATCCAGGCCTTGTCTGACCGCGGGGTAATTTTCGGTACCGTTGAATCGGCTCAGCTGCCGGCCTTGAAAGCCGCGACCGATCCGGTCTCCAGCGCGGGCAAATTGTTCGGTCCCAGCGGCTTCCGGCACCTCGGAGGCCCTCCGGCGGAACAGCCCGTCTATTCACGGCTGCTTTCGACATCCGACGCGGACCGCATGTGGCAGGTCTCCGAAAAGCTCACCGGGGTGAGCTTCGCCTGAGCGAGCCGAAGCGAGGAGGTACCGGTGAAACCCTCTGGCCCTGAACAGCCGTGGCCCTGGCTGGATGAATGGCCCGTCTTCACGACGCACGGCGAAAAATTTGGCGCGGTCACACGTGTCCCGCCGGGTGCATCGCTTGAGCCGCTCGGGATGCGATTCGCTGTGCTTCTCGGCGCGCTGGCGGTAGCGGTCGGGGTGGCTGCTGCGGCCGGGGGACTGGTGGTGTGCTCGCTGGCCAACGCCGCCGGCCCGAAGTTCTGGTGGTGGCTGGTGCTGGCAATTCCCGCCCTGGGAGCCTCGCTGTTCTTTTTCGCGGGGGTTCACGTGCGCGGCATGGAACTGATCATGCGGGAACGACCTCGCAACCTTTTGACCCTGGCCTCCGTCCTCGGGGGTATCGCGCTTGGCCTGGGTGCCCTGGCCGGTGTGGTGAACCGAGAAGGGTCCATGGTGTTGACCGCCACCGTTATCGCCGCTGCCTGCGCTGCCAACCTGTTGGTTTTTGGGGTGCGTGGTACGCGCCGCGCGCGATCGGATATTGCCCGGATCCTCCGGCTGCGCGCCACCGGCACGGCTCATGACGGGCAGGTTATCTCCCTGCCGGAACCTGGCAGCTGGGACTGCGGCGGCGACGTGTCGATTCGTTATGCCGATGACGCGGGGGTCCGGTTCGTGCGTATCCGGCTTAATACCTATGCGCACGAAATTCCGCGGCGCGGGACCCGGGTGGTGGTGTTCACCGATGGCCGCGGCGACCTGCTGGTAGAGCTGGACCCGCGTTATCCGGTTGAATACCATCGCGATTACCGGGCTTATGAAACGGATACCAGTGGTGGCGGCAGCATGTAGGATCGCTCACATTAAAATATCTTGTTGATGTGATTCGGTTCGCATGCGGGCTGTCGCCAAGGGTCTATGCAGGCCTGCATGCTAGAGTTTTACGTTGATTCTTTGATAATTCTGGGCGCTTGTTGCCCGGCCGTGGGAGAAGTTTGCAGCGGGTCCGTTTTCGGCTGTTGACGTGCGCAAAGTACACGCGGCACAGCGCCGCCCCGAGCGGTTCGAGGACGGCGAAAGGGAAAAGATGGCGCCAAATAGACCCAAGGGCTCCGACACGCGTCCTGTGCCGGATGGCGCTTCGAGGGCCACCGCACGTTTCACCGTGGACCCACTGTGGCAGGGCCTGATCGGCTCACTGATGATCACCCTGGGTTCCTTTGGCGTCGGTTGGTTGGCCAGCGTCTCGCCCATGAACCGCAACTCCCTGTTGATCGCGATCCGCACCGAATACTCCGGGGTGATCGCCTCCACCGTGGTGCTCACCCTTGGATGTTGGATCCTCTTTCGCGCCTGGTTGCGTTTCGGGCAGGAACACGCCGGCTGGGGTGCAGGATCCCTGAAAGCGGTCAAGCGGGCCGTATGGGTCTGGTCCGCCCCAATGCTGCTGGCACTGCCAATTTTTTCCCGCGATGTTTTCGCCTACATCGGCCAGGGCCGCCTGGTAGACGCAGGGCAGGACCCCTACGTCACCGGGATCTCCTCGCTGAACAATTGGTTCCAGCTAGGCACCGACATCACCTGGGCCCAGGACGAGACCCCCTATGGTCCGCTGTTTCTGCTGCTGGAATACTGGGTATTCCGCGCCGTCGGTTTCAGTCCGGACCTTTCGGTGCTGCTCTTCCGGCTGATTGCCTTTGCCGGGGTGATCCTCTGCCTGATCTACGTTCCCAAGCTCGCGGCCCTGCATCATGTTTCCGGGGCGAAGGCCGCCTGGATCACCGTGGCCAACCCGCTTTTTCTGATCAGTTTTGTCGCTTCGGCACACAACGACGCCGTGATGGTGGGGCTTGCCGTGGCCGCGACCTACTACGCCGCCACCCAGCGGGGGATCTTAGCGGTGGTGCTGATGACCGCGTCGATCGGCATCAAGCCGATCACCATGGTATTGCTCCCGTTTATCGGCTTGCTCTGGGCCGGAACCAACGCCAACTGGCCCCGTAAACTCCTGTACTGGTGCTACACCCTGGCCCTGTTTGCGGCGATCATGCTAGCGGTCGGTATCGCCAACGGCTACGGGGTCGGCTGGCTTAAGGTCATGCTGGGTACCGGTACCGGTTCAGTGCTGTTCGCGCCGGTCGGCGCCTTGAACGCATTGCTTTCCGGAATTTTTGACGCCTTTTCACTGCCCACCAACTGGATCCTTCCGGTGCTGAAGATCGGCGGGCGGCTGCTTTCGGTGGTGCTGGTGCTTGTGCTGATTTTTAAGGGCAAACCGTCGCACCTGGTGCAGCGAATGGCGTTTGCTTTCACCGCATTGGTGGTGCTCTCGCCGATTGTCCAGCCGTGGTATCTGTTGTGGCTGTTGCCGTTCTTCGCTGTTACCGGTATCCGAGATGACTGGCAGATCGTTTGGGTTTATTTCACGACCGCGTTTTTCATCGCCTTTGGCGCCGCCGATCAGCTCTTCATCTGGCAGTTCCTGGGAGATCTTGACCCGTGGGTTAAGCACCTGTCCACCGGAATTTCCTGGGCCGTGATGTTTTATTTGGCCTATCTGGATCCACGAACCCGCACGCTGTTCACCGGTCTGGTGCCCTCCAAACAGTGGCTTCGGGTTTTCCGGTCCGGCCCGAAAAAGGATGAGGTAGCGCCATCGTAGCCCCGATCCATCCTGACGACCGGCAAGCCATGGCGAAACAGCCTGCCGGGATGACCGACTCCAAGGGGCCGATCCTTCAGGGGCTGCTAGCCTCGGCGATGGTCACCTGTGGCTCCTGGGGAGTGGGCTGGCTTCCCTACGCCCAAGAATCGGTGCTCGCCCGTTCTCCACTGGTGCTCCCGCTGCGGGCCGAGACCCTGGGCGTCATCATCTGCACCCTGCTGCTTGCCGTGGGCACCGTATTGCTGTTCCGCGCGTGGTTGCGGCTGCGTCAAACAACCAAGAACCTCGGGGAGCAAGCACTTGGACTGATGCGCAGGGCCGCCTGGACCTGGTCCGCGCCAATGGTGTTTTCCTTCCCGATTCTGTCTCAGGATGTGTATTCATACCTGAGTCAGGGGCGGCTGATGCACTCCGGACTTTCACCCTATGAGAACTGGGTTTCTCAGCTTCCAGGCTGGTTCGCCCAGGGTGCCGACTCGTTATGGGCAGAATCCTCCTCACCCTATGGGCCGCTGTTTCTGGTCTACGCACGCATGGCCTACTACGTTTCCGGGGGAGTTCCCGAATACGGTGTGATCATGATGCGCCTGGTTGCGGTGGCAGGGGTTGCTCTGTGTGTTTACTCAATCCCTCGGCTGGCTCAGCGGCTGGGCGGCGACCCCACTTGGACGTTATGGGTCTCGGTGGTCAACCCGTTATTCCTGATGAACATGGTTGGCGGTGTGCACAACGACGGCCTGATGCTCGGCGGGGTGTTGCTCGCCTTTTTGCTGGTGTATCGCAACCGCCGGGTGCTGGGGATCGTAGTTATGGCACTGTCCATTGCGATCAAACCGGTCATGCTGTTGACACTGCCGTTTTTGGGATTGGCGATGCTTCCCGCCGACGCCAGGCTTCGCGCAAGGGTTCGTGTGTGGTTGTGGATCAGCGTGCTGACCGTCGCCATTCTTGCAGTGCTGGGTGCCGTCACCGGTCTGTGGTTCGGATGGATCGCAGGGATGGCCAGTTCGGGTGACGCGGCGTTCCCCTACGCCCCGGTGGGCCTTTTGGGGCTGCTGATCGGATGGGTCGGTTCGCTGTTCGGGGCCAGCATTAGTTCCGTGTCCGGCGTGGTGTACACCATCTTCAAGATCCTCAGCATGGCGATCATCGCCTGGCTGGCGTTGCGCAAACCCGCTGGACACCCTCTGCTCTACTCGGGTTATGCATTGGCTGCCAGTGTGCTTCTCGCGCCGATTATTCAGCCGTGGTACATCCTGTGGCTGATCCCGTTTTTCGCGCTCGGACGAAAATTCTCCGTGGGGCAAGAACGTCTGCTGTATGTGATGTGCTTGATCTTGGCGATTGCAGGAGTGGTCGACCAGCTTTCGGTGGCGCAGTGGTTCTCACTGTTGTGGATGCGGATCTTCGCCGCCCTCGTTGGGCTGCTGTGTGTTGCCTATATGGTGTTTATCGATCCAAAAACCGCGCCGCTCTTCGGCCATCTTGGTCGTCGGCTCAGTCCGCGGACCCGCAAACTTTTACGTATTCCCAACCCAGAAGAAACGAGGCAACAGGACCGTGATGCAACCGGTTAAGACCCTGTTCAATGCCCGCGAGGCGACGCGTCCGGTGATCCTATGGCTACTGGTTCTGACTGCGTTAGGTGCGGTCATTGCGGTACTGACCAAACAATGGTGCCGCGTGAATGCTTGGCCTGCGGCCGAGCAACACCTGCATATGTGTTATTCGGACTTCACCCAGCTTTTTGGCACCCGTGGGATGGCCGACAAACTATTCCCGTACTTCACCGGACTTCCAGCCGAACAGGCCTTGGAATACCCGGTGCTGTTGGCGGTTGTTGCGGGTGTTACCGCGATGATGATCCCCGGAATGGGGTTCTCTGCCGAGCGGCAGCTGGCATACTTTGACCTGAATTCCGCTCTGTCCTTCATCTGTTGGGCGGTGGTGGTTGTGGCCGTTGCGTACGCTGCACGCCATCGCAGCCGCGACGCGATCATGGTCGCGCTAGCTCCGGGAATTATCCTGACCAGCCAGCTCAACTGGGACCTTTGGGCGGTCATGCTCGCCACGCTCGGCCTGCTGGCCTTTTCCCGCAAGCACATTGTGTTGGCCGGCGTGCTGCTGGGGCTCGGCGCCGCGGCAAAACTGTACCCGTTTTTCATTTTCGGCGCGATCTTGGTGCTGTGTCTGCGCTCCGGACGCATGCGTCATTTCTGGGTATCCTTGGCGTCCGGCGTAGTCGCATGGCTGGCGGTCAATGTGCCATTCATGCTGACCGCTTTTGATGAGTGGAGCCGTTTTTACACCTTTTCGGGTGACCGTCCAGCCGGCAACTCCTCGTTGTGGTTGGCCTTCGCCGGCACCGGGATGTCCGGTTCAACGATGTCGCTGCTGTCTAACGGGCTGTTCGGGCTTGCCTGCCTCGGCATTGCCTATCTGGGGCTCACCGCGCAGCGCCGTCCTCGAATGGCGCAGCTTGCATTCCTGATCGTTGCGGCGTTTTTGCTCTTGGGCAAGGTCTATTCTCCGCAATTTGTCATGTGGCTGATTCCGCTGTACGTTTTGGCGCGCCCGAAGTGGCGAGAATTCCTGATCTGGCAGCTCGTAGAGGTTTTCCACTGGGCCGTGGTTTGGTTGTGGAGCGCCAAAGCAGTTTCCGATGGTGGTTACTTCGGTGGCAGCTGGACCATCGAGATCCTTTACGGTCTGGGTATCGTCGCGCACATGGTGATGTTGATTTACATCTGCATCAAGATCATTGGAGATATTCGAAAACCCGAAAGGGATGTGATTCGTGCCGATGGCACAGATGACCCGTTGGCCGGACCGATAGAGAATACCGAAGATGTTTTTGTCCTAGGCGCAGCGAAGAATCGCTAAACCGCAAGCACACATACTGGATGCCGCCGATTTTCCTGTTGAAAGGGAATGTCGGCGGTTTCTTGTATTCGGGGGCAGCGGTGAGTTAGTCTTCTGGGTCCGGGTGAGGATCGATAAACACTTCACGGACCAGTTTTCTCCCGCGGACCCACTTCGAGCGAGCTAGCAACTCCGGGAATTTCCGGTGCCGGTACCCGGTCACCGGTGGAGCGACCGATTGATAGTACGTCCCGGTGCCGGGGTTGATCCTGATGGTGTGCAGGGGGAAGCATTCTTCGATGGGCACTTCGATCCAGTTCGGGGATTCTTTGGCCTTGTTACACAGGCTGCATTGTGCAACGTCAGTCCGGGGCCGCCAGCGAGCCCTCCAAGTGCTCAATCTTGTAGTAGGCCTCTTCGATTTTTTCGATCACCGCTTCAGTCCCGGGTTCTCCGAGATGAGTGTTGATCGCAGGCAGTTGTTCAGTGCTCATGATTCTCCTTAGGGTCGCTCTGCATGTGCGCGGCGAATCCAAGGCTGTCGTCTTGGCTAACTAGCTACCGTCTTTAATCCACATCGGACTGAACTCCATCACCCACAAGTCCCAGGCGAGCAAGCGCTCGTTGAGATCTGCGAGCACCCAGTGGTGGTCGGTAGTCCCAATTGGGATATGTACCGCATTCCTGTGGCTGAATCTGACAATGCGTTGTCCATGGAATGCGAAGTCCGCGGTGCCGAACCGGTCCCAGGCCATCTTCGCATCGTCGAGACGTGAATGCCTGCCCTCATAAACCCAGCGACCTCCACTCGCGCAAGGTGATGGCACCGTCAGCACAGTCCGCTGGAACCGGCGGTTCCTGCACCTGGTTGAGCAGGGCGATGACGTCCGCGGCCATTCTGGGGAAAGTCGCTAGTTGGGCATCGTTCACGGATGGAGCCTGGCCACACTGATCCAGCACCGGCCCGCCTGACCCGTGAATAGAGCGATATGGGGCAACGGCGTAGGCAGGGCAAGCCTGCCTCCGGTATGGTCGACAGATTCTTTCGACCTCGAAAATTGAGAGAATCTACCGGCAAAGGTGCCTCGGATTGCAAAAATCCGAGGCACCTTTGCCGTGATGCTAATTGCTAGGCGACAGTAGGAGCCGCCACAGTTTCAGCTCTGCTGTGCTTGTTATTTCTTATCAGTCCCACCAGGAAATACAACACCATGAAAGGTAGGGCCCATAGCCATTGTGTCCAAACAACAAAAGCTCCGGGGTCGGAAACGACGGCGGGCTGGCTGCCGAGCGAATTCAACAGTGGGTAGAGTACGCCCCCAAGCAGGGGAGCGATAGCCCATGAAATGAGTGACGCTATGAACCACCATCGTGCTCTCCATCGTGAACTCGGATGGATAAGAAGTGCCACGTGGCTCAGAAGTAACATCACAAGCACGACCGGCAATCCGCTGAAGAAGAGCATGTAGCCTAGGAATCCGATCGTGTTTATCGCAAATGATATGAAGAAAACAAAGAAAAGTACCGCGAATCCCGCCAAGTTGTCAGTAAGCAAGGTCCGCCAGCCTATGCGATTCGTTGCTGTTTGCGTCTCCATGACTCTGTTTCTCCTCAACCGCAACGGCCTGTGTACATGATTTTATCGTCAAACTTGATGTTTGTCGCGAATTGATACCACATCAACTTGGCCCCAGCGATATAGGCTGGATGCGTCATTCCAGCCGGTCGATCTTTAGCGATCGAAGCGACGATGTACAGCTTGTTTTCACCTTTGTGCAGTGATTTGACAAAAGTGAATTTTATCCAAGACCCTGCGCCATCGATGTGGTTTTTCGTTGAATTGAACCGAAATCCCCACCATTGTTCGCTACCATCACTGCCGGAGAACTGTGAAAGAAACGTGCAGTTGAAATTGCGAGTCGCTGTCGTGAGGGGAAGGAATTGACCTACTTTTGGAAAGTTTGCAGGCCGCCCACTCACAGGGAAGGACTTGAAACCATTTGAGGCTTTGAGACGCTTGGCTACAGCTGTTGGTGTGTCTTTCTTGTACAAGCCATATGAAAGCGTGTAGCTCCAATTGGGATGCATGAATTCGGTGGCATGGGCGAGCATCAGCTGGTCGCTGATGCTGCTGGTCAGGTTCTGAGGCATGAGTTCTCCTTGGATTGTAGAACTCATGTGTGCGGGCAAGGCTGGCTCAGCTGCCGGCTTCCAGCATTTTGATGATTAAGGAGACCATGAGGTCTTTTTCTCTCGGGTCGCTAGCGGCTACCAGCAAGGTCAGTGCGGCCAAACCGCTGTTGGTTACCCTGGGGTTTCCGTTCTCTTCATTCAGCAGGCCGTTGCGCGCCAGGAAGGTGACGAAAAGTGCGGCAGCGCTGCGCTTGTTACCGTCGGCCAGCGGGTGATCCTTGATCACGAAGTACAGCAGGTGCGCTGCTTTCTCCTCGGTTGTCGGGTAGACATCCTGTCCGCCGAAGCTCTGGTACACCGCCGCGACGATTCCCTCCAGGGCATCTCCTCGTTCTCGCCCAGCCAACGTATCGGCGGGGAACTCGGCTGCGACCGTGGCGATGATGTTTCGCGCCTCAACTAAGGTCAGCTCCCATGTGGGAACTGCTTCCGGGGAGATGTCGACCCGGCCTTCGTCGTAATCGTGCAGCAGGACCAGGCCAGGCAGGTAGGCGCTAACGACTTCGGCAATCCCTGACGCCAGCTGATCCGAGGACCGGGACAGGACGGAAACTACCTTGCCCAGCTCAGCCAGTCGGCTCTCATTGATGACTGCACCTTGGACGAGGTACCGCTTGAGGACATCGTTGGCCCACCTGCGGAAGTGCACACCTTCTGCAGATTTCACACGGTAGCCCACCGAGATAATCAGGTCGAGGTTGTAGTGCTGCACCCGGTAGGTTTTCCCATCCGCGGCAGTTGTCGCAAATTTTGCGACAACTGAAATTCCGTCCAACTCCTCCCTCTGGGCGTTGGCGATGTGCTTGCCGATGGTCTTCACATCGCGGCCGAACAGCGTAGCCAGCTGCTGGCGGGTCAGCCAGACGGTGTCGTCATCGGAGCGCACGTTCAGCACGACGTCTCCGGACGCGGATTCGTACAGCTCTACCTTGTTCAATGGATCCTCATTCCCAAATTCAGCACCTGTCCCCATCTTATGTGGGGTGTCCGAGGTACATGTAAGCTGTCCCGCTGGTGTAGCAGCGACACGGCGGTGACAGGTGTTCGCTCACGCGGCCACGTCCATGGTGTGCTGGCGGTGTATGCTGCACGGCGCAGGGGTTCCGCACATGGTGCAGCAGTAGGTTCGCTTGCGGTCCAGCCAGATCGTGGGCACCGAACGGTGCAGCGGTTCACGCTGGGCAGTCTTGGCCGCGGCGGACATCAGCGAGATGGTGAAGTCCAAGGGGGGCCGGCTCCGGGGTGAGGCGGGGCGCCTTGAGCTTGGCACGCAGTCGGTCCCCGGACTGGACGAGCAACCCCACCCCTCCGGCAGCTCTCCGGGCTTGACGATGGACGCATCTGGAACTACCAGATACCAGTGGTGCATGTAGCGCTTGATGGCCTCGGACTTATCCAGGTCCCGCAGTTCGGTGAGCCAGTCGGCGCGGCTAACCTTCACCTCGTGGCCGATCAGTGCGAGCGTTGAGCCGTACGGGATTCCTGGCCGCTTGTCGGCCGCTACGAAGTCGGCGGTGCGCTGCCCGACGGAGTAGCCCAGGCCCGATTTCACATGCTCGGCACGCACCCACCGGTCTGTGAGCGTGCCGATGCGGAAGTCGGTGTACCTGTCCAGCAGCAAGTTGAGCATGCTGCGTTCGGTAGGCTTTCCAGTCATTGCTTCTTGCTCTGTAGCTCGCGGAAGGCTTTGGTGCGCTTGGTGGCCGCCACCTGGGAGTCCGACCACATTCCGGGACCGTCCTCAGTGGGGGAGTGCTTGGCCTCTCCAAGCAGGAGGAGCCGCTCAGCGCTCCATCCTTCGGCGAACAGTTCGTCAGCGGTGCGGAAGCCATCGCCTAGGAACGCGGTGGCGATTCGCCCCTCCTGCGTGGGGCGGGCATCCCAAATGGAAAGGATGATCCGGTTCACCAGACGGCCGCGGCTGTCGGGAGTGGGTACCAGCGCCCCGACGGTCAGATTGGATTTCAGGTCAATGACGAAGCGTCCACGGGGACGGTTCTGAGTTTCGAACGTGGCATAGCCTTTGCTGCGGCCGAAGAAAGGCAGGCTGCTCATGGGGTCTCCGTGTTCTTGTAGGGGGTGATGGTGTCGGGGTCGACTGGCCGATCGCGCGAAGCGGACTGCTCGCCTTTGCAGAAGCCTGCATGCCATGCAGCAGCCAGCTTGGCGTCCGTAAGGCCGTGCTCGGCCCCAGGGTTCAGGTTAGGCTCCGGGGGCGCCGGTGTCCTCGCCGGGAGCACAGACGAATGGGCGTCGAGCGCCGCCTTGGCATAGCCGCGCCAGCGCTGCTTGGCATCGTTATTCCAGTGATCCCAAAGAACACAGCCAGCGCTCTCAGCTATGGCCCGCGCAGCTGCATCCAGCGCATACTCGTCGTATGGGGCCACACCTGCATGGACGGCAGGCTCAAGGTGCGCAGATGCTTGGGTCTCGGTGTCGCGCTCGAGCCTCCATGCCAGTCGGGCGCGGTGGACGCAGCGGTGGAAGCCGGCGTTGAATGCTTTTGATATTGCGTTTGACGGGCGTCTTAGCGCTCGGATGTAAGTTGTAGTTTAGAAATAGTTACACCGTTATCTTGACAGTCCCCTTCGACCAGTTGGTCGCAGTAGGGGGTGCGGCAGTGCTTGTCGCGGATCTTGATGAACTCCCGTAGGGATTTGGGGAAGATCCGGGCTTTGGAGTCCATGGCGATCAGTTCGGTGTCCCCGGGGGCGGTGTAGAGTCGTTGGATTTCGGGGAAGGACTCGATGCGGCGGGCGAGGTCGTCGTGGTCCTTGGACTGCGTGGCCGATGAACAGGTCTGCTTCGAGTGGGCGAGGGTGCGCGGGTCGCCGTGTTGGCGGAGTTTGCGGGCTCTTTTGCGCAGGCTTTGTTGCAGGGCGATGCCGGTGGCCAGGGGGAGTTTGCCGCTGATGTTCAC